>NZ_BLZO01000143.1 GCF_014132355.1 Okeania sp. KiyG1
GTTCTACTCAAAAAATTATTACAGCTGCTTATCGTCAGGTATTCGGTCGTGATGTTTATGATGGTCAGCGTCTCAAGAGTGCTGAGAACAAACTAGAAAATGGTGATATCACTATTCGCGAGTTCATTCGTGCTTTAGCGAAGTCTGATACTTTCCGTAATATGTACTGGAGTTCTTTGTATGTGTGCAAGGCAATTGAGTATATTCATCGAAGGTTGTTAGGTCGTCCGACTTATGGACGTAAGGAAATTAATTCTTACTTCGATATTTGTGCTAAGAAGGGTTTCTATGTTTTAGTCGATGCAATTATCGATAGTCAAGAATACAATGACGCTTTTGGGGAAGATACAATTCCTTATGAACGTTATCTAACTCCTGGTGGTTTGTCGTTAAGGAATACAAGAGTTGGCAGTATTGCTGACAAGAATCTACTTGTACAGAAAGAAGTTACGCCAAGATTTGTGGAGTTGGGCACTCCTGGGGAGGTTCGTAGCGAACCTGATGTTGAGTTCCGAGTTGGTCAAGGTGTTAACAAGCAACGGG
Organism: Okeania sp. KiyG1; assembly: GCF_014132355.1. Taxonomy (GTDB): domain Bacteria; phylum Cyanobacteriota; class Cyanobacteriia; order Cyanobacteriales; family Microcoleaceae; genus Okeania. The sequence continues at coordinate 544 of NZ_BLZO01000143.1, forward strand.
AGCAGTCTAAGGTATTTAAGTTGACAAGTACCCAAGATAAGCAACAGGTGAAATTGATTATTGCTGCTGCTTATCGTCAGATTTTTGAACGCGATATCGATCCTTACGTTGTTAAGAGTGAGTTCTCTTCCTTAGAAAGTAAGTTAGGAAATGATGAAATCAACCTCAAGGAATTTATTGAAGGATTAGGTTGTTCTCAACTTTATGTTAAGGAGTTTTATACGCCATATCCTAATACTAAGGTAATTGAACTTGGTACTAAGCATTTCTTAGGACGTGCTCCTCGCAATCAAGTTGAGATTCGTAAGTATAATCAGATTCTGGCAAGTTTGGGTATCAAAGGTTTTATCAACGCTATGGTGAATAGTGCTGAGTATATTGAGATGTTTGGGGAGGATACTGTTCCTTATCGTCGCTTCCCGACTCTCCCTGCTGCTAATTTCCCGAATACTGAAAGACTGTATAATCAGTTAACTAAGCAAAATGATGATTTGGTTATACCTAGTTTTGAACCTGTAGCTATAGCTGACCGCAGTTAACTAGCTATCAGCTATTAGCGCTTCCCTACGGGATGCTACGCAAACAGCTATCAGCGTAAAAAGGTAGTGCATGGAATTAGCTATCTTTTTGCGGAGTATTCCGTCAAGAAAAGCTTTTTAAATTGCGTTTATCCTCTGCTATAGATTTTTATAGCAGGGATTTTTGATAGCAGAAGGAAGAAGGAAGAGTTCATTAATTGATAATTGATAATGGATAATTGATAATTACCTCGGGTTTTAACCGTTACGGAATTGAATATAAGGAAATATTATTTCTTTATTTCCCCTTAAAAGGGAAGGCTTTAAAGCAGAATTATTTAATTATTAATTATTAATTATTAATTATTCGGTAAGGAGGAAGGAAAAAAGGGAAATAATATTTAGAGAAGCAGGTAATAAGGTATTGCTCAAACCTGCTAAGTCAGATTTTGGTAATACGTTAAATTATTCTCTGCTTTCTATTGCCAAAAAGTGCTAAAGTAGCTTATTTACTAGGTATTAAAAAAACTGCGATCGCTATAAAAATTAAAGCAATAATTAATAGACATATCCAGAAAATAAATTTGCCCTTTATTTGCTATAAATTAGAGTATAATAACTAAAAATCCTTTTTCGTGTTTTTTCCTAAAAATATCTTCCCTGTTCTCTATTCCCTATTCCCTATTCCCTACTTTGATAAAAAGTCTATATCTTTTTCACGCCTATGTCTAATACTATTAAGATTGTAAAATTTTGTTTCATTTCGGAGAATTAACGTTGCCCTCAATCTCTAAAAGGGCTAATATACATAAGATTTCATAAAATCAAAGAGTCTAAATTCCTCTCTGGAATTAAATCTACAAATTACAATATGTCAAAGACTTATACTGTTGAAATTCAACACGAGGGAAAAACTCACACTATTCAGGTGCCAGAGGATAAAAAAATATTAGAGGTTGCTGATAAGGCTGAACTAGGTTTGCCTAATTCTTGCAACGCAGGGGTTTGTACAACCTGTGCAGCCAAAATTATTGGAGAGGGTACTGTAGATCAGGCCGATGGTATGGGAGTTGGTCGAGAACTTCAAGAAGAGGGTTATGTTTTATTATGTATTGCCTATCCTCGGTCTAATTTAAAGATAGAAACTGGAAAGGAAGATGAGGTTTACGACCGTCAATTTGGTGCTTCATAAATAGCTTCAAAATCACTTAAAAGGAAGACTTCAAAAATTAATAATGAATAATTAATAATGAATAATTAATAATTAATAATTAATAATTACCTCTCCTTGAACAGAAGAGGATTGAATAAAAGGAAAATTTTTTCTTCTCTTGGTCGATTGGATATGGCGAGGAGACCCGCTCTTGACAGAGCCGCTCGAATTGCGCCATCCCACCCTACGGGAAGCTCGGAAGATAGAACTCCGTTCCGAGATACGCGTTTCGCGTCAGCGTTGCGTTGCGCCAGCTTTGCGTTGCGCCAGCTTTGCGTTGCGCCAGCTTTGCGTTGCGCCAGCTTTGCGTTGCAAGCCAGCATTTGCGAAGCAAAAGCAAAAGCAAACGACCGCTTTTTCTCCTTTAAAGGAGAGGCTATAAACCTTAATTATTCGGTAAATAAAGTTTATTTTGTAAACTAATTAACTTAAAATTGTACTGATAACTGATAACTGATAACTGATAACTGATAACTGACATGACTACTCATTTTATTAATGTTGAAATTGACCTGCAAGAATCACCAAATAAACTCAATCAAGAAATTGAAAAAGAGTTAGAAAAACGTGGTGCACCTCTACGTTGGGCAGTGACTAAAGTAGATACGGAAACACAAAAGGCTCATGTAGAAGCTGTGGTAGTTAACACTAACTCAATTACAACAGAAATTTCCAAAAAATAAATAGTTATATTTGATATAACTGCTACCTTAGACTAATTATATCAAGTCCTATTTTCATGGTTTTTATAATTAGTTTTACTTTAAAAATACGCCATTATCTTGTGGTTGAAATATTTTTCAATAGATTTATAAAGCTAAGTTTATATACAGTGGATTCCACTTTGGTGAAGTACACCCATCGCGGGCAAGATGCCCGTACTTGCGTTCATTTAATTGTTAATATTTGTACTTCATATACTTGGAATCTTCTGCTTTATCTATAGTTTTAGTGGAGAAGTACGATTGCTATAGCTGTATCACCAGATTTTACATGAGTATAAATAATTTTTTCTATTTACCGATAAGTGGTCTAAAGCCTCCTCTTTTAAGAAGATAAAAAAGAGAATATTCCATATTTCAAGCCTACTTATTGCAGAGGTACTGATAACTGAAATTACCTGTTTCTTGAAATATCTTGCATCTAAAAATCAAATAATTTCTGCTTAAATTACCCTACAAATTTGATTTTGACTTTTAATTTGATACCTCGTCCTTATACAGTAGTCTTAATTATTCCCACTGGTATCGGTGCATCTATTGGTGGTTATGCTGGAGATGCTCTACCAGTGGCACGAGCGATCGCACAAACTTGTGACCTCCTAATTACTCACCCCAATGTTCTGAATGGGGCACAACTTTATTGGCCATTATCTAATGCTCTCTATGTAGAAGGCTATGCTCTTGACAAATTTGCTCAGGGATGGTATGGATTACAACCGGTACATCAAAACCGAGTGGGTTTAATTCTAGACCAAGGCATTGAGCCAGAATTGCAACTGCGCCATTTACAAGCTGCGGATGCGACTAGAGCAACTTTAGGGCTAAATCTCACAGATTATATAATTACAGATGTCCCACTAGAAGTACAATTACAACAATCTGATTCTGGGGCATCCTGGGGCACAATAGCTAATTCTGATAGTTTGCTACGAGCAGCAGAAACTCTAATTCACAAAGCTAAAGCAGAAGCGATCGCTGTTGTTGCCAGATTTCCCGATGATGAAGGTAGTACAGGATTACAACTATATCGCCACGGACAAGGAGTGGACCCTTTAGCTGGTGCAGAAGCAGTTATTAGTCATTTGATTGTCAAAACTTTTCAGGTCCCCTGCGCTCATGCTCCTGCTTTATTGCCTCTACCCTTAGACCCTAACTTATCGCCTCGGTCTGCTGCAGAAGAAATTGGTTACACATTTTTACCTTGTGTATTAGTGGGGTTGAGTCGAGCGCCTCAATTAGTAAATACAAAAGATACTCCCCTACTCCCTAATACTATTTTGGCAAAACAAGTAGATGCTGTGGTTGTACCTGCTACTGCTTGTGGTGGTAGTGCAGTAATGAGTTTCAGTCAAACTCCAGCACAAATTATTGCCGTCAGGGAAAATCAAACTCAAATGCAAGCTTCACCAGAAAGTTTGGGGATAAAAGCATTAGAGGTTAATTCATATTTGGAGGCGTTGGGGGTGTTGGTTGCTCATCGAGCTGGCATTAATGCAGAAGCTTTGAGGCCAGAAATATTACCAATTGCCAAAATTCAGTAGTGCCATCCTGTACAATAGTTACAGCGCAATTTATTTAAGTAGACCACAAAATTATTATTGGGTAGGAAGTTAGGGACGTTGCATGCAACGTCCCTACAGAGTAGAAAAATGCTTTTGGGTTGGCCGTACTAACTGTAGTCTATCTATGTGAAAAGCGCTATAAATATAAAATCTAAAGTTAATTTTATAGAGGACAAGTGACAGAGCAAATTCCTGAAAATCCAGAAACCGAACCTCTAACTCGTACTCAAGTATTGGTGGCAATGGGAGTAACAGCATTAGTATTACTGGCAATCTCTAAAACCTGTTTGCTACTTGGTGTTGATTTATTACCTGTGAGTTGGAATCCCAGAGCGTTATTGTGGGGAGTAGCGATCGCTTTAGGTATTACTATTGCTAGTTCCTTAGTTTATCGCATTTGGCCTACCTATCGTCGTAGTGCAGATCAATATCTTAAATTAGTTGTGACTCCTTTGTTATGGCCCGATTTAATCTGGTTGGGGTTACTACCAGGATTGAGCGAAGAATTGTTATTTCGAGGTGTAATTTTGTCTGCTTTGGGATTGGATACAGTGGCATTAATTGCTTCAAGTGTTTTCTTTGGTGTTTTACATTTGAGTGGTAAGCAACAATGGCCTTATATGGTTTGGGCAACAATAGTTGGAATGGTGTTGGGATATAGTGCCTTAGAAACAGGTAATTTATTAATACCAATTATTGCCCACATTTTGACAAATTTGATTTCTAGTGGTATGTGGAAGTGGGAACATAATTATAAATAGACATCTCCTCCAAAAGAGGGAGTAGGGGTTCAAGAATTTAGAATTTAGAATTTAGAATTTAGAATTAAGAGTTTAGAATTACCTCTTCTTAATAAATAAGAGGATTGAATAAAAGGATTTTTTTTCTTTTTTCTCCATGAATGGAGAGGCTTTATACCTGAATTTTTCGGTAAGGGAAAATAATTGATAATTTATGTGCGATAATTGATTTTATTTTTTATTATTGGACATTTATAATAGTCACAAAAAGTTTAATAATTATAGTTGAAACTGATAATGTTAGTCTCCAACTTGGCTTGATAATTCCAATAAATACTAATTCTAATTTAATTACATATATAGAGACTTAATAATTTAAAATGACAGAATCAGGTTTTGACTTTAGCCACTACTATACATATCAAGAAGTGGTAAGTTTTTTGCATCAGATGAGTGAAAGTAATCCCCATTTGATTGAGTTAAAAGTTATTGGTAAAAGCTACGGCGGATTAGATATTTTCTTAGCTACTGTTACTAATAAAAATACGGGAAAAGCAAAAGAAAAACCTGGATATTGGATTGATGCTAATATTCATGCTGGAGAAGTTACAGGTTCTGCTGTTGCTCTATATATTATTTATCACCTACTAAATAATTACTCTAGCGAACCTCAAATTACTCGTTTATTAGACAACTACACAGTTTATGTATTACCTCGTATTGCTGTTGATGGAGCAGAACAATATTTAACAACTCCTCAAAGATTGCGATCGAGTATTCGTCATTATCCATATCCCGAAGAACGCGACGGACTCCACTGGGAAGATGTAAATGGGGATGGGTTAATTTTGCAGATGCGACTCAAAGATGATTGTGGAGCGTGGAAAATTTCGCCAGAAGACCCTAGAATAATGGTGCGTCGCGAACCTGATGAATTTGGAGGCACTTACTACACTATTCTGCAAGAGGGAATTATCAAAAACTATAACGGTTATGATATTAAAATTGCTCCCGCACTGGAAGGAATGGATTTTAATCGCAACTATCCTTATGAGTGGCAACCGGAGGGAAAACAAAAAGGTGCTGGAGATTTTCCTTTTTCTGAACCGGAAACTCGTGCTGTAGCAGAATTTTGGCGCGAGCATTCTAATATTAATGGTTTTATTAGTTATCATACCTTTTCTGCGGTAATTTTACGTCCTTATAGCATTTATCCAGACGACCGCTTACCTGTGGAGGATTTGGAAATTTACGAGTTGATTGGGGAAAAGGGTACTGAAATTACTGGTTATGAATGTGTTTCGGTTTATCATAACTTTTGCTATCCTGCTAATCGGAAGACTTATGGTGCAATGGATGATTATTGTTACGAGTGCTTTGGTTGGTTTGGTTTTATTATAGAGCTTTGGGATGCACCTACAGCAGCGGGAGTTCAGAAGGAAGATTATGTTAAGTGGTTACAACGCCATCCTGTTTCAGATGATTTGAAATTGATGCAGTGGAATGATGAAAAGTTGGGTGGGAAGGGTTTTATTGACTGGCAACCGTTTGAACATCCACAACTGGGTACTGTAGAAATTGGTGGATGGAATCATAAGGAGGTTTGGCAAAATGCTCCTGTGGAATATTTACCAAAGTTGTGCGAGGAACATTGTCAGTTTGCTATTTCTCATGCTTTGATGTCGCCTCGTTTGGCAGTTAGTCAGGTGGTAGTTGAACATCAGGGTGGCGATATTTATTTGGTAGTGGTGCAGTTGGAAAATCAGGGATTTTTGCCTACTTATACCAGTGAAAAAGCTAGGGAAGGAAAAAGTGTTCGACCTATAGAGGTGATGTTGACTTTGCCTGAAAATGTAGTGTTGCTTAGTGGAAAGCAGTTACAGGAAAGAGGTCATTTGGAGGGGCGATCGAATAAAGCTTTTGCTAATTCTGCTCGAGGTAATGATTATCGTTGTCATGTTGAGTGGGTGGTTAAAGGTTTTGCTGGTTGTGAAATTGAAATGACGGCGCGGGGGGAACGTTCAGGTGTGGTGAAAACTGTTATTACTTTAAAATAATTGGCGTTGCTGAATGATTTTATGATTTTTAGTAGTTAGTAGTTATACCAATTCCCAAAAGTCTTGCTATACTTGGGCAGTACTTCAGTTGTCAACTAATCAGTACAAGCAAAATCACTTTGCATGCTAATTTCAGCTTGCGTTAATGTTAATTATTCTTATGTTTGCTTCTCCCTGTACGGACGCCCTTATGCAACGTCCCTACCCACTCCCCTATTTCCCCTCCTAGGAGGGGGAGGGGCTAGGGGTGGGTCCCCTGCTCAACAAAATGTAGAAAAGTTTTTGAGAAATGGTATTACAGGACTTACGCAGAGACTTTACTGATAGGGAGGGCGAATGCCATTTGCGTTCCGCAAAGCTCCGAATGGCGCCCCTACAGATAGTGGTTTACAGCGCTTTTCAAGTTGATGAACCACATCGCCATAACCAAAATCTTGTAGAGAAGTTGCATGGAACGTCTCTATAAGGGCGAATACCATTCGCCCCTACTGTGGTCTACTCAAATGAAAACCGCTGTAAAAGTCAATTTGCGTAAGTCCTGATAAAATTGCCATACAGGAGTTTTACTGTTTTTATCCCTATTAGGCAATGCCAAGTAAGTTCATAACTGTTTTTTCTTCATGCAAGTGGGTTTCTACAGTTCTGTAGGTATTTTTGATTGCTGCTTGACAAGAATGTTCGCGAAAACTGTTTAAAATAATTTGTTTTTTGAGCTTATCTACTAAATTTGGCATTTCTTGCTTGCATTCCAAACAATACCAATAAATTTGGGAATTACGACTATGGCGCAGCATTTGAGTAGAGCAACAAGGACAGTTATTCATGGCTAAATTATGATTATTTTAAAACTTCACAAATTGAATTTAAATTTTAGTTAATTACTCTAAAATACAAAAGTTATTTAATTAAGGCTTGTATTTAGAGAGAATGAAAAATGGATAAAAAGAACTACAGCTACTTCACTAACTATAGTTAACTGAATTTTGCTGAAATAAAGCTTATACTTTTCTGGTGAAACTGAATCAGCTAGATTATTAAAATTGTTAATCGTAGTTCTAGTTTCACAGAATACTGATATGAACAAATCTAGTTATAACTAGATGGTTGTTAAGTTTTGACTATTAGTAATTGTTGAATTGCAGAAGTAATTATGCTGATTAGAAGAAAATCAGTAGTTGATTTTCAATACTTCTCCCATATTAATGATATTTGTGCAATCAATTTGGGAAATCGATCAAGTTATACAGTTATAGGTACAACTTAATTATTAATGATACATTAAAAAAGTAAATTGTGTATCAAATTTAGCAATCTTTAAAATAAATTAGTATTTCAGAGAAACAATAAATTCAAAATACATATTTTTTACAGCCCTGCCTTAGAAAGCTATGCTTTATAAACATCTTTCTTAACATAAAACGCGGACATTAGTGAGAAGTTATGTATAAATCCTTTGAGAGGCTTTTTCCTCAGAAAAGTATATTAAATTAGACGTTTTTTGAATATTATTACGGACCACACTCCCCACACCTCCCCATCCTCCCCACCCTCCCATCAAGGTTTCAGGAGTTCCTTATCAGGGATAGCTTAGAAAGGGGGGTTGGCAGAGATATTCATTTTCTCAAACTTACCCAAATTCTAAAGCTAGATGTGCTAGTAGGAATAGGTATGGAGGGAATAGGTATGGAGGGAATAGGTAGGGACGTTGCATAAGGGCGTCCCTACAAATTATTTCGTTTACGAGTTGTTCGGGAGCAAGTAATGAAAGGGGTATTCATAATTCTGATGTTGATTACAGTTAGTCCAAATATATTAATTCTGATGTTGATTCACCAATGTCGGTATTTTTAGTAGCCAGTAGTTAGGAAAAATAAAATCTATTTTTTAGTCAAATAGATATTAAAATAATTTAGCAGCATAGCTTTCAGTATTGATAACATTCTTTTTGAAATTGACATAAAAGTTGAATAATTGATTTGTCAACTGTCAAAAGTATTAAATTTAAGAAAAAAATATCCGGAAAAATAATAAATATCTATATAAAAGATCGACATCTTCATCAAATCTTTACAACACTCCATTCTTATTTAAAGATTTGATGAAGAAGAGCAAAAACTGATGTTTTTTAAAAAAAAGTTAATAATAGTAAGTGTGAATTTAAACCCACTTATAGTAACCTCAACTAAGTAACCTAGATATATCTGTTATGTCTTTTGTAGTCAAGCATAGCAGATTTTTTATACTTTCAGACACTATAAACTACATCATGTCTGTATAAACCCAAGCAACTTAGCAGATATAAAATGCCGGAATATCCCCAGATAATTCCCACTCTTAATCATTTCTTCCTCCTGACTCGGTCCTCCTGACTCCTGACTCTGCCGATCGTACGATCGCTAATTATCCGGATACTCTATTACCGAAAATTTCAGGTATAAAGCCTCTCCATTTATGGAGAAAAAAGAAAAAAAACAGGACTTACGCAAATTCTTAGACAATACGCTATTGGTAGGGGGCGTTTTGCTACCGCATAACTCCGTTAACGCTCCGCGACTTGTATTGCGGAGCTTTGCGGAGCGCAAATGCCATTCGCCGGGCGAATGCCATTCGCCGGGCGAATGCCATTCGCCGGGCGAATGCCATTCGCCCCTACTAGATATGGCGGTTATGCGTAAGTCCTGAAAAATTCTTTTATCCAATCTTCTTATTTATAAAAAGAGGTAATTCTAAATTCGCGCATTCTAAATTCTAAATTATTGAAATCTCTACCAATACGGTGACTGCTGCGACAGCAATTAACATTTCATCATTTTTATCTTCCAATTCAGCGATCGCTCTACCCTGCACCACCATACCTCCATCTTCAATAGTGATACTTTTTTGGCCAAAAGGTAATACAGCTAAAACCTCTTCTACCTTCACCTGTTCTGGGTAAGGTACAGCCACCTGTACTTCTACAATCATTTCATTGGGATGACTTAAACCTGCGACTTCCCAAACTCCGGGTAAAGCATTATGAGCGATCGCATTTCTGACTGCCCTAGCTGCAGCGACTGTTGGCTCCTGGCCATGTTGGTCTATTCCCATGCCCATTTCAATAATTAAACGTTTTCTAGTCATAAACACTCCAAATTAACGATACAAGACTTTTCAGATTTATGACTTCACATCATATCAAATCCGTTTGATTGGACATAAAAAAATTCTCCTATCGTCATATAGCGCTGCGCGCAGCTCATATCAAATCCGGTAGCATCGGTGTAATTAGATGGGGGATGGGGGGATGGGGGATGGGGGGATGGGGGGATGGGGGGATGGGGAGATGGAGAAATATTTGGTAATCGTTGAAGATGGAACATTTTTTACGTGCCGAATTAAACGGATTTGATATCATCTGGCAATAGGCAATAGGCAGTAGGGGGGATAAAAAGCTGTTTGCGCAGCATCTCCGTTGGAATAATATAAAATTTTAGCTATTGGACAGTTCCTGAAATTTGTAAATATGCCAGCGCACATTGCTATAACTGCTAAATCTTTGTGATTCTCTCTCCTCCTGACTCCTCCTGACTTAAACAACCAATATATCACTGTTTAACAGGATTTGATATCATATCATGTCCGCACTTTATTGTTTGTGTAAAACCAAGGGTGAATATCTACAGGAAATTTAAGTTGTTTCAAGCTTTTAAGCCTTCTTCCCTCTTCCTTCTTCCTTCTTCCTTACTTTCGCTATACAATACCGATGCTACCGGACATGATATCACACCCAAAACTCTGTAGGGGCACCATTCGGCAGCTTTGCGTCAGCAAATGGCCATTTGCCCCTACTTTATGGAATTTTAACCCCAAGCTGCTAAAAGCTGATAGCTGATAGCTAGTTAACGTAGGAAGAAATCATCAGCACTAATTTCTGCTTCGTTAGTTAAGGTAGCAAAATTACCACCTCCACCTAAACCAGCAGCACTACCATTAGCGTTATAGAACAAACGACCGTTTTCAGTGTTGTAGACAATAAACGCATCAGAAGTTCTTGCCGCTGCATTAGTGGTAACTATTGCAAACTCTGTTGCTACACTGAAACCATCACCTTGAATACTGGTAAGTGCAGTGAAAGTGTCTTTATCCAACAGAATAATATCTTTCCCTACAACAAAATCAGTAATTTCGTCTGTACCCACATCTGCTTGAGTAAACTCTTCATTGGTATTGAAAATAAAGCGGTCAATACTTGCACCACCTGTGAGTACGTCGTTACCAGCACCACCATTAAGGCGATCACGACCAATGCCACCACGAAGGGTATCGTTACCTGCACCTCCTAAGAGATGGTCAAAACCGGAGTTTCCTTCTATCAAATCATTACCTCGTATACCAAGCATGAGGTCGTTACCTGCACCACCCCTGAGAGTGTCATTGCCGTTATCACCGATTAGGCGATCGTCACCACTATTGCCCTTAATCAAATCCCTGCCATTACCACCTTGCAGAGTATCATTTTCACCAAGACCTTGTATGGTGTCATTGCCTCCAAAACCATTAAGGATATCTGGACCAGGGCCACCGGAAAGGAAGTCGTTTGTATTTCCACCTGCGAGGACACCAACAAAGGTAAAGTTGCTGACATTCAGGTTTATTTCTGTTTCAAAGGTAGCAACAATTTCTAAACTGTCTTCTTGGAAAAAGGTTAAGACAGTTTGATTTTGTGCATTAACATAAGTGGCAAAAGTACCATTACTGTTAACACCAAGTTGCTGTAGACGTGTTTCTACTTCTGTTAGATTGGAAAAGTCTTGCTCTAACTTAACTAGACCTATATTCCTTGCTACACTGCTGGTTGATTCATTGACAGTAACCTGTCTGAAGTTACTGTTTCGGAAATTTCCAAATATTCCGGTTTGGAACTGCAGTATATCTGTGGTTTCAAAGTCGCTAATAGTAATAGCTTGAGTTAATGAATTAAAGAAAATTGTGTCTATTACTCCAGTAGTGGCAGTAATTTCTGTGTCTGCAGTTGCTGTGGTTATTTGGGTAAAGTTAAAGTTAGCTTCTGTTAGCTCTACTTGGGATGCAAATTGACTGACAATTTCTACTTGAGTGCTACTTTCGGCAAATGCTAATATGCTACGACCTTGCTGGTTGGTATATTGAACGAATACTGGACTGTCTACTTGTAAACTAACTAGCAGTGTTTGTAGTTCTTGTATTGAGTTAATTTGTTGCTCAACAACCAGTAGACTTTGGTTTTGGATATCAATATTGGTGGTTAACTCAGTGACAGTTACACGACTGAATGTTGAATTGCTGAAACTACCGAATAGTGATGAATTGAAGTTTAAGGAGTCTGACTCACTAAAACCGACTATTCTACCACCAATTTCCTCTAAAGAATTGAATTGAATTACATTTTCAATCTCAGTGTTGAGGACAATTGTATTTGAGTTACTGATGACAACATTGACCTCTGATTCTGGTTCTTCTGGTTCTTCTGGTTCTTCTGGTTCTTCTGGTTCTTCTGGTTCTTCAACTTCAATAAAGTCTAAATTATTGACTGAGAAATCACCGAGATTTTGCAACTCTACTTCAAAGTCTTCTACTACTTCAAACTCACTACCATTGAACAATACTAACTGGGTGCGACCATCAATATTAGCTAATAGTATAACTGAGCGTTCACTTACCAGACTTACTAGACGTTCTTGCAGAACTTCTAAACTAGCAAAACTTTCCGACTCAAAAATCAAGAAATTTTCTTGAACTTCTTGAGTTATATCAGCAGTGATATTAATGCTGGTGAAATTTTCTACTGTGACATCAATATCTATGAGTATCTCAACATCAACTTCTAGCTGCTCTGTAGTCACATCAAATGGTCTGAACAAGTCTAAGTTCTCAATAGAGAAATCACTAATATTTTCTATCTCTATTTCTTGAATTAACTCAAATTCAGTACCATTGAACAATACTAATTGAGTTGTACCTTCAACCTCTGCTAATAGTAGAACCGAACGTTGACCTACTAGGAATGCTAGTCGTTGTTCGAGAACTAGAAAATTATCAAAACTTTCTTCGGTAAAAATTAAGAGAGTTTCTTGAACTTGTTGGGTAGAACCAATTTCGATATTAACGGTAGTGAAACTTTCTGCTGTGACTCCTAATGATTCTAAGAGGTTGGCATTAATTTCTATTCCATCAGCATCATCACCATTGTCTCCATCATCACCACCTATGATAAAGATATTATCTGTATCAAGTTCTACATCCGTTTCTTCATCAGTAGATAAGGTAGCAATAACTTCAACTATACCCTCTTGTGAAAAAGCGAAAACAGTATTGTCTGATTCATCGGTGTAAGTTAATAGGACTGAACCAGTTATGTTCAACTCACTTAGTCGTATTTCAACTTCTTCTATGGAAGCAAATATTTGGTCGATAACTAGAAAATTAGCATCTACTACCTGTTCAGAAGTGGTAAATACTGAAACTAATACTCTTGTTAAATCTTCATTTGTCAGACCACCAAAATCTTCTGACCGTAATTTGATAATGTCTGTATTATCGTCAAAGTCTTCAATTGTAAATCCGCCTTCAATTGTTTCCTGAATGAAAAATTCATCAGGATTATTTGTGGCAGAAATAGTATCATTATCTGCTGTAATTTGGATTTCATTTAAGAGACTCAGATTAACACTACTAAATAATTCTAAATCAGATAGAATCACATCAAATTCTTGAATAGTAGTAATTCCTTCTTGACTACCATCTGAGAATAGTAAAACAGTTTGACCATCAATATTAGCAACAGCTAGAACAGCATTATTAACAGCAAGAGTGCTTAATCTTTGAGCAAAAACTTCTATGCTGTCAAATTGTTCTGTGGCAAAAATGAGTAATTGTTCTGTTACCGGAGCGACATCATCAGCACCTATAACAATGGTATTTAGAGTATCTAAATCTACTCCTAATTGTTGAAGTATAGATACACTAATTGATACTTGACTTTGATTACTAATAAAGTCATCTGTGCTAATGTTCAGATTGGTCTCAATATCAAATGCTTCTAGGTTAGATACTATTTCGTACTCAGCAATAGTATTAACTTCATTGCCATCAAAGGAGGCTAAAAATGTGTTCTCTGCTGTACTGAATAAGAATAAAACTGTACTGCTAAATTCAATATCTACTAGCAATTCTTGCAGCACTGTAATATCAGTTATTTCTTGTGAAATAACGAAGAAATTAGCATCATCAATATCTAGATTATTTCCATCAGTTATTGATACTTCAATCTCTTCAATATTAATGCCCAACAATTCCAGTACAGATGATTCAACACTGATGATTCCTCCATCGTTAAAATCAATTACTGTACCATCATCATTAAATACAGGTGCATCAACTGTTACATACTTAAAATTATCAACACTTAATTCTCCTTTTTTAACTGAAACTCTGGCAATAATATCAGTTACATTATCTCGGACGTAAGCTAATGTACCTTTTTTACCATTGTCGTCCTCATCAAAAAAGATAATAGTTGGAAAATTTCCATTGATGTTGGCACCATCTAATAAATTTGCATTACTTAGTTGGACAGCTACATTATCCCTTTCAACATTAACAAATGTAACGAAATTTATTCCGCTAGTGTTATTGGGATCAAACACTTCTTGCAGAAAACCAATGGTATCATCATCAGCTTCTAGATCGCTAATTTCATCTATACCTTCACCAAGAGCTGTATAAAGAAAAATGTCATCACCGGAACCTCCACGAAGTTTATCGTTACCAGGCCCCCCAACAAGAACATCTTCGTCTTTCTTACCTTCTATATCGTCATCACCCTCATCACCAAAAATCAAGTCATTACCGTCATCACCCTTGATTTTATCTTCACCAGTACCACCAGAAATAGTATCATTATTTTTTCCACCTTTAATATCATCATCATCTTCCTGACCAAAAATCAAGTCATCATTATCTTTACCCTCGAGCTTATCTTCACCAGTACCACCAAGTATGGTATCATTCCCATCATCTCCATCTATATCATCATCGTCTGCTCCACCATCAATGAAGTCATCACCATCCTTACCATCAAGTTTATCCTCATCTCCAAAACCACGGATAATATCATTTTCATCTGTACCTTTGATTTTATCTTTTCCATTTGAACCAAAGAATTGAGCCATTTGTGTTTTTTTCTCCTTGATGAAACAATGCAAATTTGTTTGGAAATTTTTTGCAGTAATCTAATCTTTGACAAAAAAATTATTAGTCAAGATTAGATAAATTTTATTTAACATATTCAGGACTTACGCAGATTCATCTTGAAAACACGATCTGTAGGGGCGAATGGCATTGACTAACGTCAAGCTCCGCTAACGCCCTCCCTATCTGTAGAGTCTATGCGTAAGTCCTGATATTTATAGCGCTGTGCGCAGGCAACAGCTCCGGAAAGCAACAGCTCATCTGGGGGAATAAAAAACTGATAGTATAAGACTTTTAGCTATTGGACAGTTCTTGTAATTTGTAAATTATGCCAGCGCACATTGCTATATTTTTATTTTCTTGGGTAAGAGCTAGCAAAATTCCTAGATATTACTGTTTTTATCAATGACATTTCGTATAAATACGACTAGAAATATCTAAAGAATGTTCCAATTTTTCGCTGTTACAATGCACCCTTAAACTTATTTCCCTACACCATCTTACCCATTGGTGTTAAAAATGACAACTTTATTTATTATAGTTAATACTTTTCTATTAAAATTACCGAAAAATTTAGGTATAAAGCCTCTCCATTCATGGAGAAAAAAGGAAAAAAATCTTTTGCTCCAATCCTCTTATTTATAAGAATAGTTTATTAATGGATAATGGATAATTACCTCTCCCTCAAAGGAAGAGGGTTGACCAATAAGGAAAAAAAATATTCTCTTGGTCAATTGGATATAGCGTAGGTTTCCTCGCCATCCCTCGACCACTTTTTTCCCTTGAAAGGGGAGACTTTATACCTAAATTGTTTAATTATTTAATTGTTAATTATTCGGTAATTCTAAATTCTTAATTCTAAATTCTAAATTCTTAAACATGAATCCTGATGGTTTAAAACCCTTAAAGCTCTTAAAGTCCTTAAGTTAGTCTGATATGATAATTTTTCCGTTCTAAATTTATCAAGTAAAATCAGAGATTGACGCAATATAAAAGTATTTTTTCCCACTTCAACAATAAATATTTATAATCTAATCAATCTCCAAAAGCAGATTCCAATATACAAATCAAAAGAAAAATATTGACTTAGTAAACTATTGATGATATTATCAATTTTAAAAATATTTATAGTATCTATAGCGCTTCCCAAGGTTATGAGGTAGAGTTGTATTTTTGTCTTTTTATTCCCTGTTCCCTGTTCCCTGTTCCCTGTTTCCTAAAAGTTTCCAATATCTCACAACTCAAATCATATTGCTATATACAGCGGATTCCACTTTGGTGAGGTACACCCCTCGCGGGCAAGATGCCCGCACTACAAACATTTCATTATTAATATCTGTACCTCATATACTTGGAATGTGCTGTAACTTTAATTGTTAAGAAACCTAATAGTATTAATAAATTAAAAGCCGATCATAAAACTACAAACTCAAAAGGTGTTTTTCCTCAAAGTTGATTTTTTTCAAAATTGTTAACAGAAAAGAGCTTATATCATGTTCGGTTGAATACTTATAAATAAATGTTGTGAGGAGTCAGGAGTCAACCCACCCCTCGCCCCTCCCAGGAGGGAGGGGAAGAAAGAAGAAAAGAGGAAATATTGGAGAAAAGTAAAGATAATTTCAGTATTTCTTTGGTAGTGTCGATACTGTAAGTCATTAAATTTTATTTATAACTGACCCGTCCGAATATGATATTATTTTAAAAATAAACCAACTATTTGAAGAAATATTATGAGTGGTGCTTTATTAAACGGGCGCTATCGAATAATTAGGGAATTGGGGTCGGGAGGACAGGGAAGAACATTCCTCTGTCAAGATATGAGACTTGCAGGAAATCCCTATTGTGCCATCAAAAAACTTCGACCAGCAAACACTAACGACCCCACTCTTTTGAACAAGGCAAAGCGTTTATTCAGTCAGGAAATAGAAGCTTTAGGTAAAGTTGGACATCATCCCCAAATTCCCCGATTATTAGATACTTTTGAGGAAAATAATGAATTTTACCTAGCACAAGAATATGTTGAGGGGGTGTCTCTGAGTCAAGAGTTGCCTCCTGGTAAACCTTGGCAGGAAAATCAGGTAATAGAAATGCTGCGAGAAGTTTTGCAGATTCTCCAGTTTATTCACCAACAGGAGGTTATCCATCGAGATATTAAGCCTGACAATATTATTCGGCGCAATATAGATAATAAATTAGTACTGATAGATTTTGGCTGTCTCAAGCAAGTGGGTGATACTCAACTGACAACTCAGGGAGGAAAAGTATTATCGACAATGGCTGTAGGTACTCAAGGTTATATGGCTTCAGAACAACATCAGGGTAGGGCTTTTCCATGTAGTGACTTGTATGCATTGGGGATGATAGGTATCCAAGCGCTGACGGGGAAAAGTGCTATAGAACTCCAAATGAAGTATACAGAACCATTAAGTGGAGAAGTGCAGTGGCAACCACTAGCTCCTCATGTTAACTCACATCTTGTTGGTATTTTCAGTGAGATGGTTGCCTATCGAGCGAGCGATCGCTTCCAAAGTACAACAGAAGTGTTGCAAGTTTTACCAACAGTTTACCCAAAACCGACACCATTACCGCAACCAATACCATTACCGCAACCAACACCATTACCGCAACCAACACCATCACCGCAACCAAAGCGACGATCAAAAGCGCGTGGAATTATTGTTTTAGTTGCTTTTATCGGATTGATCTTTGTGCTAAGTCCAATCGCTTTCTCCTCGTTTCAAAATCAGGCAATTAAAGCCAAACAATCAGAAGCAAAACAATATATGAGTTCAATTAATAAAGGGCAACAAGCCTATTATGCAGAATATACAAGATTTTCAGATAACATAAATGATACAGGAATAGGCATTAAGTTAGAAACTGAAAATTACTCATACAATATTAGCAAAATAGATTCCAGTAGTCATGTCATCTCTACTGCTACTGCCAGGGACAAACGATTAAAAAGTTATTCTGGCATAGTTTATATAGTTAATGTTGGTAACGGTAAGATTACTGCATCAATGATTTGTGAAACTAACGAACCTTCATCAAGAGTACCTGATGATTTTAAGTCTGTAGATCAATGTCCGTCAGGCTCTTCTAAATTCAGATATTAAATCTGAATAAACATTTATAATTTCATTTTTTTGAGGGCGGGTTTTAGCTAAATTTACTTAATATAAATAGGTAATAATTTTGAGGTTCGACAAATATGAATTTATGTAAGTATTCAGCCACCAGCTATCAGCTTAAACAGTTGTCATTGCGACCGAAGGAAAGCAATTTTATAGGTTTTGTGAGATTGCTTCCTTCCACGGAGTGACCGTCGCAATGACGAATGTAGTGACCAATTCCCCGGATTCTATATAATACCTGAATGCTTATGAATTTCTAGCAAAACTCGCCCTTGATTCAAATTTTTAATTACTTGATTTACCGATAAATTGTGGTTTAAAGCCTCCCCTTTTAAGGGGATAATAAAGAAAAAATTTCATTATTAATCAATCCTCTTCTTTCAAGGAGAGGTAATTAGGGCTTGCTGAATAAATATAAAAGTATTGACATAGAAAGGTTTTAGCCTTTTTGGAACTTGAAAAAGTACAAGGTTTTCGTTCTAGCGAACTCAAAAAGCTAGGATTTTGGGTTGACTATCGCAGAAAAATCAAGGGATAATTCTTCCTACTGCCTCCTTTAAATTCCCCATTTCTCCTGTCTCCTGTCTTTCCCCTCCTGGGAGGGGCGAGGGGTGGGTTGTCTCCTGTCTCCTACAAAGAGCAAAAAGACTTTTTCAGCAAACCCTAATTATTCATTATTCATTATTAATTATTCATTATTCATTGTTGAAAGTGGGATTAGTCATGTAATACCAATTTGAAAAAAGAATGCTACAAAAAGGTAGACCTCGAACGGATATGCTTAAAAATAGCTATTCTAGTTAATTTTAGATAGTTATTTATATCGTTATTCCATTTTTTAAAATATTTATTCCTTCTTCCTTCTTCCCTCTTCCTTCTTTCTTACTTCTACCATTTGTAACAAACATTTATCAAATTGGTATAATATTATGTCGGCTAAGGAATAAAAATCTATGTCACCAAAATTTGAAAAACTACTACAGCAATTAGAAAGTGTAGAAAAATTTGTAGCAGCTAAATCTAATCAAGAACCTGATTTTGAAATAGTAGCTGAAGAATTAAAGCAATTAACAAATGTTCTAAAAGTAGGAAAAATTCGAGTCAATATTGTAAGTCGTTTTCCTGTATTAACAGCAGCATTAGAAAAGTTGATTAGCTCCCAATATTCTCTCTCATCCATCTACAATTTAAAAACAATTACCCCACCCACTCAACCTCAGCCTAGCTTACCTAATTTATCAGCCTCTTTAACTTTACAACCTTCCGTTACGACAGGAGAAAAACCCACTCCTTATCAACTATCAAATCAGCAAAAAGTTACAATTGGCAGACAGGAAAATTGTCAAATTTCTCTCTCCCATGAATGCACATTAGTCAGTAGAAATCATCTAGAAATTATCCCTAGATTAGAAAATTCCCAAAACTTAGTCTGGGAAATTCGTGACTTGAATAGTACACATGGAACCTATATTAATGGGGAGAAACTATTAGGGAATAGTCAAAAATTAAATCCTGGCGATCGCATCACTCTCGGCAGCTCTCAACATACTTTCAGAAGTCCTGAATTTCTATTTGAATGTGAATCTAAACCAGCAGTTATTCAGCAACCAAAGTTAGAGATTAATTTCAATAATTGTGAGATTTTGTGTTTAGTTATTAACCCTTCTCAACCTTTGGATGAACAGGATAAGCAGTTAATTGAAGCAGCAGTTAACACTCAGTTATTTAAGTTGGTTATTGTCTGGGATACCAGCGCTGAAAATCTGGCATCTCCTCTAGTTAAAAATAATATCTATATAGTTGAAACTTGGTTAAAGAGCTATAACTTCAGGGGTGAGTATCTAGTTCAAACCTATTTACAACTCCCACCTTTCCACCATTATAGTCAGGAACAATCATTAACCCAAATATTAACATCAAATTCTCAGTCAGATTACACCCATTTTTATCAAATTTGGGAAAAATTAGTAAATAGCAATCATCAGGAAATATTAAAAGAGCAAGTTCAGGCAAAAATGATATTACAACTAGGTAAATTAGATGATATCTTCAACAAAAAAGAAGCATTTTTAAAACAAGAAATTAAAAAAATAAATGCAGGATTAGCAGGGCAGAGTATAGAAGATTTTCAAGAACAAATAAATAGGGTTTCACAGCAAATTAATAGCGATATAAGTCAAACTATGCTACAAATTATAAACTTAGAGATTCCTTCTGCAAAAGCTAATTTGATTGAGGCTCATAGCCAGAATAGTTTACTATTTAAAATCAAAAACTTTATCGACAATTTGCAGATTACCATTAAAAAAAATGGCGAGCAATATGAGCTACATTTACATTCAGAACAAATGAGAGAAAATGACACCATACACAGTTATATAAATCGTCTTTGTATATCAGAATTAACCAATTGGTCATACCAAGAATGGCAGAAAATTTTGTATACCTATGCCAATGGTGGTTTAATGGGATTTGCTCAGAGAGCTTGTACAAATCTCAACTTTATACCATCCTTTGAATTATCAATTTCAGCCTTGACAATAACTCAACAAAATTTTGATGTTTATAAATGTTGGCAACAATCTTATGTAGAATTTACTCCAGATATTCCACCAGAGCAAAAAGCTAATTATCTAGTTGAGATTGGTAGATTTGGAGCAGGAGCAATGGGAATTACTTTGGGAAATCCCTTTCCTTTGATTACGAGTTTAATTAATGTGTTTGATAAAAATTCTGCCAAACAGTTTCACCAAGAACAACAAATAGAACCTTTAAAAAATAAGTTATGTGACTATTACCAATCTATAGGCAAGTCAATGGTAGAAAAACTAATGATACATCTTAACTATACTATCCAAATGGAAGAAAATTGCTTGAGTAAAACTATTCAAATCAAAGTAGATAAAATGATATCTCACCTGGCTAAATTTAAAAAGTCCGAGAAGAATACCAAGTTAAACTACAGAATTTACAGAAAGAAAAAATTGAACTAAATCAACGAATTAAAGGAGAGATATCTTAGATGTGAATAAGGTTTGTTTCATTGTCAATAGACGGGATTAATATCATGTCCGGTTGAATACTTATTATTAAGGTAGTAGGGGAGTAGGGGAGTAGGGGAGTAGGGGAGTAGGGGAGTAGGGGAGTAGGGAAAATAGGAAGATTTACTGTTTAAGCAAGAGGATAAGTTTTTTCATCACTGATTATCCGGACATGATATAATTTAATAAAAATAACAGCGATTACTTTTTATTTGGCTATATTATTGCTGCCTTTACAGGACAAACAATACATGAAATGATAACAGGTTGCTTAGTAGTCAAAAAACAATAGGAAGCAAAAATGTCAACAACAGAATATGGTGGTTTTTGGGATATAAATGCAGTCGGTTTAGTCAGTTTTATCGGGTTGCTCTTTGTGGCAGTTTACATTCGTATACTCCTCTCTGCTACAAATCAGGCCATTAAAGCGAAACAATCGGAAGAGAAACAATCAAAAGCCAAACAATATATTGCTTTAATGAATAAAGGACAACAAGCTTATTATGCAGAATGGGAAGAATTTTCAGATAACATCTCTAATTTAGGATTAGGCATCAGCTTAGAAACTAAAAGTTACTCATACGATATTAGAAAGATAAGTTCTAATCATTATGTCATCTCTACTGCTACTGCTAAAGACAAACAATTAAAAAGTTATTCTGGCATAGCTTATTTTGATGACGGTATTACTAAATCAATGATTTGTGAAACTGATGAACCCTCATTAACTGCACCTGATGATTTTGAACATTTTGATCGATGTCCATCAGGGTCTTCTGAATTATGATATTAGACATCTCCAATAATAAAAAATAAAATCAATTATCGTACATAAATTATCAATTATTTCCCCTCCTGGGAGGGCGAGGGAGTGGGTTCCCTACTCCCTACTCCCTACTCCCTTTTATTATCATTTATTGGTTAGCAAAAAAACTCAAAACATATGACAGAATTAAAAGCCAAAGTAAGAAAAGCAGTAATTCCAGCAGCAGGTTTTGGTACGCGGATGTTTCCAGCTACTAAAGTTGTCAAAAAAGAACTATTTCCCATCATCGATCGAGATGGTAAAGCAAAACCGATAATTCAAATAATTGTTGAAGAAGCCATAAGTGCAGGAATAGAGAATGTGGGAATAGTAATCCAAAAAAGCGATCGCCAAGTTTTTACAGATTTTTTTCAAGCTATCCCTAGTTATTATCAGAAACTTTCACCAGAAAAACAAGAATATTGTCAATATTTACAAAATTTAGGCAGTAAAATTACTCTATTAACTCAGTCAGAACAAGCTGGTTATGGTCATGCAGTTTTCTGTGCTAAAGAGTGGGTTGAAGATGAACCTTTTTTACTATTACTAGGAGATCATATTTATGCTTCTGAGGTAAAAAAATCTTGTGCAAGTCAAATTTTGCAAGTCTACGAACAGACCAATAAAAGTGTAATTGGGGTGAGAATAATACCAGGAGCAGAAATACATCATTATGGTTGTATTAGTGGGAGTTTAGTTGCCGATGGCATAATTAATATAGATACAATCTATGAAAAACCAGAACTCAATTATGCCAGACAAAAACTTCATGTGGCAGGAATGAAAGAAGATGAATTTATAGGAGTTTTTGGCATATATTTACTGACAGCCAAAATATTTGATTACCTAGAAGAAAATATCAAACAAAATGTTAGAGAAAAAGACGAGTTTCAACTGACATCTTGTTTAGATAAGTTGCAAAAAACAGAAGGAATGAACGGGTATTTGGTAAAAGGGAAATGCTTTGACACCGGAATGCCAGATGTGTATTGGCAGACAATGATTGATTTTCGTAATGCTTGATAGTATCATTGTAGAGAAAAATTCAGAAAACAAGGAAAAACTTACCCAAAAATTAAGGTATAAAGCCTCTCCATTCCTGGAGAAAAAAGCGGTCGAGGGATGCTGAGGAAACCTAGCCATATCCAATCGACCAAGACAGCGGTCGTTTGCGGAGCATTCCGTAGGATGGGATGCTGAGGAAACCTAGCCATATCCAATCGACCAAGAGAAAAAAAATTCCTTTTAACCCAATCCTATCCGTTTTCAAGGAGAGGTAATTCTAAATTCTAAATTCTAAATTCTAAATTCTTGAATATGACTCATTTTGGTCTCATTTGCCCTGCATCAGCAGGACACCTAAACCCAATGCTTCCCTTGGGGCAAGAATTGAAAAGGCGGGGTCATCGCGTTACTATGATCGGGATACTTGATGCTGAAGCTAAAACATTAGCAGCAGGATTAGAATTTCTGGCCTATGGTACAGAAGAATATCCTAAAGGAGCGATCGCAGAATCTTTGCAGAAGCTGAGTAAACTTAGCGGGTTAGCTGCCTTTCGCTATACCATTAAGCTGTTTAAAGAAGGGACAAATGTTTTGCTTCGGGATGCTCCGCAAGTTATCAAAAATGCTGGCGTAGATGCTTTGCTAATTGACCAAGCTTCATCAGGAGGCTCGATCGCCGATTTTCTCAACATTCCTTTTATCACTATCTGCAATGCATTAGTATTAAATCAAGATGAGAATGTCCCCCCTTTTTTTACCAACTGGAAATATAGCACTGCCTGGTGGGCCAAATTCCGTAATCAAGCTGGTTATGCTTTACAGAAACGCCTGGCAAAATCTATTAGGGAAGTAATAGCTGAGTATCGTCGCCAATGGAATTTACCCGTATACACTCAACTTAGTGATACTTATTCTCAACTAGCTCAAATTAGTCAGCAACCTGCTGAGTTAGAATTTCCTAGGAAAAATTTGCCCCAGTGGTTTCATTTTACTGGACCCTATCATTGTTCCAGTAGTCGAGAACCTGTTTCCTTTCCCTGGGATAATTTGACAGGAAAACCTTTGATTTATGCTTCTATGGGAACTGTGCAAAATCGTCTGATTGATGTCTTTTATAAAATTGCAGCAGCTTGTGATGGGTTAGATGCTCAGTTAGTAATTTCTCTGGGGGGGTCTGCGACTCCAGAATCTTTACCCAACTTGCCAGGAAGTCCTTTAGTTGTGGAATATGCACCCCAGTTAGAGTTGCTCAAGAAAGTCACTCTTACTATTACTCATGCAGGTATGAATACAACTTTGGAATGTTTAAATAATGCAGTGCCAATGGTTGCTATTCCTATTGCTAACGACCAACCAGGGGTAGCAGCACGCATTGCTTGGACTGGAGCAGGGGAAGTTGTACCTCTCAAACAGATAACTGTGCCTCGGTTACAAAAAGCTATTTCCCAGGTATTGACACAACCTTCGTATAAAGAAAATGCTTTGAGACTACAGTCAGCAATTCAGCGATCGGGTGGAGTAACTCGTGCTGCTAATATTATTGAACAAGCAGTATCTACAGGAAAACCAGTCTTAGCTGAAGCTATAAACTAGAATTGGCTATTTTTTAATCTTGCTCTGTCAAAAATTCCATCTTTTGAAGTTAAATAATTAGACAATTATGAACACAACCGATCTAATCTAAGAATGGATAATATCATGTTCGGTTGAATAGTTATGATTAGGATATAGATGGAAGAGATACCTCAAACCCTTGAGATTGCTTCCTTCCACTCCGTTCCAGTCGCAATGACTTTATAGTTAGTGTTTATCCGAACATGATATAAATTTACAAAATTACCAGATCATATGCAATTTAATACTTTCAGGACTTACGCAGAACCACCATATCTGGTAGGGGCGAACGGCCGTTCGCCCCTACAAATGGTGTATAACTTGATATTTTGCGTAAGTCCTGACTTTAATAGACCTCCTAGCTGAATGCAGTTTATTAGAGTTGTCGCTAAATAAAGGAAAAAAATCGCTCTAACCTAGACAGAGCAATAATTCCAAGTTTTTTTCTCCAATAGCTACAATCCTTACAGAACAAGGTTTTTGGGGATTTTTAAGCTATAAAGCGACAAGTCTATTATTCTAGTCTAAATGACTTGTGGTTATCTTGGGGAAGATAACCCCGATGGAGATAGGTTTGAGATTCCATCGGGTATCTCATTTCAGGAGCAGACTTTTATTGATTGTCCTGATTAATGCAACTATCTGGTTTATTGCCAAAAGTTTCAAAATTAGAAGAACTTTTGTTTAGTTCAATTCTAATGCTTTTCGGAAATTCGATTTCCAGTATAAAACTAGATGGTGGCACGGGAAAAAAAACAGTTGATAATCGTACAATCAGTATAATCGTATTGATCAATAATTTTTTTCTTTTGTTGCTTGACAGTTTTCTTTGGTTGTGGTTCCATAGATATCTTCTCCTCAATTTTCTAAAATTGCTTACTACGCAACGTTTTCAGAAGATTATTTATGCCAAAGACTTGACAAACAGTGAAAAACTATGTAAATTAGGGAATGTAGGGATTTTATGCTTAAAATCTACTACCTAAAATACTTTTCACAGTATTTGCCATAGTATTGGCACAAAAGAAAATAGGGGCAAAAGCACTCGTTAGGTCTCGCAAACTTTTACTGGGTGCTTTTGTTACCTTGTTTTAACTACTTACAATCAATAGTACCTCCTTCCTTGTAATAAGTCAATACACAAATAGTAAAGCTATCAGGTTAAGCTCCTCATACTATACCTCAAAAGGAATAAGGTGGGATAATTTCCTTCCCGGAAATAAAGCTAGTTTGAGTTACTATCCAATACTAATACATTATATCGTTCGTCCTCAACCTTCCTGGTTCTGCTCTATATCTACTATTTCTATCAGAATTTCTTATGTTTCGCAAGTTCTTTTGTGAAAATAAGTTTAGTAGTGAAAAAGTTGTGTCAGGAGGCTAGATGAGTAGAGAAAACCGTATATTGTTGTTCTAGTTTTCAGCAATACTTAACTGCACAAGACCGTTTTTATGTTTCCTCACTTAATTTATCGGTATATTGCAAAGAAGCTGTATTTTAATGTTGACTTTTACATCCTAAGATACTGAATGATACCGAAGTTAATACAATTTTCATACGGTAGCCTTCTTAGATTTGTTACAGGACACTTACTATTGTCTGCAATTTTTTTGTTTTATGGGGTGACATTTATCCTTACAAAGCGTGAAATTTATCTATATAAATTAGTGACATAAATCACTGATAAAATACACATTAACTGAACACCTTTCAGACTAAATCCCTTTACATACTTTGCATTAAATCCGGTCACTATAGACCGAAATTTTAGTTGAGAAAAGCTTTATATATATAGATTGTAGTTGACTTATATGTGGTCTAGCCAAACGGATTGGTATTATATAAAATTTAGGATCAACTTAAAATTTTAGCTAATCAATTCTTTTTTGAGCAGGAATAGTTTCGCAGCCAATTTCATAATTATCCCCATCTAATCTGATGATGGAGGAGGTATACAAATTTGGGGATTTTGTGCTAATAACATTATTTCTACTATAACCTACGGAATGTGGGTTGAAATCCTTTACAGTCAATAGTTTTTACTTGAGCTAATAGCAGAATGTATATTAAAATGGAATCTCAATAACAAATTCTACCCCTTGCCCTGGTACAGAATTACATATTAGTTTTCCTTTGTGTTTTTCGACAATAATTGAATAACTAATTGACAAACCTAAACCTGTACCAGTACCTACTGATTTAGTCGTAAAAAATGGGTCGAATATCTTCTGTTGAATTTCTGGGGAAATGCTAGGACCATTGTTACTAATTTTGATTTGTACAGTTCGGTCTTTGGTTACTTTTGTGCTAATTTTAATGGTTGGTTTTTCACTATACCCACTATCTTTTTTCCTCATATCTTCTAGGGCATCAATACCATTATTAATAATATTCATAAATACTTGATTTAGTTGGGAGGGGTAACAATTAATTCGTGGTAAAGAGGCATATTTTTGACTATTTTTATTTCTGATTTATTTCTCTGAAAGTTGAGTCTATTTTGTAAAATTAGTAGAGTGCTATCAATACCATCATGGATATCTACAGGTTTCATATCTGACTCGTCTAATCTCGAAAAATTCCGTAGAGAAAGTACTATTTTGCTAATTCTTTCGACTCCTATTTCCATTGAATGTAGTAATTTATCCAAATCTTGAATTAAAAAATTTAAGTCTATTTCTTCAATTATTTCTTTGATTTTAGCTGTGGGATTAGGATATTCCTGTTGATAAATATTGATTAAATCTAGTAAATCTTGACTATATTCAGCTACATGGTTAATATTGCCAGAGATAAAAGTAATAGGATTATTGATTTCGTGAGCAATTCCTGCTACCATCTGCCCTAAACTAGACATTTTTTCTGTCTGAATTAATTGGGATTGGGTATTTTGAAGTTTTTTAATAGTTTCAGATAAATGTAGATTTTTTTCGTTTAATTCTTCTGTGCGTTCTTTTACTTTTTCTTCTAAAGTGCGACTATATTCTTCTAGTTGATTTTTAGCTGTAGATAAGTTTTCATAAAGCTTGGCATTTTCGAGGGAGAAAGCTGCTTGAGTAGTCAGAACTTTTAATACTTCTAGGCGATACTCAGTAAACGCTCCAACTGTTAAATTATTTTCTAAATATAGTATGCCAATAAATTGACTGCGATTAATAATAGGAATGCATAAAATACTCTTGGGTTGATAATTTTGAATATAAGGATCGGCGGCAAATTGAGTTTCATTAGTGGCGTTATCTAGTACAACAGTTTTTTGAGTACGCGCCACATAATAAATCAGGGAATTTGGAAGCTCGTTTGTTGAGTCTAGAGGGACAGATTGTTTTGATTTTAGTTGTATTTCTTCAGAGGAATTATTCTCACGAATAGCTTTAGCTTTTATGACCCATTTTCCTGTTTCGAGAAGGATTAAATAACTTTTTTGAGCGCCAGCATTTTCTAGGGTAACTCGCATCAAAACTGAGAATAAATTTTCTAGTTTTATTTCTCCTGAAATAGCTTGGGTTGCTTTCATTACACTATTGAAGTCAAGTAGAAGGGAACTATCAGTGTGTGTGTAAGTGACTGTTTCTTGAGTAATGTTGCAAGTAAAGTTAGAATCTTGCTGTAGAATAGGTTTGAGTAGTTCACCGTAGGATTTTTCTAGGTGTTTAACTTTAGCAACTGCGCCCCACTGAGCATAAGCGTAGTAAGCTTTGATGAGATATGCTTGGGCAATAGTTTCCTTATTCCACTCTAGGTAAAATTTAGCTGCAAGTTCTTTACCGAGAGCTTCTTCTTGAATGTATTCGTTTTCTTGCGCTCCGGCGATCGCTTGTTCATAAAGTTCAATTGCTGCGATATAGTTACAAAGTACTCGATGTTTTTCTGCTTCTACTAAATGAAATTTATGTAAAAAGTTCATAGGAGCATGGTCTGCCCAGATTTTCATTTGTTCCTGGTTTGAGGTTACTTCTTCTAACCACTGCTGTTGTTGTTCCTTAGAAGCTTCATTGTAGAGAGCAAGTCTGCTCAAAGAATCATAAAAGTACAAAAGTACTTGAATATATTGAGAAGTAAATAGATGGAGATATGATTGTGTTGCGATAGAGATTGTTAAAGATTTCTGATACTCGCCAAACAAATAACATAAAGAAAGTTTGTGCAAATTTAGATATACCAGTGTTTGGTCTTGAGATTTTATTTTTGTCTCATCAAAAGCTTCGCCAACTAAAATACAGGGATTTTCACAGTGGTCGGTTAAGTTCAGAATAGTCTGTTGAATTATTTGCAACCTCCCTAGAGAATCTTCTTGTTTCATTTGAGCAACGGTATCAATAGCATTATTGAGCTTTAGAGTAAGTTCTGTTAATTCTAATCCACTGTAGAAAGCATGAAAATAGTGAAACAAGAGACTATAACTAGCAAATTCTAAATCTCCTCTAGATAATGAAAGGGAGTAATATTCTAAGAATGAAGGTAAACTATTTCGCAAGTGTTCTTGCCAATGACGAAGGTGCATATTTGTTACTGCTACTCCTTTGAGAGCATTTCCACCACAAGACTCAAATACACTTTCTGTTATCTGAGACAATTCATAAGACGCTTTAATTTCTCCCTGACTCCAAAGCATAATTCCATAACAGCAATATCCATAAGCGGAAGCAGATGTATTTCCCCACTTGACAGACAAAGTGATGAGAGCAAAAACTACACTTGACCATAGAGGTGAACCACTCACAAAAGCTGCTGCTCCAATTAATTCCATAATTTGCATCAAGGCCAGCTTTTCAGGATTTGTCATCTTTGGCAATTGTTTGAGGTCTTCAGTAGAGCGATCGCTCAGAAATAACTTGACTTCTTCAATACCAGCAAGCAAGTCTGCTTCTTCTGGTCTAGGGGATAATTCTAATCCCAAATCTTTAATCGCAACTATTGCTAGATCGATACCTTGGGAAAATTGGTACTGAGCAAATTCAGTCTGAATTTTGGCGATGAAAACTGGAACTTGGTCTAATAAATTCTTCGCTTGTTGCTGTACAATTTGAGCTAGTTGTTCCATCTGCTCATAGTCGCCGATCAAATACCTAGCTTCTACTGCTTCTAAATATAGAGCTAATGTTAATTCGTAATTCGTTTCCCAACTATTAGTTGTTAATAATTCTAGTCCTGTATTTAGATAGTCAACTGTGGCGTTATAAGCAGTAGAAGCTTTTGCTTTGCGACTTGCTATTAGGTTGAGTTGAGCGAGTTGTTCTCGTTCAGTGGGATGAGAAATTAAATCTATTCCATAGTTCAACTGATTAACAATATCAAAAATTTTCTCTTGTCTTTCCGTTTCTGGAATATTTTCTAATAATAATTTTCCTATTTTCAGATGAGTTAATTGTTTTTGTGTTTCTGGGATTAACAAATAAGCTGCCTGTTGGACGCGGTCGTGCAAAAATTTATAACTAGCATCAGCTTCTATTGCAGTAAAAGATGTAAATATATTTGACTCTTCTGTATGATAAAATTTATAGACTTCGGTAACAGGTAAAATTAATCCTTCTGGCAATGCCTCCCACAAATCCTGTGCTGTTTCTGTGACAGATTTTTCATAAATAATAGCTAAAGTTTCTAAGGTGAATTTATTGCCAATACAAGCTGCTAATTTTATTACATCCTGGGTCGCTGGTGATAATTTTTGTAGGCGACTTGCCATAAATTCTACAACGTCATCTGTGGCAGACAATAACTTTACTTGAGCAACATTGCATTCCCAATAACCCGCTTCATAATTAAAGGTAATTAATCCTTCTTCATACAGTGCTTTCAGAAATTGAGTGATAAAGAAAGGATTTCCTTTTGTTTTTTGATGGACTAATTTTGCCAAAGGAAATGCTAACTCCAAAGAGCAATGTAAAGTGTCTGCTATTAAGGGGTTTAAATCAAAAGTTAATTCTAGCGGTCTTAAAGTAATAGTATTAACAATTGCCGATGTTTTAGTAATTTCTTCTAATGTTAATATGAAGGGATGAGTAGGACTTACTTCATTATCCCGATAAGCTCCCAATAATAATAAATATTGACTATTTTTGTCACTCATCAACAGTTGCATTAACTTCAATGAAGCAGTATCTGCCCACTGTAAATCATCTAAAAAGATAGCTACAGGATGCTCTTTTGTTGTAAATGTTTGAATGAATTTTAAAAATACTAAATTAAACCGATTTTGAGTAGCAGTTCCTGATAATTCTGCCACTGCAGGTTGAGAACCAATAATATATTCTAATTCGGGAATAACTTCAATAATAACTTGCCCATTTTCACCCAATGCTGAGAGGATTTTAGTTTTCCATTCCTCTAATTGAGTTTCCGTTTCACTCAACAATTGCCCCATCAAATCGCGAAATGCTTGGACAAAAGCACTAAGGGGAATATTGCGTTGAAGTTGGTCAAATTTACCTTTAATAAAGTAGCCTCGTTGCCGGACTATTGGTTTATGAACTTCATTAACTACTGCAGTTTTACCAATTCCTGAAAAACCAGCAACTAACATTATTTCAGAGCCTCCCCGAAGATATCCCCCTCCCGTCCCCTTTGTAATCCCTCTCCCGTCCCCCTGGTTTATCCCCCTCCCGTCCCCCTTGGAAATCCGCCTCCCGTCCCCCTGGTTTATCCCCCTCCCGTCCCCCTTGGAAAGGAGGCCAGATGTTGCTGCGCTTTTTGTTGAACGGGGGAAGCCAGAGGATGCTGCGCTTTGGCTTTGATGGGGGATTGAGGGGATTGCAACTCTTTCAAAAGCATCTAATAAACTTTTAACTTCTGCTTGGCGACCATAGAGTTTTTCTGGTATGGTGAAACGGTCAGAAATATCCCGACTTCCTAACTCAAAAATGACAAAATTTCCTGTTTTTTGCCAAGATTTTAAACAGGTTTCTAAATCATATTTTAATCCCAAAATATTCTGATAGCGGTCTTCAGGATTTTTCGCTATCATTTTCAAAATAATATTACTTACCATCAGAGGTATTTCCGAATTTAACTCACAAGGAGAAGTAGGTTTTTTAGCAATGTGACAGTAAACTAATTCCATTGGGTCAGTTGATAAAAAAGGTAGTTTACCTGTGAGTATTTCATAGAATGTAATTCCTAAAGAATAAATATCACTACGGTAGTCTATACCCCGATTCATTCTTCCTGTTTGTTCTGGAGACATATATGCGAGAGTACCTTCCAGAACATTAGGGTTAATAAATTCTTGGTTTTCTCTTGGTAATAATGTGGAAATACTAAAGTCAATTAATTTGATATCTCCAGTGTCTGGATTAATGACAATATTTGAGGGTTTAATATCTTTATGAATAATCTGATGATGATATAATCCTTCTAAAATTTTTACTATAGAAATAGCAATATTAAGAAAGTCTGGCAGGCTAAGTTTTTTATTAGTCAGGTATTTTTTGAGAGAAATTGCTCCAGTATCCTCCATAATTAGAGCATAACTATTACCATACTTTTCTAAGCATAGAGATTTGACAATTCCCGGTAAATTAAGATTTTTAGTAATTGTATATTGATGGCGAAACTGTAATAATTCAGAAAAGGTAGGGTATTCTTTATTGATAACTTTGATAACTACTGGTTGTTTATTTGTGGTAGTTAGTCCGCGATAAACAGTAGTTCTTATGCCTGTATAAATTTGTTGATTTATTTGATAATTAGGTAGTTTAATCATGGGAAAATTAATAAATTTATTGTTCTATAGGAACCATAGAAGTTATAACAACCAACACCTTTTTACTTCTTATTTAATCTATACTAACGCAGGCATTATTAAACTATCAAACTTAGCAAATATTATATTATAACTTATGAATAAGTCTAATGTCACCCTTGTTGCTAAATCTTGTCGAAAATCGACAAATTTTCAAAATATTTTTGTCAACATCTGCTGAAAAGCTTGTTATATATAGGTTTTAGATTATTGTTGATTTTTGTTAAGCAAGTGTCGATTATCGACAACAGGATTTATTGGGTATGCAATATTTGGTGATATAAGTTATTAACGGAAATTGATATGGAAGGTCTTTTTTTTAAAGATGAAGTATCCTCCTTGGTTTCAGGAGATGGCTATTTTGGGGTAGGCGATGTTAGTGGCGATATAGCTGCCGCTAGGCTCCGCCAACGCTTATTACCTAGTGATGAATTTAACAGTAATTTATACCCAAATCTTCTAGATACTTTGGCGGATAATGCTTTGCCAATAGTCCAAGATTTGCTGCAAAATTTCTCCAGTAAACCTGATTTTAAAGAGCAAATGAAGTTGGCTTTTGGAGATAGTTATGACGTTAGTAAGGCTGATGTTTTAATTGGTGCTTGGCAAGATGAAAGTTTAGAGTTTTTGCCAAAGATAAAAATTGTTTCTGAAGGTCAAATTAATGGGGCGAATGGTGCTTTTGCTGGAGAGACAGAGACAATTTATTTAGCTGAAGAGTTTGTGTCGGAAAATTTGGGGAATGTAGAGGCGATCGCTTCTGTAATTGTTGAGGAGTTTGGTCATTATTTTGATGGAGAAGTTAATAGTTTTGATACTCCTGGGGATGAAGGAGAAATATTGGCCAATTTTGTTTTGGGCAAGGAATTGAGTGCGGATGAGTTTTTGCGGATGAAAGTCGAGGATGATTGGGCGATCGGCTTTTTGGATGGGGAGATGGTGAGTATTGAGCAGAATTTTGTAATCGAAGATAGCACTCTTGATTTTTTTGCCAGAGATGTCGGTGTCTGGAATAATGGCTTTGATGGTAATTTTGAAGAAGCTTTTGGAGGAGACCTAAACGTACCATTCAACTTAAATTTACCTCCTGGTTCCCCAATAGGTATTGTTGGATTGGCTGGAAACCTTCAGGCATCGTTAGGTATAATTCCTTTTGCCAACATTGGTAATCTTGGGCAAGCGTCCTTTGATTATCCAATCAATATAAGCGTAGAACAGTCGGAGAGAAATTTAGGTAATGGAGAAAACTTTTCACTGGACATACCGTTTACAGTTGACAACGTATCATTTAGTGGCTCTGGGTTGAATCTACTTAATGCAGGAATCGATCTAGAGTATGGCATAGGTCCAATTAATTTTGATAGATTTACAGTTGGAAATACACCTTTTGGTTCTCTTTTTGAGGTGGATATTCCACCAGTAGAGTTTGAGGGTTTTCAACCAGATAGAGCTAGTTTAGTTGGTATTGGTCTAGCACCTGTTGGAGCTGAAGCAAATTTTCTTGACTTTTTTAAGGCAAGCATTCAAATTCCTGACATTAAACAATTGACAGTACAACAACCAGAAGTAAGTCTAGGGGAACTACCTGTTATTGAGGGCAAAGGACAAGGAAATTTTGCAAGTTTACAAGGCGATTTAGATGCAGCGGCAGCCACGTTATTCCCACAGTACCGTGCTTTAAACCTTGCTTTTGAACAGGCAAATAATGCCATCAGAGTGGAACGAGGTGGCCAAATTATCGCTGGTCAATTAAATGGGTTAGGGTTCGATCTCAAGATTCCTGGTGGTCGAGAAGAAAGGAAGTTTTTAAGCTTGAGCCTTGACCTTTTAAATTTGACCGCAAATTTGGGATTAGGTATAGAGCAAATATTCAGACTTAATAATCCCAATGTTGATGTCACTATATCTGTAGATAGTGGAGAAGTTGATGGTTCCACAACAGAAGTAACAAAACCTCTAGGAGAAAGCTTCTCCTTGACAACTCCATCTTCTGATACGGGAGTAATGGAAGTAACAGCCAGGTACAATTTAGCTGGCGATCTAGAAAACCAGGTCGATTTGATCACTCAAGGATTTTTCCAGGCTGATGTGTTAAAGGGTGGATTATCTTATAAATTCGGAAACGCTATTGGTACATCAGGTTCCCTAAATTTTAGTCCTCTGTTTACTGATAAGTTTTTTGAAAGCCAGGGTAATTTACAAACCATAGTTGGTCCTTCAGAATCTAGTCCTTTAATTACAATTCCTTCCTTTAATATTGATGAAATTGGCGGTCAAGAAGATGGAACTAAAAACCTAGAAATTGAAAGAACCTACTACATCCCCTACGGAATGCCTGTATCCATCTCAGATGCCAGCGTCACCGAGGGAGAAACTTTACAATTCACAGTCACTCTAACCGAAGCATCCGATGAACCAGTCAGCGTTAATTACAGCAGCGAAAAAGGTAGCGGCACAGTTAGCTTTGCCCCTGGAGAAACTACCCAAATAATTGAAATACTAACACCAGACGATACAACAGAGGAAGACACCGAGACCTTTGAAATATCCCTCAATAACCCTAACGGTATCAGCTTCCCAGAAAACTTACCAAACGGCGAATCTACAATTACCGCTACAGGAACAATTTTCGACAACGACGAACCACCTCCAAACCCAGATGGCAGTGCTTCTAGCTTTGGCGACCCCCATTTAGTCACCTTTGACGGCTTGCAGTATGATTTTCAAGCAGCAGGGGAATTTATCGCAGCAAGATCCGATAGTGGCGATTTAGAAATTCAAGTACGACAAAGACCCTTTCGCGATCAACCCGTTTCTGTTAACAGCGCCCTGGCAACTAAAATTGGCGACCAACGCATTGAATTTTACGCAGGTGAAAGTCCTCCCGTTCGCATTGATGGTCAACCCCGAGAAATCTCTAATAATAACTCAATTCAACTGGGTGAAGGCCGT
Source organism: Okeania sp. KiyG1 (assembly GCF_014132355.1). GTDB lineage: Bacteria > Cyanobacteriota > Cyanobacteriia > Cyanobacteriales > Microcoleaceae > Okeania. The sequence continues at coordinate 35,860 of NZ_BLZO01000143.1, forward strand.
ATTTTCCGCAGGGGAGATATCTATACAGTAGTTTATCCTACAGGCGATCAGATGGAAGTCAACACAGGTCGCAGTTTCCGAGGAGTAGAGCTTTTGAATTACAATATCTTCCTCAATGAAGACAGAACAGGTACAATTTCAGGCATTCTCGGCAATAATAACGGTGAGACCAACGATGATATTGCCCTCGCTGACGGAACTGTCCTGGAAAGACCTTCCCGAGAAGAGTTGTATGGTAGTTACGCTGATAGCTGGCGCGTGACTCAAGAAAACTCCCTATTCGACGACGAAATCGGCAGTCTCGCAGTTCCCGGATTTCCCGAAACAGATATTACCGTTGAGAGCTTGCCAGATGAAGAGGTTGCCAGAGCTAGAGAATTAATAGGCGATCGCATTACTGACCCCGCTCTAATTGACTCAACCATAATTGATTTAGTATTAAGTGGTTTTGACGAGTCATTTATAGAATTTGCGGAACAAGTATCGAGAACCCCAGAAACTAGCATTATCATCGACATCGAACCAGAAGCAGTTCCTGATACAGCTATCACCGCTATCAACACGCCAAATGTCATTAATGTCCTTGCCAACGACATCTCTACTCAAGGAGTCCCCTTATCCCTAGAAACTTTCCCAGAAACTTCAGCCGGAGGAGGCACTATTACTCGTAGCGACAATGGTACTCCTGAAGATACAACCGACGACCAACTAATCTATACTCCACCCATCAACTATAGCGGTACGGACACCTTCCAATATACCATCAACGATGGAGACGAAACTGCCTCCGGAATTGTTACCATCAACATTCCTGGTGTTAACCTTGGCAACTTTGATAATGGCTTTACAGTCAACGGTGCTAACCAAGGTAGTTTCTCAGGAGCATCTGTCAGCAACATCGGTGACTTCAATGGCGACCAAATCGACGACTTTATTGTTGGCGCTTTAGGTTCCGCCCCCAACGACAGCACTGCAGCAGGAGAAGCTTATGTCATATTTGGCACTGATAACGGATTACCATCTGACCTTGACTTAGCCAACCTAGGAAATAACGGCATCGTTCTCCAAGGTATTGAATTTCAAGGTTTACTAGGCAGTGCAGTTAGTGAAGCAGGAGACGTCAATAACGATGGAATTGACGACTTAATAATTGGAGCCATCGGTGCCACTGCTAATGGTAACAATAATGCAGGTAAAGCCTACATTGTCTTCGGCAATACTCAACTCCCGGTAATTATTGATATTTCTCAACTAAACGGTTTCAATGGGTTCATTTTTGAAGGCATTGACGAATTTGATTACGCAGGTCTCGCAGTTGGTGGTGCAGGAGATATCAACAATGACGGCATTGACGACTTATTTGTTACTGCTCCCGGTCCCCTGAGCAACCCTCCCAGTCGCAGTTATATCATTTATGGTAGCGACACCGGATTTCCTGCAACCATCAATGCTTCACAATTCAACGGTTTCAATGGCTTCGTTATTACCGATTCAGAAGGTGAAGCTGGCAGTACCGTTAACAATGCAGGAGATGTCAACAATGACGGCATTCCTGACTTAATTATTGGTGCTGATGCTAACTTCACTGACAGCTATGTAATCTATGGTGGCTTTGCCTATCCTGGTTTTGTTGAACTATCCAGCACCATTAATGGCACCAACGGTTTTGTGCTTACAGGTATTGACGTACAAAACTCCGATGGTACAACAGTACAAGGTGTAGGAGATGTGAACAATGATGGCATAGATGATATCATGGTTGCAGTTAGTGGCACAACTATTGTTGACAACCTACCTATAACTAAAGGTTATGTTGTTTTTGGCAATCCCTCATTACCTTTCCAGTTCGATCTATCTACTCTCAACGGTAGCAATGGTTTTGTGATTAATGATTTCAGCATTGATGACATCGTAGGTTTCTCTATTGGTGAAGTGGGAGATTTTAACTTAGATGGAGTTGATGACATTCTTATAGGTACCTCTCAAGCAGACACTAATAATATTAATGCAGGTAAAGGTTATGTAGTGTTTGGTAAAAGCGACGGTCTATTTCCTGCCAACATTGAGTTATCTACTCTTGGAAGTCAAAATGGTTTAGTTTTCAATGGTTCTGAGATTGATGATTTAACAGGTACAAGTATTGATGGTGCAGGTGATGTCAACAATGACGGGGTTAATGATTTAATTATTGGTGCTCCAGGCAGCTTATTTAATGATGCACCAGGCAAGAGTCATGTAGTATTTGGTAATAGTAATTTTGGTAGTTCTACAGCTTTTGTTTTTGATGAAGCTTATTACCTGACTCAAAATCCAGATATTGCCACCTCAGTTGCTAATGGTGCATTCAGGAATGGATTAGACCACTTTAGCGAATTTGGTGTAGAAGAAGAACGTGATTTCCGAGTTTTATTATTCAATGAAAATTACTATTTAAGTCAAAACCCAGATGTTGCTAATTTGATAGCTAATGGTGAATTTCAAAATGCTTTAGAACAGTTTACTCAAGTTGGGCAATTTGAAGGTCGTTTACCTAGTCCTTCGGAAGCAAATTCTGTTTCTTTAAGGTTTGACGAAGATTACTATTTGAATCAAAATCTTGATGTAAATAATTTAGTGAAACAAGGTCTATTTAGCAGTGGATTTGAACATTATCTTGAAATAGGTCAATTCGAGCAACGGCAAATAGCAGCATAGTTTTCAGGACTTACGCAAATTCACCTTGAAAACACTATATGTAGGGGCGAATGGCATTTGCGTTCCACAAAGCTCCGCTAACGCCCCACTGGATTTAATGTCAGTGCGTAAGTCCTGGTTTTTTTAAGGCGATCGTAAACTGCCATAAAGTTTAATATCTTTAATATTGTGATAAGCGATCGCTCTACTACTCACCAAAAGCGATCGCTTTCTCTTTACTTACGCATGGACACTAAATCCAGGGAGGGCGTTAGCGGCAGCTCTGCGTTAGCAAATGCCATTCGCCCCTACATATTATTCTGAACCAACCATAGAATCACGTTCCGCTAGTAGACGACGTAATTCTTGTTGCCGAACGCTATCAAGTGGAAAATTCCAGATAGCGATCGCTGCTATAAGACTAATTGGGATAGGAACACAAATAAACATATATTTAAGCGCCTCAATTGCTGCGGGAGTATTTGTACCTCCAGGAACAAAACCAATCCAATCTAGAATGGGGTACACTATACCAACTCCCAAAGCAGAACCAACTTTATTAGTCATGGTCAACAAAGAATAGTACAAACCTGTACGCTGTGTACCAGATTCCAGATTATCATGGTCTGTAACATCTGCCATGATCGAGCGTAACAAAAATGCTCCCGCACCAGATTCGATGCCAAAAAGAATATTAACTAAAGCATAGAGCCATAAATTCCCTGGTTCAACTAGCAATAAAGTAGCGATAATTATACAACCATAAATTTTAGCAACACCAAAAGTCCGATGCTTCTCCAAGCTATAACTAAGACGCATCCAGAAAGGAATGCCACAAAAACTAGCGATGAAATAGAGTAAAAGCATCAGACTAGACCATTGACCTAGATCCATGGCATAAGTAACAAAAAAAATGTAGATTGAACCAATAATTCCAGGAGCAAGACCAATCATGACATTTGCCAGTAGGACTCGCATTAGTAACTTGTTTTTGAATAGTAGAGAAGTTGACCTGACTAAACCAAGTTGAGGTGATGGTGTCACAGGTCTTTCTTGAACATTACAAACAGCGATCGCTACAGTAATAGGCAGTAGTATAATAGTAAACCAACCCATAGCAGCAACTTTATTCCCAGCATCAACACTCCCCGTCTGCTCAAGAATAGCTGGAAGTATCAAGACAGCTAACATTCCAAAGACTAGAGCAAATTCTCGCCAACCTTGAATTCTTGCTCGCTCATAATAATCAGATGATAATTCTGCACCCCAAGACATATGAGAGATACTCAACAGAGTCCAACCCACATAGAGCAGCAACATCCAAAATAGAAGATAATTTCCTGCGATAGGAGCTTCGGGAATAAATACTTTGTAAACGCAAATCATTAAAATAGGAACAGATAATATAATCCAATGACGGCGACGCCCAAGAGGAGTTGTCACTTTATCGCTGAGAATGCCAAGAACTGGATCGGTAAAAACGTCCCAGAAACGGGTAATCATAAAAATTGTGCCCACCAGAGAAAGGCCAAGTCCCATTTCTTCTGCATAAAAAGGGGGGAGGTAGACCATAAGAGGAAGACCAAGAGCGGAAAGGGGTATTGCAGGAGAGACAAAAGCTGCGATAGTTTTTTTGGTCAGATTCATCTTTTTGTATTATTTATGGTCTTGGAGCAAGTATGAAATTATATTTCATTTAATTTTAGTCAGATGAATCAGAAATTACCGAATAATTAATAATTAATAATTAATAATTAATAATTAATAATATAAGAGTTGATAGTTAATAATTATTCATTCAACAATTCACGCCTTGAAGTTTCCCCTTTTAAGGGGATAATATCAAATCCGGTAGCATCGGTGTAATTAGAGGGTGGGGAGTGTGGGGAAGGTGGGGAGATGAGGAGGTAGGGAGATGGAGAGATGGGGTTAGGGGGAGATCAAGAAATATTTGGTAATTGTTGAAGATAGAACATTTTTTACGTGCCGAATTAAACGGATTTGATATCAAATCAAAAAAATCCTTTGAGTCAATCCTATCCGTTTTAAAAAGAGGTAATTATTAATTATTAATTGTTAATTGTTAATTGTTAATTGCTGAAATTAGTTCTATATTTACTTAAGATTAGAGAATTTTTTGGGCAATACCGAGGCGATCGCGATTTTTCAAGAATTTAGAATTTAGAATGCGCGAATTTAGAATTACCTCTCCTTGAAAAGAAGAGGATTGACTAATCATGAAAATTTTTATTTATTATCCCCTTAAAAGGGGAGGCTTTAAACCACAATATTTCGTTCAATAATTGATAATTGATAATGGATAATTGATAATTACCTCTCCCTAAAAGGAAGAGGATTGAATAAAAGGAAAAAATTTATTCTCTTGGTCGATTGGATATGGCGCAGGTTTCCTCGCCATCCCTCGACCGCTTTTTTCCCCTTGAAAGGGGAGGCTTTAAACCTGAACTATTTAATTATTTAATTATTTAATTATTAATTCTTCGGTAATTTTATTTGTCATAACCTAAAGTACCAGGAACAATAAAATCTGGTGTTTTAATCTCTGGATGTTTTTTTTAATAACCGATGAATTTTTTGACGAATATACCAGGAACAATAAAATCTGGTGTTTTAATCTCTGGATGTTTTTTCAATTTATAGAGATATATGCCATTGTCGCCAAAAAAAAAGAATGGTTTGAGTCGAAATTTTAAATTTTTCCCAAGCGATCGCTAATATTATGTCCGTTTAAATATACACACTCACTCTTAGGCATCAAATCTTACAGAAAATATAGTAATTTGTCTAGATTAACCCGCCCTACATTTTTGATATTCTCTTACTGTATAATCAAAGATAATTATACTTAAATATTATAACGTTTCTCAGACTAATGAGGTACACCTATCTTTATTTCTATTCTATTCCCTATTCCCTATTCCCTGTTCCCTGTTCCCTGTTCCCTAAAACAACCCAATTTTGTACTTCACCAATATGGGAATTGCTATATCAAAATTATGGTAGAGATATTTAACAATTTATCATCAAATAAAAACGTCAAAATAAAATTTACTAGTGCAGGATGGCAGAAATAACTGACCAGTTACAAAATCCTAAAACAATTACAAATCAATACTTTTGACTTTTGACTTTTAACTTTTAACTTCCGCGTAGCGGCACTAGATAATTAATAGAAATCATCGAACAAATATCAACAATTTTAATTCCCTCATGTCTGCTAAAGTAAAACTTACTATTATCCAAGGAAGTATGATCGGCAAAGAATTTATCTTTGAAGAACGAACTACCTGTATTATGGGTCGTCATCAAGACTGTAGACCCAGACTACCTAGTGATGAACAACATCGTACAATTTCTCGTTATCACTGTCTACTTGATATTAATCCTCCAGATATACGAGTGCGTGATTTTGCCAGTAAAAATGGTACTTATGTTAATGGTAAAAAAATTGGGCAACGTCAATCTGAGCATCTCCCTGAAACAACAACAAAAAATAATTTTCCTGAATATGAATTAAAACCAGGAGACCAAATTCAATTGGGAAATACTATTTTTCAGGTTAGTCTTGAAGAAGAAACAGAGATGCCTCCAGAAATGCTTGAGGAACCAAAACCTTGGCAAGCAAAAACAGTTGAATTATCAACTTTAGCACCAACTTTAGGAGATTCTACTATAACTACAATTGCTGGTTATACTACACTTAATTTATTAGGAAAAGGTGGCTGTGGAGAAGTTTATTTAGCTAGAAATAATCATACTCAAGAGTTAATAGCTTTAAAAACAATGTTGCCAGAAGTCACAAATAATCCTAATGCTATAAATCGTTTTTTGAGAGAAATA
>NZ_BLZO01000144.1 GCF_014132355.1 Okeania sp. KiyG1
GGAAGCAATTTCATTAATTGATAATTGATAATTACCTCTGGTTAAAACCGTTACGGAATTGAATATAAGGAAATATTATTTATTTTTTTTCCCCTTATACCAATTTGAAAAAAGAATACTACAAAAAGGTAGACCTTGCTCGAAGATGCTTAAAAATAGCTATTCCAGTTCATTTTAGATAGTTATTTATATTGTTTTTCCCTTTTTTTCAATATTTATGCCTTCTTCCTTCTTTCCTCTTCCTTCTTTCCTACGGACGTTGCATGCAACGTCCTTACCATTTGTAACAAACATTTATCAAATTGGTATTAAAAGGAGAGGCTTTAAACCAGAATTGTTTAATTATTAATTATTAATTATTCGGCAAATAATCGAAAGAGTATAAAATGGTAAATCTTGGTTTAAATTATTCGAGTTTACTTGGGTTATTAGATATCTTACTAGCCTTATTAATTTTGAATGAATCCCGAAAAAAATTATCATCTAAAGAAGCTTTTGATATTATTCAATGGATTTTTGTTCCTATCACAATCCTATTGTGTGGAAGCATTTTGCTGCTTCAGGGGTGGAGACTAGATCCAGTATTAGTTTTTGTAATGTTTTTGTTACATACTATATTGGTCTTTTTGTTAATTAAAACTTTCCTATACAATTTTGTTTCTCATCAAAAAGCTTTTAATATTATTAAATGGATTTTTGTTCTAATTTTTCTTCCGATCGCCATACTATTGTGTGGAGGAATTTTGCTTTATCAGGGCTGGAGACTCGATTCAATATTATCTTTTGCTATATTTTTGTTAATTAGTGTATCTATATTTTTGGGCATTAAAGATATCTTTAAATAAGTTGCTTCCATACACCTTTCACTCATAACTTTAAATAACTACCATACTGGATTTATTAATAAATCTCATAAATACAGTTTTTTCATTACTATTACTACTTGAATAGTTATTATTGCTCATATCATCTCCGTTGGGGCACGTTTGTGTAAACCCAAGCATAAATATATGTAGGAAATTTAAGTTTTTTTCTTGACTCTTAAACCCCTCTTCCCTCTTTCTTCTTCCTTCTTCCTTCTTCCTTAATATATGTAGGAAATTTAAGTTTTTTTATTGACTCTTAAACCCCTTTTCCCTCTTTCTTCTTCCTTCTTCCTTCTTCCTTAATATATGTAGAAAATTTAAGTTTTTTTCTTGACTCTTAAACCCTTCCTGCCTCTTCCCTCTTCCTTCTTTCTTCTTCCTTCTTCCTTAATAGATGTAGGAAATTTAAGTTTTTTTCTTGACTCTTAAACCCCTCTTCCCTCTTCCCTCTTCCTTCTTCCTTCTTCCTTCTTCCTTAATAGATGTAGGAAATTTAAGTTTTTTTCTTGACTCTTAAACCCCTCTTCCCTCTTCCTTCTTCCTTCTTCCTTCTTCCTTAATATATGTAGGAAATTTAAGTTTTTTTCTTAACTCTTAAACCCTTCCTGCCTCTTCCCTCTTCCCTCTTCCTTCTTCCTTAATATATGTAGAAAATTTAAGTTTTTTTCTTAACTCTTAAACCCTTCCTTCTTCCTTCTTCCTTCTTCCTTCTTACTTCTTCCTTCTAAAAATTATGCAGCAATGGATAACTAATTTTCAAGGCGAACTAGCAGCATTAACCGGTGCATTTTTATGGGCAGCATCTTCCGCATCTTATAGCTTACTTGGGCAAAAAATATCTCCCTTAAAATTAAATTTATTCAAAGGCTTAATAGCGATCGCTCTGATTTTTCTAACTTTAATTATTAGTGACAAATTTCAGACAGAACTCAACTCAACTACTATTAATTTATTTATGATTAGCGGCATTCTTGGTATTGGTTTAGGAGATACTGCCTTTTTTTCTGCCCTCAAAAATATGGGTGCAAGAAGAACTCTGCTCATGGAAACTATATCTCCTCCAATGACAGCTTTATTAGCTTTAATTTTCTTAGGAGAACAATTAACTTTTGGTGCTTGGTGTGGAATTTTAATTACAGTTGGAGGTGTAGCTTGGGTAATCTCAGAAAGAACTCCCGGTGCAGCAATTAGTAATGTTAATATCAAACAAGGAATACTCTGGGCTATATTAGCAGCAATAGCTAATTCTAGTGGTGCAATTATATCCCGTTTTGCTTTGCTTTCCTCAGATATTAATCCTTTATTAAGCACGTTATTTCGCTTAATTGGAGGAACAATTATTGTGATTTTATTGTTATTTTTCAGAAAATAAAACAGGATAAATCAGAGAAATTTAACTGGTCAATGAAACTTGTAGGAGCAATTTTTATTACAGCTTTTAGCAGCACCTATTTAGGTATTTGGCTACAGCAAACTTCCCTCAAATTTTCTCCCGCAGGTATTGCTCAAACCCTCTTAGCTACCAGCCCAATATTTATAATTCCCATTGCTGCTCAAATGGGAGAAAAAATAAGTATTAGGTCAGTTTTAGGAGTATTAGTTGCAGTAGTAGGAATTAGTTTACTCTTCACTTTTCGGTAGTAATAGCAGAAGTAATCTTACCAGTTTATGAAGCAATTATTCTCTGGAATGGTGAAGAAAGGATAGTTCAAGTTGTGGGAACTGGGAGACGACCTTTATTGGGTACGGCGATGTTAGAAGAAGCTGAACTGGTAATTCAGTTCACTGAAGGTGGACTGGTAACTATTGAAGATTTATGAAAAAGAAGAAGGGGGAAAAATAAAGGGTTAAAAAGTTCTCCCGCCTGAACACACAATACGAAAACCATAAGTGGTGATGAGGTCGTCGCGCTTATCGTCGGACTCACGAGATGCAGAACAGCACGAATCATGATAGTTGGCCCAAGAACTACCTCGTCGCACGGCTTCATGTTCTTTTTCATCATTTTTCAGCCAAGCACTGCCATCAGTAGGGGCACCTTCATAGTTATCATGCCAATCATCAGCGCACCATTCCCAAACATTGCCGTGCATATCATATAAACCAAAAGCATTAGGAGGAAAGCTTCCTACATCTGTTGTTTCTTCTAAATCTTCACCTTTGGGATTATAGTTAACTAACTCAGACGTTATAGTTTCTCCAAAATAAAATGGTGTGGTTGTTCCAGCACGACAAGCATATTCCCATTGACTTTCACTTGGCAGTCTGTAAGTTTTTCCCGTTTTCTGAGATAGCTTTTGACAAAATTCTGTTGCATTGTACCACGACACGCATTCTACTGGCCGATTCTCTCCTTCGACATCAGAGGGATTTTCACCCATAATGGCTTGATATTGAGCTTGAGTAATAGGGTATTTGCTCATATAAAAAGGTTGGAGAGTAACTTGATGTTGAGGAAGTTCATGTTTATATTTTCCCTCTTCATTACCCATCAAAAAACTACCCCCAGGAATATAAACCATTTCTAATTTAATACCATTACTTAAATCTTCAGTAAAAAATACTGCCTCATGGGAACGATGATTAATTTCTTCTCCTTTGCTGTTTACTGTTATGACATCAAATTTTTCTCTGTACAAATTAAACATATTAGGTTTCAAAATAAACTTAAGTTTATATCGTGGTTCATTAATGTTATTTGATAGATGAATAAGGCTTTGTTGCATGAAAGTATATAGCTGCCGCACTTGCTTGTGCATATGTACTTCATAACGCGCGGAAACTGCTGTAACTATTGGACAATAGTAAATAGAACATCAATTTTTGAGGTGAAAAATGCTGAAACTTTTACCTGTAAAAGCTTTGAGGTTTCATCAGCAGAGCAAGAACTATTGGACAATAGTAAATAGAACATCAATAATCGCGAAACAGAGCGTGCGCTTTCTCAGCAGAGTAATAAACTATTGGACAATAGTAAATAGAACATCAATTTTTGAGGTGAAAAATGCTGAAACTTTTACCTGTAAAAGCTTTGAGGTTTCATCAGCAGAGCAAGAACTATTGGACAATAGTAAATAGAACATCAATAATCGCGAAACAGAGCGTGCGCTTTCTCAGCAGAGTAATAAACTATTGGACAATAGTAAATAGAACATCAATCTTTGAGGTGAAAAAGGCTGAAACTTTTACCTGTAAAAGCTTTGAAGTTTCATCAGCAGAGCAAGAACTATTGGACAATAGTAAATAGAACATCAATAATCGCGAAACAGAGCGTGCGCTTTCTCAGCAGAGTAATAAACTATTGGACAATAGTAAATAGAACATCAATCTTTGAGGTGAAAAAGGCTGAAACTTTTACCTGTAAAAGCTTTGAAGTTTCATCAGCAGAGCAAGAACTATTGGACAATAGTAAATAGAACATCAATAATCGCGAAACAGAGCGTGCGCTTTCTCAGCAGAGTAATAACTATTGGACAATAGTAAATAGAACATCAATAATTGCGAAACAGAGCGATTAAACTGCGGAATGGATGTTAAGAACGCTACTTTCATGCAACAAAGCCGATGAATAATCTAGTGCAACCATTAACAATGCTGTGGATGGGTTGCGTAACTTTCCTCAAAACCATCAAGCTGTTGCATGACTTCTGTCGGCAGCATAATTTCTTTAGTATCCAAATTTGCTTGTAAATGTTCTCGTTTCGAGCTACATGGAATAGTCACAAATCCTCTATGGACAGACCAAGCTAAGAGTAGTTGAGCTGGCGTACATCCACAATTATTGGCAATAGTAATTAACTCAGGAGTGTCTAGCTTCTGGCCCTTAACTAAGGGAGAATGGGCTACAATTTGTATTCCCTGACGATGACAATAATTAACAAGTTCTCTTCGTTGCAGGAATGGGGAAATTTCAAATTGATTCCATTTTGGAGGAGAATGCTTGAGCAGTTGTAAATGCTGAATATTGAAGTTACTCACACCAATATCACCTATCCCCCCCATTCTCTTATTTCCAACATTACTTCCCAAGCAGATAAAGGATCTGAACCTGGTGCGTGTAACAGAAGTAAATCTATCGCCCCTAATTTTTCCAGAGACTCTCTAGCTGCATCTCGGATACTGCCAGACAGTATAGCTTTCAAAGGAATTTTCGAGGTGATAAAGATTTCCTCCCTCGAAATGCCAGATTCGGCGATCGCCCTCGCTACCTCTCTTTCATTTTTATAGAGAGCAGCAGTATCTATATGTCTGTATCCAATTTCCAGTGCCATTCGGCAAGTTGAGTAGGTTTGTTCGTACAAACGGTAGGTTCCCAAACCAATTGGGCCTGCTGAATTGATGGCAGCTTTAAACACAGATGTGACAATCTTTCATATTATTGCGATAAATACTGTCGATGAAACGAATTTGGTCTGAATGCTTAATTTCCCCCTTGAGACTGCTTTTGAATTCCTGCACCGACATTCCCAGTTGCTCCTGAATATTTCTTGCCAAGAAAGAACCTATGCGAGCTTCTAATTCCTGGGGAAGTTGATAACGGAATTGCTGGTATTGCAAATTCATAAGTGTATGATTTTCTTCAAGAGCATCAGTAATAATCTCAAAACCACCTTCTCGAATATTCGTATCCTGAAGACCGAGTATTTTGACAGTATTATTGGTGCGGATAAATTCTGCAATAAGCTCTGCACCATACCCATCAAAATAATTGGGTAATTCTCCTAAATCGGCAGTTGATTTATACAACCCAATACCCAAATAAACTAACTCAGGTAAGGTATTGCACTTTTCCAACAATATTTTCAGACCAGCATTCTGAATTCGATTCGAGGATAGATCCAATCTACTCAAATGAGGATAACCTGCCACAGCATTTGCAATAAGCTCTGTACCTGCATCCCCTAAACGATTAATTGCCATAAATAGGCCAGTCAATCCTTTCCGGTTTTCGGACTTCATATATTCAAAATAGTCAGCAATATAACTAGCGCCAGTCTCGCTAATTCCATTAGCATCAATATATAACGTTCGGAGAGTATGATTTTTCCGCAGACTTGCAATTGACATCCTCCCGACGCTGCTCTCACGAGACAGCGCGGGATTCCCTAGCATCACGGGTAGGGGCTTTCTGCTTCATAGCACCCGCCTGACGAGATTTACTCTCTTCAGGTCTTACAGTCGCTCCACAGACTGACACTGCGAGTCCCGCAGCCAAAATGTTAATTGCAGCGTTTATGTCCCGGTCATGGTGGCAACCACATTCTGGACAATCCCACTCTCTAATATTGAGAGGCAATTTTTCTACTACATGACCACAATTAGAACAACGCTTAGAACTGGGGAAATATCGGTCAATTTTGATTAGTTCCCGTCCATACCAATCAGCTTTGTATTCTAATTGCCTCACCAATTCTCCCCAGTTAGCATCACTTATTGCTCTGGCTAATTTGTGGTTCTTGACCATATTTTTAACTGCCAAATTCTCAACTACTATCGTTTGGTTTTCTCTAATCAGTTGAGTAGGCGCGCTTATGGGTATAGTCAAGCCTTGAGTCTTTAATCTTGGCGTGTATTTTAGCTACTTTTAACCGGGCTTTATGATAGTTATTAGACTTTTTGTCGGGTTTTCTATCTAGGGACTTCTGAGCTAACCTTAGTTTTTTATGTAACTTTTGCAGATTTTTTGGGTTGGCAACTTTTTCTCCATCGCTGGTAGTTAGTAAACTGGTGATTCCTAAATCAACACCAACTTGCTTCTTAATCGGCTTAAGTTTTAAATCTCTGGTATCATTAACTCTCAAAGATACAGACCATCTACCACTAGGTTCAAGTCTAACAGTAATTGTGCTAGGCACACAACCTGCTGGTAATTGTCTACTCCACCTGATAGGTAGTGGTTCTGCACCCGATCGCTAAATATGCTTGACCATCTTTCCACTTAAATGCTGATGAGGTAAACTCAGCACTACCACCCCATACGCTTTTTCTTGAAGTTAGGATATTTCGCCCGTCCACTAAAAAAGTTAGTGAAAGCAGTCTGTAGATGTCTCAAGCCTTGTTGCAATGGGACACTGCTGACCTCTGTGAGAAAATCTAACTCTTCCTGCTTTTCCAGGAAGTTAGCATGGCTGAAGTTTGCTTGTAGCCCACTCGTTCTTTCTTCTCATGCCAGGCTTGAGTCCTAGCTGCTAAAGCTTTGTTGTAGATTAGGCGTACACATCCCAAAGTTCTCCGCAACAGACTTTCCTGCTCTGGAGTTGGGTAAAACCTAAATTTGTACGCTTTTTCAACTATCTGACTCGCTTACTTATCTAACGTTTACATTTTAACAGATTATCTGCAAAATCGCATCTTATTGATTGGTTTTCATTCCCTTATGACGCTCCCGGTGACAGGAGGGCGCGGGTCTTCAACCAACGTTTTGATAAAACTTTCACTCCTTCATCCAACATCCCCACACTCACCAAATCCAAAGTCTGAATGCTCGTATTTTGCTCCAACATCTTAGCAATATGAGCTACACCACCCACCTTCAGGGGATTACGCTTTAACCAGAGAGATTCTGCATGGCGATCGCTTGCCAAGGCATTAGCAAGTTCTGCCGCCCCTTTTTCCGTAAGACAATTTCCGGCCAAATAGTAGGTTTTAATCTGCGGTGTGGAGCGATCGCTGGCCAAGGAAGCAATTTTTCTCGCACCCTCATCTCCAACAATATTATTACCCAGGAGAAAATGTTCTACATGAGGATTTTCCCAAATAGATTCAACTAAGTTACCGATATAGAGGTCGCCCACAACCTGCTTGCACATATCTATTCGTCCATCGTCGTAATAAGCTCCACGGGTGAACTCTAGACAGGGTTAAGTTGCTGCTTCTCCTTTCTTCATGTGAGCAAAAAAGGGTTCCAATTCTTCGTAGGGGGCCACCTCTACTGGCATAGGTTGGGGATTGAGGATGGAGTCCGACAGTGGTGCGGAAAGGAGTTGTTCAAATATATGGCGACTACCTAACATTCTTGCTTGTCGGTAGGGATTGACTTGTGAATTCTTGGTATTGGTCTCAGCAACTTGGGACTTGTATGCTCTGCGCAATTTGGCAAGTAAGCGTCCGTAAGCAATGTAACTGCCTATTCGGTCTTCATCTTTTGCCGGGAAGAGTTGCCTGGCTAATTTATGTCCCAAACCCGAACGTTTATCTTCACCACTATCTATGCGAGGAATCTTCAGGGCAATATTACTTACCTGTTCTCCGTCAGATAAACGTTTCTCATCTTCGTGAATTTGGTCAATTATGGTTTGTATAAAATCGTTTGTGTTATCAATTATGTCATTTTATTTCAGCTAAAAGCGATCGATACTTTCTGTTGAAGCAGAAGGCGATGTAAACATATTTTTTTGTAGTTTTATTGTAACACAAAGTAATAATATTGGCATTTTCTGACCAAGCACTGCCAAAGGATTCAGGTAGGGCGAGGTACAGGAGAGAAGAGAATTTAGAAAGATTTGCAAATTGGCGCTGAGGATGAAAAATTTTTTATACCGAACCCGAGCGGATTTGATATTATACCAATTCCCAAAAGTAATGCTATACTTGGGCGGCACTTCAGTTATTAAGTAATTAAAACAAGTTAAGTCACTTTTTGCTAATTAGCAGCTAATTTAATATTAATTGTTCTTATGTTTACTTCTCCCCCACTCCCCTACTCCCCTACTCCCCTACTTAAGAAAATGTAGAAAAGTTTTTGAGAAATGGTATTAGATATATTGGGGTCAAAAAAACCACCAAACAAGAGATAAATCTCATTTGGTGGCTGCACAATAAGGAGTAACTATGGAAAGGAAACTTTTAGTTTAATCTCTTAGCATCTATAGTTAAAGGTAGTTTTTCTGGTTGGTCTTTAGGTATAGATAATTCCCAACCATTTGTTAAAGTTAAAACTTTAATATCTCCATCAATTTTTTGTGATACAACCTCTTCTTCCAAGTCTTTTTTAGCAACATAAACTTCTAAATTTCC
The DNA here is from genome assembly GCF_014132355.1 of Okeania sp. KiyG1. Lineage (GTDB taxonomy): Bacteria > Cyanobacteriota > Cyanobacteriia > Cyanobacteriales > Microcoleaceae > Okeania. Next base: position 8,883 of record NZ_BLZO01000144.1, read on the forward strand.
TGCTGCATTATTTCGTAGGATTACTTTCATTAATTTTCCTCTACAACTTCTATTTCATTTTTACGACAGCCGATAATCATTCCTTTTTTAATGAAATGTACGGAATAAATATAAAATTTTTGTAAGAAAGTGCCAATACCACAAATATAACCGACCTCTCCCCCTTCTAAAAGAATGTCACCTCGATTTTTTCCAGGGAAAGTACCATCATTACGAATTATTTTGCGAACTCTTACTTTTTGTTCCAATTCAAATATTGGTGGTCCATCTAATTCAATAACCTCATCTAATTTCATGTAGCTGCCTCCCTAATACTAAGCTAAATCTTATTGTGATTTTTGGTGGAATGAAAGTGATAGTTTCTTTGAGATTATGACATATTAATTATTATAAAAAAGTAGCTATTGCTTCTTTTTCTAAAATAGATATCTCCTCCAAAAGAGGGAGTAGGAAGTAAGGGGAAAAAATTGATAATTTCTATGGGATAATTGATGTTATTTTTGACGATCGCCAGATGTCTACTTAAAAAATCATTTTTCCTGTCAAAGGCTGTGAAAATCTATTCCCTGTTCCTTACTATGAGCAAAAAATTTATATCTTTTTTACCAGATGTCTAATATTGACTTCTCCCCGCGATAAATCGACGGGGATTCTAAGGATACCGTGCAATGGGTTAAAACCGCATTGCTTCGCGTCTTTTTAGCTGACCAGAATTTTAACTTCACAGGACGAGTCAAAACGCTCCTAGACACTCGACTTAAATCAAAATTAAGTGTCGTGCTTACTTCTTGATTCAGTGTACGACTTTTCCCAAGACCGCATTGAATCGCTTTACGAATTATATTGGCTGCACCATTGGCATCAGCTCAGACTATAATAGTCTTAATTAAAACAATTAAAGATAGGATAGATTTTAATCCATCCAGTCGCATTTCATCCATCGCTTCAAAGACGATGGCTTTCATGCTCCCGTGTTAATTTGGTAAAAATTCAATTCAAGCAAAATCTAAGGTATTTATCACTATTAAACATGGGTTGATCAATGAGATAGCTTTTCTTTTAGATAAACTTTATAATTCATCTTTTAACTCAGTGAAGTTCTTTCCCGTTAAATAGGAGATGATAACGGGAGACGCCTTGCTGAATCAAATTGGTCGGTCGTAACAGAGAGTATTACTATCGTAAGATTCATGCCAATCAAAAATTTGTTGCAGTTGTTGGAGAGAAATCATGCCAAACTTCCATAAAATCATTGGTAGAGGTCCACAAGAAGCTTCACTGTGTTTCCTTGCTACAGAAATTGCTGCAGCAGAAATAGCTAATTCTTCCTGCAAAAAATTAAGAAATAGAGTTGTTTTGCGATCGCCTTCCATAGTTATTATCCTTCAGTATTAAATAAACTACAGGTAATAGATCAGGAAGTTCATTAATTAATAATTGATAATGGATAATTGATAATTACCTCTGGTTAAAACCGTTACGGAATTGAATATAAGGAAATATCCTAGCACTTTTTTCCCCTTAAAAGGAGGAGGCTTTAAACCAGAATTATTTAATTATTAATTATTAATTATTAATTATTCGGTAACTCCATATCTATTACCAATGAGAATGAGAATTGTTCATTAAATCAATGCTTGTGTTTAAGAAAAAACTTCCATTTGCCAGCATCTTTCTAACCAGTCCACTAATTCTTTGCGAGGAGCAACAAATTGCTTAACAATGCTGTGGACAAGAATAGCATCGGTGATATTGTTGACTTCTACTAATAACTCACCGCTAGTGGGACACCAGCTATTAATCATTAGTTCTTGTAAGCGATGGTGAATGAACCAACGATCAATTTGAGAAACATTCACAACTGTAATCAAGTCTTCAGGCTGAGAATTATGATTGCTATACATCGTTGTCATTCCTTAGTGTTGCTGATAAAAGTTTGCAATTGTTTGTTCTAGTTGCTCAATTCTGTCAATTAAAGCGCGAGTTACGGTAGCTTGTGTATCTGGCAACTTTCCATGTTCAAGAGGTCCAACTCGTTCGCCTGATTTAGAAATAATTCGACCAGGTATACCGACAACGGTGCATTCAGAAGGAACGTCATTCAATACAATTGAACCAGCACCTATGCGGACATTATTTCCAATATTGATATTACCTAGTACCTTAGCACCAGCACCAACTACAACGTTTTTACCAATAGTGGGATGGCGTTTACCAATTTCTTTTCCTGTACCACCAAGGGTGACACCTTGATAAATTAAAGAATATTCTCCAATGATTGCAGTTTCACCAATAACCACTCCCATGCCATGATCGATAAATACTCCCCGTCCAATTGTTGCTCCAGGATGAATTTCAATTCCGGTTAAAAACCGCCCAAGATGGGAAATTAAACGTGGAATTAGAGAAATTTTCTGAAGTTCTAACCAATGAGCAAGGCGATGTAGTACTAGAGCGTGCAAACCAGGATAGCAACATAAGACTTCAACCCAGTTGCGTGCTGCGGGGTCTCGCTCAAAGATCATTTTAAAATCTGTTAAGATTGTCTCTAGCTCTGGAAAGGTAAAATATTTATACCAAAATCTATGACGACGAGAAGAAGAAAGGTCTCTACCTGATTCTAGTTGTCGATTTTGTTGAGCATTGTCAGTATTAGCTTTGAGTTTGAATTGAGACCTAAAGTTACCTTGACTTTTTTTGGAATTAGAAGTGTTAGTTTTATTAGGTAATGTACAAGTATTGCCAGTTAGTAAGGTGGTCATTTCAGTTATCAGTTATCAGTTATCAGTTATCAGTTATCAGTACCTCCTGTAATAGGGAGGGTTGAAATTCAGTTATCAGTTATCAGTTATCAGTTATCAGTTATCAGTACTTCCTGTAATAGGGAGGGCTGAAATTCAGTTATCAGTTATCAGTTAATCAGTTATCAGTACTTCCTGTAATAGGGAGCATTGAAATACTGAAGTTTATCTTTCTCTTGGTCAATTGGATATGGCGCAGGTTTCCTCGCCATCCCACCCTACTGGACCGACACAGCTAAAATGGTGCATTAGGGAGTAGGGGAGTGGGGAGTAGGGGAGTAGGGGAGATAAAGACACCTAGAAATAAAAATCTATTGCACCATTTAAGGTGTGTCAGTCTACTGGATTGTTTCACCTAAAATAGTGCATTAGCTTTTTTCGTCACCCCATCCCCCCATCCCCCATCCCCCATTTTCTAATGCATCATTTAAGGTGTGTCAGTCTACTACGAGAAGCTCCGCACTGAAATTTTCTGCTGAAATTCAAGAAAATTTCTTCACATAAAATGGCCGAAACCGTTGCCTATTCCCCTACAAATCGACTCGTCTCCGCGTCTCCGCGTCCCCGTGTCCCCGTGTCCTAGTTTGACAACGACGTTTGCTTTTCAATTTTTATATCAAGTGCCTTGTAAACTACTAACCAATATTTAACGGTCAATCTTTATTAAATATATTAAGCTTGTACTCAAAAGACTGAAAATGACAGTAGATAGATGTTTGAAATATATTTTGGGGTATAGGTGCTAGTATTTTTTGTAGCGTGTACGAGTATTTAATGAACAATGTACTAGCATTTTTGTACTCAAGGTTGATGCTTGTGTGTCAGCAGGTTTGAAGTTTTTAAGGGGGGTTTATGCTGAAATTGAAACTTGTACTCAACTTATAGTTTAACTCATAATTCTGGTGAAAAGATTAAAAAAGATTAAAAATTATCTACTTAATTCTGAAAAAACTGCTAAATTTTTTACAAAAACTAACAAGTGGCATTTTTATTTTTAGCTATAAGAAAATTTTAAGACAATTGAAAATATTTATCAGGAAGAACTATTGAAAACTACTTACATTAATTCTGAAAAACTGCTAAATTTATTACAAAAGGGAAAAAGTTGCATTGAGTTTGTGGCCAAATAAAATTGTTAAGGAAATTGGTCATATTTTTCAGGATTTTGTTAATGTAGATTACTCTAAAGTGCAGTTGTATTAAACCTGGATGATTAGTGATGAAAAGCCTTATTCCTGATAACTTTTTCATCAATTCTTTCCCTCTACTGCCTAGTCCCTACTCCCTCTTTAAAGAAAAATTAAGATAAATCTAGCCTACTTGCCAAAAATTGATACATTGTATACAGTAATAAAAGGTTAGGTTGAATAAGGGGTGTATGAGTACAGGAGTATAGAGGCAAAAACTAGGGTTAAAAAAGTAGTTGAATTCCTGATATATATAGGTTTGATAACGAGTACATAGAACTCCATACCATTACCCCATAAATACCTGTACCCCACTTAAAAAATACAAGTACCTATACCCCAATAAAAAAATTAGATACCTCGATTTGACTTGAATTATTAGATGATACAAATGTGAGTACAAAACTAATCATCATAATCAATACTAATGGGGGTTGTTGACAATAGCAGTTTAAAGGCCACTGATATAAAAACTATAACGCCGGACACCTAAACTGCATACGAAAAATAATCGTTTCAGGAAAAGTGTATCGACGCGAGTAATCCGTCACCCACGGCGACAGCTACCCAACAATAGTGGAAACTTAGATGTTACAGCCAACAGAACTATCTTCCCAACCAACAGTAGACAGCTTCGCAAAAACCACGAAAAGCACGGAAAAGAAATCCGGAGGCTGCGTGTCAAAGGGTTGCGGAACTACTACCGAACAGCAACTTCCCGCCAGTATTCAAGAGCGCGTTGCTAACCATCCTTGCTACAGTCAAGAAGCGCATCACCATTATGCGAGGATGCACGCTCCAGTTGCACCAGCTTGCAATATTCAATGTAATTTCTGTAACCGTAAATACGACTGCGCCAACGAAAGTCGTCCCGGTGTAGTTAGTGAACTGCTAACTCCTGAAGAAGCAGCTCATAAAGCTCTAGTAATTGCAGGCAAAATTCCCCAAATGACTGTTATGGGAATTGCCGGACCAGGAGACCCATTAGCGAACCCAGAGAAAACATTCCGTACTTTTGAGCTTGTAGCTGAGAAAGCACCAGATATTAAGCTTTGCTTGTCAACCAATGGTCTAGCTTTACCCGATTATATAGATCGACTCAAAGCACTCAACATTGACCACGTTACTTTAACGATTAATATGGTTGACCCTGAAATCGGGGTAAAGATTTATCCTTGGGTTCATTATCGCCGGAAACGTTACAGAGGAATTGAAGGGGTAAAAATTCTGCATCAAAGGCAAATGGAATCCTTAGACTTACTCAGAGAAGCTGATATTCTCTGCAAAGTTAATTCAGTAATGATTCCTGGCATCAATGATGAACATTTAGAAGAAGTAAATAAAATTGTTCGTTCTAAGGGTGCATTCATTCACAATATTATGCCTCTGATTTCTTCTCCAGAACACGGCACTTACTTTGGCTTAAATGGTCAGCGTGGTCCTACCACTGAAGAATTGAAAACATTGCAAGATAAATGTGATGTAGGTGGTATGAAAATGATGCGCCACTGCCGTCAATGTCGTGCAGATGCAGTTGGTCTGTTAGGTGAAGACCGCAGTAAGGAATTCACAAAAGATGCAATCATGGAGATGACTCCAGAATATGACTTGGAAAAGCGTAAAGAATTCCATGCTGGCATTGAAGGTTTCCGCAATAAATTAGCAACAGCTAAGGCAGAGACTGAGGCACAAGAAGCAGTTGCTCAAGCTGGTCCTCCTATACTGTTAGCAGTAGCAAGTAAGGGTAACGGATTAGTTAATCAACACTTCGGTCATGCTAAAGAGTTTATGATTTATGAAGTTGATGGTGTGAAAGCTAGATTTATTGCTCACCGCAAAGTTGACCACTATTGTTTAGGTGGTTATGGTGAAGAAGGCAGTTTGGAGAATATTATTAAGGCAATTTCTGATTGTAAAGCTGTGCTGGTTTCTAAAATTGGTGAGAGTCCTAAAGAAAAGGTACTTAATGCAGGAATAGACGTAGTAGAGAGCTACGATGTAATTGAAACAGTTGCTTTAGACTTTTACAAGCAGTTCAGACAATTAATAGAACCTGCATAGGTAAACGGAATTCAGAATTTAGAATTCAGAATTTAGAATTCAGAATTTAGAATTCAGAATTTAGAATTTAGAATTCAGAATTTAGGATTTAGAACTCATATCATGTCCGGTAGCATCCGTATTGTATAGCAAAGGTAGGCAACAGCTCATCTGGCAACAGGCAGGAATACTTAAGAGTAAGAAAAAAACTTAAATTTCCTGTAGATATTCACCCTTGGGTTTACACAAACGATACCAGCGGACATGATATCAGAATTCAGAAGTTAGAACTTATAGGCTAAAAACTTTCACAAGACAACGGAAGTCAACGGAAGCCAGAAGTCAGAAGTTTCAGGCAATTATTTGACATTAGCTTAAAACTCAAGCAATGGAAGATGTTTCTTTCTTCCTTCTTCCTTCTTCTCTTCTACAGACGGGAACAGATCAAAAGCTTAAAACTCAAGCAATGGAAGATATTTCTTTCTTCCTTCTTCCTTCTTCCCTCTTCCTTCAACATCTCTACAACCATCACTTCAAGTATTTAGTCAGCTATGCAACAAACTATTTATCTCGATAATAATGCTACCACCAAAGTAGATGATGCAGTGCTAGCGGAAATGCTGCCTTACCTAAGTGAGTTTTATGGCAACCCCTCTAGTATGCACACTTTTGGCGGACAAGTTGGTAAAGCTGTGAGAAAGGCGCGATCGCAAGTTGCAGCTTTATTAGGTGCCCAGGATACAGAAATTGTCTTTACCAGTTGCGGTAGTGAGGGTGATAATGCAGCAATTCGAGCTGCTCTCACTGCCCAACCAAATAAACGTCATATTATTACTACTCAGGTAGAACACCCAGCAGTTTTGAATCTGTGCAAGCATTTGGAAAAGCAGGGTTATACGGTTACTTATCTGTCAGTAGATAGCCAAGGAATGATAGATTTAATGGAACTAGAGGCTGCTATTACAGGTAATACTGCCTTAGTCTCCGTTATGTACGCTAATAATGAAACAGGCGTGATTTTCCCCATAGAGAAAATTGGGCAGATAGCTAAGGAATATGGTGCGCTATTTCATGTTGATGCGGTGCAAGTAGCAGGGAAAATTCCCCTGGATATGAAGAATAGCACTGTAGATATGCTGGCTATCTCTGGTCACAAATTGCACGCACCCAAGGGTATTGCTGCTTTGTATGTACGTCGTGGTACCCGGTTCCGTCCGTTATTAATTGGCGGACATCAGGAACGTGGTCGCCGTGCTGGTACGGAAAATGTGCCTGGTATTATTGCTCTGGGTAAAGCTTGTGAATTGGCACAGGAGCATTTGGCACATATCCACCGGGAACGGGAACTGCGCGATTATTTGGAGAACGGTCTTCTTGCTGCTATTCCTGATTGTGCTGTTAATGGTCATCCTATTGAAAGGTTGCCTAATACTACTAATATTGGCTTCAAGTTTATTGAGGGAGAAGCAATATTGCTGCATTTGAACCATTATGGTATCTGTGCTTCTTCTGGATCTGCTTGTACTTCTGGGTCTCTGGAACCATCTCATGTTTTACGAGCAATGGGTCTACCGTACACAATTTTGCATGGCTCGATTCGTTTCTCTTTATCACGTTACACAACCCGTCAAGAAGTTGAGGAAGTGTTAGCAGTGATGCCTACTATTGTGGAGCGTCTCCGGGCTTTATCACCCTTTAAGAACGACCAAGCTAATTGGTTGCAAGAACGACAAGAAGCAACTGTACAATCCTAAAATTTACAATGTTTTAAGGATTGCTACACTTTTGTTTACGCTACATTTTTGTAGCAAAAATAACAGAAAAACCCAGTTGATTCCGCCACAATCATTATATAGCTTAAAGAGGGGTGTATCTCACGCTAATAACTCGCAAAATTGTAGCAGAATTAACAGAAAAAAGATTCCTTAACCTAGAGTATAAGTAATATAACTCCTAGGGGCGGTGAGTAAATTTAAACGCTGATTACTTGAAGAAATAAATTTAAGGGAAAAAAGGAAAAAAGGGTTGCTTGAATATAAAAATGTGCAATACTAATAATATCAAGTTTAACCCACCTCCTAAAAATAATAAATTATTGCTCTACAAACTGAGTAGTAAACTTCAAGAAAAAGCGCAACTTTCATCAGTAAAACTTAGGGTGTTCTAAACAATAAGGGCTATGTGGGAATATACTGAAAAAGTAATGGATTTGTTCTATAACCCCCAAAATCAAGGAACCATTACAGACCAGAAAGAAGGGGAAAAGGTAGTTAGCGGTGAGGTAGGAAGTATAGCGTGTGGAGATGCTCTCAGCTTACACCTCAAAGTAAATGAAACTACCAATGAAATATTAGATGCAAAATTTCAAACCTTTGGCTGTGCTAGTGCAATCGCTTCATCTTCTGCTCTGACAGCAATGCTAAAAGGCAAAACCATAGACGAAGCTATGAAGATTAAAAACCAGGATATCGCAGGATACCTGGGAGGGCTGCCAGAAGAAAAAATGCACTGTTCGGTCATGGGAGAGGAAGCATTAGAAGCAGCAATTTTTAAATATAAAGGTATTGAAGTAGAAGTTCACGAAGAAGACCACGAAGGAGCATTAGTTTGTAGCTGTTTTGCGATTACTGAAAATAAGATTAAGCGAGTAATTCGGGAAAACAACCTCAAAACAGCGGAAGAAGTAACAAACTATGTGAAGGCAGGTGGTGGTTGTGGTTCTTGTCTGGCAGATATTGACGATCTAATCGCATCGGTTTACGAAACGCCAGAACCTACAGCAAAACACATTCCTACAACTACAAAACCAGCCGGCAAACTAACAAATCTACAAAAAATTACATTAATTCAACAAGTTTTGGAACAAGAAGTGAGACCAGTTCTCTTAGAAGATGGAGGAGATGTTGAACTGTTCGATGTAGATGGCGATCGCGTGCTAGTAACACTAAAAGGAGCCTGTGGTTCTTGCAGTAGTGCAATGGCAACACTCAAAGGAGCGATCGAAGCTACATTAAAAGAACGAGTAAGCCAAAGTATTGTAGTAGAAGAAGCTTAAAACAGTTATCAGTTAGCAGTTATCAAGGTTCAACGTTTGAAATAAATTAACTGTTGACTGATAATGAGTAAAACTTAAAATTATGCTGAATAGAGCGACAGAAAACAAATAACAACGGGTGCATTAATGAAAACTATATACACGCAGGTCATACCTGCTCAAGCTTTAGGGCGAGCGCCTCCGGGCACTCAATGTTGCTGCTAAATACACACTGTTCTTACACGAACAACATTTTGAATGTGATACTGTAAAACCAAAAGCCCTAGATAACAGCAGCTATCAAACACAAACTCTAAGGAAACTTTTACAGAATCAAAATCACATTCATCCTAATTTCAAGTCAAACACACTAAAAAAACGGAGAAAATCTATCATGCGTCAGATTGCATTTTACGGAAAAGGCGGTATCGGTAAGTCCACTACTTCTCAGAACACTCTAGCTGCAATGGCTAACCGTCACGGTCAGAGAATTATGATCGTAGGTTGTGACCCTAAAGCTGACTCAACTCGTTTAATCTTAAACGCAAAAGCTCAAACTACTGTACTTCACGTTGCTGCAGAGCGCGGAGCAGTTGAAGACGTAGAACTAGACGAAGTATTGAAAGATGGTTTTGCTGGAATCCGTTGCGTTGAGTCTGGTGGTCCTGAGCCTGGTGTTGGTTGTGCAGGTCGTGGTATTATCACTGCTATCAACTTCCTAGAAGAAGAAGGTGCTTATCAAGATCTAGATTTCGTAAGTTATGACGTACTAGGTGACGTTGTTTGCGGTGGATTTGCAATGCCTATCCGTGAAAACAAAGCTCAAGAAATCTACATCGTATGTTCCGGTGAAATGATGGCAATGTATGCTGCTAACAACATTGCTCGTGGTGTTCTTAAGTATGCTCATGCTGGTGGTGTACGTTTAGGTGGTTTAATCTGTAACAGCCGTAAAGTTGACCGTGAAGTTGAGTTAATCGAGAACTTAGCAGCTCGTTTGAACACTCAAATGATTCACTTTGTACCTCGCGACAACGTTGTACAACGCGCTGAAATTCGTCGTATGACTGTTGAACAGTATTCTCCAGAAGATAACCAAGCTCAAGAGTACAATACATTAGCTGAGAAGATCATCAACAACGACAAACTAACTATTCCTACTCCTCTAGAAATGGATGAATTAGAAGAGTTGTTAATTGAATTCGGTCTATTAGGTGACGAAGAAGATCGTCAGAAGCAAATTGCAGAACAAGATGCTGCTTTAAAAGCTGCTAAGTAAGCTGAAAATCTTCTAGCACAAAAGTGGGGGGTGTGCAGAGCGCACCCCATCTCAAGACACAAGTAAGTGGTGAGTCTTGTATTAATCAAATTTGTAGGGGCAGGTTTTGCAGATAGTCAAAAGTCACCTGCCCCCACTAATACAAATCTCAAACACTAAAATCTTCCAATATCCGAAAGGAGATATGTAACATGACATCTGAAAAAATCGAACAGAACAAACAGTTAATTCAAGAAGTCTTAGAAGCTTATCCAGAGAAAGCTGCTAAAAGACGGAAAAAGCACCTCAAGGTGATCGAAGAAAAAGGATCTGACTGTGGCGTTAAGTCTAACGTAAAATCAGTTCCTGGTGTAATGACAACTCGTGGTTGTGCATTTGCTGGAGCAAAAGGGGTTGTTTGGGGTCCTGTTAAGGACATGGTTCACATCAGTCACGGTCCAGTAGGTTGCGGTTACTACTCCTGGGCAGGTCGTCGTAACTACTACAACGGTGTAACTGGTGTTGATACCTTCGGTACAATGCAATTCACCTCCGATTTCCAAGAAAGAGACATCGTATTTGGTGGAGACAAGAAACTCGCCAAAATCATCAAAGAAATCGAAGACTTATTCCCTCTAAATGCTGGTGTTACAATTGAATCTGAGTGCCCAGTAGGTCTAATTGGTGATGACATCGAAGCAGTAGCTAGAAAAGCTGCTAAAGAAATCAATAAGCCAGTTGTTCCAGTACGTTGTGAAGGTTTCCGTGGTGTTTCTCAGTCATTAGGTCACCATATTGCTAACGACACAGTGCGTGACTGGGTATATGAGCCTTCTGCTGAAATAACTGACGAAGAACTAGGTTTTGAAAAGACTCCTTATGATGTATCCTTAATCGCTGACTACAACATCGGTGGAGACGGTTGGAGTTCTCGTATATTGTTAGAGCAAATCGGTTTAAGAGTTGTTAGTCAAGCAACAGGTGATGGTACTTATAACGAAGTATTCATGGCTCCTAGGGTGAATTTAAACCTCATTCACTGCTACCGCTCTATGAACTACATCTGCCGTTATATGGAAGAAGAGTATGGTATACCTTGGGTTGAGTTTAACTTCTTTGGTCCTACTCAAATTGCTAAGTCTCTCCGGAAGGTTGCTTCTTTCTTTGACGACACAATCAAAGAAAACACAGAAAAAGTAATCGCTAGTTATCAAGCACAAGCTGATGCAGTAATTGCTAAGTACCGTCCTCGTTTAGAAGGCAAGAAAGTAATGATGATGGTTGGTGGTCTACGTCCACGTCACGTTATTCCTGCTTTCGACGATTTAGGAATGGAAGTTATCGGTACTGGTTATGAATTCGGTCACGGTGACGACTACAAGCGTACTGCTGACTACGCTAAAGAAGGTACTCTAATCTATGATGACGTTAGTGGATATGAGTTCGAGGAATTTGCTAAGAAATTAAAGCCAGACTTAATTGCTTCTGGTATTAAAGAGAAGTATGTATTCCAGAAGATGGGTATGCCATTCCGTCAAATGCACTCCTGGGATTATTCTGGTCCTTATCACGGTTATGATGGATTCGCTATCTTCGCTCGTGACATGGATCTAGCTCTCAACAGCCCAACTTGGAACCTAATCAAAGCTCCTTGGAAGAAAGCTAGCTAATAGAAGTCAAAAGTTGTAGGGGCGAATGGCATTCGCCCTCACTCGATTTGCTTTTGGCTTTGAAGATAAATTTAGTTAGGTAATGGGGTGATGCCATCACTACAGCAACCCCTACGCGGAAGTCAAAAGTCAAAAGTCAAAAGTTAAAAGTATTAATTTAATCTTTTGGCTTTGGCTTTAAAGATAAATATTCTAAATTCTGAATTCTAAATTCTGAATTCTAATGAATTCTAAATTCTGAATTCTAAATTCTAAATTCTAATAGAGGATAAACACCATGAGTCAGAATGTAGACAAAATCAAAGACCATTTTCAACTCTTCCAAGAACCAGAATACCAAGAAATGTTCGAGCGGAAGAGAGAATTTGAAGGCGGTCCTTCCAAAGAAGAAGTACAAAAAGTTCGTGAGTGGACAAAATCTTGGGAATATCGTGAAAAGAACTTTGCTCGTGAAGCCCTAAGTATCAACCCTGCTAAAGCTTGTCAGCCTTTAGGTGCAATCTTTGCAGCAGCAGGTTTTGAAGGAACTCTACCTTTTGTACATGGTTCTCAAGGATGTGTTGCTTACTTCCGCTCCCACTTAACTCGTAACTACAAAGAGCCATTCCAAGCAGTTTCCTCTTCTATGACTGAAGACGCTGCGGTATTTGGTGGTCTCAAGAACATGACTGATGGTTTGGCAAACTCTTATGCTTTGTACAAGCCAAAAATGATTGCTCTTTGTACAACTTGTATGGCAGAAGTAATTGGAGATGACTTAGGTTCATTCATCACTACTTCCAAGAATCAAGGTGCAGTACCTGAAGATTTCCCAGTTCCTTTTGCTCATACTCCTAGCTTTGTTGGTTCTCACATCACAGGCTATGACAATATGCTCAAGGGTATTTTGGTAGCTCTGACTGACGGTAAGAAGAAGGGAGTTACTAACGGTAAAATCAACTTCATCCCTGGTTTCGACCCTTACATTGGCAACATCCGGGATTTGAAGCGGATTCTATCTTTGATGGATGTTCCTAACACCATTTTAGCAGACAACGCTGAGAGCTTTGATTCTCCTAACTTGGGTGAATTCAAGATGTACAACGGTGGTACAACTCTTGAAGAAGGTGCTGATTCCATCAATGCTAAGGCTACTATCTCCTTCCAGAAATATTCTACTCCTAAGACTCTAGAGTACCTAGAAGAAAAAGGCGGTCAAACTACAGCTACTTATCGTCCTATTGGTATCCGTGGTACTGATGAGTTCTTAATGGCGTTGTCTGAATTGACTGGTAAGGCTATTCCTGAAGAGTTAGAAATTGAGCGTGGTCGTGCAGTTGACGCTATTACTGACTCTCAAGCTTGGTTACACGGCAAGCGCATCGCTATCTACGGCGATCCTGACCATGTATTAGGCTTGTTGAACTTCACTCTAGAATTGGGTATGCAGCCAGTTCACGTTGTTGTTACTAATGGTAACGTTAATGGTTTTGAAGAAGAAGCTAAAGCATTATTAGCTGCAGATCCTAACGGTCAAGATGCTACTGTTTGGGTTGGTAAGGACTTGTGGCACTTACGTTCATTGTTGGATACTGAGCCAGTTGATTTGTTAATTGGTAATTCCTACGGTAAGTTCCTCTGGCGTGATACTGGCACCCCATTAGTACGCATTGGCTATCCTATCTTCGATCGCCACCACCAGCACCGTTATTCTATCTTAGGATATAAGGGCGCATTCAATCTACTCAACTGGATCGTTAATACTATCCTCGATGAGTTAGACCGTGGTAGCATGGAATTAGGTGTTAACGATACATCTTTTGACTTGATTCGTTAATTCATATTAACCATATAGTTTTTGTAGGGGCAAATGGCAGTTTGCCCCTATTTTGGTTTGACAGAACTCAAGTAGGTTGGGTTAAGCGCTAGCGCAACCCAACAACAAACTCGACACTGATGAACATTATCTTTAACAGACTCGCTCTGTTGGGTTTATCCTGCCGATAAGCTACGAAGATCGTTCTGATACCTAACCTACTGGACTGACACAGCTAAAATGGTGGATTATATCCTTGGGGTGGGGGCGGGTTCATCAGATAATTTGTCACACCTTTAATTTAACGCGGAACCCGCCCCTACTACATTTGTTGGGTTTCCTTCCTCAGGAGAAAAATGTTGAAAAATACTCCAATACACCTTAATCTCCCCTACTCCCCTACTCCCGATCTCCGCCCCATAGAGTCGGGTAGTGGACTGACACAGCTAAAACTGTACATTAGCTTTTAACTTGAAAATTCTTACTTTTGACTTTTGACTTTTGAATTAAATCTAATGCACTATTTTAGATGAAACAGTCCACTACTGGCGTGACACGCCTAAAATGGTGCAATAGTAGGGGCGGGTTCCGCGTTAAGTTAATGGTGTCACCCACGACTGAGTAAACCCGCCCCCGCCCTAATAATCTAATGCACCATTTAAGCTGTGTCAGTCTACTACTGGACTGTTTCATCTATCCCTCACCTCATCTGTACATCCGTGCCATAATCTGTGTGAGCGCAACCCAACCTACAAAATGATAACTTCTATACAAAATTAATAATAAAAATTTGTCATCCTAAATAATAACAAAAATTTGTCATTCTAAGATTCTCTACTCTATAGAACCCATTTGGTATCTTTGCCTTGACTAAATTTTTGAGCCAGGAGTTGGAAGTAAGATAGAGGCCATAGGAGAAAAATGTAGAAAAATACTCCCCTACTCCCCCACTCCCCTACTCCCCTACTCCCGCTCCCCGCCCCATAGTAGTTAATAAAAAGAGATTAATAACATGGCTATGATGACCCCAGGCAAGGTTGCCGAACTGATGAATGAGCCAGGTTGCGAACACAACCATCATAAAAAGACGGACACAAAAAACAGAAGGTTGCCAACAACAAGCAACTCCTGGAGCAGCTCAAGGAGGTTGCGCTTTTGATGGAGCTAGCATTGCCCTGCTCCCCATTACAGATGCAGCTCATTTAGTTCATGGGCCTATTGGTTGTTCTGGTAACTCCTGGGGAACTCGTGGTAGTCTTTCCTCTGACTCCCATCTCTACAAAATGGGTTTCACTACCGACATGAGCGAAAATGACATTATCATGGGTGGTGAGAAGAAATTATTGAAGGCGATCGCTGAACTGAAAAAACGTTATCAACCTCCGGCGATATTTGTCTATGCTACCTGCGTTACTTCTTTAATAGGAGATGACTTAGAAACAGTTTGTAAGGTCGCTACTAGAAAATTAGAACTTCCGGTCATTCCTGTCAACTCTCCTGGTTTTATTGGTAGTAAAAATCTCGGCAACCGAGTTAGTGCGGAAGCATTATTAGACCATGTAGTTGGAACTTCCGAGCCAGAATTTACCACACCCTACGATATTAATTTCATCGGCGAATATAATATTGCGGGTGAAATGTGGGCAATGTTACCTCTGTTTGAAAAACTTGGCATTAGGGTATTGTCAAAAATCACCGGAGATGCTACCTACAAAGAAATTTGTTACGCCCATCGTGCCAAACTCAACGTGATGATCTGCTCCAAAGCTATGATCAATATGGCACGGAAAATGGAGGAAAAATACGGCATTCCTTACATTGAAGAATCTTTTTATGGTGTTGCGGATATTAATAACTGCCTCAGAAATATTGCTGCCAAAATTGGTGATGCTGACCTGCAAGAACGGACAGAAAAACTCATAGCTGAAGAAACAGCAGTTCTCCAAGAAATATTAGAACCCTATCGCCAACGTTTGAAAGGTAAAAGAGTCGTACTCTACACGGGTGGGGTTAAAAGCTGGTCTATTATTTCGGCGGCTCAAGATTTAGGTATGGATGTGGTCGCTACCAGCACTAAGAAAAGTACCGAAGAAGACAAAGCCAAAATCAAAGAATTGCTGGGCAAAGATGGTATTTTGCTAGAAAAGGGAATGCTGAAATTCTGCTGAAAGTCATTGCTGACACCAAAGCTGATATGCTCATCGCAGGTGGCCGAAACCAATATACTGCCCTGAAAGCGAGAATCCCATTTTTACACATTAACCAAGAACGCCATCATCCTTATGCTGGATATCACGGCACGATCGAAATGGCAAAGGAATTAGATGAAGCACTCCATAGTCCAGTTTGGGAACAAGTGCGACAACCCGCACCTTGGTTAGAAGAATGTCAGATAGAAGATGTTTTGGCAGTAGAAACTTTACCAAGTCTGACTAATATTCCTCCTGCAACAGTCAGCTTTCCGAAAAATCATTATCCACAAATCCTCTGAAACTCAGTCAACCTTTAGGTGCTGCTTTAGCTTACTTGGGAATTAAGGGGATGATGCCGCTGTTCCACGGAACTCAAGGTTGTACTGCTTTTGCCAAGGTATTGTTGGTGAATCACTTCCAGGAAGCTGTACCTTTATCTACTACTGCTATGAGCGAAGTGACGACTATTTTGGGAGGGGAGGATAACGTTGATAAGGCGCTTTTGACTCAGGTGGAAAAGTCAAAACCAGAAGTTATTGGTTTGTTGACCACTGGTTTAACGGAAACCAGGGGGGATGATATGGAGCGCATTCTCAATAAATTTAGGGAAGACCATCCAGAGTTAGATGGGTTCCCCATATTAAACGTTTCTAGTCCAGATTATAAGGGTTCCGCTCAGGATGGTTTTGCTGCCACGGTAGAACGTATAGTAGCTTATGATTATGGCGAACCTATTCCTACTGAAACTAAAAAGCCTTTCGTAACAATTTTAGCGGGTAGTTGTCTTGCTCCTGGAGATGTGCAGGAAGTTCGAGATATTGTGGAATCTTTTGGCTTAATACCAATAGTTGTACCTGACTTATCTCAGTCTCTGGATGGACATTTGGTTGATGATAATTATAGCACGACAAGTTCTGGTGGAACGACCATAGAAGAACTTCGTAATTTGAGTCAGTCAAGTTTTACTCTGGTTATTGGGGAAAGTTTGCGGAATGCTGCTCAGATATTGGAAGAAAAATTTGGTACTCAATATCAAGTGTTCCCTCGGTTGACTGGTTTAGGTGCGGTGGATAGTTTCTTGCTAAAATTGTCTCAGTTAGTTGTTTCTCGTACTGACCCCCACTTAGATAAAGATTGTGAAGTGCCTCAGAAATACCAACGCCAACGTCGGCAGTTACAGGATGCGATGTTGGATACTCACTTCTATTTTGGGCATAAGCAAGTATCTATTGCCCTGGAACCAGATTTACTTTGGGCAACCAGTTGGTTTTTACGAGAAATGGGAGCAGATATTAAAGCTGCCGTAACAACTACGCGATCGCCTTTATTGGAAAAGTTGCCCACAGAAAATGTGAGAATTGGCGACTTGGGAGACTTGGAGGAAGTGGCAGCAGGTTCAGATTTGTTGATTACCAACTCTCATGGTAAGCTAATATCTGAGAAATTGGGTATTGAGCTATATCGGATGGGAATGCCAATTCACGATCGCCTGGGTAATGGTCAACGTTGTTATGTGGGTTATCGTGGTACAATGAATTTATTATTTGACATTGGTAATATTTTCTTAGAGCAAGAAGAATCGAAAATTCATACCAATGATTATTCATTATTGTCAATAAGTTAGGAGTCAGGAGTCAGGAGTCAGGAGTCAGGATAAATGCTAATTCTAGAGGAAGTAGTTGGAAGAATATTCCCTTGATTTTTCTGTAATTAGGATTTGCTGATTAAATCTAAAAGCATTGACATATAAAAGTTTTAGCATTTTTTAGTTAAAAAATTCCAAGCTTTTAGGTCGTAATGGTTCAAAAAATTAGCATTTTAGGCTCATAGTTGCGCAGAATAATCCCTTGATTATTCTTCCTTCTACCTCCCCTCTAATTCCCATTTCTCCTGTCTCCCCCTCCCCTCCTGGGAGGGGCTAGGGGTGGGTTGGGAGGGGTTAGGGGTGGGTTGTCTCCTGTCTCCTACCCCAGCAAAAAGACTTTCCATACGCAAACTCTAATTAACAAGCCCTACATTAGAAATAATAAACAACAAGAAACCGGGTCTTTGAACCTGATAATTAATATCACAAATTTAATCGAAAAACACGGTTTCTGAAGCGCTTCAAAACAAGTTTGTTATCAAGAACTAATGGTTATTTACTATTAGTTTTTGCTACATACAACAAGGAGGAAAACAACGATGAAAGTTGCATTTGCAACAACTGATTTTGTTCATATAGATGGTCACTTTGGATCTGCCAAACAAATGGCATTGTATGAAGTTGATGACAAAGGATATCAACCTCTAGAACCCTTAATTTTTGGTGGTAATCTCAATCAAGATGCTAGCAAACAAGATAAACTAGAAAAACTTCATGCCAAAGTTGAAGCTTTGCTCGACTGCACAATAGTTTATGTACTAGAAATTGGTGGTCCAGCAGCAGGTCGTTTAATCAACAAAAAAGTGACCCCTATGAAATCCAAATCTCCAGAAGACAAAATTACCGATCTTCTGGACAGATTAGTAGAAACATTAAAAGGTAGTCCTCCTCCATGGCTCAGAAAAGCTTTACAAAAAACTTCCGAATCTGACTTAGAAGCTGTACTTGAAGAGGTGTAAAATTATGACTGTTCAAACAGAAACAACAACAACAACAACCGACATTTATTCTGCTCCTTTTATTAAGGAATTAATTAGAGCAGTTCAAGCTCAAGACTCTTATGGAGTATATAAGTCTTGGTCTCCTGAATTAATTATCAAGCCTTATATTGTTAGTAAGCAAGAAAAACGCCAAATTTCCACAGAAGAAGAAGTTAATCCGATGACTTTAGCTCGGATTAAGTTATTCTACAATGCCATAGCAACTTGCATTGAATTAGAAACCAATCAAATCATGCAAGTAGTTATTAGTATCAACCATGAAGGATTTGGTTGGGCACTTGTATTTTGTGGTCGTCTTTTAGTGGTTTCTAGAACTTTACGGGATGCTCAACGTTTTGGGTTTACTTCTCTAGAAAAATTGGAAGATGAAGGAGAAAAAATGGCTAAAGCTGGCATTGAGTTAGTCAAAAAATATAAGGAAGTTTGCAAACTCTAAGTAGCAAATTTTTCTAAAGATTTAGAGAGGAAGGTTAGAGCCATATTTTTTCATTAATTGATAATTGATAATTGATAATTACCTCCGGTTAAAACCATTCTTGATGGAATATAAGGAAATATTATTTCTTTTCTTGGTCGATTGGATATGGCGAGGAGACCTCGCCATCCCATCCTACGGACTGCTCCGCAAACGACCGCTTTTTCCCTTAAAGGGGAGGTTTTCAACCAGAATCATTTAATTATTAATTATTAATTATTAATTATTAATTATTAATTATTCGGTAAATATCTAACAACCTCTCTCCCTCAAACTAAAGTATTTTTTTGCACACAAATATTAAAAAAATTGAAAGTAGACGAAAAAAAAGATTTGTGCCTATAATAAAAAATACAAATAGCTACTACTTTATCTAATTAATTTCGGGTTCATCAAATGAAGACATTAACAGATTTCAAAAAACTCGTAGATGCAGAAGACTTCCTCAGTTTTTTTGACATTCCCTACGACCAAACAGCAGTAAACATAAATCGCCTCCATATATTAAAAATGTTTTCTGTAGCAATTGCAGAAGTTGACGAAAAAACAGAACTGACAGAAACTGAAAAATTGACAGAATATAAAAAAGCATTAGAGTCAGCTTATCAAACTTTCTTGACATCTAGCGCTCAAGAACAAAAAGTATTTCCAGTCTTTCAACAAGAACATAAGGATGTAGTTAAATTAACAGAAATTACTGCTGAGTAAGGAGCAGAATAGTGTTCGACCTGACACCAAAAGAATTAGAACGTTATAGTCGCCAAATCATGCTTCCAGGTTTTGGTGAGGAAGCACAACAACGACTCAAATCAGCTACAGCAGTGGTAAATGGAGTTGGTGGGTTGGGTGGCACAGTAGCACTGTATTTAGCAGTAGCAGGTGTCGGGAAGCTGATTTTAGTCCGAGGTGGGGAGCTACGACTTGATGACATGAATCGTCAAATCTTGATGACAGATGATTGGGTAGGTAAGCTGCGAGTAGACAAAGCCAAGGAAACCCTAGCTGCCATTAATCCAGATATTGAAATCGAAGCCGTACCTGAATATGTCACTGCAGAAAATGCAGACACATTAGTACAGTCGGCAGATATTGCTCTCGACTGCGCCCACAACTTTGACGAACGGAATTTATTTAATGCTGCCTGTGTACGTTGGCGCAAACCAATGGTGGAAGCTGCTATGAATAGCATGGAAGCTTATTTAACTACCATAGTTCCTGGTAAAACTCCTTGTTTGTCTTGTTTATTCCCAGAAAAGCCAGAATGGGACCGACGTGGGTTTGGAGTCTTGGGTGTAGTTTCTGGAACCCTAGCTTGTCTAGCAGCTTCAGAAGCAATCAAACAGATTACAGGATTTAGTAAACCCCTGTGGTCACAACTGCTGACAATGGATTTGGATGCCATGGAATTCTCTAAACTTCGCCCCTACCATGACCCGGACTGTCCAGTTTGCGGTTCCCTCAGTAAAGAGTTAAAAAGTTAAAAGCTAACTCACAAGAAGTGGTAAAAATTTAACCACAGAAGTTATCACTGCGAACAGTTTATAGTTAAATCTTTGGTTTAGCCTATAAATAGGAAATTTATAGGAAAGGTGATATTTACACGATATGCTTTCGCGCTGAAACTGAAACTGAAATTTCAAAACTCAGGGTGCAATTTTTCTACTAACTTAGTCGCAGACAGTTCTGTAAAGCGCGATCGCACCGTCCCAGTAATTTCCTAAGTCCATTACTGAAGCCAGACAAAAGGCGGATGTCGCCAATCTGGGTAATTATCGGTAAGTCTAAAATTATTTGTCTTCAAAATTATGACTATAAGTTTAACAGAAAAAGCCGCTTCTCAACTTACCAAATTCCTGAAAGACTCAAATCAAGGCATCCGCATTTCTGTTGTGGATGGTGGTTGCAGCGGTTATGAGTATTCCTTAAATATTGCCAATGCTCCCAAAGCAGATGACTTGCTGCTATACAAGGACAATTTACAGATTTTTATTGACCCCAAAAGTGCGCCTTTGCTAGAAGGAGTTGTAGTTGACTACATTGAGGGTTTGACTGAAAGCGGTTTAAAGTTTATTAATCCCAACGCCACAGAAACTTGTAGCTGCGGAAAGTCCTTCCAAGCAGGAGGTTGCACCCCAACCGGAGTACCTTGTAGTTAACTAGCGCTTCAGCTATCAGCTATCAGCTAAAATCGGCGTGTTTTAGTCCCCCACTATATTTGAAAAAGACCATGGTGTGGGTTGATGGAGGTAGTACACAACGATCATACGCCTTGAAAGCTAATGGCTGACCGCTGACCGCTGACTGCTATTTTAACAAAGTCTTTTGAGACGAAAGAACAACTAAAAAAAGGAGGATCTTAATCAATGGCTACTTATAAAGTACAGCTAATCAAAGGCAAGAAAAAACAACCCCCAGAAATCGATGTTACTATCGAAGTTGATGAGGATACATATATCCTCGATGCGGCAGAAGAACAACATTCCGATCTAGAATTTCCTTCTTCTTGTCGCGCCGGTTCTTGCTCTAGTTGTGCTGCCAGAATAGTAGAAGGAGAAGTCGATCAAGAAGATCAAAACTTCTTAGATGACGATCAGTTAGAAAAAAAATGGATATTATTGTGTGTCGCCAAACCTAAGTCTGATTGCGTTATCAAAACTCACCAAGAAGCTTATTTGGTGTAATACCACTGTTCATTAATTGATAATTGATAATGGATAATTGATAATTACCTCTGGTTAAAACCGTTACGGAATTGAATATAAGGAAATATTATTTCTTCTCTTGGTCCATTGGATATGGTTAGGAAACCCATCCATCCCACCCAACGGGTGCGCTCCGCTTTTCCTACGGAATGCTGCGCAAACATGTTGCGTAGCAAAACGACCGCTTTTTCCCCTTAAAAGGGTCGGCTTTAAACCAGAATTATTTAATTATTAATTATTAATTATTCGGTAAATTATCTTATCTTTCGCCCTCCTGTAGTTTTTATTTAAGATTATAGGAGGGTAATTTATATGGAGCAGGGAGTCGGGAGTCGGGAATAAAAATGATTTTTCCTGCCTATAATTTTATTTACAAGACTTACACAAAAGACGAAATTATACACCGTTTGTAGTGCTTAACAGCGGTTTAGGGGTTAACGGCCGTTAACCCCTACCATAAACGCTAATTTTTATATCTATAATCCAAGTTTGAATTTATTTACTCCGACAAAATTAACAAAAAACCTCTACAATATTAACAATTTTGATAAAAATTAAAAATTGGAGTAATAGGTATGAAAAAAATCGGATTCTGGTCTTAATTTGTATGGCTATACTTTCTTATTTATTAACAATTAGTTGTAGCCAAACTAGGGATAATTCATCTTCTGAGTCTACTGCCTCAACAATAAATTTAACAGTTTCAGCAGCAACTAGCCTCAAAGATGCAATGGAAGAGATAGAGCCTATTTATGAACAAAAAAATACCAATACTTCTTTAACTTTAAACTTATCTTCTTCCGGTTCTCTACGACAACAAATTGAACAAGGAGCGCCAGTAGATTTATTTATTTCCGCATCTCCTTCCCATATCAATATTTTGCAAGAAAAAGGTCTAATAATAGATGAAAGCCGTCGCGACCTCCTGAAAAATCAAATGGTGTTAATAGTTCCTACAGAAAATACCGCTGCAGTTAACACATTTCAAGATTTAACAAAAGACACTATTACAAACATATCCATTGGCGAACCAGAAAGCTCTCCCGCAGGAAAATATGCCCAAGAAGTCCTAACTTCTCTAGGTATTTATGAGACTATTGAAGCGAAAATAGTTTTTGCTAAAAATGTACGTCAAGTGCTTAATTATGTCGCCACGGGAAACGTTGATGCTGGCATTGTTTATCGTACAGATACTAACGCTTCAGATGCAGTAAAAATTGTTGCAAATGCTCCTGATGATTCTCATACACCAGTAGTTTATCCTATTGCAGTAATTAAAGATAGTAAGAATATTGAAGCTGTTAAGCAACTAGAGGAATTTATGTTTACTCCAGAGGCAAAAGCTGTGTTTGAAAAATATGGTTTTATTACACTAGAAAAGAAGGAGTAAGGAGAAAGTTAAAATTCAAAATTCAAAAGTCAAAAGTCATTAATTGATAAAGGAAGTAGGGAGTAGGGAGTAGAGAGAATAAAAAGATTTGTACTGCAAGTGACTGTTTTGGTTTTTTTC
This sequence comes from Okeania sp. KiyG1, assembly GCF_014132355.1. Classification (GTDB taxonomy): domain Bacteria; phylum Cyanobacteriota; class Cyanobacteriia; order Cyanobacteriales; family Microcoleaceae; genus Okeania. Next base: position 32,193 of record NZ_BLZO01000144.1, read on the forward strand.
ATCACTAATTATTCGGACATGATATTACTTCTTATTTCTTACTTCTTATTTCTTACTTTTAACTTTTGACTTTTGACTTTTGACTTTTAACTATTGCTTCTAGGAATTTGCTGAGGGAGATTCGGGATTCCAGGTAAAGGTTTCTGTCGTGTCGGAAGGTTCACAAGGAGGAATTCCTGTTCCCTTAACGTTAACATTCTGCATCATTCCCAAGTCTTCATGAATCAGAATATGACAGTGGAAGACGAATTTACCAGGATAATTTTTAAAACGATGGCGAATTTTAATTGAACCATTATTTGGAGGAATATAGAAGGTATCCCACCAAATTGGATTATCTACAGCAGTACCATTAAATTCAATTACTTGGAAAGGATTAACATGAATGTGGAATGGGTGTGCCGCACCAGTGGTATTGGTGAGTTCCCAGACTTCATCTGTGTTGATGTCAACATTTTGTACTGTTTCATCATGGCCTTCAGGATCATAAACTTCACCATCAACCTCAAATTGTGTTGGGATGACTGTCTCTGGGCTTTGTCCAGCACAACCACCAAACTGAGCATCAAAAGAAATAGTTTTCGCCGGATCTGGAGCAGGAGTATCAAAGGGTTGAAGATAATCTGGGAAATCTCCTGGGATTGTGTCCGGAATCTCTTTGGGAGAAGAAACGGGCGTACCTGTGACATTAATATAAGCTAATGTCTGTGGTGTATTAGCAGCATTAGCATCAGTAAACTTATCTTTCAAGACCTGGTATTCCCCTTCTTCTAGCTGAACTAAGAAGTCAGCACGATTCGCTGGAGACAGTTCCATAGATGACATAAATTCTGGAGCTTGGCCATAATGACTAATACCATCAACTGCAATTCGATAGACTCCTGTGGTGACATCTTCATAAGTATCGCCATTTTTTTTCTGGAATCTTAAGGTCATAAAACCTCTTGGTGTAGCAGTCGCATTGATAAAACGCCAACGCTGCAATTCTTGAGGTTGCATGGTTAAAGTGGGTTTTGATTCCCCATTAACCGTAAATTCTTGAGATGTAGTTACACATCTATAAACATCCTCATCATCATCACCAATGATTTCTTGAATAATCCATAATAAATCTTGATCGACATCAATTTGGTCTGCGGGAGGATCTTCGATAATTAAAGCACCTGCCATTCCATCAACCAGTTGAATAGCAGTTGAACCGTGCATATGGGGATGATACCAATGGGTTCCAGGAGCATGAAATTGAGGAAGATAAACACAATAGGGATGCTCAGTAGACCCTCCTGTTGTAGATGGATCGAGTTCATAGAGAACATCATCAGACGAGATTTCTACCTCATCATTTTTACCACCAGAGACCACATCTCCATTAGGTGCAATACTCATAGGAGAGACATGAAACCCATGAAAGTGTAAATTAGTGCTATTGAAACAACGGGGTCTGTTTAGCTCTCCGGGACAACCTGTACTAGGAGAGTCTGCGTTATTCGGAGGTAAAGCATTAACTAATTTAATATTTACTCGCTCACCTGCTTGTAGTTTAAATGTAGGCCCAGGGACTTGACTATTGAAACAACGAGTAAACTCAGTACGTTCATTTTCTCCTAAAATATTAATATTTTCCTGAGCCACTGTAAGTTCGGCTGGACTTGCTGGGGTGCCATTGGCAATAATTTCAGGTTGGGGAAATCCATTAACAAAATCCTCTGTTGATGAACTTCCTGAAGTATATGGGCTGATTAAAGCCGTTTTATTTTGAGTAGCACCGAATACGATAAAAGAGGCTGCTGTTATTCCTGCTCCTAGACCAAATCCACTTAAAAATGCTCGTCTACCTAGTGGTGAACTCAAGATATCTTGTTCTTGGTTTTCCGAAGCTTTTTTTTCATCATTTTGTTGGGTCATTTTATTCTTTTTCCTCCTTAAATGTTGAAGGTTTTAGTATTAATTAATGGGCGATAAATATCTATCAGCAGAAGGAATAAAGTTGATTATTGGTATTCTCTGGTTTCAACTATTCCATAAGTCCTAAAGTAAGCATTTCCTCCGGAATGCTGCGCAAACAGAGGTCAGCTAGCCTCATAAGGTCGGAACTTTCCGTTTGTCATGCTACGCAAACGTTAACAGCTATCAGCTTTATTACTTTTAGTGGACAATTGAAGCTGGTTATTCTTGTGCTTCAATTCTTTGTTTAAAAATGTAGTAGAAGTTAAGCAAGTGCTTGCTTCATTCATTAAAAAGCTGTTTGCGCAGCATCACAAACGGAAGAGCTGACCGCGAGCTAGTTGAATGCACCCGTCCTAAAAGTAAAAGCAACTGCTATATTTTGACTAACAAAAATTTGACAGCAACAACAGTTAGAGAATCTGGTTCTCAATTAAATTTGTAAAAGCTCGACAGTTTTATTTAACTTTTACATATTGTCATATTAAACTTTATTGGTTGGTATTGTTGACTAACAAAAATTTGACAGCAATGACAGTTAGAGAATCTGGTTCTCCATTAAATTGGTAAAAGCTCGACAGTTTTATTTAACTTTGACATAATGTCATATTAAACTTTTGTGGGAATTTAGGAATTAATTTAACAATTTTTTTATAATTATGATTTTTCTCTACCAACCCTAAATAATTCGTCAAATTAATTGTCACCTATTGCCTCGTATAAGCTTTAGTGTTCACACCTATATATCAAATCCGGTTGAATACTTATTATATAGTTGAGAGTAGGGGACCCATCCCTAGCCCCTCCCCCGACCGTGGAGGGGAAGAGGGGAGTGGGGAGTGGGGGAGTGGGGAGTAGGGGAGATTAAATAGACATCTTCAATAATAAAAATCAAATCAATTATTTCCCTGTACAGACGTTGCATAAGGGCGTCCCTACTATGCATGAAAGAGATGTCTAATATTGAAGTAATTTAAGAAATTATCAACAAATATTATATAACCGGATTCTATGTCCAATTAACCGGATTTGATATAAAATAGAACTACCGGATATCTCCCCCTTTCAAAGCTAATGATAAAACCCCGTCTTTAAGGACAAGGTTTTAAATAAGTATTCAAACGGACATGATATAAATCACAAACAATTTAGCTACCATACTGTAAGTTTCCGTCAATGTTTTCAATATCTTCCAAAACTAGAGCAGTACGTTTGCTGGATTGATCCCTTCTTCGACATTTTGCAGCAAGAATCGGCCCTTTTTTACGTATTTTAATGGATACTTTTCACAACTTTTCTGAAAAGTCGAGGCTTGAGTTAAGGGATATTGTTCAAGATTTCCATCAATATTTTCTATTCCTTT
>NZ_BLZO01000145.1 GCF_014132355.1 Okeania sp. KiyG1
GCGGTGTCATGCCTATTAAAAAATTGACCACCGAAGAATAGACTTACTCCAAGACTGGGTACTAAGCTGAACATGGAGACAAATTAAATGAGTGGGTTGCTGCTGTACCCGCCCTGCAACTTCTTAAACCGCTCCAGGGTACCCCTCATTGGATCACACCCCACCCCCTAGTGCGTTCGGTGCGAAAAAATGCATTCCGTGAGGTACGTGAACCCCTCTCCATTCCGCCAGCAGCACTCTCACAATCAAGCAAACACATCCTGGCATAATATCCTTTTTTTAAACGTAAGCGACCCATAAATAAACATCGGAAGCCCGTGAGGTACAAATCTTAAATAGGGTATAAGAGGCTACAAAACCGAACCGCAGAGACCGTCGAAGGTGGCTGAACTGCACATTGAGTTGACACGTCGCAATCAAACATTACAAAAAATAATCAAAAAAATGATATGTAAGGCATAACCGCGAGCTGAGCTCACCAAGACCTGAAATTTAAACAACGCCATAGGCCATAGTTAGAGCCATTTTTTCACCCAAGTGAGCGACCAGTCTATTAAGTGTACCTCACAATCCTGATGCAAAGCGGCAAATGCCAGTGGTTCGAAAAAAGTCCGCATGCTGTTGAATGAAGATCATTGGGATGGGTTATTGGCTAACGCTAAATCCCAGGTCAAAGAAGGCGCGCAGATCCTCGACGTAAACGTGGATTACGTCGGGCGTGATGGAGAGAGGGATATGCGAGAACTGGTATCGCGACTGGTGACTAATATCACCCTCCCACTGATGCTCGACTCCACCGAGTGGACAAAAATGGAAGCCGGTCTCAAGGTCGCTGGGGGCAAATGTTGGCACGATCCACCAATTATGAAGATGGAGAAGAGCGATTTTTTAAAGTCCTGCAATTGGCAAAAGCATAAGGTGCAGGTGTTGTCATCGGCTGTATCCATGAAGAGGGAATGGCTCGTTGGAAGAATTATCCCAAGATTGTTCTACCATAATCAGTCCAAAATCCGCTCCTTTTTAAGCAGTCTACAACAAAAACCTTGTACTTTTTCAAGACCTAAAAAGGCTACAACCAATATCAGTCAATGCGCGCGATATTTAATCACCCAGCCCTAAATAGACAACTCCCAAGCCTGATCTTACCTGATCCCTTCTCTAATTATCTTTTCAAGAATTAAAATAGGGCGGCTCCTGCTTCGGCAACGGCATGGTCTTGCTCTCCCGACCCCCACTAACCCCAATTCCCCTACTACAAGTCCCTCACTGTAAAGGGGTATTCCCCCAGCAAAAATCATGATTTTGCCATTGTTAGAGGCATGAATCCCAAAAAATTGTCCTCCTGATTGACTCTGTTCGGCTAAATCTTTAGTGGCCTGATTGAACGCCCGCGAAGTATACGCTTTTTTAATAGATATATCGATACTTCCGATCCAAGCTCCATCCATTCGTACATGGGCTACCAGATTTCCTGCTTTATAAAACTGATACAAAGCGTCACATAACGTGACAATTTGATGTTTACTTCCTGCTGTACGGACGTTGCATGCAACGTCCCAACAGTCGGCGGTTACTCATCCACAGGCATTAACGGTCAAGCCAACCGCATTTATTCACCTTATACTTAAATTTAAGTCTTTGTCAATAGTGCATCAATAGTGCTTCCTATCCAGAAATGCTTAAGCAGATAAACGTTCAACCCGACCAATGAAAGCCATTAGAGCAGAAGATACAAATTTCATGCTCATAACTATCTGTGGAGCAATCGGGAAGAGTCTACCAACTACTATATCTAGTAGGAACAAAGGGCAAGAAAAGTTCCACAAATGGCGTATAATTTCTGATGTTGCGCAAGTCCTGTAAGTATCGTACTATATCGCTTACATACGCAAATTATCAACTAAGTCAAAACTCCCTCATCCACTACTGCTATATTCATTGGTTGACCAATTTCGAGTGCTTTTTTTTCGGCAGCACTAATTACTCTTCTGGCATCTTCTAATGTAACCATTAATCCCTCCATTGGATTTGACTTTAGATGTCTGTTAATTTAGCTGATTGGGTTATATATTCAGGACTTACGCTGAGATTCTATATATAGTGAGGGCGAATGCCATTCGCCCCTACAGATGGTGCTTAAAAGGTCGATTTGCGTAAGTCCTGATATTGAGACATTAAGTAGACTAGCAAATTACAGGCTATTAGACAATACCATTTTATGATCTCTAAATTTCAGTCAATCTCGGTATCAATTGAGCCAAATTTCTGTCTTAGCTAGGTTGAATTTTTCCTTGAACTCTGAAAATATCAGATATGGTAATGTTTATTTAGTTTATCTTAGAAAAATAAATGCAAAGTCATGCACACAACAGCAATTGATTTTATACAGCGTTTTACAGGAAAGGATTTAAGCAATCGAAATATACTCCAAGAGTTTTCAGATCAAGTCATATTCTCTAGTTGGTTAAAAAAACAATACCCTAATACGTCACAAGAAATGTACAATGCCATGCTGTTGGTGGCACGACCATATTTTGAGTATAAAGATACGCCCGTATACGTTGTATCATTGGTCGATACACTTTTTATTACGGGGCGTAGTGACTCTAGCATCAGCTTTATCCGACCTAGTACTTTAGGCACTCAAAAACAAATGATACTTGATGTACCACATGCCGGAACCTTACCACCTTCTTGTGTTGATGGACTATTATTTGATGACGTAATTGCTGATGAATCCGTATGCTCTAGCAATCCTTACACAATTTGGAATCAAGCAGATGTTGGGGTTTTGGAGGTATCTGGAAGTATTTGGCAAAATCATCAAAATTTTGTCTGTGGTTCGGCAGTATTGACAAATTTAATTATCAGCAATGGCAATCGCGCTCCAGCAAAAGAAGGTAGAACTAATCAGGTCTACAATACACACACTTATCGTGGGACTCCTCTATACAAAGATATTTCTCAGCCTACGGTCGAAACAAAACTAGGGTTAAAAAAGAATCATGATTTGAGTATTGCTGTAGCTGGAGCATGTCGTGCTGCTGCGTATATGACAAATCCGAATTATCCTATTATCTGTTTAGAACCACATAGTTATTCAGCATTTTCCCATGAAATACTCGATGCGTTATTTTCACCAAAACTAGATGGTATGAACTTAACTAAATTTGCACCGCACAATGGTGGTACAGATACCAAAGCACTACTAGATTATCTGCGCAATACCCATGACTTGAAATCGTATCAAGAGTTAGTTAGACCATTGGTGTCAGTCCTAGATGTCTCAAGTCCTGACGAGCCAGATAAATACAGTACTGTTAATCGATCTCAAATGGAAGCTTTTGTCGATCCCTTTATAAGCATGATACGGGAGACTTCTAACAGACTACCCATTAATATTGATAATTGGGAAAAATCGCGTCCTGATGTTTATGGTGCTACCAATACTATTCTGAAAAGGTTAGAAGAAGTGATAAAAAAAGCCAATTATTATCTTGACATTAATGATGACAACCTAATATCAAAAACCATAAATACGCTGACAATTGAATATAATAGGGGACTTGTAACATCCAACGAAACCTCTAACATCCACACCAGTGAACAAGATTTTTACGAGCGTTGTCAATTGGTCGGTGCGGCATTTGTAGCCGGCATCAAGAATATGCAAAATCTGTGGTAATAATGTATCCGCTCAATAAATGGGGGCGGACTACCAGTTTAGGAAGGATTTTACGCCATTTGAGCCTTGCCATTTACCGATTTACCCCGGATTATTGAGCGGTTACCGAAAAATTGGGTTTAAAGCCTCGCCCTTGTAGGGCGACTTTTTATTTTTATGTTACAGCGCTTTTCAGATGAGTGAACCACAAAAGTGTAAAATGTAACTAAAGACAAAATAGTTATCTAGAGCGATCGCCAAACGAAAAAATGGCCAGACCATATTCACCAGATTTACGTCTTCGTGTGATTAGAGCCTATCAAAACAAAGAAGGTTCTCAACGTCAAATAGCACAAAGATTTCAAGTTAGTTTGACTTTTGTCCGTAATTTCAGAGCGGCATTATCGAAACACAGGAACTGTGAATCCAAAACAACATGGAGGAGGACCCAAGACTAAAATTGAAAATTATTTTGATTTTTAATGAGCGCAGAAAATTCAACAAAAACCAGATATTTTACTTTGTGAATTATGCCAGTATTTTCAAAGTAAGACAGGAGTAAAAGTTAGTGTATCAACAATGTATCGAACGCGTGAAAAACTCAATATAACTAGAAAAAAAAGTATTTGTGCTTCGGAACAAGAGAGAGAAGATATTAAGCAAAAACGCTACGAATATCGAAAATGGTTGGATTTAATAGATATACATAATTTAGTATTTGTTGATGAATCAGGGGTTAATTTAGGCATGACTCGTGCTTATGGCAGAGGAACAAGAGGAGAAAGAGTAGTCACAAATACTCCTAGAAATCGAGGTCGCAATACAAGTGTATTAGGGGCATTAAGTATAGATGGTTTAATTGCATCAATGACAGTAATTGGCAGTACAAATAAAAAAATATTTGAAGTATATATTGAACAAATTTTAGTACCTCAATTATGGCCTGGAGCAATTGTATTGATGGATAATTTAAGTATTCATAAAGGGCCAAGAATTGAAGAATTAATTAACTCAGCAGGAGCAAAATTAATATTTTTACCAGCTTACTCTCCAGATTTGTCACCTATAGAATTATGCTGGTCAAAATTTAAAAATTTCCTCCGTTCTTATGAGGCCCGAACTTCAGAACAATTGGATCGAGTTATTAGTTTAGCGATCGCTCAAATAACTGAAGATGATGCCGTGGGTTGGTTTGAACATTGTGGTTTATTCATATGAAAACCGCTGTAAGTGAATTGAATATATGCTATAGTGTTATTAGTTGCCGGGGGGCACTCGGAAACTCTAAACGGACGTGGAGGGAAGTGTTAGACTACCGCCAAGGAAGCAGCACCCTGTGTTAGCGACAGCTATGCGAAGCAAAGCGTCAACCCGCCGAGGAGCTATGGCTCAGTAGGAATCCCCGTGCCTAACGGCCGGGGAGGATGTCAAGTAATAATTCCCATGTAGTGGAAAGAATTGGCGAGTTTTTCGCCCTACTGATGGCCTTCTATTTGATGATCAGGGCGTTGCTGAATTGAAGTATGAATGCGCGATTGTTTAGCTCTGGTAAAGCCCCTAAATCCCCCAATTTTGGGGGACTTTTAGAGTTTTATTCCCCCCAAAATTGGGGGGCCAGGGGGGCAAAATCATACCCAGAATCAGCAACGCCTGATCAGAGTCGTTTTTATCATAGTTCAAGCGATCGCCTGATCATCTCTTAAGTTTCGGTCAATCTGGGAATCAATTGAGCTAAATTACAAGGACGATTACGAGAATCAAGTTGCTCTTTGATAATACTCCATCCTGTTTGACAAGCACCACTAGAACCAGGTAAACAAAAGATATAAGTACCGTTAGCTACGCCTGCCAAAGTTCGAGACTGAATGGTAGAGGTTTTAATTTCTTGATAGGAAATCATCCGAAATATCTCACCAAACCCTTCAATTTCTTTGTCTAAGAGTGGTTTAATGGCTTCTGGTGTACCATCTCGTCCTGTAACTCCGGTACCACCAGTAGTCAAAATTACTTGGACAGATTCATCTGCAACCCATCTAGATACTACAGCACGAATTTGGTAAATGTTATCGGGAACGATAGTTTTTTCTGCTAATAAATGACCTGTTGTGGTTAAATTATCCACTAATATTTTGCCCGATTTATCATCAGCTTCGGTTCTTGTATCAGAAACGGTTAGTACGGCGATTTTTAAGGGTAGTAAAGATTCGTTTTGATTCATTTTTGTGATTTTTGTTATTTTTAATTAATGTAGGGGCGGTTCGCGAACCGCCCCTACAGGGAAATAATTTTCTACTTCTAAAACACTTTTACCAAAACAACTATTGACAATTGTTGTCACGCGATCGCTATTTAAGTTAGGCAGAGAATTGCTTATTGTTAATTCTAAATATCCTGAATCACCATAAACAAAGAATCTAACTTTATTATTTTCCCACAGCCAAACTTCAGGAATCTTTAAGTATTGATATTTAGTTAAATCGTCGATACTCCCTGATGTTAGATTTATTTCTACTGCCAAATCTGGCTTGTCTTTGTCTATTTCAAAACAGTAAGCTACATCAGGTTCTTTCCCTTCAATTCCATCTTCCTTAAGAGTAGTTTGATTGTAAGGAAACAGTGCAAGGTTGTTTTGACGGCAGTAAGCCCAAATAATTGCTCTAATATAATCACCAATTAATTCATGGTTACGTCCTGGGGACACGATAGTAATAACTCCATTGCGAAATGAGACTCGTTTACTAGGCAAATCTAAACTAATATATTCAGCCCAAGTTGTATTAGTAATTGTGCTAATTCGATCGCTTTTTTGTGTTCCAATAGTTAACATTTTTACTTAGGGGATATAGTTATTTCGTTACTAATCTAGAATATCAGACTAAAAATCTAAATATTAGCCTTATTAGCGGTCTTAAATCTTTGTGCCATCGCTAAATGTGGCAAAGGTTTTGATACCTAAATCTATACCTACTGAATTATCAGTTTGAGGCAAGATTTCTGGTTGTATTTCTACTACAAAACTTAAGGAATATCTAGTAGGGGCGATTCGCGTTTGCGCAGCATTCCGCAGGAAATCGCCCCTACAATCTTTAATTACTGTGTAAGCATTCAGGCGTCAGCCATCAGCTATCAGTTATTACTTTTAGTTTAGGATAAAAGCAATATTTAATTGTCTTACTGCAAAAGTTGCCTCCCTTGCCCTTAAAATCTATATTAATTTAAACACTGTCCTTAAGGGTAGAGTCTTGTTGCTGATAGCTGACAGCTAATAGCTGTTTGCGCAGCATTCCGCAGGAAATGCTTACATTACTGTTACTGATGATGGAGCTGTAGGTAACTCTCTTGACCATACTATTTTCAGCTCTCCAATCTTAGCCAAATAAACTTTGTGTTGACCAACTTTAAACCTCCCTTTGTAAATCTAGCAGTTTGCTTTGACTTTCTAATGCATAAATTTAGGAGGTTTAACAGGTCTACCTTTTCTCTTGCCTTTTGTCGAACTGAAAAAGTTTTGTAGGGGCGTTTGCTGACGCATAGCTCCGAATGGCGCCCCTACGGTTTAAATCATTCAAAGATTGCTGCAATGGTATAGCAGAAACTTCTGATAACCATTCTCTGTATTCAGTCTTTTTAGCTTGAGTAATAAAAAGTTTTTGTAGCTCAGAATTAATGGGTTTTTTTCTCCTGAAGTATACTTTTTTTTTGCAGCAAGCTAGACTATCATTCCAAACCACACGGACACAAGCAAATAGCTTTGCTAATTGGTGTTTTTGTCCCGGTGTGGGATAAATACGATACTTAAATCTAGCTTTCATAATTTGACTCTTAAGCTAACATTTAGGATAACATATTTATTGACATAAAATCAACTAAAAAGTCGCCCGCTTATGGGCGAGGCTTTAAACCCAATTTTCTGATAAATACTTGAAGATTACACCTGTATGTTAGAATTAACTACTATCAAACAAACAGCCCTCGATTATCTCTTGTCCAATCTGGAAGTATTTCCAGAACATCGTCACTTGTTTGAGGTTGTAGGTGCAACCTGTTTTGATAATAATGAGTGGATGATTAACATTAGTATTGTCGGTTTAATAGGTAAATATTGGAATGTTTTTGTCGATGGCAACACGGGAAAAATTTTACCAGACTGCGAGTTTAATACAGATTGCCAAGACTTGAATGAACCCCATCAATATTCCCATTTGCCCGACTATTTAAATCAACTGCTCAATCACCTGACTGCCAGAGTTTCTAGGTAAATTAAATGGCGTTGCTGATTAGTAATGATCTATGCTTATGTAGGAAAAGTTTGAAATTTTAGATAGTGCAGCAGAAGACGAAGTTCTTTCATCTGTGTTGACATCCTCTCCGACCTAAAGGTACGGAGATTCCCTTCTATCAATCAAACAGACGCTCGCTGAAAGAATGATTCAGAGCGGGTTGACACATCACAGTTAGCAACTGCCTTTTTACGAGCAGATTTACGCCGACTCCGTGTCCGTTTTTGATATAATCGACCGCTGTCCGTCGGCGACTGTATTGAAAAGAGATAATTGCACAGGTGTTTCCAATATTTCAGTCTCAACCTTGGTTATCGGTTGCACTGTTTCAACTATTGGGGTATTTAAAATATTGATGGCAGCATTGATATCACGGTCATGGAAAGCACCACAGTTCAAGCACGTCCACTCCCTAACGCCTAATTCTTTTTTACCACCTTTAAATCCACAACATGAACATTTTTGAGTTGTAGCTTCCCATCTAGAAATAACTCTAAATTCTCTGCCATATTTTTCTGCTTTTCCCTCTAATAATGTCCTAAAAGTTCTCCAACCTAAATCAGAAATAGCTTTAGCTAGTTTTCTGTTTTTAATCATTCCTGAAACATTAAGGTCTTCCAAAACAATGGTGTCATACTTACGAACTAAATCAGTAGATAATTTATTAAGGAAGTCTGTACGTTTGCGCAGCATTCCGAAGGAAATGTCTTTGACTTTAGCATGGAGTTTTGCTACCCTTAAATTAGCTTTTTCACGACGTTTACTGCCTGGTCTTTTTTGGCTAGCTTGCGTTGAAATTTTGCTAACTTCTTAAGGTTTTTTTTCAATGGTTTTGGTGCTAATATTTTCTCACCATTAGATAAAGTAGCAAATGTACTAATACCTAAATCTATACCAATAGAACTTTCAGTTTTAGGTAAGTAATCAACAGATGTTTCTACTACAAAACTCAGGAAATATCTATTGGCTGAATCCTTGATTATTGTTACTGATGATGGAGGGTTAGGAAGTGGTCTTGACCAATGTACTTTTAGGTTTCCAATCTTGGCTAAATATACCTGATCTTGACCAGGCTTAAATCCTCTTAAACTAAATCTAGCTGTCTGTTTTGACTTACGCTTTTTTAATTTTGGAGGTTGTACGGGCGAACGGCCGTTCGCCCCTACCCTTTACGTTTACCCGTAACTGAATTGAAAAAGTTTTGATATACTTGGTGCAAATCATTCAATGACTGTTGTAATGGAACTACTGATACTTCAGTTAACCAAGCTCTTTCAATTGTCTTTTTAGCTTGAGTAATAAATACTTTTTGTAATTCGGTATTACTAGGTTTTTTATTGTTAGCTTTAAACTCTTGAATACAATGAGTTAAACTATCATTCCAAACTACTCTAACACAACCGAATAACTTTGCTAATTGTATTTGTTGTATTAAGTTGGGATAACATCTATACTTGTATCTTGCTTTCACTATTTTTGACCATAATTACTAACACTGAATATTTACAGCGTAGCGCTTTGTTATATATTTATTATAATATATTTGTGGGTACATTGTGGGGTTTTATGAAAGATAAAACATTAAAAGTTAGACTATCAAGCAAGAGATTAGATAAGTTAAGATTATATGCTTTGATAAAGGAAAAAAGTATGACCCAAATAGTAGAAGAAATGATTGATGATTTGCCTAATCCAGAATTAAAGTCGCCCTATAAGGGCGAGGCTTCAGACCCACTTTTTCGGTGAATAGGGTTGACTCTTAGGGGATTCAACGAATTAACGACCACATATTCGACATTGGAAACACTGTTGGCCAGGTCTTAGGCCATTTTTCCTGGTGTGGGTGGAGTTACATTTTGGACATATCATGTTCTGGATTCTACAACATTTATCATTACATTTCAGCAACGCCAATTAAACACTGCTTTGTATGTAATAATGATTATCATTCATTACAAAATTTAGCTAACATGAATCCCCTATTTACCGCTCGCACTTCCGTAGAACAGGTTGAGGAAGGTTTGTTACTTGCGCCCAAATTTGATGCCAATGGTTTGATTCCAGTAGTTACCACAGATGTCAACACGGGTGAATTGCTGATGCACGCCTATATGAACGAAGAGGCGTTAGTTAAAACCATTGAAACGGGAGAAGCTCATTATTACAGTCGCAGTCGTCAGCAGCTATGGCATAAAGGTCAATCTAGTGGACTGGTGCAAAAAGTACAGCAGTTAGCTATTGATGACGACCAAGATTGTCTGTGGATGCAGGTTAAAGTAGCTGGTTCGGGTGCTAGTTGTCACGTGGGTTATCGTTCTTGTTTTTATCGCCGTATTCCTACGGGAAAAAGTGCAAGTGAATCCCAGGAACCAATTCAGTTAATATTTACCGAAACGGAGAAAACCTTTGACCCGAAAACAGTGTATGGTGATGCTCCCAACCCAACAAAATTGTAAATTTACTTCAACCGTAGGAATAAAACTGTAGAAAATCGTGACAGCTTTTATCTTGATATTGAATTAACCAATACTGGCGCTCTTGCCGCATCTCACTATTCCCATCCTCCGGAATGCTACGCAAACGGCAGTAAATGCCTCTGGGAATTTCTTTCTAATTATTGCTCTGCTGATTAAATATCAGATGGATTACGTTGAGCGCGACGATGTAACGTAACTTGAAAATCATGCCAATGGTTCTCTATCCAGATTGGAGGATTATGATGCTTCCGACGTAAGGTAGCACGGATTTGATAATCGAAAATTAGGGACTGCGTAATCACTTGTAACTATGAAGGTAGAATCAAGCCAGAAGAAATAAATAGACTCCTCTAAGCCTGATTTTACCTTATCCATCTCAAATGATGTTTTCCAGAATTAAAATGCGGCGGTTCCAGCTTCAGCTACGGCATGGTCTTGCTCTCCCGACCCCCCACTAACTCCAATTCCCCCCACTACTTGTCCCTCACTGTAAAGGGGTATTCCTCCAGCAAAAATCATGATTTTGCCATTATTAGAGGCGTGAATCCCAAAAAATTGGCCTCCTGATTGACTCTGTTCGGCTAAATCTTTAGTGGCCAGGTTGAACGCCCGCGAAGTATACGCTTTTTTAATGGAGATATCGATACTTCCGATCCAAGCTCCATCCATTCGTACATGGGCTAATAAATTTCCTCCCCCATCCACTACTGCTATATTCATTGGTTGACCAATTTCGAGTGCTTTTTTTTCAGCAGCACTAATTACTCTTCTTGCATCTTCTAATGTAACCATTAATCCCTCCATTGGACTTGACCTTAGATGTCTGTTAATTTAGCTGATTGGGTTAACTTATATTAAGACTTTAAGTACACTAGCAAATTACAGGCTATTAGACAATAGCATTTTATTATCTCCAAGTTTCAGTCAATCTCGCTATCAATTGAGCCAAATTTGTGTCTTAGCTAGGTTTAATTTTTCTTTTACTAATACGTCGCCAAAATGCTTTGACTACCTTGAATTGATCGATCGCGTGTAAGATAATAAATGCTAAAAAAGTATAACCTAACCAAAAATGTATGCTTCGACCTAAGTCTACTAAGTCACTATTCTGGGGAAATAAATCAGGTAAGGTTAGACCAAAAAAGCGGACATTATTGCTTTTAAAGGAGTTAGAAAAAAAGAAACCACTAATAGGAACACCCCACATAAAGATATAAAGAGAAGTATGCAGAGCTACTTTTTGCATCCATGGAAAACTATACTTGGGCAATCGCTTAGTATATTTCTTCCACCACACTCGTAATAGAGTTAAAATTCGCCAAGTTAATAAAGCCATTGCCAATACTCCTAGAGACTTATGGAAATCATAAAGAAAGTTTCGTCCAAAGACTTCTCTAGGCAAACGCGACATAAAAGCACCAACTATAAATATAATAATGTAACAATTAAACATCCACCAATGGATCGACATTAAATTTTTGTAAGCAGAATTTTTCTCGATTTGTTTGTTTTTGAAGCTTGAGCCATGATTTTCCCGCAAGTTATTTTGCAGTGATACTATTTCAAAGTTTTAATTTTAACATTTAATATCAATGGCTTTGTTGCAGGAATATCCTGGAATGCTTGCAGTACAATGCTTTTGCATTAGCAAAGTTTATTGATAAATTCTTATTTCATTAGTTTCTACAAATAGCAACTATTGTATGCAATTTTCATTCAACAGTTAATCACCCTACACAGTGCTGACTCTAAGGAGTTCTGATGGGGCCGCTTGCCCCAGAAGCATCGGGCTTACTCAAACTCCGAACAGGTGCCCCCCAAGCCGGTCACAATGGTGCAGGTGTTGTAAACCAGCATGCCCTGATAGCTGCCTGCGGGAGTGCCCTTTTCCCCGATGCCGTCAGCAATCAGCACATCCTCTGAAATATTCACGCCCGCCTCATTGGCGACGGTGCCCAGCACCTTGTCGTTGGCGGTTAGCTCCGCAAACAAAATGGGGACGCCGATCGCCTTAATTCTCTCGGACAGGGATTTAACCTCGGCTGCTGTGGGTTCTTCCTCGGTTGAGAGCCCCAGCAGGGTACCTTCGACCACCATACCATAGGCTCTGGCGTAATAGCTCATGGCATCGTGGGTGGTAATCAGACGGCGCTGATTCTCTGGAATGGTGGCAATTTGTTTGGGAATCCAGGCGTCTAAGCGCTCCAACTTACTGGTGAGTGCATCAGCATTGCTGGTGTAGGTCTTGGCATTGTCGGGGTCGATTTTAATCAGGGTTTGCTTGATTTGCTTTACCATGCGGATGCCGTTTTCAACGTCATGCCAAATGTGGGGATCGGGTTCTTCCTCCACTTCAATAATGTCCTGGACGGCTTCTTCGTGTACCGCCACTTTGGGGGCTGGGGTGGTGCTTGCTTCCGCCATCTCAATAATCGACGGCTCAAAGTTCATCCCCGCGTAGAACACGGCATCCGCCACCTCGATCGCCCGTCGGTCAGACGGCCTAGCTTGATATGTGTGCGGGTCTTGTTCGTAGTCGATCAGACAGTTTGGTTCCAACACCCCCGCCGCAATTTGCTCCACCATGCTGCAGAGAACGCTGTAGGAGGCGACGACCTCCGGAGTCCCGCCATCTGCCTGGGCGATTTCATCGGTGTCTCTTCCTTCCCTCTGAGTGGCGATCGTCTCCGCAGTGCCGCCACCAGCCGCCAAGCCAACCACAACTGCTAAAGCCGCAAAAATACCTGCAAAACGAGGCTTTGACTGAAATAAAAAACGCATTGAAGTCTCCTGAATAACTATATAATCGAGAAAATATCTCATTAAGTCCATAACATGACCGTGCCAAACAAACCCAGTCTGCATCTGTAACAGAAGGTTATCGCAACTGAGCAGACTCAAAATTCAGTAGCTCCCTTGGCAACCCTCTGGAAGTCTTATCTAGCAACATTATGAAGCCAAACGACAACTCTCAATTCCCCTCAACTGGGAAATTGTTAAATTTTGATATATATTTGCAATAGTATATCATTATTATAGAATATGATAATCATTATCATATTTTTTCATTTTCTATTCACTTTTTTCTAGAGGCAGACTATGCTGATCGTTCAAGATTTGTCCGTGAGGTATCGCAGTTTCACGGCGCTCAACAATGTGAGTTGTACCTTTGACGCTGGCGAGTTAGTGGCCATTCTTGGTCCAAACGGGGCCGGTAAAAGCACGATGGTTAAGGCAATGCTGGGGCTGATTCAGTCGGCTACGGGTACCGCCTTGCTGAAAGGGAAACCTCTGACACAGCAGCTTTCGCAGGTTGCCTACGTGCCCCAACGATCGCAAATTGATTGGGACTATCCCGTCACTGTCTGGAATGTTGTCATGATGGGTCGTACCCTGGAAACCGGGCTGTTTCGTCGGCCCAGTCGCCAATCTCGCGAGCTGGTGAAGGCGGCGCTACAGCGGGTGGGGATGTATGAGTATCGCGATCGCAGCATCAGCGACCTATCCGGCGGGCAGCAGCAGCGGGTCTTTTTAGCCCGCGCCCTGGCCAAAGAAGCCGAACTCCTGATTCTGGATGAACCCTTCAATGGAGTGGATAAGAAAACGGAATCCATTATGTTCGACATTTTTAACGAGCTGAAAGCCCAGGGCAAAATCTTGCTGATCATCAGCCATGACTTCAGCGAAACCCTGGATAATTACGATCAGCTATTATTGCTGAACAAGCACGTTGTCGCCAAAGGCCCGCGCCACGAAGTCATGACAGAAGATAACCTGGTGACTGCCTACGAAGGACCCGTACTGTTTGTCACCGCCTAACCTCTACACCATCGGAATTGATAAATCATATCAAATCCGGTAGCATTGGTGTAATTAGATGGGGAGATGGGGAGATGGGGGGACCCACCCCTAACCCCTCCCTGGAGGGGAATGTGGGGGATGGGGGACCCACCCCTAACCCCTCCCTGGAGGGGAATATGGGAGGATGGGGGATGGGGACCCACCCTAACCCCTCCCTGGAGGGGAGAAATATTTGGTAATCGTTGAAGATGGAACATTTTTTACGTGCCGAATTAAACGGATTTGATATCAAAAGGAGAATTTCTTGAACGTACTACTTGAACCGCTCAACTTTGAATTCATGCGCAATGCTATGATTATGGGAATTTTGCTAGGCATTTTGTGCGCTGTCGTGGGCAGCTACATGATCGTGCAGCAGATGAGCATGATGGGGGACATGATTGCTCACTCTGTCATGGCCGGGTTGCCGGTAGCCGTGTTTCTGAGGTTGCCCCTGTCGGTGGGGGCGCTGGTGGCGGGGGTGGTGAGTGCCGTCATGCTATCGGGGATTGAGTCGCAATCCCGGGTCAAGGTGGATGGCGTAATGGCATTGATCTTTTCATCGTTTTTAGCGATTGGCACAACACTGGTAACAGTTTTGCCAGGAGCCAACCGTATCGATGTGATTCACATTTTGTTTGGCAACATCCTGGGGGTTAACCAGGGCGATCTGAAGCTGACCTTCGGCATCACGTTCATCATTGTGCTCGGCGTCTGGCTGTTTTACAAAGAGCTGTTGTTTTACACCTTTGACCCCATTGGGGCTCAGGCCGGTGGCATGAGGGTGCACTGGTATTACCTCGGGATAGTCACCGCCATTAGCCTGACGGTGGTTGTCAGTCTGCAAACCGTAGGAGTTTTACTGGTGATGGGTATGCTGGTGGCACCTGGGATGACGGCTTATCTGCTGGTCAAAGAGCTGCACCAGATGATGATTTTGGGCAGCTGTCTGGGGGCATTTGCCAGTATTGCCGGGATGTATTTGAGCTACTACCTGGATATTCCTTCGGGGTCTTCCATCGTTCTAGTAGCTTTTGGGCTTTTTCTGCTGGCGTTCCTGTTCACCTTCTTGAAAACTAGACAAAGCTAGGCATTTGCCATCGGTGAGTGCAAATGATTTTGTGGCTCACCCGTTTCAATGTGTACTTGCACAGAAAGTTGATGTTCCGCCCTGAACGAAGTCAGAAGTCAGAAGTCAGAAGTCAGAAGTTGTTAAAGTTAGCAGAGTTTGTCTAGGAATGTCAACAATAGCTGTTTGTCAAGTTGTCTTAAGTAGGAGTGACAGAACTCCGTTCCCCTCTTTTAAAGAATTTAATCCCATTCCAAATCAAGAAACTGTGGATAAAAGTTAGAGCGATCGCCCAGACTATATTCTTAACAAAAATCCTCCCTAAAATAGCTACTGTTAAACCATGTCCGTCTCCCACCATTAACGTAGCAGTCAGTAATATTATCCCTTCAAACAAGATATATCCTATAACTAAACTAGCACTCAACCATAAATAATACCTCCAGATTTTTTGCTCAATAAATTTAGGTTTAATACTAGCTACAATTGTTACTAATAATGTTCCCAAACCCATCACTAATCCCCAAGTCAAAGATTCTAAAGTCTGAGGATATTGACGGAGAGTAAAACCATAGAATTGATTAACTAGCCAAATTATTATTGAGGAAATTATCGCCTGTTTTCTATTAAGTGTCACCCCACTAATAGCAGCAAAACCTACTAAGGGAACGTGAGGATAAATAATACTACTAGCACTGCCAATAGTAATTAACAAAAATTGCCATAGACGAGAACGAGACATTGCTTTTTCAGCATGACTCCAAACATTATAATTTTCCTGCGAATCAACTGTAATTTTATTATTCATAAATCTTGATTCCTACTATTTTTCAACAATCAGTTTTCCGTATTATAATTGATAGATATTTTTCCCTCCATACTTTATCAAAACAATTAGGTCTAAAACCCCGCTTTTTAAGGCGAAATATTTTTGGAGAGTTGCTCAAATCCTCGTTACAAAAATAACTTACAGCAAATTCCACCTTGGTGAGGTATACCCACGCGAGCAAGATGCTCGCACTGGGAAGATTCAATTATTAATATCTGTACTTCATATACTCGGAATCTGCTCTATGTAGGGGCGAATGGCCATTTGCCCCTACTGACTTCGTTAACTGAATATTCCATACAACATTCCTACTTAGGATATAAATTTTTAGATAACTTCACCCCTGCTAATAAATGCTCTTTAACAATACTTTCAGCCACATTAGGAGTAACGCGAGTGTACCAAGTTCTGTCTCCCGAATAAAACACCACCGGACCCATTTTGCAAACTTCCAAACAGCCAGAAGTAATCACATCTATATCTAATTCTGATGTTTTTACCGCAGTTTGTAAAGCCTCAAAAATTGGCTGCCACTTCCGAGAGGGATAACAACGACTCGACCGACAAACAGATAAATAAGGTCGTTTTAAAGGATTACTATTAAAAGGAATTGGACGAGTTCCTAAAACATAAATTTCTCGTAACTCCTCATAAAGTGCAAGTTTAGAAAACTCCGCTTTTTTCTCTGGCAAATAATCCTCATCTTCCCCTAAAAATGGATTCGGCAAAAATATCGTCATTAACTTTTCTGCCGCCCCATTCCAAAACTGAATCCCCCAACTTTTTGCCACTCCTTCAGGGTTTAAGCGACGATACAATGCTGCCCGACTTAAAAGACGTTTTTCTCTTAATTCTATTGGTGTCGTACAGTGAGGTCCTCCTAAATTTTTTTCTAAGCATAAATGAAGGTGCCAAGCGGGAGTTGCTACTGTCAAATAACCATCATAAATTAAGCAAAGTTTTGGAGGTTCAGTAAATTCTAATTCTAGTACCCCACCTTCAACAACATGACCTATTTGAACTTGCTGCCACTGTTGCTGAATTAATGTATATAATAGGGGACCAGTGACATCTATTGTAGTAGGAAAATCTTCATATTCTATCGTTCCACCTTTAGGATTTTTTTCCGATACCGTGCGTTTTAATGGTGTCACCCATTGATTAAATTCACTCATTTTAGTTCCCTGGATTTAAAGTTTGTTTATCAACAAAATACCTCAAAAGTAGGGGTTTGATCTCCAAACCCTTGCAAAAGACCAGGTATATTTTAGTCAATACTATTTAATTATACTTGTTGATTCTTCCCTACTCCCTACTCCCTACTCCCTATTCCCTTCCACTGAATTAAATAACATTAATTATACCGATCGCTTCTAAATCAAAACCACCAGAAGTCGCAACTGAAGATGATGCCTTCGGTTGGTTCAACCACTGTGCTCTATTTAGGAATGAGATTAATAAAGTCAGAACTCAGAAGTCAACCCACCCCTAACCCCTCCCAACCCACTCCTAACCCTCCCAGGAGGGAAGTAGGGGATTTGAGCAACTCTCTAAAAATATTTCGCCTTAAAAGGCGGGGTTTTAGACCCATATTATTTTGATCAAATAAAACCGGATAAAATTAATTACCCTCAAGAGGTTTATGTGGCAGAAACCAGATTTTCCCGGTCTTATTTAATTTCCGTTCCTTACCTGAAAATTGCTGTCATTAATTCACAACTTGACAATATTCTTCATACACGCCATCAAGTAGTAAATTTAAAGCGTCTACTGCTGTTGCTGCTGCTGTTAATGCTTCCTGTTTTTGAGCATCAGTTTCACAGAGTTTTACTAATGCTTCTCGCGTAACTTGGCTGTGAATTTCATCGGCTTTTTCATGTACTTTAAAAAATGCCAAAGCTGCTTCAGAATTAATGTCGTAAAATTCTTTTAAACCAGCAATTTTAGTAGTAGCTACTTCGGGAATTTGGGATTCATAAGCATAGAGAGCAGCTAAACCTTTTGCTGGATTTTCACTGCGGGATAACTGTTGCAAAAGCTTCACAGATTCCTGAGTTTTTGCTAGGTGTTCCCGCTCTTTAACTGCTTCTCTTTTTACACCCAAACCTTCTGCAAAACGCAACCATAATTCTGGGTGATTTGCCGCTCCCATTTCTTCTTCCATAAGATTTTCTAGGAGCATTTTTCTGATTTCTAAGTCGTCACAAGCTGCGTGAGTAGCACTAACATAAGTAGGGAAATAATGAACTTGTAGATAATATTCTTGAGCGTACTCTTGCAACATTTCTAAAGATAATTTTCCTTCATTCCACATTTGATAGAATTGGTGCTTAAGTAAATGTTGTTTTTCAATAATTTCGTCTAATTGAACAAGAAACTCTTGAGCGGTCATTTTTGTATTTTCAATTAACATGATTGTTCGGCAAATGTAAGAATATTTACATATACTATCATAGTTTTTTTATTGTCAAGAAGTGAATAGATTTTATCGAAATAAACTGTTAATAAAGAATAATTTTTTATTCGACAAAATTTTTTTAATGGTATAAATCGAAAAGTAAATGACTTTTTGTGTAAAATAAAGTAAGCATTTCCTGCGGACTGCTGCGCAAACAGCTATTAGCAGTCAGCTAGCCTCCTGCGGAGGAACTTTCCTACGGAATGCTACGCAAACGTTAACAGCTTTTTAATGAATAAAACAAGGGTTCTTTTAATTTATACTACATTTTTAAGCAGATTATTATTGAAGCATAAGAACAACGAATTTAAGTTGTGAATCTATACAATTCTATAGAAGGAAATGTAGATGTGTCTTGGAAGCTGATAGCTGATAGCTGAGTGCTGAATGCTTACAAAATAAAGATATAATAAATCACCAAATTTTAAATATGATGATTATTTTGATATTCAGAGGAATATTGAGATGGAAATTCATCCCAACTTTTGATTACTTGCTGGTAACAATCAGGCGGACTAATCGGTAAATTAGTAAGATAAAAGAAAGTAACATAACTGCCAGACTCTAACATAAAAACTACATCTTTTTCAGGGTTATAATTATCTACTGCTTCTAAAATATGAGCATTCATAAAGTGTGTTTTAAGGAGGACAGTATCGGGTGCTTTTAACCAGGCATTGAGAAGAGGTGCAAGATTATTACGAGGCACAAAATGTACTTTAAATGTTTCTCCCGTTGCACCAATAATAGGTGAATTTGTACTGCAAATAATTAGACCCCGTTGGCTACTTAAATAACCTTGCCAAGCATTATATCCTATAGATATTAAATTAGTAGCAATAAACTCTTGTTGCCAATTATGTAAATAATTTTCTTGCTCCATTTGATTCAATAACCTATATAATTAAACTACAGCGTACTTCCTCCGACAGGAAGCTAACTGAAATTAAAGGGTAAATATTTGTTTGTTCCCCTACTCCCTCAGATTATTTGTTGGGAGGTTGGGAGACTCATTCTGTAGGGTTACCGAATAATTAATAATTAATAGTTAATAATTAATAATTAATAGTTGATAGTCAATAATTATTCATTCAACAATTCAGGTTGAAAGCCTCCCCTTGGATAAGGGCAAAAATTTTCCTTTGAGTCAATCCCCTTCTTTGAAGAAGGGGTAATTATTAATTATTAATTGTTCATTATTAATTACTGAATAACGCACCCTTACTATCTGAGTAAAAACTTTTATTGCGACATCCGCAATAGAACCAGATACCTATCGCACTTTTTCTGGCAATAATTCAGGTTTAACTTTTTGCAGAAATCTAACTATCATCGCCGTAAATACTCCCTCAACTAACATTAGTGGGATGTGAGCAATTACCAATGTAGTCATGATGGTCGAACGTTCGGCACTAGCATCTAGATCCAAAGGAATATTGGCAATCAGAATCACAAATACTGCTAAAACGGTTATTGCCACCCCACTAGCACCAGCCACAAATCCGAAAATACTCGTCCATAAAGAATTTTCTAATCCCACTCGGTGACGAAACTGAAATAAATAGTGGGCGAAAATTGCTGGCACACCTGCTGTCAACCCATTAATACCTAAAGTAGTTAAGCCACCGTGCTGAAACATCACTGCTTGCAGAAACAAACCTACTAAAATAGCTGGAAAAGCATAATAACCTAATACTACGCCCAAAAGACCGTTAAGCAAAGGGTGAACGCTGCTTGGCGGAATTGGCAGTTTGATCGAAGAAGCCACAAAAAATGTGGCAGCTAGTAGGGAAGCTTTGGGAATACTTTCGGTGGGATTTTGTTCTCGTTTTATTTTGCGTAAAAAGTACCATGTTGTCAAACCTGTTAGTGCGTAACCACCTATACAAGTTGATGCTGGTAAGTAACCGTCAGATATGTGCATTGATTTAAGTGCAGTTTTAATTTTTTTTTGAATTTAATAGTTAGAGCTTGCTGATTAAATATAAAAGCATTGATAGATAAAAGTTTTAGCTGTTTTAGGTTGAAAAAAGTGCGCCTGTTTTCGGTAAAGATTGCTCAAAAAACTAGCATTTTGTGCAAGAGTTGGGCAGAACAATTTTGGGACAAAACGCCCGCTCCTACCTCCTCTACATTCCCATTTATCCTGTCTCCTGTCTCCTACCCTCAACCATAAGACTTTTTCAGCAAACCCTAATTAAAAACGACGCCCGTAAGCGGGGGGGCGACAGTTAACTTCAGGAGTAGGAAATAAGTTAGAATTTTCGTATCTTTTAGAGAATTTAATTCCATTCCAAATCAAGAAACTGTGGATAAAAGTTAGAGCGATCGCCCAAACTAAATTCTTAACAAAAATCCTCCCCAAAATAGCTACTGTTAAACCATGACCCTCTCCCACCATTAAGCTAGCAGTCAGTAATATTATCCCTTCAAACAAGATATATCCTATGACTAAACTAGCAGTCAACCATAAATAATACCTCCAGACTTTCTCTCCCATAAATTTAGGTTTAATACTAGCTAAAATTGTTACTAATAATGTTGCCAAACCCATC
This sequence comes from Okeania sp. KiyG1, assembly GCF_014132355.1. GTDB lineage: Bacteria > Cyanobacteriota > Cyanobacteriia > Cyanobacteriales > Microcoleaceae > Okeania. The sequence goes on from NZ_BLZO01000145.1 coordinate 21,173, forward strand.
ACAACTCCCCAAGTAAAAGATTCTAAAGTCTGGGGATATTGACGGAGAGTAAAACCATAGAATTGATTAACTAACCAAATTATTATTGAGGAAATTATCGCCTGTTTTCTATTAAGTGTCACCCCACTAATAGCAGCAAAACCTACTAAGGGAACGTGAGGATAAATAATACTACTAGCACTGCCAATAGTAATTAACAAAAATTGCCACAGACGAGAACGAGATATTGCTTTTTCAGCATTATTCCAAACATTATAATTTTCCTGGGAATAAACTGTAATTTTATTATTCATAAACCTTGATTCCTGCCATGTTTCAAAAGTCAGTTTTCCATAGATGAGATATCAAAACAAGCTTTCAATAATTGACAATTGATAATTGATAATTGATAATTACTTCTCCCTAAAAGGAAGAGGATTGAATAAAAGGAAAAAAAATTTTTTCCCCCTTAAAGGGGAGGCTTCAAGGCGCGAATTATTTAATTATTTAATTATTTAATTATTAATTATTCGGTAATTAGGTTATCTTAAATCTATAGAGTTTGGAGACCAAACCCCTACAAAATATCCCTCTATTCCCTATTCCCTTCCACTGACTAAATAACATTAATTACACCGATCGCTTCCAAATCAAAACCACCGGAAGTCGCAGTTGGTGGGGCAGTTGTCCAAGGGTCGAAAATGGGGTTTCCTGTGGCATCTAAAAAGCTACCATTACCAGGAATATCTACAATACGAACAAACTGAATAGCATTAATATCTACTGCACCGGATGTCACTGACGGATCGTTAATTAAGTCATCTAAGTCAAAAGGAGTTCCCCAGGAACTGCCAAAAAATTCTCCCTCAAACTCAGAAGCATTATTAACGTGTTTGCCAGCTAAATTATAAACTTGTGTGGGGTCGATGACATCAAAACTACCTAATGGTTGCTCTGTCAAAGAGTCGCTAGGAAAACGAGCAAAATTTACCCCATCGCTGGAAACTTCAACGAATGCTAGTTCGGCAAAAATACCGCCGAGATTATTGAAACCATTTTCAAATACTGCAAAATCTGCTCCTGCACCATTACTAATACCAGAGTCAAAGGTTAAAGTAATCTCTCCTGGTGGTACACCTGCGTCTATTTGTTCTTGAGTTAGATCGCCCAGTGAAGCAATATCAATAAAATTATCTGTTCTAGCAGTAGGTCCTAATGTTAGTTCGGGAGTTTGGAATCTTTCATCGACTCCTGGTGCAGGGGAATAATTTTGAAATCCTGTTGCCCATGCTGCAAATATGGGATTAACAACACTATCCGGTCTTATTAACCCTTCACCCTCAGAACTAATAAAACCAGGGATGGCAGAATCTATTTTTCCTGGGTCTTGGGTGGAACTGGAATAAGGTCCTAGTTGTTGGACAAATATTCTAAATTGGTCTTCGGAAAGTTCGCTGCTGTTAACACCTGAGAGGATGGCTAAAAATTCTCCTGTGACTGCATCTTGAACAATTGTGCTGTCAGCTAGTTCATTACTACCTTGAAATATATTGAGGTCTTCAAAAGTTATTCCTCCTAATAAACCAATTGCATCTTGTTCTAGATTAAAGTCAGTAATTAAGTCTGCTTGGTTAATATCTGGGTCTCCCGTTGGTGGTTGATTTTGTCGTTGAAGAACAAAATTATCGAAACCGTCTCCCCCAGTTAAGGTGTCTGTACCTACATCTCCATAGATATTATCGCTGCCAAGGTCTCCAGAGATATTATCGTTCCCTTTACCACCCCGCAGCGTGTCGTTACCTGCATTTCCGTTGAGAATATCGTTGCCTTGGTTGCCACTAATTAAGTCTCCACTTTCCAGACCATTGATTGTGTCATCTCCTGCTAAACCAAATATTTCGTCTGCATCTGAACTACCTGTGAGGAGTTCACTATTTTCTGTTCCTATTATTGTTGTCATTTTATTTCTTTCTTAAATGTATGCAAGACTTTCTGTCGCAACTTTTTTGCTAATACCAAAGCTGTTGCGATCGCTATTAATCCCACCGTTAACTATCGCTTCTATTACTTTTTTTGGCGTTGCTGATTCTGGGTATGATTTTGCCCCCCTAACCCCCCAAAATTGGGGGGAATAAAACTCTAAAAGTCCCCCTTTTTATCCCCCTCCAGTCCCCCTTTCCAAGGGGGAAGCCAGAGGATGCTGCGCTTTTTGTTAAATGGGGGACCAGCGGGGGCTTTACCAGAACAAAACAATCGCGCATTCATACTTCAATTCAGCAACGCCCTTTTTTTTAACAACAGTAGATTCTGAAGCACTTTTTGTACTTTTTGCTAACTTTCTAGCTATTATTTTTTTCTTCTTATTGAATAGGGCAAAAGGGAAAATTGCATAGAGGAGATTCCCACCCCAAGCAATTTTAAGCGCGGTGATTATGGTGGGGTATTAAATCCACAAAAGAAAAGATAACTGCTAATTTATTTCTTTTAAGTAGTAGCTGTTTCCCAGAGTTTGGTTTAAATAAGCTTTGTCTAAATATCTGTAGCGAAAGGTTCTTATTTAGAGCTAATTCCCTTTTTGTCAATACTATATTAGTCATCATCCATACCTCGCAGATGTTCTATAAAGTTACTATTCAATCGGCGGGCATTCTGACTGAGAGATAATAAAGTATCTCATCACAGTTGCGGGACAGCGACGGATTTACACCGAACTTTCCCCGTTTCCTCTAACGGCTGGTCTCCATTAGAACCGATTGATTATAATATTAAAGCACAGCTCCTAAATTAATGCAATACTTTGACAAAAATTTTTTTTTGCTAACTGTAGCATTTCCCAAGCTTGTGAGGTACAGTTTTGGAGATCCCCCCTAACCCCCGTTTAACAAAAAGCGCAGCATCCTTCTGGCTTCCCCTTCCCAAGGGGGACGGGAGGGGGATTAAGGGGGAACTGGAAGTCCCCCTTTTTAAGGGGGATTTAGGGGGATCATAAATGTATTTCATAACTGTGGGAATTGCTATAGATATTCTGGTGGTGGTGCATAGTAATGGTAGAGAGAGTGTGGGGGATGGGGAGATGGGGGATGGGGAGTGTGGGAGAAATTAAAAAATATATATCCTCACCATTACCATGCAGGACTACCGATATTCTGACTCCAGACAAAAATATCCCGACTATTATTATTATCTCCAACTACTAAATTAGTCGCAAAAGAATCAAAAGCGACAACTTCCCCGGAAGCAGAAATCGTCGGATTAAAAGAACTAAAATTTCCTTCTAACCCCCGATCGTTTACTGATATTTTAGTCGTGACACCATTTAGCAAATCCCGCACGAATATATCATTGGTGCCATTGCTATCTCCAGGCACCAATAACGGGTCGAAAGAATCAAAAGCTACAAACCTACCATCACCAGAAATCGTCGGTGCAAAGGAACTTCTACTAACTTGATTACCAAAAATATCCACAGAGACGCGAGTCGTGATGCCATTTAGTACATCGCGCACAAATATATCTCTGACACCATTTGTATCTCCCGGTACTAGATTAGTTGCCGTAGACTCGAAGGCGATAAAGCGACCGTCCGCAGAAATAGAAGGAGTGATGGAACTGAAATCTCCTTGGTTCCCTAAAGGATCTACCGAAATACTGCTGGTAATCCCAGTTAGGGTATCGTGCCAAAAAACGTCTCTGGTATTATTGGTGTCTCCTGCCACAATATTAGTCGCAAAAGAGTCAAAAGCGATAAAGCGACCATCAGCAGAAATAGTGGGGTTGAAAGAACTAAAATTTGCTCGATCGCCCAGAGAATTTTTAGATATTTGGGCAGTTATACCAGTTAGGGTGTCATGTAGAAAAATATCTCTGGCGTTGTTAATATCTCCCATAACTAGGTTGGTTGCATCAGACTCAAAGGCAATGAAGCGACCGTCAGCAGAAATAGTGGGGTTTATTGAGGCAGCATTGCTTTGGTTGCCTAGAGAATCTACCGATATTCTTGTAGTTGTACCAGTTAAGAGGTCTCTGAGAAAAATGTCTGTTGTATTATTGCTATCTCCTGGCACTAAATTAGTGGCATTAGAAGCAAAGGTTACAAAGCGACCATCGCCAGAAACAGAAGGATGAAAAGAATTGAGATTTCCCCCAGACCCAAAAGAGTTTACCGAAACAATATCTGTAGTTTGAGTTTGTCTGTCTGTAATGAAAATATCTGTTTGGTTGTTGGTGTCTCCTATTACTAAGTTGTTGGCAGCAGATTCAAAAGCAATATAATTACTATCGCCAGAAATAGATGGATTAATGGAAAAGTTATTTCCTTCATTTTCTTGAAAATTTACTGATAAGCGATCGATATTTGTTTGCGGAATAATGTTTGTAACCATGCTCAGGCAATAAAAGTCTACGTTATTGACTCAGTAATAATACATCCAAATTTGAGGTTTTGTTGTCATAAGTTCGATTTATGACCAAAGTAGAGGTCAATTGGGAGAAGATTTTAATGATATTTTAAATTGGAAACGGTCAGAAATTTTGCCAGTTATTGGAGTGGATGGTTATGATTATATTCCTGAACTTTTGGTGAAATATCAACAGTCTCTTTAGTTTTTTGTGGAGCAGAATATGTTTTTCACTCGCATAACTATAGTAGGGGTTAACGGCCGTTAACCCCTAAAGATGGTGTCTAATTTCACGTTTTGCGTAACTTCTGTCTAAATCTAGAATTAAGCCATTTTTCTCAAGTCCTACTTTAGCTGCGTCAGTTTTGGTCAAGAGCAAGCAAAACTTACTCTGGTTTTGCCCACCCCTTAACAATAGCCATGACAATATTGACGTAGGAGTTATCTAGAGCTTCTTTGATAGCTGCTTCACCACCAGCTTGTAACGCACAACCAACCCGACGCTTAAAACTAGGTGTAGTTTCATCATTAACATAGATAATTTTTTCACTCTCAGTCGCAGTAGGGTTAGTTTCCTCCAACTGCTTTAGGAGTTGTTGAATTTCTTTTGCTGCATCAGCTAAAGTCTGCTTTTCCTTAGACTGATATAAAGTATTGTTATTGTTTTCTGCATGAAAGTTTTTCCCTACAGCAACAGCTTGTTCAACATTGAAAGTATCTCCCATAATTCCCTCTCCTTTTACGTCAACCAATAACGGAATGTCTTCATCGTTCTTAAAAAGCTTGACAAATGTCCAACCAAGAAGTTCTGTGTAACCAAAGGAAACAGTGGCATTGACAAGATTTCCAGCAAAAGGAATAAAACCAAGTATGGCTTTGACTCCAAAAGCACCAATACCAACTCCAACACTGGAGCCAAGTAGTGCTGCTGCTGTACTCTTATTCAGCTTTCTTCCAAATACTTCTCCTAACTGAATAATCATTCCAATGTGTATAGTTATCAGAACAGGAGTATCTAACCCAAAAGCTGCTCCTTGAGCCAAAGCACCAGATGCTGCTGCTGCACTTCCTGAAGCAGTATGAATAATAACTTCAAGTTTTGAAAAGTCCTCGTTCTTTAAAAAAGGTCGTACCTCTTCTTTAATAGGGTCAGTTTTTTCTTGATAGAATTTGCGTGCTTTTTCTACAGATTCTTCTATAGAAGGCTGCACCTTGTCCTTAATTGTTGGCTCTATTTTTTCCTTGTATAATTCGCGCCCTTTGTTTATCAATTTCTTCACGTTCATACTCATAAGAACCTTAGCGTATTACAAAAGTTTTTTGATTGCCAAAGCTAGGGATACCAGGAGCAAATTTAACTTATTTGTTGTCTCATCCAAAACCTATGAACTTATGCAAAGAAAAACCTTCCTGATTATGATTCCTAAGCTCGATATATTGATAAGCTAGCCTGTTTTTTCAGAAGTTTAATCATGGAAAGGAGTTATTATTTGCAAAATGTCCACTTTCAGATTTTTTCATTATGACAACTTTCTATAACCTCCAAGCAATTGCTGCTATTTTCCGGATAAATAAAATTTCTAATCTCTTTTAGTTGTGTCAGTTTGCGTCAAAAGCAAGTCCTACTTACTCTGGTTTTGCCCACCCCTCAAAAATGGCTACTACAGTATTGACGTAGGAGTTATCTAGAACTTCTTCGATAGCTGCCTCACCACCAGCTTGTAACGCACCAACAACCCGACCCTTTAAACTAGGTGTAGTTGCAATATTAACATAAGCAATCTTTTCATCCTCAGTTGCAGTAGGGTTAGTTTCCTCCAACTGCTTTAAGAGTTGTTGAATTTCTTCTGCTGCTTCGGCTAAACTCTGCTTTTCCTCAAAGTGATAGAACGTATAATTGTTGTCTGAACTGGAGTTTCTCCCCACAGCACCACCTTGTTGTTTAAGTTCTTTAATGTTGTAAGTATCTCCCATAATTCCCTCTCCTTTTAGAGCAACCAATAACCTACTGTCTTCATCGTTCTTAAAAAGCTTGACAAATGTCCAACCAAGAAGTTCTGTGTAACCAAAGGAAACAGTGGCATTGACAAGATTTCCAGCAAAAGGAATAAAACCAAGTATAGCTTTAACTCCAAAAGCACCAATACCAACTCCAACACTAGAGCCAAGTAGTGCTGCGGCTGTATTCTTATTCAGCTTTCTCCCAAATACTTCTCCTAACTGAATAACCATTCCAATGTGTATAGTTATCAGAACAGGAGTATCTAACCCAAAAGCTGCTCCTTGAGCTAAAGCACCAGAGGCGGCTGCTGCACTTACTGAAGCAGTATGAATAATAGCTTCAAGTTTTGAAAAGTCCTCGTTCTTTAAAAAAGGTCGTACCTCTTCTTTAATAGGGTCAGTTTTTTCTTGATAGAATTTGCGTGCTTTTTCTACAGATTCTTCTATAGAAGGCTGCACCTTGTCCTTAATTGTTGGCTCTATTTTTTCCTTGTAGAATTCCCGCCCTTTGTTGATCCAGTTTCCTATTCCTGTAGAGGTCTGTACCTTTTCCTTGTATTGGTTAACTATATTCTTATTATCTGGTATGGTTCTTCTGTTGGTGCGGCGTAATAAACGGATATATGTAGTTGGTCCTGGCAATTCTCTACAAATAATACTATCAGAGCCATTTTCTTTTATATATTCCTTAAATATATCAAAACCACGGCCAATTCCTTCAAATGCCAAGTTTAAAAGATAAAACGAAATAGCTTCATCAACTGGTCTTGATATAGGTGCTATACAATCAATTAGCTGATTCCAGGATAACTCTGGTAAGAATCTACCCGGACTGTAAACTTCAAGTGCTTCTGGTGTAATACTAACTTTTACTGTTCCTTCTAATTGGTAATCTCTGTGAGCAATAGCATTAGAAATTAGTTCCCGCGCCACTTGAATATCGATTTCTTCTACTTTATGGCTAAGTCCATCTCCTCCTATGTATGATATACTTTCTGTATATTTTTTGACTTTTTCCACAAGTTGTTTAACTTGGGAACTTAAAGGACCTCTTATGTCTTCTCTAACAATACTCGATTCTCTGGGTCTTCCAACGATAAAAACAGACCTAGCCTGGGAGTATATCATTTCAGGTCTTTTGTGAAAGCAGAGGACGGCAGATTTATGAAGTACATTTCTGCCTCCATCTTGAATGCGGGAATAAAGCTTTAGTTTCCATAGGACTTCCTCTAAATTAGCTGTCTTATAAAGTTCTGGCTCGACTTTATTAGCGTATTTCTCTAGAAGTTCTAAATCTATATCTTCAATAGTAGCTTCTGGGCAAGGATGTCTATTAGGGTCAGTTTGTTCGTAGAGAATTTTTAGCTCTTCAGGTGTTCTTATAGAATGACTTGATTTAAAATTTACCGGAGTTAAATCTTCCTTCTTTTTCCCTTGAGCAATCCAAATTTTTTTCTCAGCTCTATCGAGATGAAAAACTGAACGTTGTGGAAACTTTGAGTATTTTTCTTCTGTTTCTAATTTATTATTAATATAACTAACTATATCTTCAACATAAATTTTTCCATCATTTGTGCCCTTTCCATCAAGACTTGTTTCAATGCCAGTGCAAAAAATATCTGTAAACAGTCCAGACGAACCATCTGGTAGCTCCTTACTTTTTTGAGTCTTTCGAGAGGAAGCGATAATAGCAATTCCTTGAGGAATATCATCCTTTTTTATAGAGTTAAAAATATTATCGTCTAAATTTTTATTCCCTTCTACAGCAGCTCCACTATGGCAAGCATCAAGAATAATAATGGCACGTTGAACTCCTGCCATATCTAACTCATTCATTAAATTTTTGAACGGATACCACTCTGAATTATCCAACCCCATTTTTAGACAATATTGATTATTTCCTAGAATACCTCCATGTCCTGAAAAGTAGAATACTAACTGAGTTTTGATATCCCAATTTTTTAGAATAGACTTCAAAATTTTTTCAAATTGCTCTCTATTTTGACAGTCATGTATTGGTGTAGATCCATTGGCCGGACACATTCCCTGCTCTGGGTTAGTCAGAATAGAGTAAACTCTTGAAACATCTTGCCTTCCTCCCTTTAGCTCTTCACCAGTTAAAGGATTCAAGACTAAAGCAATTCTTTTTGGTGAATCTTCTGACATTAACCTTTACCTCTGCTTCAGTATTTGAACTTCAATATATTCATCTTCAACAGAAGGTTGGAGTTGATGCTGATGTATTATTTCTTGCAGTTCTATAAGCTTTTCTTGCGACAAGTTTTTGAGTAAATGCTTTTCCTTACGAGTCCGAGTATAGACAATAACAAGTAGAGAATACTTCAGTTCTAATTCCCCATTCTGTTGTCTTGACTCCCAGTATTGTAAAGTAGTGAAAAAGGTTTGAATACCAGTTAGAGTTAATGAAGCAATGGTTAAACCTATTATTAAACCACTATCTCTCATCCCAACTTGAGGCTCTGTTTTTTCAATCTCTACAGATAAGTCACATTCTTTTTCTATAAGATTAGCAAGTTCTTTAAAATAAAAAGAATCCTCTTCTGTAATATCTCCCTCTAGCTTAATATAAGCTTTCATAGCAATATTATGTAAAATAAACTTATTCTAGATAAATAATCCTATTATAGAACCGTAATAAGAATACTGTCAATATTTGCGAATGCTATCAACAGATTATCAAATATAGTTATACAATACTAGAGCGATCGCTACTCCACAATTAAAGATAATTTTTAACGCTAACCTTTTTAATTTCTGACTTTTTTTCCTCTACTCATCCACACTAAAACTACAAACATTTTTCAACACAAAACCATTATTTTCATTCACCAAATCACCCCTACATAACACGGGAAAACGTTCTTGATATGCCCTAATAGCTGTCACATAATCCTGGTCAAATAATCTCAATTTTATCCGTTCCAACCTATTCATAACTACTCCCATTAAATCAACTTCTCCACTCAATTTATCTCCTTCCGGAGACCTCATCCTCACAACTAATCCCTGTATCTCCATATTAGGCAAATTAGTAATTAAGTTTTGCATAATTTCTAACTCAGTTTTATCCTCAAACTTAGCTAAATTTTCCACTAATAAATTTATAGTTATAGGAAAATCAACTACTTCTCGGTTCAAGGGTAAAACCAGAGTTAAATTAGACAATTTATTGCTCCAAATAATTGCCTCATTTTCAATCTCTCTTAGCTGCTGCCAACCTCGTTTTTCTAAATAATTAGCTACAACTTCCGGCTGAATATTTTTCAATAAATCAATATCTTTATCTTTAATAATTAAATTCATAACCCTTCTACAGCATTCGCGATCGCGGAGCGGAACGGAGTTTTATCGCGCAAGCGTAACGTAGTTTTATCGCAGAGCGGAACGGAGTTCTATCGCTAAAACACTATACTTTTTTAGTTGAATAAATAGTCATGCGTAGGGGCGAACGAACCCTTATAGTCTTTATAATATCACAAAAATTGTGAGGATGCAGCCGAAAATACTTTGACGCGCTGATTTTTTTTGAGCTTCACAAAATGAAAATTTTATTAGTTTTCCATTCGGGGGGTAGATAGAAAGATGCGATCACAGGAAAAACCAGCATATCTGCTTATTGAGCTTCACAAAATGAAAATATGAAAATATTTCTGGCATTGCTTTTGGGGAAAGTTCCTGAATACTGAATATTTAATTGTCTATTAGTAACGAATCTTAGTTGAATAAAAAGTCATGCGTAGGGGCGAACGACCCCTTATAGTCTTTATAATATCACAAAAATTGCGACGATGGAACTAAAAATCCTTTGGCGCGCGATTTTTTATGAGCTTCACAGAATGAAAAAGTTGGTGGCTTTCCATTCAGTAGAGATAGATAGTAAAGATGCGATCGCGGGAAAAAACCAGCATATATTTATTAGAGCTTCACAAAATGAAAATATCTTTGGTATTACTTTTGGGGAAAGTTCCTGAATACTGAATATTTAATTGTCTATTAGTAACGAATCTTAGTTGAATAAAAAGTCATGCGTATAGACGAACAAACCTTTATAGTCTTTATGATATCACAAAAATTGTGAGTATGGAACTGAAAATCCTTTGACGCGCGATTTTTTTTATGAGCTTCACAGAATGAAAGTTTTGGTGTTTTCTACTGAGCAGGGATATATACAAAGATTCGATGATGGGAAAAACTAGCATATATTTATTAGAGCTTCACAAAATGAATATATCTCTGGTATTGCTCCTGGAGAAAATTCCTAAATACTCCATCGCTTCTGAGTAAGAAAATTTAGTTGAATAAAAAGTCATGCGTATAGACGAGCGACCCCTTATAGTCTTTATAATATCACAAAAATTGTGAGAATGGAACCGAAAATCCTTTGACGCGCGATTTTTTTTAGAAGCTTCAGGGAATGAAGGTGTTGGTGGTTTTCCACTCAGGAAGATAGATGGAAAGATTCGATCACAGGAAAAAACCAGCATATATGTTTATGGAAGCTTCACAAAATTGAAGATATCAAGAAATTCCTGAATACTTGATCGCCTTTGAGCAAGAAAATTTAGTTGAATAAAAAGTCATGCGTATAGGCGAACAAACCCTTATAGTCTTTATAATATCACAAAAATTGTGAGGATGGAACCGAAAATCCTTTGACGCGCGATTTTTTTTAGAAGCTTCACAGAATGCAAAAGTTAGCACTAGCTAACATAGCGATCTAACCAAATTAATCTTCTGACTCTAATCTTAAAAGTAGGGGAGTATTTTTAAATCTTTTTCCTGTATTGCCTCTATTTCACTCCCAGAAAATATCAGGAACGGGAAAATATCAGGAACGGGCAAGATGCCCATTCCACAAGGGTTTTATAAGGCATGGCTTAAAAAAATTCACTGAAGTTGCCAATATTAACATCATTAATATTACTGCCAGGATCTACATCAACAACTGGATCGACAGTAGTTTGAGAGAAGCCAAATTTTTGTACTTCTCGTACTGTGTAAGTATTGGGAGGTAAATCTTCAAAAGAATAGAAACCAAATTCATCAGTTATAGTTGCAGGTTCCCCAATATCTAAGAGACTATTGTTATTCAAATCTAGATACAAAGTGAAGTTATCTAAACCATTTTCTCCAGGGTCTAATATTCCATTAGCATTTCCATCATTAAATTTAATCCCATTAATTTCACCCCGGTTACTGACATTCCCAATATCGACATTTGTAATGTTACTTCCTGGAGTTACATTAATAATTGGGTCGGGAGTAGTTTGGTCAAAATTTGGTGCTTGAGTTTCCCTAATTGTATAAGTATCTGGGGGTAAATCTAGGAAAGAATATTCACCATTAACACCAGTAATAGTTGGAGGTTCTCCATCATCCAAGAATCCATTTTGATTCAGGTCTAAATATAAAGTAATATCTGATAAACCTAATTCTCCATCGTCGAATATTCCATTAGCATTCGTATCATTAAATTTCGTGCCACTAATTTGACCACGATTATTTACATTGCCAATATTGACATTTGTAATATTACTTCCTGGAGTTACATTGATAATTGGGTCGGGAGTAGTTTGGTCAAAATTTGGTGCTTGAGTTTCCCTGATTATATAAGTATCTGGGGGTAAATCTAGGAAAGAATATTCACCATTCACACCAGTAATAGTCGGAGGTTCTCCTTCATCAAAAAATCCATTTTGGTTGAGGTCTAAATATAAAGTAATATCTGATAAACCTAATTCTCCAGGGTCTAATATTCCGTTAGCATTAGTATCATTAAATTTCGTGCCACTAATTTGACCACGATTATTTACATTGCCAATATTGACATTTGTGATGTTACTTCCTGGAGTTACATTCACAACAGGTTCGGGAGTAGTTGGAGCAAAACCTGGTGGAGAAATTTCTCTCAATATATAAGTATCTGGGGGTAAATCTAGGAAAGAATATTCACCATTAGCACCAGTAATAGTTGGAGGTTCTCCCTCATCCAAAAATCCATTTTGATTGAGGTCTAAATATAAAGTAATATCTGATAAACCTAATTCTCCAGGGTCTAATATTCCATTAGTATTTGTATCATTAAATTTCGTGCCACTAATTTGACCCCGGTCACTTACATTGCCAATATTAACTATCAGATTACTACCCGGAGTGACATTTAAAATTGGGTCGGGGGTAGTTGAAGCAAAACCTGGTGGAGAAATTTCTCTCAATATATAAGTATCTGGGGGTAAATCTAGGAAAGAATATTCACCATTAGCACCAGTAATAGTTGGAGGTTCTCCCTCATCCAAAAATCCATTTTGATTGAGGTCTAAATATAAAGTAATATCTGATAAACCTAATTCTCCAGGGTCTAATATTCCATTAGTATTTGTATCATTAAATTTCGTGCCACTAATTTGACCCCGGTCACTTACATTGCCAATATTAACTATCAGATTACTACCCGGAGTGACATTTAAAATTGGGTCGGGGGTAGTTGAAGCAAAACCTGGTGGAGAAATTTCTCTCAATATATAAGTATCTGGGGGTAAATCTAGGAAAGAATATTCACCATTAGCACCAGTAATAGTTGGAGGTTCTCCCTCATCCAAAAATCCATTTTGATTGAGGTCTAAATATAAAGTAATATCTGATAAACCTAATTCTCCAGGGTCTAATATTCCATTAGTATTTGTATCATTAAATTTAGTACCGCTAATTTGACCGCGGTTACTGACGTTGCCAATATTACCAATATTAATATTTGTCAGATTACTACCCGGAGTTACATTTACAATTGGAGTGGGAGTAGTTTGATTAAAACCTGGTTGCTGAATTTCTCTGATTGTATAAATATTAGGAGGTAGGTCATTAAATAGATAACCCCCAAAATTATTAGTAATATTGGCAGGTTCGTTGAAGTCTAGAAAACCATTGTTATTAATATCTAAGTAGATGGTGAAATTAGATAATCCAAATTCATCCGGATCTAATTGACCATTACCATTAGTGTCATTGAATTTTAAGCCACTGATACTACCTGTCGTATTAATTTGAGATGCTTCTATTTCTGTTACTTCTAATAATTCTTCTTTTTCTGCTATTAATTCCGCCATATATAACTCCTTTTACTATAGAAGGTATCTATATTCTTGAATGTTATTTTTCTGTGTATTTAATCTTATTGGTTTGAGAACAATATTTTTGTGTGCCAAATCTAGTTCAAAATAATTCCATCTGCAAGTCTCAATTTAAAATTCTGAGCTATGTTGATAAATCCGGATAGATAACTCAGTTTTATTGCTGATATAGCAGAAGGAAGAAAGAAGAAGGAAAAATATTATGTTATCTGAGTTTTAAGCTTTTGATTTGTCCTAACCTTTGCTTCGACTGCTATACCTAAATAAACCTTGAAGAAAGTTGTAGGTGGTAGGTTAATAATTTCAAAAAGCCATGAGAAATTTGTCGTAATATCCTTAATATTTGTGGGTTAATCTATAGGATATTAAAACTTGATGGTTGAGATATGATTGTTAATTTTATAGAATCAAAAATACTTCATTAATTGATAATTGATAATGGATAATTGATAATTACCTCTGGTTAAAACCGTCCTTGATTGAATATAAGGAAATATTATTTCTTTTTTCCCCTTAAAAGGGGAGGCTTTAAACCATAATTATTTAATTATTAATTATTAACAATTAATAATTCGGTAATAATGTTCCGGGGTTTTTCAGATAAACCTACGACATAAATCGGATGGTAAATGCTAGATATATTCTCGATAAAATTCATTAATATTGCTAGATTGATGCTCTCTTTGTCTTATGAATGAAAAGATATAAATTTCGATATTTTCTATTTATAAAGAGTGATTCTCTATTTTTCTCTTACAAAAAACTTTTTTATCTCTTACTGTTTTCTCAAATATTTAATTTCCCGTTCAAAACTTAAAAGTCAGTTGCAAAGTAAGCATTTCCTGCGGAATGCTGCGCAAACAGCTATTAGCTGTCAGCTTTTCCTACGGAATGCTGCGCAAACAGCAAAAAAAGGGGGTTTTAATGAAAATAGACTGTTTCAGCCAGCTTTTATAGTCAGTTATTAAATAATTTAAAAATATCGAATAACTTTTTTGCTAATCTGAGCAAATTTAATGTTAATTATTCTTATGTTGACTTCTCCCTCGCTCCTCTACTCCCCCACTCCCCTACTATATATATTGATTACCATAATAAATTAGGCTGTCTTCTGGGAGGATAATTTCTTCTTTCTACTTGGTTTTTATTTGGTCTCCATTCAACAGAGTCTGGCGGTAAACTTCTTTCATTTAGAGCATTTAAAAAACTGGAAATTTCTGGGTCGTTAGGCTTAAGTTTCAACGCTTGTTGAGCAACTTCTCTAGCTTCTTGATACCGCTCTAAACGATAAAGAACTTCCCCTTTTCCCAGCCAAGCATCAACAAAATTAGACTTTAATCGAATTGCTCGATCGTAAGCAGCGATCGCTTCTTTATATTCTCGAAAATGTTTTGTTAAAATATTTCCTCTCAGATACCAAACTACAAAATCATCTGGCTTGTATCTAATTACTTGATTAAAAGATATTAATGCGTCGTGAGGTCTATCCAAATAAGCTAATAAGGCACCTTTGTCTCGCCAAGCTAAATAAAAATCTGGTTTAATTTTTACTGTTTTTTTATAGGCATCAATTGCTCTATCATGTCTACCTAAAGCTGATAATACATTTCCTTTTCCATACCAAGCAGGATGAAAATTTTCTCTGATTTTTATTGCACGTTCAAAAGCTATTAATGCTTCTTCAAATCTCTCCAATCTATACAAATGATTCCCACGATTTGCCCATGCTGCTGCACTAGAAATATCTGTTGTTTCTGGAACTTTTAAATAAGCTTCTATAGAAAAAGCTTCTTTTTCAGTTAGTTCTGGTGGTGGGAAATTTTCCAACTGAAAATTTAATCTCATATTGAACTTATCTGCTAATTGTAAAAAGGTACTAATGGGAATTCCATAACTAAAACCAGTACTCACTCTCTCCACTGAATTAGACTTTTCATCATAAATTTTTGTACCTTCAGAAGCACCATGAATTCCAATTAATCTTCCTTGAGTATCTAAAATAGGTGCGCCACTCAAACCTAACTCAGTAATATTGTTATAAAAAAGTTCATAACCATTAGAAACCGGGTCTTTGATAAAAGCTAATTCATAATCTTGATTAATTAATAATCCCGGACTAAATAAAGGTTCTCTTTGGGAAAAAGGTAATCTCGATGCAGGCCAACCAGACACAAAAATATGACGAAATTCAGCTTGATAATCATAATCAGCTAAAGTAGCTATTTGATACTTTTTCTGACTCCGAAATTCTAAAAGTGCTAAATCTACTCCTGGTAATTTAATTATTCTTTGATAATCAATTTTATGTCTTTCTCCATCTTTGGTAATAACTGTATATTCATCTTGGGTTTCTATAACGTGCTTGGCAGTTAAAACATAATAAGTGTCTTTTTTACGAGAAATTATTACACCAGAAGCTGGATTTATCGAATCAATTAATACTGTAAATTCTGTGGCAATTTGATTAATTTCATCTGCCATTAAAGCTTTAGCAGTAGGTTGAATTAAAAAAATTACTGTAGAAGGAAAAAGTAAGAGAGAGGAACTCAGAAGTAATGGCTGAATTGGGAATAATAAATTCACAAAAGTCCATAGATAATTTTTAAAGTTCATAGCAGAAGGAAGAAGTAAGAAGGAAGATGGAAGATGGAAGATGGAAAAATCAAGAATTTAAGAAGGAAGAAGGAAGATGGAAGATGGAAGATGGAAAAATCAAGAATTTAAGTAGGAATCAACATTTACGAAACTCCATAGATAATTTTGAAATCCATATTTGATAATTCAGCACTCAGATGGAAAATTAAGAATTTAATTAGGAATCAACATTTACGAAACTCCATAGCAGAAGAAAGAAGGAAGATGGAAGATGGAAGATGGAAGATGGAAAAATCAAGAATTTAAGTAGAAATCAAAATTAACAAAAGTCGATGGACAATTTTGAAATCCATATTTGATAATTCAGCACTCAGAGGGAAAAATCAAGAATTTAATTAGGAATCAACATTTACGAAACTCCATAGCAGAAGGAAGAAAGAAGATGGAAGAAGGAAGATGGAAAAATCAAGAATTTAAGTAGAAATCAAAATTAACAAAAGTCGATGGACAATTTTGAAATCCATATTTGATAATTCAGCACTCAGAGGGAAAAATCAAGAATTTAATTAGGAATCAACATTTACGAAACTCCATAGAGAATTTTTAAAGTTCATGGCAGAAGGAAGAAGTAAAAAGGAAGAAGGAAGATGGAAAAATCAAGAATTTAAGTAGGAATCAAAATTAACAAAAGCCAATGGGAAATTTTGAAATCCATATTTGATAATTCAGCACTCAGAGGGAAAAATCAAGAATTTAATTAGGAATCAACATTTACGAAACTCCATAGAGAATTTTTAAAGTTCATGTTAGTTCTATTTTCAGCAGCTAATGGTTTTATTGCGTATGTCGCAATAGGAGTTTTTGCTTAGTTCTATTTTCAGCAGCTAATGGTTTTATTGCGTATGTCGCAATAGGAGTTTTTGCTTAGTTCCATTTTCTGGAGTTAGTGGTTTTATTGCGTATGTCGCAATAGGAGTTTTTGCTTAGTTCCATTTTCTGGAGTTAGTGGTTTTATTGCGGATGTCGCAATAGGAGTTTTTGCTCAGTTCTATTTTCAGCAGCTAATGGTTTTATTGCGTATGTCGCAATAGGAGTTTTTGCTTAGTTCTATTTTCAGCAGCTAATGGTTTTATTGCGTATGTCGCAATAGGAGTTTTTGCTTAGTTCTATTTTCAGCAGCTAATGGTTTTATTGCGTATGTCGCAATAGAAGTTTTTGCTCAGTTCCATTTTCTGGAGTTAGTGGTTTTATTGCGGATGTCGCAATAGGAGTTTTTGCTCAGTTCCATTTTCTGGAGTTAGTGGTTTTATTGCGTATGTCGCAATAGGAGTTTTTGCTTAGTTCTATTTTCTGGAGTTAGTGGTTTTATTGCGGATGTCGCAATAGGAGTTTTTGCTCAGTTCCATTTTCTGGAGTTAGTGGTTTTATTGCGGATGTCGCAATAGGAGTTTTTGCTCAGTTCCATTTTCTGGAGTTAGTGGTTTTATTGCGGATGTCGCAATAGGAGTTTTTGCTTAGTTCTATCAATAGAGTAAGACTCTTAGTAAAATTAATTTTTTAATTTCAGTAAGAAATTATTTCATCTAAAAATCAACTTTTATGCCGATACTCTTTGTATGAAGTTTATTCCTACAACCTTGACCAAGAGAAAGAAAAATTCAGTATTTCAAGCTTCCTACTTTCCTACGGAATGCTGCGCAAACAGCAGGAGGTACTGTTAACTGATAACTGATAACTGATAACTGAAATGACCTTGAGCTTTCGCGAAACTCTTGACTCATATAGCAGTAGAAGGAAAAGTTAGGACAGAGCAAAAGCTTAAAACTCAGACAACGCCTGATTTTTTCTTCTTCTTTCTGCTATACATGAAGTTGGCAAAATAGGAGGAGAAAATTTCCAATTCACCACATCAATAAAATCAGGAAAAAATAAATAATTGAAAATCTTACTACTAGCAGTTCGATCGACTTTAATAGTTGGTACAGATGCGAACTGGGGAGCTAATTTAGCCACAGTTTCAATGGGAATAGCAAATGCTAAATGACTCATTTGTTGACGCAAATTAATATTAGGTTGCTCGCCATCACGATACACATAAGGATTCCCCCATAAAGGATAAGCGTGCATTCCATTAATACCAATAACTTGCCCGTAAATATTCAGTAGAGGACCACCACTCATTCCCTTTTTAATCAAATTAGTGTAGCCAACTTGATAACCTTTTTCTAAAGGTTTATCAGACAATATTGACACTTTTCCCCTGGTAAATAAAAACTCTCTATCTTGAGGTTTTTCTAAAATAGGAAACCCAGCAGCAAAAATTTTATCCCCTTGAACAAGAGTATGAGAATTTCCTAGAGATGCAACATTGTAGGTAGAATTAGTGCTGCGAAATTGTAATAGAGCTAAATCATTTCCTTGAAAACCTTCATTTTCTATTTGATTTGCTTCATAGAAATTACCATCTGGAGTTTGAATAAGATAAGATTTATCTTGAGTATCTAAAACGTGCTGATTAGTAACAATTGTATAGATTTGCTCTTGCCGTTTTAAAATAATTCCTGAACCCCAACCATTTTCAGAAATAACTTTAACTGTGATTGATTTAGCTAAACTTTTAAGCTCTTCAATAGTACAAAAATCATTACAGTCAGTACAATTTTGAACTTGTATTTGAGTTTCTGAACTTTTGAAGTTATCAAAATTTTTAGGAAGTGCTTGTATTGGCAAACAAAATAACCCATTACCAAAACAAACCGTTAATATCAGCGATCGCCAATTCAAAGGATATTACTCCATTACCGAAAATTTCTGGTCTAAAGCCTCCCCTTTTATACTAATTCCCATGCATTAATACTATACTTGGCTGGAACTTCAGTTATCAAATAATTAGAACAGGTTTAATAACTTATTTCCTAATTATTAGCCAGTTAATGCTAATTATTTTGATGTTTATCTCTCCCCAACTTCCCTACTCCCCAACTCCCTTACTGTAAGTATTCAGCCGTCAGCTATTAGCTATTAGACATTTCCAATAATAAAAAATAAAATTAATTATCGCACAGAAATTATCAATTATTTCCCCTATTCCCTACTCTATACTCCCTCATTTGGAGGAGATGTCTATTAATTTTGCGTCCGCGTAAAAGCAACCTTTGAAATTGAAAAAGAACAAAAAGTTACTGTCATGTGTCCCTGGACAAAATCTGAGAAGTAATTATTCATTACTAATTGCTGAAGAGCGTAGTTCCTCCGGAGGAGCTAGCTGACTGCTGATAGCTGTTTGCGCAGCATTCCGCAGGAAATGCTTACCCCTTACTTAAGAAAGTGTAGAAAAGTTTTTGAGAATTGGTATTATTGCAGAGGTACTGAAGTCCGCAGTTCCCCTGGAGGAGGCTAACTGATAACTGATAACTGATAACTGATAACTGAAATTACCAACCAGTAAAACTAGAACTTTGAGAATTAGTAGAAGACCTGTCATATTTGTTTTTTACTAAATCTTCTATGTAGTCATTAAAGTTTAAATAGAAACGGGAACCACTTTCATATAGTGGACCTGTAGAAGCACCAACTCGAATATCAAATAACTTTTGAACTGTTTCACTAGCACTTTGCTGAGGTTTGAGAGTAAATAATACCCCTTGGCAAGGACCTCCCTTTCTGCCAGAAACACAGATTACCGGTTGACGGTTAACAATACCAGTCGTAATGTAATCTAGTCTGCCATCGTCATAGAAAAATTGAAATTTATCTGATACTTGACGACAACGAGTAAGGGGACTATATCCAGCAGATAAGAAATAATTAGAAACCCAGCGAATAACTGGATAAGTACCTTGTGGTGTTTTGACAAAAGTAGTTGGGATACCATTTTTACCCCGGTCACAATAAAACTTATTAGGTCGAATTATCGGTTGAACTTCTTTAACTACTGGCTTTGTTTTCTCAGAACAGCTTTCTTTTTCTATACATACATTCTGTTCCTTTCTTTGACATAGTTCTTCTCTAATTTCACAAAGCAATCTAGATTTTGGTCTAGCATGGGCAGGATTATTGATAGTTAAATTAATCCCTAAGCAGAAAGCAAATGCTAAACATATTTTTGTACAAATATTGATTTTCATAACCACGAAATCTTGAGATATTTATGTTGTAGGTTATTGCCAATAAATAATTGATATAGCAGAAGGAATAAGTAAGAAGGAAGAAGTAAGAAGGAAGAAAGAAGAAGGAAAAATCTTACTTACGTTGTCTGAGTTTTAAGCTTTTGATCTGTCCTAACCTTTCCTTTGATTGCTATAAATATTATCTATTACTTATATTCTCAACAACCTTCATCCCATTTATCAAGACTTTCGCTCTTGTTCCGGAAAAGCTGTTAATTACTTACATCAGTTTATTGATTGATACCAAATTCCCTTGTCAAAAACTCTCTACAAAAATAGGTTAAATAATTTTATATCGAGAAGTTAGAGCTATTTATATAATGGGGTTTTGGGAAGAATATTTAGTATGAAATAGTACTTTCAAATTAGATTACGCACGTCAATTTTTCAGATAAAATAACCACAAAATTGGCTTTTTTAATCAGCACTTATACTCCATAAATACTTATAATTTAACAGATAAAAAAACAATAAAAATTCAATAAATCTAAATAAATCAAGTATTTATACTTGATTATCTGAAATGATTAGTCAGTATTACTCCCTACTAACTAATAACTATTCACTACTGAATACTTGCCCTTTATACTACGCTTTAAAATGCCCAATGTAGGCTTTAAATAACTTGTAAAAAATCTATTATCCTAGTCAATTAATTACAGCTAGATTTGTTCGCCATACCTTAGTAACTCGTATCTGCTCCGAAACCAGAAGCTGCACCCTTGTTTCTTAATTCCAAAATATTTTTATTACAACTCAAATAGGACTGTAATACAGGATAAAAATCTCAAATTCCTGTAGAGAAAAATTTCTCCAATTCAAAATCCTATTAAGATACGATTCAACATTTTTCTACTTTTTTTTCCAGTCAATACCTAGTCGTTTTAAGTAATCCCAACCTCTTTGAGGCCAGACATGGTCGCGACCAGTTTTCTGAGCAATC
>NZ_BLZO01000146.1 GCF_014132355.1 Okeania sp. KiyG1
GCTTGGTTAATTAATAATCCTCTAAAACCAGAACAATCAATAAATAATTCCCCTTCAATATCTCCATGATTTTCGGTTTTCAGAGACTTAATAAAACCTTGTTCAGTTAAGTTCACATCTTGAACTTTATCAACAATGTGATTAACTCCCCTTGAAATAGCCTTTTCTTTTAAATAAGTAGCTAATAATCCTGCATCTAAATGGTAGCCATAATCAAGTTTTCCTTTGTAATCATCTTCAGTCCCTAATTTCGGAGATTTTTGAGCTAAACAAATAGGAACTTCTTTATGATAACTTTGTAAGTCAAAATCTGGATTATTAAGTTTTTTATCTACTACATAATGAGATAACTCTAACCCATTAACTTCAGGTAATTCGTTAAAAGGATGCCAGAAAACATCATTTTTTCCTAACCAGTTAACAAATTTTATAGCGATTTTAAAAGTCGCATTACAGCGAGTCATCCATTCTGTTTCATCTAAATCTAAAGATTTAAAAGTTTCTCGAACATTTTGAATGGTAGCTTCTCCAACTCCTACAGTGGGAATGTCAGAAGATTCAATCAGGGTAATGTTACATTTTGGCTTTTCAGGACCTGCTTTATAATCTAAAAAGTTATTAAGTACAAAGCTGATAACCAACCTGCTGTTCCCCACCGACAATAGTAATTTTAGTGATTGGTTTAGTCATTATTTATTTGTTTTTCAAAACAACAAGATTTTAATTGGGAATGAGAATTAACTAAAATAGGAAAGTTTAAAGCTTAATATTTAAGGCATTAGACTTTGTCGATTTCAGTTTACTCAATGAGAAAGAAAGACTCGAATCAGATACAAGATTAAGTTGACTAAGTTGACTATTTACCGTTGCTTTTTGTTTTGTATTTAATCGTGATTTACGCTGCTCTAAACTATTTTCAAGATTGTAAAGAATAGAGTTAAAACCGTAAGCAATTGCTTGTATTAGATTAAATAAATTATAGGTAATCGCAATGGAATCAGAGACATTACAAACCTGATGTAACCATTTGGCTGGTAAATACACCATTTCTCCTGCTTGAAGATCAAACTCATAATAAACATCTACTTTTTCTTTTAGTTCAGAAGTATTAGGTGTAAATTCATCTAAGTAATCTTCAAGTTTTTGCCCTTCTTGAGGATCGACTACAAACCAACGTTTAACTCCCTTGACTAATCCCATCCAATTAGGAGTATTACAGACATCAATATGAAGTTGACTTCCTGTGTTTGCATAACCAATTAAAATACGAGGATAAATAGGACGCAAAGATAAAGGAATCATATTTAACCACTGAGGATTTTGTAAACAGGATGGAATCTTAATTTCCTCCAGCATTTCGGGATGGGTCAGAGGAAACAACCATTCATCCGCTTGATATTCTAGGGTAGTAATATTGAGTTTTTTCCGAATTTGAGGTAAATGATTAGGCTGACATTTTTGCCAAATTTCGGTTTTAGGATCTCGAATTTGAACTTTGTTTAAATTTCCTCGATCTTCTCCCTTATAAGGAATCTTTTTAAATAAGTTAAATCCCAAGTATTTGCACCCCATTGACTAACACACCCTCGAATAATACAAGGTTTTTGATTCCAATAATCCTTGACAAAACAACTCTGAAAAGTAGTTTCATAATCAAGATAATCAATATTTTTTTGCATTATATTTCTGATAATTTTGACATGACTAAGCTTAATAGCAGGGGAAGAAAGCAATTTTATTCTTACTTCTCCCCACTTAATATTAGATAGTCAATCTATTCAGTATTTACCAACCAATAGACCAACAACGTAAGACACTACTTCTTCTTCAATAGTCTGTTTAGGACTTTGGATTAATTTTTGTTTAAAGGTGTTGTCTTGGCTAGCTTTTACCTCTAAAATTTAGCACGGTAAATAGGTATAGTAGGAGTCCGCCAAGGACGACGAAACCAACGACGAGTACGGATACGGAACCAACGACGACGACGACGCCAACCACCAGTAACTGACATCATTTCTTCCGATTCCACTTCCTCTTCTGAGGGTAAATGTGGTATGATAAAATAAGATGTATTAGAAGTTTCTTCCAGAACTTCTACTTCAACCCAAGAAGGAAGAGTGAACCCTAATTCTTCTTCAATAGTCTGCTTAGGACTTTGGATTAATTTTTGTTTAAAGGTGTTGTCTTGGCTGGCTTTTACCTTTAAAGCACTTAAGGGATCGCTTTCTTCTCCTTCTTGGGTATTCATTTCATCTTCTAAAAGAATATAGCGTTGAAAATCAGTTTCTTCCTTGACTTGGATTTCTTGATTCTCATCCGCTACAATACCAATCTGTGCCAAAGTAGATTTCGGTTCACTTAACAAGTTTTGTTTAAAGATAGGATCTTGCCATGACCGTTCAATCACATACTGCATATCCGGTTGAGGTGGAATTACCAAATAACGAGTATCAGCAGTTTCCTCAACTACAGTAACTTCAACATTCTCAGGAATAGCTTGGCCTAATTCTTCGCTTAAAACTGTTTTAGGATTAGCTAACAAAGCTTGTTTAAATGCCTCATCCTGCATAGCTTTACTGCGGACATATTCTAATAAAGTCTCAGCACCTTTGTCAGGTGAGCCTTCCACAGGAATTACGATATAACGATGAGCATCCGTTTCAGCAACAGCAATGAAATTAATTCCTTCGGGTAGGGTAATTCCTTCTTGTTGCAAGGTAGCAAGAGGATTATCGAGTAAACTTTGCTTAAATTGGGGTTCACGCCATGCTTTTTCATAGATAGGCGTTAAACCAGTTGGACTTTCTTTCATTTTTTGATTGATTACAATTGCTTAATGTGTAGATTTAGTTTTTTAATCTACATTGCTTTGATTTTTAATGCAATCTACTTAAGATTTTTCAAGGATTGCGATCGCCCTTCGTTAGAAAAGAGGAGGAGACGGCAGGATGGCAAGGATTTAACCTTATTATTAAGTTAATAAGGTTCACAAAAAGTGCCAACAACTCATCTCACAGAGCTGCCGAGGCAAAATTGCCAAAGCTGATGCAGACCAACTTCAGAATTTATCAGGAATTGATAATAGCTTCGGAAAATTTTTGTCAGAAAACAGACTCGAACAGAAGTGGGAAAAAACGCCCCATCAAAAGCACCTTGGAAAAGCTAGACCTGATTAGTGGCAAGCCAAGGGGCTGAAGTTACAAAAGAGAGTCGTCGGAGTACACTCAAAAAAAAGTGTTTCCTATTGATGAGTGCCAACGACTCGTATCATAGAGCTGAGGAAGATACCAAGACCCTCACAGGGATAGAAGTCAATAGAAGACGACCCTGGTTTGTTGTCCTGGGTAAACGCCCAACATTTTGCCGAGACGTTTACCTGTTTGGGGAATAAACATAGTGGGTTCTAGAACATCTTCCTTCAGGTGAGAGAACCACAGCAACTTTATGAAGTGCTAGACTGGATATCTCTATGATGGAAAATTCCTAATAAGTATTTACCACCCGATAGACCAACGGCGTGTGCCACTACGGCTTGTATAACCGATACCGCCGCTACGTCCAAGGCGAACACCCCAGCTACCACGAGCACGAATCCAACGACGACGACGACGCCAACCACCAGTAACAGCCATTATTTCTTCTGATTCTACTTCCTCTTCTGAGGGTAAATGTGGTATTATAAAATAAGATATATTGGGAGTTTCTTCCAGAACTTCTACTTCAACCCAAGAAGGAAGAGTGAACCCTAATTCTTCTTCAATAGTCTGCTTAGGACTTTGGATTAATTTTTGTTTAAAGGTGTTGTCTTGGCTGGCTTTTACCTTTAAAGCACTTAAGGGATCGCTTTCTTCTCCTTCTTGGGTATTCATTTCATCTTCTAAAAGAATATAGCGTTGAAAATCAGTTTCTTCCTTGACTTGGATTTCTTGATTCTCATCCGCTACAATACCAATCTGTGCCAAAGTAGATTTCGGTTCACTTAACAAGTTTTGTTTAAAGATAGGATCTTGCCATGACCGTTCAATCACATACTGCATATCCGGTTGAGGTGGAATTACCAAATAACGAGTATCAGCAGTTTCCTCAACTACAGTAACTTCAACATTCTCAGGAATAGCTTGGCCTAATTCTTCGCTTAAAACTTTTTTAGGATCAGCTAACAAAGCTTGTTTAAATTCCCCATCCTGCATGGCTTTACTACGCACATATTCTAATAAAGTCTCAGCACCTTTGTTGGGTGAGCCTTCTACAGGAAGTACCATATAACGATGAGTATCAGTTTCAGCAACAGCAATGAAATTAACTCCTTCGGGAAAGGTCATTCCTTCTTGTTGCAAGGTAGCAAGAGGATTATCAAGTAAATTTTGCTTAAATTGGGATTCACGCCATGCTTTTTCATAAATAGGCGTTAAAGCAGTTGGATTTTGTTTCATTTTTGATTGAGTAGAATTGCTTAACTAGATTTATTAGTTAGCTACTATACAACTACTTTTATTGGAACTGCAATATAATTAATATTTTATTTAGTATTTTTACACTAATTCATAAATACTTGTTAAGTACCTAAACAAAATTATTTACCGGAAAATTGGGGTAGGTGCCTCCCCCTTTGAGGGGGACTTTTTAATGTATATATTAGTTGCAGATATGCTGAACTGTGTGCTATATTTTTATCGTAGCATTAAAAGATAAAACATTTCTATGCTCATCTATGAAATGAAGTTGCAAGGCACACAAGGCCAGTATAATCAGCTAGACTCAGCCATTAGGACTGGTCGATTTGTGCGCAATAGCATTATCCGAGCATG
Source organism: Okeania sp. KiyG1 (assembly GCF_014132355.1). Taxonomy (GTDB): domain Bacteria; phylum Cyanobacteriota; class Cyanobacteriia; order Cyanobacteriales; family Microcoleaceae; genus Okeania. The sequence goes on from NZ_BLZO01000146.1 coordinate 4,809, forward strand.
GATAGACAGAGAAGTTAAAAGTCGTAACGATGCCTACAAATACTGCACAAAACTAGCACACAATCCTAAATTTCCCTGGGCCAAGCAACTTAACTCCATGGCAAGACAAGCTCATGCTGAGAGAGCATGGGCAGCAATAGAAAGATTCTATCAAAACTGTAAAGCTAATGTTGCTGGTAAGAAGGGTTTTCCCAAGTTTAAAAAATACCAAATTAGAGACTCAGTAGAATACAAAACTAGCGGATGGAAACTATCAGAAGATAGACGCTATTTAACTTTTACTGATGGCTTCAAAGCAGGTACTTTTAAGCTTTGGGGTAGTCGAAACCTTCATTTCTATCAAATCAATCAAATCAAACGAGTCAGAGTTGTCAGAAGGTATGATGGCTACTATGCTCAATTCTCAATCGACCATACTAGAGAGGAGAAGAAAAATCTTACAGGAACTCAGTTAGGAATAGACTTAGGTTTAAATCATTTCTACACTGACTCAGCTGGTGAAAAAGTAGATAATCCGAGATTTTTGAGACAAGGTGAACGTAAAATCAAGAAACTACAACGTCGCCTTTCTCGTACTCAAAAGGGTAGTCAAAATAGGAGTAAAGCTAGGAATAGGTTAGGTAGAGCGCATCTAAAGGTTTCACGCAGACGTAACGACTGGGCAGTTAAATTAGCGCAGCGCGTCATACAATCTAACGATTTGGTAGCGATAGAAAACCTGAAAGTGCGTAACATGATGAAAAACCATAAGTTAGCGAAGTCCATAGCAGATGCAGCATGGTACAGGTTTAGAGAATGGTTGGAGTATTTTGGCAGAGTCTATGGTGTGCCTGTAGTAACAGTAGAACCTGCATATACTTCTGTAAATTGTTCAAGTTGCGGTGAGAAAGTTGTGAAGACCCTCAGCACTAGGACTCATCAATGTCCACACTGTGGTTATGTTGCCGACAGGGACGAGAATGCAGCTATCAATATACTCCAATCAGCATTAAGAGAATTAGCAACTACCCTGGGGCACAGGGAAAGTCACGCCTCTGGAGAGAACGACCTCTGCTTGGTTGAGGAAACTCAGGCAAGTAAGCCGACTCGAGGAAAGAGGAAAGTCCCGCAGTGATGTGGGAATCCCCTCGCCTTTAGGCAGGGGAGGATGTCAAATGAAAAATAGTATTGTGTTAAACTATTTGTGATTATCAAAATCAAAGAGTAATAAAGTCAATGTATGTCACTCCCTGCTGTTTTACATCCTGATATAGTTGAATTTCTCCGAAAAGATGCGGAAAGTAATTTACAAAAAAAAAGTATGGGAATGTATTAAAAAACTAAAGCAGCAAAAATTTGATAGTGGGTTACGAGTTAAAAAGCTGAAGGGGATAAATAAAAGAGTATGGGAAGCTAGAATTAATAGTGCTAGTCGCTTAATTTTTACCTACAATAAATCATCAGAACCAGAGACAGGAAAAATGCAAGTTTATCTGGCAATTCAAGATATTTGTGTAGACCATGATGATGTATCACGACGTGCTAAAGCGAGGAAGAAAAGTCCTGATTCAGAATGGTTAGAAACAGAAGAAGTAGAAGTGGTTTTAGAAACTAGCAATTTTCAAAACCAGAATAATTACAGCGATGAAAATAATCAATACTCAGCAGTAGAACAAACAAATATTGAAATAGTAGAAGCTCTAAAGTTGGAACTCAATTCAGATTTGACAGATGATGAGTTGTTAGGAAATATTCAGTGGCGAGTATTAGAGTCAGAAGCGGAATGGCAAAAGGCAATTATTGAGCAAAATACAGATTTACCTTTAAAGCTGACAGCAGAAGAGTATGAACTTGCTAGACTCTCAGGAAATCTTTTATTAAATGGTAGTGCTGGTACAGGTAAAACCACAGTTGCATTATATAGAATGCTGCAAAAAAGAAAGTATAACAATTCAGGGAAACGTTTATATATTGCCTATAATCATTTGCTAGTTAATCACGCAAAGGAACAGTTTGATAAAATAGTCGCAGATAGTGAATTAGAAAAAGCAGAAAATAATCAAATAAGTCAAATAATTTTTGAGTTTAAAAATCTTCAGGAACTATGTTTGGAAATTCTGAGTAACTATCATCAAGAATATTACGTTCAAGATGAAGTAAATTATCAAGTTTTTTCGGAAATTTACAAAGCACACCCTCGAAAAAAACAATATTCAACAGCTTTAGTATGGGAAGAAATTAGAAGTGTTATTAAGGGTAAACAGTTAGCTACTACAGAAGATGTTTTATCTGAAAAAGCTTATGAAGAAATTAGTAAAAATAGTATGGTTTGTCTGGAGGAAAAGCATCGCAGAGAAATATATAATATTGCAAAGTGGTATCAGAAAAAGCTGCAAAAAGAAAAATTATATGATGAAATAGATTTAGTTAGACAAGTGTTGAGATTGATTGAAAATAATTATAGTGAAAAATATGATTTGATTGTTTGTGATGAGGTACAAGATTTAACAGAAATACAATTAGAGTTATTGTTTAATTTAGTGGGTCCTAATGGCAATTTGTTTTTTGCTGGAGACTCCTATCAAATGATTAGTCCTAGTGGTTTTCAATGGGAAAAACTCAAACATAAATTTTATCCTCACAGAAAAGTAGATAGACAAACTTTAAAATTTAATTTTCGTAGTGTAGGAAGCTTAGTTAATTTAGCCAATCAACTACTAAAATTACGTTCTCGATACTTGGCAGAATCAACAGAAAGTTACTCTACGACAAACAGTAGCAATGGTCAATTAGCTAGGATGATTTCAGCAGATTGTTCAACATTAATCAAAACATTAAAAGAAACATCTTTATATCCTGGTGATGCTATTTTAGTCAGAAAAGAATCAGATAAAGAAAAAATTAGATCCGAACTAAATTCTAGTTTTGTTTTTACAATTGAAGAAATAAAAGGATTAGAATTTGATACAGTTTTTCTCGTAGAATTTTTTCAGCCTACAAAAAAACTTTGGGGTAAAGTCATACGAGGTAGCTTATTAAAAGAAAAAGAAAAACCAGCATTTAAACTAGAATTAAATTTACTTTATGTAGCAATTACCCGTGCTAGTAGAATATTAAATATTTGGGAATCACAACTTAGTGCACTCTGGCAAGAACCAGAATTAACAGGTTTATTTCAATCAATAATTCCCGAATTAGTAAGAAGCGATCGTGTAAATCCTAGTTCAGAAACATGGCGTAAACAAGGAGAATATTATTTGAAAGCAGGATTCTATCAACAAGCAAAAGAATGCTTTACTAAATCCGGCGATCTAATTTTAGAAAAACAAGCTCAAGCCAAATTATTAGTTCAAAAACAAGCTTATGAAGAAGCAGCAAAAATATTTTTTGAACTAAAAGAATGGCAAGAAACTGCACTACTATTGGAGAAATTAAAAAAATGGCAATCAGCAGCAAGATGTTGGGCAAAAATTGGAGAAAAACAGAGGCAAAAAATTTGTGAAGCTTACAACTTAGAAGAAAACTTAGAATGGTTAGCAGCAGCAAAAAAATGGCAAGAACTCGAAAACTTTGCTAATGCTAAACGCTGCAAGATGAATATTCCCGAAAAAAAAGCAGAATACCAAGCTATTCAATTTGAAAATAAAAAACAATGGCTTAAAGCTGCTTATGAGTATGACTTAGCAAAAATTCCTCGGAAAGCCGCATTGTGTAGAGCCAAAGAATTTGAAAATAAAAAACAATGGGAAAAAGCTATTATTCAATATCAAATAGCAGGAATGAAAGAAAAAGCCAAAAACTGTAGGGTTCGAGGAGTAAATGAACTACATAAACAAGGACTGATTAAACTACAAAAAAGAGATAATATTGGCGCTCTAGAAAACTATAACCGAGCAATAATACTAGATCCAAATAATCATCAATTTTACAATAACAAAGGTATTATAATGGCTCAATTGGGAAACTTCAAGGCAGCAATAGCAAATTTTCACAAAGCATTAAAACTTGAACCAAAAGACCCCCAAAGTTATCATAATTTAGGGGCAGCTTATGCAGAATTAGGCAAATTTAATCAAGCCATAAATCTTTTTTATCAAGCTCTGAAACTTAATCCTCAAGACTCTCAAATTTACCATAACTTAGGAGTAGTTCGTTTTAAAGCAGGAGACGCAAAAGGAGCAATAGCAGATTACGATCGAGCAATAAAATTTAATCCCACAAAAATCGAAGCTTACTATAATCGAGGTATTGCCCGTCGTTTCCTTGGAGACCAGCAAGGTGCAATTGATGATTTCACCACATTATTAAAACTAAATCCTCAAGTTGTAGATGCTTATATACAACGAGGTAATGTTAGGTTTAATATGAAAGATATAAAAGGAGCGATGGCCGACTTCAACGAAGCAATTAAACTTAATCCTAAACATCCTGAAGCCATTTACAACCGAGCTATAGTCCGTCGTTTGATGCGAGATAACAATGGCTCCCTAGAAGATTTTAACCAGGTGATACAAATTAATCCTAACTATGTGGATGCTTATATCAAACGAAGTATAGTTCGTTTCGATCTCGGAGAGCATCGCGGTGCTTTAGAAGACTTAAACCGTGCAGTACAACTTCAACCCAAAAATGCAGAAGCTTTTTATCATCGAGGTAACACTAAGCGAAGTCTGGGAAACTTTCCTGGAGCAGTCGCTGATTTTCAGACCGCCATAAATCTCAACTCCCAATATCATCAAGCTTATAACGACCTTGGCATTGTACGTCTGAGAATGGGAGATATAAAAGAGGCAATGAAAGACTTTGAAGCAGCTATACAAATTAATCCTAACTATGCTGAGGGTCATAATAACCGAGGCTTTACCAAATTTAGATTAGGAGATATAGAAGGGGCAATGAAAGACTTTGAGATAGCTCTAAAAATTAATCCTAACTATGCCGAAGCACATAATAATCTCGGAAATGCTCGCTTTCAAACAGGAGATTTTCAGGGAGCTATTTATGAGTTTGGCGAGACTATACGTATTAATCCCAACTATGTTCCTGCTTATAATAATCGAGGTTTAGCTCGTTTGAAATTAGGAGGTTTTTCTGAGGCGATCGCTGATTGTCAAGCAGCGCTAAAAATTAACCCTAACTATGCTTTGGCCTACTATAACTTGGGCTTAATTCACTGTGAAATGGGAGATTTGCAGCAAGCGATCGTAGACTATAATGAAGTATTAAAATTGTATCCGAGAAAAATAGACGCTTATATTAACCGAGGGTTAATTCATATGAAGTTAAAAGACTATGCTCAAGCGGTTAAGGATCAAAGCAGTGCTATAAATATTAATCCGAATCTCGGTCGCGCTTATTGTTGTCGTAGTGAAGGATATATGAAGTTAGGAAATATTCAAGCGGCTCTTGATGATTTACATAAAGCAGCAGAAATTTATCAACAACAAGGAAAGAGAGGAGAATACGAAAAGATTATCAAGACTATTAATAGTATGAAAGATGATAGCGATCGATAGGTGGGGAGATGGGGAGATGGGGAGATGGGGAGATGGGGAGATGGGGAGATGGGGAGATGGGGAGATGGGGAGATTCGTATATTTGCACAATTTTTCGTATTTCATATTAATACTGGAGTTTAGACTAAATAGTTGAAAATGGGCGATCGGTAGTTTTGATACCAAAACGTATGCTAAGACTATTTGAGCTGCTGTGAGAATCCTTAAAACCCTGATTAATTCCTAGACACTACACCTCAGAAGTTGATGGCCTGCAAAATTTATCTAAAAAATGGGTGGCTAAAATTAAATTATAGTAAGAGTTTCAGCCTTAGCGCACAAATCCTTACCGTTACTACTGATCGCCCGTACTGATAACTGAAATGACCCTACCTTTACAGAGAATGTCAATGGGGTTGGTGGCGTGAAAATTCCCATCGACCCCATTCTCAGTCCCGATAACTACTGACTACTAATTACTGACTACTGACTAATTATTCAAAAATTTTTGTCAGCCAAAAGTATGATTTTTTTCTGCTTGATAGTCATAGCTACTAAATCTTTGTGATTCTCTCTCCTCCTGTACTTTGCTAATCGGACGGCTGCTCTACCTGACTATTCCTGACTTAACCTATTTGATGAAGAATTTTGATTTTTTTCTCCTCTGTATATTCTCTAGATAGTGCAAAGTTCATCGTTTTTTTGGAGAACTTTGTACTCTTCAGTATATTCTCTATTTTATTAAAATTATAATCTTCAGTTTTTTATATATTTTAACAATAAAATAAATCCATTTTATTTGCTCAATTCAATAGCGTACAATAAAAATAGAGAGCAAGAAACACCTAGTCGTCTGCCAAACTTCTTTAGTGTGTTTTTGCCCTCATTTCATTAACTTTTACGGTATTTAGATATCGGCTTTTACACCAATATTTTTGGTAAATACTGAAAATAGTGTTAATAAAGAAGTGTTATGATTACGCTTCTACAATTCCTATTTTACCACAGTTTTTAGCTTTCACCATAATATTAATAGACATAAAAGTTTATATTCTAATACTCTAAAAGGCTTACTCTCATTAAATTTCAGTTAATTCTATGAAAAGTACAAGTACTACGCCTGCTAGGGAAAAAAAGAATAGGACTTTAATCCAGTCATTTTCAAAACCGATTGTTAATCCGCAACTAATTTCAAAAAAGGAAGATAAACTTTTATGTAGAACTATTCGTTTTACTACCACACTTTTATTCTTTCTGAATCAATTGATGTCGTATAGTATTGCAATTGAAATAGACCAAGGTAATATCAGAAGAATAGAAATGAGCCAAAAATCTAGTAAATTGATAGAAAAAGTTGTTAACTTTATTTTTGGTGAAGATGATGTAAATAGTTAACAATAATAGTTAATTTCAAAACTGGCGTTATATGTGCTATATTCAGTGAAAATAAAATTTAAACTGAATATAGCATAGAATATAAAGATAGTTTTTTAGTAAAAAAATAATTATGTAAATTTTCTTTTAATTGGAATTTAGACTAACTAATTATTCGTAACATTCCTTTTTTTATCAGGAAAGGCAGAGGGCAGGAGGCATTTATGCAGAAGAGAATTCTGACAACTGATAACTGATAACTGAAATTACTCCAGCTCCCGCTGCTCGTGACCTCTAGGGAACAAGGGTATAATACCCCATCGTCAGCGAGGGTGTCTACAATTGATTGGAGTCAGAAATACCATCCAATTGTTCCTTCTGCCTTCTGCCTTCTGCTTTCTGCCTTCTGCCTTCGTTGATTGGTATAGTACAACAGACGAAAAATATGACAGCAATTATCCAAGCAAATAAACTAAATATGATTGATGTTGAGCATAAATTTAGTCTCAACCAAACAGATGATATTCAATTTTTTAGAGAATGGCTTGATAATTTACCCGAGATAACCGATATAGAAAAACAAGTATTAGACCGAGCAAAATCAAATTATTTGAATGCCATTAAACATCGGGAAATTTCAGAAAATTTGGTAAAAATGACAGTAATTGCTCCCTTACTTGCTTGGGCAGATTTTTATCAACTTCCTTTTGATATTGTAGATGAAAATTCTATTGATATTTCTGTGGAAACACAGGATGAACTTATTAAAGGTCGGATTGATATAATAGTTTTTAAACATCACCTGTGGTTATTAGTAATTGAGTCAAAAAATGCTGGATTATCTATAATTAATGGTATCCCTCAAGCCCTCACTTATATGATGGCTAATCCTCATCCGAAAAAACCAATTTTTGGATTAGTAACCAACGGAGATGATTTTCAATTTATCAAATTAGTCAAACAAAATTTACCTCAATATGCTTTATCTAAAAAATTCACAATTTCTAATCCCCAAACTAATGAACTTTATCATGTACTCAGTATCTTAAAAGGATTAGGTCAAGTTATCAATTAAACATTTCCAAGAATAAAAAATCGGTGGTGGTGCATAGTAATGGTAGAGAGAGTGTGGGGGGATGGGGAGATGGGGAGATGGGGGATGGGGGGATGGGGAGTGTGGGAGAAATTAAAAATATATATCCTCACCATTACCATGCAGGACTACCAAAAAATCAAATCAATTATCGCACAGAAATTATCAATTATTCCCCTCCTGGGAGGGGTTAGGGGTGGGTTCCCTACTCCCTACTCCCTCTTTTCCGGAGAAGTCTATTCTTATATTTTCTGTTCCCTGTTCCCTGTTCCCTGTTTCCTGTTCCCTAGAGCAATAAAACTTTGTACCTCCAACGAAAACTGCTGTAATTATTATGTTAAAACGTCCTATATATCTCGACTGCAATGCTACTACTCCTCTTGATGAACGAGTATTAAAAACAATGTTGCCCTATTTCACCGAACATTTTGGCAACCCCGCCAGTGTTACTCATCAATATGGTTGGGAAGCAGAGGCAGCAGTTAAAAAAGCTAGAGAAATTTTAGCTTCAGCTATTAATGCCACCCCCGAAGAAATTGTGTTTACCAGTGGAGCGACAGAAGCAAATAATTTAGCAATAAAAGGAGCCGCCGAAGCTTACTTCAATAAAGGTAAACATATTATTACTATTACCACCGAACATAACGCCGTTCTCGACCCCTGTACATATTTACAAAACTTGGGATTTGAAGTTACTTATTTACCGGTAAATACAGATGGAATTATTGATTTAACTTCCCTAAAAACTGCTTTACGTCCTGATACAATATTAGTCTCTGTTATGGCAGCAAATAATGAAATTGGCATCTTACAACCATTGGCAAAAATAGGAGAAATATGTAAAGAAAATTCCGTTATTTTCCATACTGATGCTGCACAAGCTATTGGGAAAATTCCTCTAGATGTGCAGACAATGAATATTGATTTACTATCATTAACCGCCCATAAAGTTTACGGTCCAAAAGGTGTTGGCGCTCTCTATGTGCGTCGTCGTCATCCCAGGGTAAAATTAGCACCTCAAATACATGGCGGCGGTCACGAAAGAGGAATGCGTTCTGGCACTTTGTATACTCCCCAAATAGTCGGTTTTGGTAAAGCTGTGGAAGTGGCAATAGCAGAAATGGAGTCAGAGGCAAAACGGTTAACTACTTTGCGAAAACAGTTGTGGAAAAAGCTGCAAACAGTGGAAAATATTTTTCTCAACGGACATCCAACTCAGCGTTTGCCTGGAAATTTGAATATTAGTGTTGAGGGTGTGGATGGACAAGCATTGTTATTGGGGTTACAACCTGTGGTGGCAGTGTCTTCTGGTTCCGCTTGTACTTCCGCAAAAATAGCACCTTCCCATGTTTTGGCAGCTTTGGGGCGTTCAGAAAAATTAGCCTATGCTTCCGTGCGTTTTGGCATTGGGCGGTTTAATACTGCAGAAGAAATAGACTTGGTGGCCGAACACGCGATCGCTACTATTACATCTTTACGTCAAGTAAGTAGAAGTCAGGGCTAGAAAAGGATTTGGCCACGGATGCACGGATGGATGCACAGAGTCCGGTAGGGTTTTAATACAAAAATTTCCACTACTGTCTATTGCCTCCATACTTCTTTTCTGGAGATATTAAATGGCTGATGTCAAAAAATTATAACTATTGTCCAACAGATGAATCAAACTTCAATCTCTAGAAACTGAATCAAGCTGGTCTACGTTTCATGTAATTCCAGTTGCTGCTCTATAAAACTGATACAAAGCGTCACATAACGTTACAATTTGATGTTTACTTCCTGCTTCCACTGAGGCCGTTGGCGGTTACTCATCCACAGGCATTCACGGTCAAGCCGACCGCATCTCTTGAGTGCGTCTTACATTCTGAGGTTTCCTCAGAATTACGCACTCGCTTTCTTAAATTTATACTGGCATTTAAATCTCTATCCATTGATAAGCCACATTCTGGGCAATCATAAGTTCTCAGATTTAATGGCATATCTTGGACGTGACCACAGTTTGAGCAAGTCTTTGATGATGGAAAAAATCTATCAACTACCACTAGCTCAGAACCGTACCATTCACACTTGTACCCAAGCTGTCTCCTAAACTCATAAAATCACTATCTGCTAACTGATTTTCGCCAGCTTATGATTGGCTAACATTCCCCTCACATTCAAATCTTCAATTGACACACTGCCGTGGTTTTTGGCTAAGTATGTTGTCAATTTATGAAGTGCGTCTTTACGGATGTTAGCTACTTTTCCATGTAACCTAGCTATCTTCAGTTGTGCTGCCCTCCAGTTAGCAGAACCCACCTTTTTATGACGATTTAGGTATTGACATCTAGAGAGTTTAGCTTCAAATCTCTGATACGATTTCACACTTTCAAATACTTTTCCATCACTTAAAGTAGCTAAGGTTTTTACACCTAAATCTACACCTATGACATCAGTTGTTTTGGGTGTGGTTGTGGCATGAAATTCATAGCTACAACTGATATACCAATCCGAAGCTTGCCTACTAATGGTTATTTTTTTAGTTGTTGCTTCAATCGGTTCATAAGTTTTTACCCATCCAATGAAAGGTAATTTATGATCCCATCCATTTAATTCTATTGGCTTTCCACAATTATCAATTGTGTTTGCGTAGCATTCCGTAGGAAAAGAATCAGACTTACCTTTCTTCTTAAACCGTGGGCATTTACCCAATCCTTGAAAAAACCTTTTAAATGCTTCACCCAAGTTAATAAAAGCATATTGATAAACTTTAGATGACAAGTTTTTCATCCAAGGATAAAGTGGTTTTGTGTGATTGGTAAAAACCTCTCTCAACTTACGAGCATTTGGTTTATAGCTATCTTTATATGCCTGATTCCACAAACTTAAACCCCAGTTATAACACCAGCGTGAATAGCCAGCGTGTTGAGCCATCAGAGTTTTCTGTTTATTATTAAGTTTCAGCTTTGTTCTAATGGATTTCATTTATGGGTGAGTGCAGTCTGCCTAAAAGTATGTTTTTTAATGCATTATATCGTTATTCTCTGATTAAGTCAATGCTCCCGATCGCTCAATTGTGGAAATTAGGTCGAAGGTTATGCCTGTATCCAACTGGAAGTATATGCAGCAGGAATGGAATTCTTGGAATTATTTTGCACAGCGAAAATGGGATAAGTATGGTACGAATAATGAGGACGACCCCCTCGCTTCTGGGGATTTTATAGCTGAGGATATTTATGTGTGCGAACAACAACAACGGTCACTAAAGTCTCCTTATTTTTCTATTGGCGCGATCGCGAAAAATTTAGAACAATCAGTCTATCAATATCAAATAAATTTGCTAAATTATATGAAATCTTCAGAAAAGAAGTCAGGAGTCAGGAGTCAGGAGTCAGGAGGAGATAGAATCACAAAGATTTAGTAGTTATGACGATTGGAGATTTTTTTTATGTCCAATCAAACGAATTTGATATAGTATCATGTCCGGATAATAGGGCGATAAAAAAACTTTATCCCTTCTAATATCAAGTCTCATTAATTAGCCATAATAAATTAGCTATCTTTAGTCATCTTTAGATGACTTCTGCTATGCAGCCCAGAAATTTATTTCTTGGCTTGGCGGATGACTTGATATAAGCTTTTCTTCCCTTCTGCCTTCTGCCTTCTGCCTTCTGCCTTCTGCCTTCCTTCCTCCAAAGTGTAAGTATTCAACCAGACATGATATTACCAAACCACTTGCAACCTTTCTGCTGCTACTCTCTGATAAACCATATCTGTTTGTTTCGCTATCCTACCCCAACAGAATTTATACTCTAATTCCTCATAAGCATTACTAACCAATTTTTGCATATAATCAGAGTCTCTCAACACTTCCAAAATGCCTTGTGCTAAAGAAGCAGAATTACCAACTTTCGTAACAATACCTGTTCTACCATGGTCCACCACTTCTGGCAAACCACCCGTATCCGAAACCACCACAGGCACCCGCGCGGCAAAACTTTCTAGGGCAACAATACCAAAAGGTTCGTACAGACTGGGAAATACTGCACAGTCAGCGATCGCTTGAAACTTATCTAAATTTTCATCAGACATAAACCCAGTAAAATGAAACCATTCAGAAACTCCCAAATGCCATACTTCTTTTTTCCAAAGGTCTGTTTTTCCGCCACCGATCATAATAAATTTTACCCTGTCTCCCATTTCTTCAATTACTCTCGGCGCTGCATGAATTAACACAGAAAGACCTTTTTCTGGGGTCATCCTACCTAAATAGTAGACAATTTTTTCTCGATCCTCTGCAAAATGCCTGCGGAAACTTACTGCATCAAACTCATCTCGACTTGGTTTTTTTGCGGCACAAATACCATTATAAATTATATCTATTTTATCCCAAGGACTGTCTAAAGTTCTTGCTACTTCTACCTGCATATATTTAGAGCAAACAATTACTCGCCAAGCATTATAAACTAGCTCTTTTTCCTTTGCATTTATGTACTGTTGGCTATGATTATGAATACCATTGTGACGGCCATTTTCTGTGGCATGAATTGTAGCTATTAATGGTAGTTTAAAGATATGTTTCAGAGCGATCGCTGCATCAGTGACTAACCAATCATGGGCATGAATTATATCAAAATTTTTCTCTTCTTTTATTAGTTTACCTCCATGACGACCCATCGCTTCATTCATATTTGCTATCCAATGAAAGAAGTTTTGACTTGGTCCAACTGGCACTCTATGTACTTCTATTCCTTCCACAATTTCATACATTGGTGCTTCGCCAGACTTGACTGTGATTAAATGCACTTCATGTCCTAATTTCGCAATTTCTGGGTATAATTCTGCAACATGACGTGCTATGCCTCCAATAATTCTTGGCGGAAACTCCCAGCTTAATACAAGAATTTTCATTACTACATCACTCCCATTTTTTTACAATTCTTAATCTTTAGTTATTTTACTTCAAAGATTATTTTTAATATTTAATATTTTTCCCAATAAATAGAATCAATGCTTTAAGCTAAGTATTATTCACTATAACCTTATATTCTTGACAATGTGAGTTAATTCCGGTTAATTACTATACAAAAAAATATGCTTAATAATGCTACTTACCCAAGTAATATTTTTATCTCTAGACTATTTTATAAATTTTGTCAAGGCTATTAAATGACTGAAATACGAATTTGAACTTGTTAAAGAATTAGTATATGCATAATAATTTTACTTAATATTAATAACTATTATTCTATTATCTTTAAGATATCATTAATTTCCGCTAATTCACAATCTGAAACAATCAATAAAAATAAGTGTAAATATACAAATATTATGAATTATTAAAAATCATGAAGCAACTGCGATCGCTCTATTTAGCCTGTAAGTAATGCTCTGCATTTATCCCCTGAACTCTCAAAATATCAAAATCATAGAGACCAGAGCTAAATTATAAATTATTGCCGTTGCTGCGATGAATAGATCGGCATTTTATATTGTTCTTCCTTTTCGTCTCAGGTTTACATTAACTTCTGATGCTTTTTCGATAATTGATAAATTGTCTAACAATAAAATTGTAATTTCTTAACAAAACTCATTAAACACGGAAGCTTGAATCATCATATACTCCTGTAAATTGACTTTAATTAAACAGCGATTTTACTCTATTATATCTCTAACCAATTCTCTAATTTTATTCCTTCAATTCTTAACATATCAGAATCATTAGAAACCAGAGTTAAATTATGAATAATTGCCGTTGCTGCAATAAGTATATCAGCATCTTGGTATTGGTCTGCCTTTCCGCCTCAAATCTATATAAATTTCTGATGCTTTCTCAATAATTTCTAAATTGTCTAAGAATAAAATTGTAACTTCTTGACAAAATTCGTTAAACTGGGAGAGTTTTCGAGTAGCATTCACATATAATAATCCTCTTTTTACTTCATAAAAGGTAATACAGCTAATATAAGCATCTTCTTCTCTGACATCTACCTCCTGTAGTTTATCTATAATTTTTTGATTCCGATTCACAACTGCTGAAACTATGTTAGTATCTAATAGATAATTCACCTTTCCCATCTCCCTTCTACTGCAGCATTAAACATTTCTTTTTCTTCTGGGGTAAAATCATCAAGTATTGTCGATAATAATTCTGTTGCCATGACTCTCCTAACTCTTTTTTTCAGCCTTTCATCATTGAGAGGTAGGAGAATTTGAGGTGACACTCTATCTAATAAAGTCGAAAAAGTCTGAATAAGTTGATTTTTATCTAATTCTTGATAAATACTTTTGCTTTCCATTACTTGGTCAATTGCTTCTGAAATTCTTTTAAGAGCTGTATTCTTTTCCACGGAAGCTTGAGTCATCATCTCCTCCTATAATTTTTTGATTCTGATTTACAACTGCTGAAACTATATTAGCATCTAATAGATAATTCACTTTTCCCATCTCCCTTCTACTGCAGCATTAAACATTTCTTTTTCTTCTGGGGTACAATCATCAAGTATTGTCGATAATAACTCTGTTGCCATGACTCTCTTAACCCTTTTTTGAGCCTTTCATCATTGAGAGGTAGGAGAATTTGAGGTGACACTCTATCTAATAATTTCGAGAAAGTCTCAATCAGTTCATCTCGATCTAATTCTTGATAAATACTATCGTTTTCCATTGCTTGGTCAATCGTTTCTGAAATTCTTTTAAGAACTGTATTCTTTTCTGTAGAAGCTTGAGTCATCATGTCCTCCTATAATTTTTTGATTCTGGTTTACAACTGCTGAAACTATACTAATATTTAGTATATCACTTACCTTAATATCTCCCTTCTACTCCTGCATTAAACATTTCTATTTGCTCTGGGGGAAAATCATCAAAAATTCTATTGACATTACTCCTCTAACTTTTTTTGTCAGTCGTTCGTCATCTAGAGATATTGTTATTTTAAGTGACACTTTCTCTAAATTATTAGAGAAAGTCTGAATTAGTTCATCTCGATCTAATTCTTGATAAATACTTTTGCTTTCCATTACTCGAACAATCATTTATGATTTTTCTTGTAATAGCTGTATTATTTTTAGTATAAACTAGAGTCATAGCATTTATTATCCTCATTATTCAGATAAGTGAAAAAAGTTTTTGATTACTAGAAAAACTCTTGAATTATAGACTATTTCAAATGGGTAATTTTATTCTGCAATTCATCCTCTTTATTACTTTTGAGTGCAAATTAGTCCAAACTCAAGTATTATTTAATTGCACTAATCCGAACTTTGAACAGAGCATTGACCTAATCAAAGAATAACGGTATAACTTGAAAAAATACTTAAGTAATTTCTAAACAAACTACACAATTATCTCTTGATGAATTGAAACACGTCTTTGATTCATTTGATACTGATGGTAATGGCTCATTATCACCTGAAGAGGTAATGAATGTTCTGCGTTATCTGGGAATGAACCCAAGCACTGAAGATATAGATTCCATCTTCATTAGTACTGATAAAGATGTAAGCAATACGATTGAGTTTGACGAATTTTCTCAATGGATTTTAGATAAAGTCGATATAACTTCTAAAAACGATTTATTAGAGATTTTTCGCCTAATTGATTTGGATAACAACGGTACTATCTCAACTGATGAACTACGAGAGTTACTTTATGGGTTAAATATTAACGTCAGCGATCGCGAAATCGAAAGGTTGATGCAACAAGCTGATGTCAATGGTAATGGTCTCATTGAGTTCGATGAATTTGTCAAAAGTGGGGGTTTATGGACTCGTATTAAATTAACAGTTGGTGTGGTACGTTCCTTTTACATACAAGCAGAATTCGACTCACTCGCACGACAATATAATCAACTCATCCGTTTGTGGGTTCCCTGGTACGAAGAGAATCTTGGGGTAACGCTGGATAACTTACAAAATGAATTAGATGCGCCGAATATCCTTGAACTAGGTGGTGGCACTGGTAATCTTTCCGCTGCTGTGCTAGAACGCTACTCACAAGCCAATGTTCATGTTGTAGATAGTTCTAGTAAGATGATCGATTTTCTGATATTTTCCCGTTCCTGATATTTTCACCTCAGGCAGGGACAGGCAGGATGCCTGCACAAGGGAGGGCGAATGGTATTCGCCCCTACAGATGACTTATATTCATCCCACCCCTCAGCAATACCTTTTTTCTTGAGTCACTTGCACCTGCCCAAGAAGAAAATTTTTCTCCAACTAAAGGTAATCCTACACTTGCTAATTTCATTGCTTAAAACTATGATGAAAATTTCAATGCTTTAAATATTTTTGTTTCCCAATCTTCATAACGTTCAGGATAATTCAAAAGAAGTTTTGCTGCTTGATTGAGGATATCTTCTAGCAAAATATTATCTGGTATTTTTTCAATTTCACTATCATCTATTAAAGGTGTTTCATAACGCTGACAATCTGGTAATAATTCCTGAATGGTTAAAATAGCAATCTTTACAATACTTTTTAATAAAGGTTCTGCACAAATCAAATTAAAATCCGAAGATTTATGATTATTATTTGTATAGTCATTCCATGAATTTTTTGCTATGATTGTAATCTTTTCTTTTCTTTGAGTAGGAGTAAGTGTTTGATAGCAAGCATATACTCGTGCATACAAAGGCGGATGTTCGTCTCTAAAATCCACATCATAGGGTTTCTCTTTAAAACGAATCCCCATATCAATACAAGAAATATAATGAGCAATCCCACAGGTAAAAGTACCAAAAATATCACAGAATATTTCATTTAATCTTTCTGTATTCCAATATTCTAATGCTTCCTTGATTTTTTGTTTTTGCCGATCTTTACTTTCAGGATTTAATCGCCCTAATTCGCTGCTTAATTTATTAAAATGCGAGGAAACTGTTCGATAAAGTTGTTTGTCAATCTCCTCGAATTTCTGAAAAACATCATGCCCAAGTTCGTGGTAAAGTCCTGGTATTTCTAGTAGAGAAATAGCTTGCTGAGGAGGCGAAAAAATAATAGGATATTCTGGTGGTGATGGAATAATAGCTAGGGGTTCATCCGAACATATAATAATATCTTTTACCCAAAACATACTCAACCGTTTAGCACTTGAAAGTAAAAGTTCTCTTAGTGCTAAATCTGCACTATTTTCCTTTTGCAGTGCAGGAAGATAATTATAATTAATTGAATAAATAGAATATTCAAGAAGGTGAATTTGAGTAACTGCTTTATTAAGCAAGTTTTGCTGCCCAGTATTTTTATTTACAATTGACTTAAGACGCTTATGTGAAATCTGTGCATCTTTAAGTTGGTCTTGTAAATAGTTAATAAGCCATTGATGTTCTGCTTTTTTATGAGCAAGAGCTTGAAGCTCTTTGTTAATTCGAGAAAGAATAATAGCATATTCCGTCGTTTTTGCTTTTAGATACTCCAAATTAGCCATAAATCAACAAATTATTTTTGTGCAGTTGAGCAACTATAATGAACTTCTTACTTCCAACAATTAGGGAGGTTATATCCAACCTCCCTACTATTATGGTTAATCTATTAGACATCACAATTAACGGGAATAGAGTCTTCGAGCATTTTTGACAAATTCATTATCTAAGAATGATAAAATATCATCCATAATTGACAGAGATTCACTGTCTATTAGATCCGACGATTTAAGTTTAGTAGAAAGACTGTTTAAATCTTCTTGCCAATCTTCTATTGGTTTTTCGTCTTTTTCTATTTGCTGAACAAGCTTCTGAATATCACTTGGGATTTCATTTCCAGCAAGTGCAGATTCTAGACTAACAATAAAATCATAAATAATTTTTTGCTATTCAATATATCTTCCTCTGAAAATTCTAAATCAGCTTCTAAACCCGAAGCTTTCGCTTCTAATGCTAATGATGCTGTATTTAGCTCGCAAAGTAATTTTTGCTCCCGTTCCAGATGTCCAGATACGAACCCTAATTTACTCATAAGTCCGATTCCAACTCTTTATTTTATTGTACTCTCTAAATTATCAAACTAATCCTCTTCATCCTCTCTTTCTTCATCATTTTCTTCTTCGTCTTCAAAAGGTGAATGGAAATTTGCCCGTAGTGCTTCATCTGTCCAACGTATAGTTACTGGAAGAGCTATTTCAATATTAGGTGCATTCCAATTTAGATGGGAGAGACAATAAGCATCCTCAGCAATATTTTGAATTTTTAAATCGCCAATTGTTTCTACAATTTCTAATAGTAAATTATTCGCTGTTTTACCACGATCATCCCATTGTTTTGGTCTACCAGTAGTAGATAGAATAACTCGTTTTTTATCTAAAATTAGATAAGTTCCAAAAATAGGATTCTGTGAAAATTCTCTACCTTTTTCTTCTACTGCTGTAAATAAACGAACAGGCAAATGATTTTTGCGAATTTCTACCACAGCACAACTAAAGTTTTCGGGTAAAATATTTTCTTCTTTCAAATTTTTTATTGTTTCCTGAAGTGCAGAACTTTCACTAGGCCACCAACGACCATCACGATGAATTATCATGTTGTTTATCTGATGACCTTGTTCAATAATAATAGTTTTTATAGATTCCGTAAGACGCTTTTGTAACTCTGGCTTTTTTATAGCTTCTTTCATGCGATATTTACTTATAGATTCTCCAAATTGCCTATCTACTAATCTGCCTCCTGTTCCATAAAAAAAGTGATATCCAATATTGCCATAAAGTAAATCAATACCAATGTGTAAATCGTGATTTAGATTTGACAAAACCCAGGGTTGACCACCAACTTCAGTAAATACTGCTAGAGCTAAATTTTGTAATTGACTTATAGCTTTTTGAGAATTTTGAGAATTGATAATATTATGAACTACTTTCTGTGTTACACATTGGGAAAAATGTGGTTTTACAGTATCTTTAATTTCCCTATATACGCTATCTAGTAGACCATTCCATAAAACAACAATTATTAAAGCGTTGTTTTTAGTTTCAGATTTTATTTCTTTTAATTTCTGTAGCAATGAGCTTCCTGACCGCTCTTTTTTTCCAGTAGAATAAGATCTTTGCAAGACAATGGAACAATCTAATTCAGTGTGTTGTTTAATTTCTGTTTTTAGATCATTCAAAAAAGTTTCGCGATCGCCTCGTTTTAATGTGTCAGGATATAACAAGATAGTGTCAGGAAAAGGAAATTTAGAGTAAGACTTATTTCTGTATAGAGCTGATAATTTACTTGAAGCCCATTTTTTTACTTGATAGTCAAAATTTTTACTTGTTTTTTGGGGAATATTTGAAGTAAAGAAAGGTTTATGAAGTTCACCACTACCGTACTCTAAATTTGGAGGGATAAAAACGGTTCTCTCTCTTTTTAAATGTTGTTGTTTAATTTCAACTGGTTTATTTTCATACTCCACACCAGATAATTCATCGATAAAACTGGAAATTATCCTAACTCGTTCATCTGGGCTAAGTTGAGGACGAATAGAACATTTTCGTAACCCTTCATACTCCGTTGTAAAAATTGGAAAAAGACGTGAAATAGGAACAGCTATAAATTTATCTTTCTCCAAACGATCTTTTACAAAAACTGCTTCCTCATTAGGAGATATTTTAAGCTGTGAATATTTTTGGCAATAATATTCATAAACAGTCTTACCCAAATCCTTAACAGTATATTGACCTATCGTTTTTTCTGTAGTACCTACATAACGACAAGGAATTTTTACCGTTCCATTATCACGAAGGAAAAAAGCTCTTTTTTCATCATTAACTGTTAAATCTATATGTTCTTGGAGAATCTCATTTTTTTGATTATCTGTATAGTCTGCTAAAGACTTTTTACCAACATATTTGGTTCTTATATCCGCAGCAAAGTAAAACCCATCACCTTCTAAATAAACAATACGAAATTTGAAACCACGGTAAGCATTGACAATATCTTGATTTACACCTTCATTTTCCGGAATTTGTCTAAAAAATAATGTCCAATTTGAACGCCAAAATTTATCATCAAGGCTCTTAAATTTGTCTGTAAAAGGTCTTTCCAACATCCTACAAACAAGTTCTCTTTCTTTACCAATAGCATCTTCAATTTTCACATCCAAAGTTTCTTCAGTCACTTCGATAAAATAAACTTTATCAGGTACATCTTTTATTTCAAATCTCTTTCCTGCTTCTGGGCTATTTCCATTAGGAATTAGAAAAGCTGGATCATCAAAACATTTAGTAGGATAAACAGGACAAAATAGTTCTTCTCGCCATAATTTATCAGCCCATCTTTGAAGTCGAATTGGTTGATTATTATCTTTAGGAATCTTCTCCATTACTTTAAGTACCCGAAAACTATAGAGATTTTTTTCAACACCTAATAAAGGGTATAAAGTTGCACCAATATATCGCATTTCTGTTGATTGATTCATATTTCAAGTTCCTTTTGACATAACCTTTTAAACTCACAGAATTTACAAGCATTTTCATAACTAGCAAAATCAAAATCTTCTAATAAAAATTCAACTCCTGAATCTGGTTCATGAAAGCGTTTAAGTTGAGCAATACTCTGACGAATTAAACTCAGTATTTTTTCTTTTTCTTCCCAATTTATCTGATGAATTTCATGTTGTACGGAATTATTTCCAAAGCCAACTAAATGAGCCTCAATTACTTCCAACGGATATTTTAACGTCAAGTGAGGCCAAAGTTGATAAACTCCTATTTGAAACTCAGCTTGGGAAAATTGTCGCGATTTTTTTAATGAAAAATTACCAGTTTTCCAATCAAATATTTTGAATTTACCGTCTTTTGTAACTAATGCTAAATCTACTTTAGTTATTACCTCAATGTCGTCAAGTTTAAAACCAGGTGCATTACTACCATGAATTTTAGGTTCAATCCAAACTTTCTTGGCATTTTGTAATAGTTGCTTCAAATTATTTTCTTCTAACCAATTGAAAAATTGATTAACCCATGCTTCAACTGAGTTGAAAATTTCTCTAGGATTTTGTTCTTTTATTTCTTCATTATATTCATGCTCAAAGAGTACTATCTTACCATTTTCACCAAGATTTTTACGGTCTTCACGGAATGCTTTGCTTTCAGAAAAATTCCACTCTTGATTTATTTTATCCTCAAGTTCACTCCGCCAATTTTGCGGTAATACAAAATCTTCATCTTTCAGTCTTTGAAGAGATTCAGCAACTATCGAATGAAAAATTTCTCCTTTCCACATAGGAATATTTGTGAGTTTTTTAAGAATCCTATTTCTTTCAAAAAAGAGTCACGACTGTTAATTCTTGCTTTTGAAAGGTATTCAAAATAGTACCGTCGCTCACAAGTATTAAAAACTTGATAACGACTTACCGACCAATTTTTTATCAACTTTGACATCTCTAGATTACAGCGTCATATTAGTACACCAGTCGCGGGCAAGATACCCGCACTACGAACACTTTATATTAATAACTTGGGTAAAAATCTCTTTAATTTTATTCCACATCTAACTAATTCTCTAAATTTATTCCCTCCACCCTAGACATATCAGAATCATTAGAAACTAAAGTTAAATTATGAATAATTGCCGTTGCTGCAATGAGTATATCAGCATCTTGAATAGGTCTACCTTTCCTTCTCAAATCTATGTGAATTTCTGATGCTTGCTCAATAATTTCTAAATTGTCTAAGAATAAAATACTCCACCTTCTGCTACACAAATCATTAAAGTCAGATAGCTGTCTTGTAGCATTAACATATAATAATCCTCTTTTAATTTCATAGTAAGTAATGCAACTAATAAATAATGACTTACCTTGAAATTAACTAATTTTAATTTATTTATTAATCCTTGATTTTTTTGATAATAGCTGTCACTATATTTGTCTCTAATAAGTAACTCATTCTTATGATTTGCCTGCTACTCCTGCTTCAAAAATTTCTATTTTTTCTGGCGTAAAACTATCTAATAAATGAGACATTGCGTCTACTATAATTACTCCTTCTATTCTTTTTCTTAATTCCCGATTATCCAGAGAGTTTATCTCTTGAGGAGAAATTTTGTCTAATAATTTCGAGAAAGTCTCAATTAGTTCATTTCGGTCTAATTTTTGATAAATGTTCTCCTTTTCCATTATTTTATCAATCATTTCTGAAATTCTTTTAAGAACTGTATTCTTTTCTGTAGAAGCTTGAGTCATTATATCCTCCTAGAAATTGAACTTAGTTAAATGGTAATTATCTACTCTATATCTAACCAATTATCTAAATTTATTCCCTCTACCCTAGACATATCAGAATCATTAGAAACTAGAGTTAAATCATGAAGAATTGCCGTTGCTGCAATGAGTATCTCAGCATCTTGAATTGGTCTGCCTTTCCTTCTCAAATCTATGTGAATTTCTGATGCTTTATCGATAATTTCTAAATTGTCTAAGAATAAAATTGTAACTTCTTAAAAAAAATCGTGAAACAGGGAGAGTTTTCGAGTAGCATTCACATATAATAATCCTCTTTTACTTCATAAAAGCTAATGCAGCTAATATAAATATCCTGTTCTCTAGTATATACCTCCAGTAATTTATCTCTAATTTTTTGATTCTGATTCACAAACGCTGAAACTATATTAGTATCTAATAGATAATTCACTTTTCCCATCTCCCTTCTACTACAGTATTAAACATTTCTATTTCTTCTGGGGTCAAATCATTAGGTGTTGTCCATAATAATTCTGTTGCCATAACTCTCCGAACTCTTTTTTTCAACCTTTCATCATTGAGAGATAAGAGAATTTGAGGTGACACTCTATCTAATAATTTCGAGAAAGTCTGAACAAGTGCATCTCGATCTAATTCTTGATAAATACTTTTGCTTTCCATAATCGAAGTCAGGATAGTACCTGCTACTAGCTGCTATATAATTGAAGTAGTGTATGAAAAAACGAATCAGGCACAAATACACTCAGCATATGTAGCCGGAATAGACTTAGGGATTGACAGTAAGGTAGCTCTATCTACAAACAAGCCCGGTGTGAAACCTATGCTTGTGAATGGGAAGCCACTAAAAAGTGTCAATCAGCTTTACAACAAGCGTAAAGCCAAGCACCAAAGTCATCTCAAAGGCAACAGAAAAACTAGCCGTAAGATTGAGGCCTTAACCTATCACCGAAATCGTTTTGTCGAGAATTATATGCATAACACCAGTAAATTAGTTGTCAATTATTTAGTGACTAATAATATTGGTACTGTAGTAATTGGAAAAAATGATAACTGGAAACAAGGTGCAAATATAGGCAAAAAAAACAACCAAAATTTTACCCAAATACCACATGATAAGTTAGTAAAGCAAATTACTTATAAATGTCAGCTAGCAGGAATCAAGGTGATTGAAACAGAGGAAAGCTATACAAGCAAAACATCTGCCGTTGACCTTGAGGAACCAATTAAACATGAAACTTATGTGGGAAAACGAGTCAAACGTGGCTTGTTTAGAAGTGCAACAGGTAAAGTAATTAATGCCGACGTTAATGGTAGTCTTCAGATAATTAGAAAGAAATTCCCAGAGGCATTTACTGCCGAGGGAATAGTGAGCTGCGCCGAGAGCGCCAGTATTGGTTAATCCAATATCAAGATATTAAGCTCAGATCGATTTTCTACAGTTTAGTTCGTACGGTAGGATTCAACTGAGATGGCCTAAACCTGAATCAAGAAGTCCCAAATCTGAACCGAGAGGTTTCAAACCTCAACTTCCTCAAAAGATGCGCTTAGGGCTTCTATAAAATAAATTTCAAAGGCTCTCTATTTCTGGAGAACCTCTTTAATTATAATTGATAATAAAGTCAATAAAAACCAAATCGACTTATGCTTTAGTTTTAACTATTAGTATCCAATAGCATTTTTAGTATTAGTTTAAGTTCTAATGAAATTGGTAATCTATCAATTTCTCTACATAGATTTAATAAAGGTTAAACATCTGATTTTCTCTGTAGATAAACTCCTTTCAACAAACTCCCTATTTAACAGAGAAAATTGTATTAATAGCTTGGGCAAGAATCTCTTTAATTCTTTTCCACATCTAACCAATTGTCTAAATTTATTCCCTCTACCCTAGGCATATCAGAATCATTATAAACTAAAGTTAAATTATGAATAATTGCCGTTGCTGCAATGAGTATATCAGCATCTTGTATTAGCCTGCCTTTCCTTCTCAAATCTATGTGAATTTCTGATGCTTGCTCAATGATTTCTAAATTGTCTAAGAACAAAATTGTAATTTATTGACAAAACTCATTAAACTTAGAGAGTTGTCTGGTAGCATTGACATACAATAATCCTCTTTGAATTTTATAATAACTAATGCAACTGATAATATAGATATTATTCCAAAAATTTAACCTGCTTAAATTTATCAGTTGCTATTTTATTCTGTTTCAAAATTCAGTAACTAAATTTGTATCTAGTAGATAACTCACCTGATTTTATCTCCCTTCTACTACTGCATCAAAAATTTCTATTTGCTCTGGAGTAAAATCATTAAATATTGTCGATAATAGTTCAATTGACATTACGCCTCTAACTTTCTTTGTCAGTCTTTCATCATCTAGAGATATTACCATTTGAGGTGAAACTTTATCTAATAATGTCGAGAAAGTCTCAATGAGTTGATTTTTATCTAATTCTTGATAAATACTTTTGCTTTCCATTGCTTGGTCAATTGTTTCCTAAATTCGTTTAATTGCGGTATTTTTGTCTAGAGAAGCTTGAGTCATCATATCCTCCAATTATATAAAAAAATTTAAAAGGTTCCCTATTTCTAGAGAACCTCTTTAATTATAATTGATAATCAAGTCAATAGAAACCAAATCGACTTATCCTTGAGTTTGAACTTTTAGTATCCAATAGCATTTTTTAGTGTTAGTTTAAGTTCTAATGAAAGACGTTCCATGGAACGTCTCTACAAGGTTTTGGTTGTGACAACGTGGTTTATAAATCTAAAAAGTGCTTTAGAAAAAAGTAAAATCAATTGCCTGATATTTCTTTCATTGTTAGCAAAAAGTTTAGCCAAGCTTGGTGTATTAACAAAAAAATGTAGGAGCCTGCTATTATAAAATAAATTTAAAAGGTTCTCTAGAAATAGAGAACCTCTTTAATTATAATTGATAATCAAGTCAATAAAAACCAAATCGACTTATGCTTTAGTTTTAACTATTAGTATCCAATAGCATTTTTTACTATTAGTTTAAGTTCTAATGAAATTGGTAAACCATTAATTTCTTTAGAGAGATTTGATAAAGGTTCACCATCGGATTTTCTCTGTAGATAAACTCCTTTCAATAAAGCTTCTAACCCATACTTTGTCAGTGCATCTGATGCAAGTCCGATTATTCCCAAAAATACAACACCACCAATCATTCCACCCGGTCCTAACATTGCTAATGCTGCTGTAATTGCTGCAGCACCACTGAAACCTGTCGTTGCTATTGCAATTAAAAGTATAACACCAGGCAATCCTACACCTGCTATCTTTCTTACAGCTTCATCCATAACTATTTTTTCTTGTTATTAAGTAAATATTTTTCTTAGTGTAATTATAACTGTCTAAATATTTCCTCAGCAATAGTAAAATCACGGAAAATCAACTTATTTTTTATTAATAAAAATAAGAATCAATCCTGAAAAATACTCAAGGAAATTGCTATAAAAATTTAAAAGGTTCCCTATTTCTAGAGAACCTCTTTAATGATAGTTGAAATTTTGAGATAGCTAATAGGCAAATATAGCACTACACACTGAAATTAAGATAACTATAAAACTTTACAGATAATAAGCTTTAAAGTTTTAATTATAGCTGAGTGCTAAATGCCGATCACTATCAAAACTAACCTAATACTTCCTTAGCTTTAGCAACAATGTTATCAACAGTAAACCCAAACTTCTCGAGTACAACACCACCAGGAGCAGAAGCACCAAAAGTATCAACACTCAAAGTTGCACCTTCATCAGTCACATAACGATGCCAACCAAAACTAACACCAGCTTCCACTGCCAAACGTTTCTTCACAGATGCAGGGAACACAGACTCCTTATAAGCTGCATCTTGCTCTTCAAATAATTCCCAACATGGCATAGAAACCACCCGCACATTCTTACCTTCAGCACGGAGTTTTTCACCAGCTTCCACACACTGATAAGTTTCGCCACCAGTACCAATTAAGATAATATCTGGAGTACCTTCGCTGTCACTAACAATATAAGCACCTTTAGCAACCGCATCAATAGAACTACCAGCTAAATTAGGCAAACCTTGACGAGACAATGCTAATAGAGTAGGTTGAGGATGAGTTCCTTTAGCCTTTTCCACTGCAACCTTATACGCACCAGAAGTTTCATTACCATCCGCAGGACGCATCACAAGTAATTGTGGAATCAAACGTAAAGATGCAATATGCTCAACTGGTTGGTGAGTTGGTCCGTCTTCACCTAAAGCAATAGAGTCGTGAGTCATTACCCAAATAACACCAGCTTCCGCTAGAGCAGACAAACGGATGGAGTTACGCATATAGTCAGTGAACACCAAGAAAGTTGCACCATAAGGAATTAACCCAGAACCATGTAGAGCAATACCATTACAAATTGCTCCCATACCATGTTCCCGCACACCAAAACGCATATTCCGGTTTTGATATTGACCTTTTTGGAAATCTCCCAAACCTTTGAGTAGAGTTTTGTTGGAAGGTGCCAAGTCAGCAGAACCACCAATTAATTCTGGTAAAACACCAGCTATAGCATTCAGTGTTGCACCAGACTGGTTACGAGTAGCATCCTTCTTGCTTTCAGGAGTATATTTAGGTAGTGCATCTGCCCAACCTTCAGGTAATTTACCACTTACCATCCGCTCCAAAGTAGCTGCATCTTCAGGATATTTGGATTTATAGTCAGAGAAAAGCTTATCCCATTCTTCCTGATATTTTGCTCCTCGGTCAACTGCTTGGCGGAAATGACTCAGAGCATCCGCAGGAACTTCAAATTCTGGATATTCCCAACCAAGATTTTTGCGAGTAGCTGCTACCTCATCGGGTCCCAGTGCTGCACCGTGAACATCGTGAGTATCAGCTTTATTCGGAGAACCATAACCAATAAGAGTGGTAACCTTAATCATAGAAGGTTTGTCAGTAACCGCTTTTGCTTTTTCAATAGCTTCAGCGATCGCGTCTAAGCCAGTATTACCATCAACAACGTGCTGAACGTGCCAACCATAAGCTTCAAAACGCTTACTTACATCTTCAGTAAAGGAAATATCTGTATGACCGTCAATGGAAATGTGGTTATCATCATAGAAAGCAATTAACTTACCTAACCCCCAATGTCCAGCTAAGGAAGCAGCTTCACCAGAAATTCCTTCCATGTTACAACCATCACCCATAATCACATAAGTGTAATGGTCAATTAGGTTACAGTCTGGCTTATTGAATGTAGCAGCTAAATGAGCTTCAGCAGCAGCTAATCCAACAGCATTAGCAATACCTTGTCCAAGTGGCCCGGTAGTAACCTCGATACCTTCAGTGATGTGATTTTCTGGGTGGCCAGGAGTTTTAGAATCCCACTGACGGAATTGTTTAATTTCCTCCATAGGTACGCTGTCAAAACCTGTGAGGTGCATAAGAGCGTAAAGTAACATACATCCGTGGCCTGCCGAGAGAACGAAGCGATCGCGATTTAACCATTTAGGATTTTTGGGGTTAAAGCGCATGAACTTATCCCAGAGGACGAAGGCCATTGGTGCTGCACCCATGGGTAGTCCTGGATGGCCAGAGTTAGCCTTTTGAACTGCATCAATTGCTAAGAAGCGGATTGAGTTAATACAAAGTTCTTCGAGTGATTGAGTTGCAACAGCCATAGTTATCGTTTCTATATACTTAATTGAATGTGTGAATGCCGGAGCGAATAAACCAGATATTTGTCTACAGTAATACTACAGTCATACTACTCTGGAATTGTTCTCAGGCCATATACATTACAGATCATCTCATTGTAGGGATCTCTAGGCAAGGGAAGTTATCAAGTCATTTCAGTTATCAGTTATCAGTAGCTCTTACTTCAGCATAGAAGCTTGAAATAATGAATATTCTCTTTCTCTTGGTTGATTTGATCTGGCGCAGGTTTCCTCACCATCCCACCCTACGGGAAGCTGCTAAGATTGACCGCTTTTTATCCCCTTAAAAGAGCTATCCCTGATAAGGAACTCCTGAAACCCTTGTGGGAGGGTGGGGAGGAGGGGGAGGAGGGGGAGGAAAAATTCTGTCTACAGTTATCAAAAAATGTGTTTTTCAACACACTTTTCTCCCAAAAAGCCTTTTAGAGGTTATATCATAACCTGTCTATTTTGTCAATTTTTATGTTAAGAAAGATGTTTATAAAGCATAGAGAGCAGGGCTAATTCTTTGTCGTCAGAGAATATTCATCAGAAATACATTTAATTGTGCAAATCTCCCCATCTCCCCATCTCCCCACATTCGTCACCTGGGAGGGGTTAGGGGTGGGTCCCCATCAATTTTTCTCTAGTGACAATAAATAGACCTTGCCTTAAAAGGGGCTATTTACCAAAATTTTTCGGTCAAAAATTTTAAGGCCCTTATGAAGTTAAACTTATGGTGTGGAGTTTAGTCCTTATTGTTAGGTTAAGGATTCTTAACAGGACTTACGCACGAGGCACAAAAAAGTAGCGTTTGAGATTGCTTTCTGTTCCGGACTGCTCCGCAAACCCTGTAGATCGCTTCGGACGGAAATAGCTTTTACTGCGTAAGTCGTGATTATACTAAAATAAGTGGCGTTGGTGAATCAAACTATGAATTAAGATATTTGGGCGAGCAGTAATCAATATCTGTAGGGACTTTGCATGCAACGTCCCTACCTATTCCCTATTCCCTAAGCACGAAAATCATAGCTAAATTCACCAACGCCAAATAAGCCTCAATGTTTTCTAACGGAAGGAGCAAAAGATGTCTGAAATCCAACTAGCAAATTCTTTACCTAAAAATAGCGAAAAAAACACTGCCAGGAATCTAGTCAAATTGGCAGCTTTTTTAGTAGTTTTATACATCATAGAGCGTGACTACCCAGCTGAATATGAATATAATTACAGCTATCTCAATCCTCTGGCGATGACAAATGTACCAAAAAGCAAATTTTTAGAGAAAATCGTAGGTTTTCCTTTAATACAGCTACCTAAAGGCACATTTCCAACTCTGCAATGGCTGATCAAGGTAGTATTATCCCTGCTCAAAATATTCATAAATGAATCCCTTTCCAAAAATTCTGGCTTATCAAAAGCAAAGTCTTTTGAATGGACTAAATTATTTCCAATTAGTAATGATTTTGGCGACATCCCAAAGGAAAGTTTAAAAGATATAGTTGAGCAATTAAATTTAAACTTAGAAAAATTGACAAAGACCCGGAAATTGACGGCCAATGGCAAAAACTTTGTCAACAAAAATCTGCCGAGGAAAACCTTGTGCAAATAGTTGATAATGATTTTAAAGAAATTGAAAATAAATTATCTCAAATCCCCCAAGAAAAGATCGATGAGTTAGCATCTACTGGTGAAAAAACTTTATTAGACAATCTTCAGAAAATAGTCAAATACAGTGCCAAACTAGCAGAAATAGCTGATGCTAATAAGCTTTCAACTTCAGATTCAACTGTAGAATTTTCTCCACAGTCTCCCACTCTTGATGATTACGACCAGCAATTCACAATTATCCGCAAACCGGCGATCGCCTATAACTTCCAACAAGACCTGATCTTTGCTTATTTACAAGTTGCTGGACCAAACCCCCTGGTAATTGAGCAATTCCAAGTCAGTGATTCTCGTTTACCAGTTACCGCAGAACAATATTCCCAAATTGCGGCCAAGTTTGGGTTTGCTGATTCACTGGAGGCAGCAATGGCAGACGATCGGCTTTACATTGCCGACTATGCGCTTTTGAATAGCTTGGTCAACGGTTCTTTTATTAGCCAAGAATTAGAACAGCAAAAGTATATTGCTACTCCAGTAGCACTATTTGCCGTTCCACCTGCTGACAGTTGGTCTAGACCTTTATTTCCGGTTGCCATTAGTTATCAACGAACAGCCATTAGCACTGAATGGATTTTGTTTACGCCCCTAGATGGGGAATCTTGGATGACTGCTAAAAACATAGTCCAAATGACTGATTCTAACTATCATGAACTCATCAGCCATTTAGGACGCACTCATTTAGTGGTGGAGCCTTTTATTGTCCCAACTAATCACTTACCCGAAGATCATTGTTTAAGAAAACTGTTGGTACCTCATTTCGAGGGGACTGTGCTGATCAATTATGGCGCTCATGCAATATTAGTTGCGCCTGGTGGTTCGGTAGACTCTCTATTAGCCAGCAGCGTCGGTGGCGATCAAGCTATGGCAGCTAAAGCTACACAAAGTTATTTGTTTAACTTTAATGAAATTTCATTTCCCCAAACTTTAGCCAATCGGCGTGTAACTGATATTAACAAGTTACCAACCTATCCCTACCGAGATGACGGGTTACTGATTTGGAATGCCATTGAAATTTGGGTACGAGATTATTTCAGCATTTACTACAGCAACGACTCAGCAGTTAAGAATGATACCTATTTACAAACTTGGGCATCAACATTAGTCTCTTTACAAGGGGGACGGTTGCAAAACTTTGGTGATGATGGACAAGGCAAATTTAACACCATAAATTGTTTAGTCAAAACAATCTCGACATTGATTTTTACAGCGAGCGCTCAACACGCAGCGGTGAACTTTTCTCAACAAGAAATGATGTACACGCCAGCATTCCCTTTGGCTCGCTATCTTCCAGCCCCAATAAATCCCCAAGATCCTGAGAGTTTCATCAAAGGTTTGCCTTCACTCACTCAAGCTCAAAACCAGATTAATACGCTTTATTTACTTGGCTCTGTCTATTACACCCAGCTAGGTAAATATTCCCCATCAGCATTTCCAAATAATAATCAATTGCAAGCGGCTTTGAAGAAATTCCAGGACAATTTAAAAGCGGCTGAGACTACAATTAAAGAGCGAAATCGCAATGCTGACCGTTTAATGCCTTACGAGTTTTTACTACCTTCCCAAATTCCTCAAAGCATCAATATTTAGCACCTTTGAAAAACCTAGCCAATCCTAGACATTTTTAGGAATTGTCTCTCAAAGGTTGCAGATTAAGTCTTAACTGACTATGTTGGCTGGTCACGACCACCATAAGTGAACTCCAGCTTATGTGCTGGTCGCTCTAAATTAAGGACAGCGTTAAAGTGCGCCCATCGGAAGTGGGTTTGATACCGATAGTGTTTAGAGCATGAACAAGCCTGGCCAACATAATCGAGGAACACTTTACTGAAAAGGACTAGACACCACAATGTCTAATACTAATTACGTTTTCGCGACTAGATAAAAATAAAAAACCATTACAACCTTGCAAACCAACTGTAGCTCGTAGGTTGTTAAATTCTGGCAGAGCTGCTGTCTACAGATAGCAAAGTGGGGAAATGCGATCGCTTTCCATCAGGCTATTCATCTACTAGAGTTGTCGCTAAATAGAGGGAAAAAATCGCTCCCACCTAGACAGAGCAACAATTCCAATATATTTTAGCCTCCAATAGCTACAATGCTTATAGAATAAGGTTTTTGGAGATTTTTTAAGTTATAAAGCGACAAGTCTACTATATCCGCCTGAATATTTTGAGGTTACATTCCTCAAAGTATTAAGTTCTAAGCATTGGAAACTCCTAGATGACTTATATCATGTCCGGTTGAACAGTTATAAATAAACTACTAAGGAGTCAGGAGTCAGGGGTGGGTTGACTCCTAAGTAATTAAGATTAATATCATACACGCGCCTTACCAACGCCAAGTCTTGAAATAGCAGTCAGCACCTCAGCGGTCAGCGGTCAGCTCTCAAGGCGTATGATGGGGTTTGAATCCCCCAGAACACGCACACCACTAATTTTTAAAATAAGCGTGGGGACACCGAACCCGCCGATTTTAGCTGTTTGCGTAGCATCCCGCAGGGAAGCGCTGATAGCTTGTTAAAAAGCGTTTCCGTTCCGGAATCTCCGCAAACAGATACCATTATCTATGCACTACCTTTTTAGGCTGATAGCTGACAGCTAATAGCTAATAGCTAGTAAAAAAGGGGGCTTGCGCCCCCTAAATAATTTCTAATCCTAACCTCTAGACATATTTCTTAAATACTAGAGTTACATTATGCCCTCCAAATCCAAATGAGTTGGATAAGGCTGCTTCTACTTTGTGAGCACGACTTACATTAGGGACATAATCTAGGTCACATTCTGGATCGGGATTATCTAGATTGACAGTCGGTGGAATTTTGTCATGGGCGATCGCCATTACTGTTGCTATAGCTTCAATACCTCCAGACCCACCTAATAAATGACCAGTCATTGACTTAGTTGAACTAATTGCTACCTTATAGGCATTTTCACCTAGTGCTTTTTTGATGGCTTTTGTCTCTGTTGGGTCATTTGCTCCTGTACTGGTCCCGTGGGCATTTATATAACTAATTTCTGCCGGAGTTAAGCCAGCATCTTTGATTGCTAACTGCATAGCTCTAGTTGCCCCTTCTCCATCAGGTACTGGGGAAGTCATGTGATAGGCATCACAGGTCATGCCATAGCCAACAATTTCTGCATATATTCTCGCCCCTCGACTGAGGGCACATTCTAATTCTTCTAGAATCAGAATACCTCCACCTTCACCCATGACAAAGCCATCGCGGTCGCGGTCAAAAGGACGACTTGCATGAGCTGGGTCATCATTACGAGTAGATAAAGCCTTGGCAGAAGCGAACCCTGCTAATCCTAAAGGAGTAACAGCAGATTCGGTCCCCCCACAAATCATCGCTTGAGCAAATCCCCTTTGGATCAGACGAAAAGCATCACCTATAGCATTAGACCCTGAAGCACAGGCAGTAACAGAACAAGAGTTTGGCCCTTTAGCTCCGGTATGAATTGCTGTTAGACCTGCAGCCATATTAGCAATCATCATTGGAATCATAAAGGGGCTACACCTAGAAGGACCACGAGTCAGATATATTTCTTGTTGGTCTTCTAATAC
>NZ_BLZO01000147.1 GCF_014132355.1 Okeania sp. KiyG1
CATGTCCGGATAATTAGTTATAAAAAAACTTTCTCCTTCTTCTTCTGTTGTTATTCTTTCTTCCCTCTTTCCTCCTGACTCCTGACTCCTGACTCCTCCGTAGTTATTTATTTATCACTGTTTAACCGGACATGATATAAAGCGTCGGGAGCGGGTGGTGTAGGCAAATCTACTGTTAGGGAACTGCAACAAAATTGTCCTGGGTTTAGCTGTACGCCAGATTCAGTTTCGTAAGGTAGTCCTACTTGGGGAATAGTGATTGCTGTTACTGATTTTTCGGCTGCGTTTATTAATACTGGTTTAGGGTATCTCCTAGAGCGAAGTCAGCCTTAACATGGGTACAAACCAACTCTCACCCCTGTCAGTTATATAATTAATGGTGTAAGGCTATATTGAGAGATAATTTATGGACGCACAAGAATTTCTAGAACTTGTCAGGGAAGGTAGGGAAGACTTTACTGGAATCGCTCTGACGGGGGCAAATCTTAAAGGAGCTTGGTTACCGACGGTCTTGAACGGAGCTAACTTAGAAGGAGCAGATTTAGAGTTCTCAAATATGAGTTCCATCGATTTGACAGGTGCTAACCTTAGTGGTGCTAATTTGAAAAACGTAGATTTAGATGCTTCATCTTTAGAAGAGGCCAACTTAACTGGAGCCAATCTTAGCGGTGCTAATTTGAATGAATCTTGCTTGAAAAATGCCGTGTTAATAGGGGCTAATTTGAGTGGTGCGGAATTTCGTGATGCTGACCTAACAAATGCCGACCTCAGAAAAGCTACTCTTAAAGAAACCAGCTTTAAGGATGCCAATCTAAATCATGCTAATCTGACAGGTGCTGATGCAGAAGAAGTATTTTTTGATGGGGCTATTTTTAATGATACTATCATGCCAGATGGAAGTATTAATCAAAAAGTTTCTAGATACAAGAGTAGAACATTAATAACACCACAAGAATTACTCAGACGTTATGAGTCAGGAGAAAGAGATTTTGCAGGAGTCGAGATCGTGGCAGATGGTGACACTGATTTCACCAATGAAAGTGGCATTGACTTGAGCGAAGTTAATTTAAGCAATTCCAGGTTATATCTATGTACTTTTAATGGAATTTGTTTGAGGTGGGCGAATCTAAGCGGTGCTGAATTTCAATGTGTAGTCGATCATGGTGGTATCGATCTGAGTGAAGCCAACTTAGAGGGAGCAACTTTTTCTCAGGTTCACTTCACTGGTGGTAATTTTCGTGATGCTAATTTCAGAAATGCCTATATTGAAGGTGAATTTGAACAGGGAAGTGATTTTAGTGGAGCCAATTTCTATGGAGCCAATTTGATTCGCGCTCGCTTTCAGGGAGCTAAGTTCAAGGGGGCTATTTTCGCTCGGGCATTCTACACTCCGAAAACAGGTATATCAGATGTCAGGCAGCTTGAGCAAGCAATTTTATTAGCACCAGGGGTTGATTTAAGTAATTTTGATTTTGAGGGATTTGATTTAAGTGGTGTCGATTTGGAAAATGCTGATTTGAGTGGTGCTTTTTTGATGAATGCGAATCTCCAATGCTCTTTAAGAGGAGCAAACTTGAATAAAGCAGATTTAAGGCGTGCAAATATGGATGGCTGTAATCTGAAAAATGCTAATTGTGAAGGAGCTAATTTGAATAACGTCAACTTGAGCGGTGCTAGATTAGAAGGAGCTAATTTTTGTAGAGCAAGTCTGAAAAGTGCTTACCTAGATGTAATTCTCTCTAGTCAGGTAAACTTTAGCTATGCCAATCTAACTAGGGTGAAATTTTTTGAGTCTATAATTAGCGATTGCGATTTCCAAGAAGCTAACTGGAGGGGGGGGGTCGGCAGATGCAGTCACTTTTGAAAATTGCAATTTCACGGGGATAGATTTAAGCTACAATCATTTTGGGGCAGTACATTTTATTGGTTGCAATCTAACCAGAGCAAATTTTATAGGTGGCAATGCATATGATACTTTTGAAGATTGCATTTTCAAGGACACAATTATGGAAGATGGTAGTTGTCGGACTGTTTGAATATAGTAAATTCTCAACCATGTAATATCATGTCCGGTTGAATACTTATAAATAACGAGTGAGGAGTCAGGAGGTAGGGACGTTGCATACAACGTCCCTACAGGAATCAGGAGGGAAGAGGAGTAAGTTTTTTATCACTAATTATCCGGACATGATATAAGCTACTAGCAGGGATATCTGTTTCCCAAGCTGTCGCACAAGTAACAAAGAGGAGACTGCCCTGGAACGAATCTCCTCTTTGCATAATGTCCTTAAGTTAACTACTACTAGACTTTCTTACTAAGATCTAGGATAAATGATTTTATTTGTACCTTTAATGTCTTCAACTAGAGACTCAGGTACGTTAGATGTTAAAAACTCATATTTAAACTGAGAAGTTCCATCGTTATTTTTAATCGTATTATCGCTGTTAAGAAGGTTTTCCAGGTCTTGTATCTTCAAAGTAAATTCTTGCCAGTTACTCCTGATTGGATTTGTCATCACTACCTGCAACTCCACAGCTCAACCTAACTATAATGGTCAATGATGTGGCTATATTGAAGACAAATTATGGATAAAGAGAAATTCTTAGAACAGTATGAAAATGGTGAGAGAGATTTTTCGGGTATAGATTTAAGAAAACGTTATTTTTTTGATGCTCTCCTAGTGGATATCAATTTAAGTGGCGCTAATCTCGAAAACGCATTAATAGAAGGGCACATAGGAAATACTAATTTGAGTGGAGCTAATCTCAAAAAAGCTAGTCTCCGGCACACCTATTTCATAGGTACAAACCTGAGTTATGCTAATTTGAGCGGAGCTAATCTCATCTGTGCCGATTTTACTAATTCTGACCTAACTGGAGCTAATTTGAGTGGAGCTAATTTAGATGCAACTAAATTTATTGGCAGTAATCTCACAAATGCTGACTTAACTGACATCAAAATACCAAGAGACCCTATTGTTCATTACAGCACTAGACCCGATGGGAAGCTAATAATTAACCCTAGTAGAGGATTAGACGCTAAAAAGCTTCTCAGCCGCTACGCAGCAGGGGAAAGAAACTTTGAAAACCTGATTTTGCACGGAGTTGACCTCAGTGGTGCTGAATTGCGGGATGTGAATGTGTCTTGCGCCCACTTGAGCAATTGTAATTTGAGTAATGCTACCCTGACTGGAGACTGGTATGGAGTCCACTTTATTAATTGCGACCTCAGAGGAGCTAGACTGGATTGCTGCTATTTGAAGAACGCCACATTTCTCTATACTGATATGAGAGGAGCAAAAGGTTATTCAGATATCAGCTATACCAGCTACATTGGAGTCAATTTTCAAGATGCTGAATTTAGCGGTCACAGTGAATCACCTCTTTTCTACTATAACGTGATTTTAAAAGACGGATTCTTCTTACAAGGTCCGAGTGAGTATCCCCACAGGCCAAATAAAAATATTGAAAAACTTTTGTAAACAGTAAAATAATAGATATTGTCGGAACAACTTTTGATAATTGTTCCGACAAACCATTCTTCAAAAAGTCTAACTGACAAGGTTCTCAAATAGCAAATACTGCCACTTAAAAAGGAACATATTCTCCGTCTTTCATCAGTTTCTTTCTAACTTCTCCATCGGTAATATGGGAAAGGAAATCAAACTGGAAGTCAAAATGAGGGTCAGTTTCTTCAGGATTTTGGGGGTCTTTTCTGCTGTTAAGAAGGTCTTGAAGTTGTTGAAGACTTACCCTCCAAGTTTCAGGATCTCTCCATTCCTCTCGACTTTCTATAAAGCCACGATCTTCGTTCAACAAGTCATTGAGTGGATGTTCTATTGGCAACTCATTGTCTTCTGGTTCCGCGTGATTGGGCGTAATATACACAAATGCCTCTGCTTCTGATGTAATCTCCATACCCGGTTTCGGTAAAGCGATCGCGCTCTTCCAAGTCCATTCAGGAATTGAAATATTATTCACAAATTTTTGAGGATTTGTATCTCCCTGGTTTAGTGGGTTCTTAAGAAGTTCTGGTGCATTACTCTTTTTCTGTACACTCCAGTCGTTACCTAAACTTCCAGCGACAACGTAATATTCTTTTCCTTTTCCAGCCTCAACACCATTGCCTATCATTTTTTCGATGTTAAACCAAGCAGATGCAGGTGCTGGGTTTGCGTCTGGATCAAACAACCGATTATTATCCATTGATTGGGCAATTAAATTACTTCCCATGTAAGTTTCTATGGTATCCTTTGGATTTCTGTTTCTGTCTCTGTCTGGAATTAAATGACCTCTATCCATCCCTAAGCCCGTAAATATTGTTCCATTTACTTTTGGCCAATTAGGAGGGGATGATTGCAAAGAGAAGAAAGGATCGTCTATAAATTCAATACCCAGTCTTCTTTTCCCAGGCACAGTCCATGTTTTGTTAACTTGCCAACTTACCCAGTTTGGTGTTTTGGTTTGAGTGTTATAAGAAACTGTATAACCTGGTTTTTCTACTAGCAAATTTGTTGGTGTTTCTTGAGTCGCATCCCATCGTGCATTAGTCGGATTTCCTAACTTAACGTGAGCGCTTTTGAAGAAAACATTGTCTATGAAAACTTCAGAATTACCTTCCAAAGTAAATGTTAATTTAGCTGGTTTTCCGATAAATTTCTTCCATTCATCGGTAGAGAGTTTTTGAAAGGGAAGTTGGAAGGTTTCAAATCCACCCTCTCTTCCATATCCAATACTGTTAACATTCTTTCCATATGTTTTTTTGATTTCACTAACGTTTTGTTTATCATTTTCTGCAACCGTACCAGCATCTAGAGCCAAATCTATGGTCTTGACTGGTATATTAGCTCCTTCAACTTCCAGTTGTATATTTAACTTTCCACTTTTTTCAGGGGCATAAACATCAAACCTTAAATTCCCCCATTCAGGTATGACAAACGGGTTATGAGTGATTTCTTGGAAATTACTGTCTAGTTTCAAGGCATAATTGGCTGTAGTTCCGTTATAACCAGCACCCTGTCGATACCGTTGTGGTAAACCAATGTTACTCCATTCAACTAAATTTTCTGGCAATGAATTCACATTGACACTACTTCCACTATCGGCAGACCAACCAGGAATAGAAGCAGTCGGATCGAACTCGGCACCAACAACATCAAAATTTCCATTAAACAAAGTCGGCACCGCAAAGTCACCCCGCAAAGAGTTACCAACATCCCCACCAGTATAAGTATTATCATAAGAAACAGAACGCCGATTGTCCTTCAAATACTCCTTAAACTCCTCAAAGTTCCCAAGGTCTCCCCGACTCTTCTTCTCACCATCAACAAAATACGATCGCAACTCATCACCCCCACCATTAACGGAATAAAACCAACCCGTGCCAATACCTTCCCAGGGCGCCTTCTGATCGCCATGAGGGAAATTAGCATTAACATGACCCGGCACAAACCAACTCTTTTTCTTATACTTTACTGGTTTGTTGAAAAATCCTTGGTTATCATGTTAGGGTAGATTTGTAGGAGTGATGTCGGAGACAAATTATGTATGAGCATGAACTACTGCATGAACTACTGGAGCGCTACGAAGCAGGAGAACGCGATTTTAGCGGCTTGGAATTGGAAGAATGTCATCTGTCGGACAGCATTTTGATAGGTATTAATCTAAGTAATGCAGATTTTCAAACAGCTTCTTTTATAGAAACTCACTTGGATAGAGCCAACTTAACCTGTGGGAGTTTTCCAAGTGGTGACTTTTGGGGGACTTATGCAATTGATGCTAATTTCAGTTATGCCAATCTTACAGGTGCTGAGTTAAGTTATGCTAATTTGACTGGAGCAAACTTAACTGAAGTTGATTTAACTGGAGCTAATTTAACCGGGACTATATTAATTGGAGCTAACTTAACTAATGCCAACTTAACTGACGTCATAACCACAGAAGAAACCATTGTTTATTACACTACTAGACCAGATGGAAATCTAATCATCAATTCTAGTAGAGGATTAGATGCTAAAAAACTTCTCAGTCACTATGCAGCAGGGCGAAGAAACTTTGAAAAGGTGATTTTACATCAAGTTGACCTTAGTGGAGTGGAACTGCTAGATGTGGATATGCACTGGGCTCACTTTAGCAATTGTAATTTGAGTAATGCTACTCTGAGTGGAGACTGGTATGGAGTCCACTTTATTAATTGCGACCTCAGAGGAGCTAGACTGGATTGTTGCTATTTGAAGGGCGCCAGATTTCTCTATACTGATATGAGAGGAGCAAAAGGTTATTCAGATATCAGCTATACAAGCTACATTGGAGTCAATTTCCAAGATGCTGAATTTAGCGGTCACAGTGAATCACCTCTTTTCTACTATAATGTGATTTTAGAAGACGGATTCTTCTTACAAGGTCCGAGTGATTATCCCCACAGACCAAAAGAGAAGCTATCGTAAAGTAGTAATGGTGCCAATCGCCCCCTTCATCTCTATCATGAGAGCTTTGGTAGCCCATCAACAGTAACTTCTTCTTGAACTGGCAAAAAACTCAGCAATGATAGATATTGTCGGAACAACTTTTGATAATTGTTCCGACAAACCATCCCTCAAAAAGCCTAACTAATAAGGTTTTCAAATAGCAAATACTGCGACTTAAAAAGGAACATATTCTCCGTCTTCCATCAGTTTCTTTCTAACTTCTCCATCGGTAATATGGGAAAGGAAATCAAACTGGAAGTCAAAATGAGGGTCAGTTTCTTCAGGATTTTGGGGGTCTTTTCTGCTGTTAAGAAGGTCTTGAAGTTGTTGAAGACTTACCCTCCAAGTTTCAGGATCTCTCCATTCCTCTCGACTTTCTATAAAGCCACGTTCTTCGTTCAACAAGTCATTGAGTGGATGTTCTATTGGCAACTCATTGTCTTCTGGTTCCGCGTGATTGGGCGTAATATACACAAATGCCTCTGCTTCTGATGTAATCTCCATACCCGCTTTCGGTAAAGCGATCGCGCTCTTCCAAGTCCATTCAGGAATTGAAATATTATTGTTAAATTTTTGAGGATTTGTATATCCCTGGTTTAGTGGTTCTTTGAGAAGTTCTGGTGCATTACTCTTTTTCTGTGAACTCCAGTCATTACCTAAACTTCCAGCGACAACGTAATATTCTTTTCCAGCTTCAACACCATTGCCTATAAATTTTTCGATGTTAAACCAAGCAGATCCAATAGGTGGGTTTACTTGATTAAACCTACGATTATTGTCCATTGATTGTGCAATTAAATTACTTCCCATGTTTTTTGTAACTATAATTAATGATGTAAAAGCTCGATCAGGAGAAAATTTATGGACGCACAAGAATTACTAAGGCGATACGCTGCTGGAGAAAGGAATTTTACTGAACTAGATTTAAAATATATTGACCTGAGCGGTGCAGATTTGAGAGATATTGACTTCACCTCTGCTAATTTGAATGGAGCCAATCTTAGTGGTGCCGATCTCAGAGGAGCTAACTTAAATTATACTCAACTGGGAGCCGATCTGAGCTATGCCAACTTAAGTGAAGCTAGCTTAGAAGAGGCTGACTTAGGTGCTGCTGAAGACTTTGAGGGCAGCGATTTCAGTGGGGCTAACCTCAGAAATGCAGAAATGTTTGGAGCATGGTTATCAGGTGTCAATATGAGGGGAGCCAATCTTAGTGGTGCAGCTCTTGATGAAGCTAGTTTAGATGATACTATTCTCATCGGAGCTGATTTGAGTGGAGCTTGTTTATTTCAAGCAGGAGTACAAGGTGCTAATCTTACTGATGCTAAACTTATTGATGCTCATCTTTATGCCACAGACTTTGAAGGGGCTAACCTGACAAATGCTGACTTAACAGGTGCTAAGTCTTTTGAATATACCCGCCTAGAAGGTGCTATTCTTAACAACACTACCATGCCTGATGGAACTATCACTAGCAATAACCAGACTAAATAATAAAGAATATAAATGCCGGGCGCTCCAGCATTTATATAAACTAATTTAGTTCTGGGAACAACCTACTTCTGTTTATCCCTCAAAAATTTAGCCGATAATCTCTATCGGTTTATTTTTGTCATCAAACTTGACTATTTTATCTTCAATTTTTTCTTGAATATCCGAGGGAATATTAGAAAAGAAGTCGTACCCAGTTAGTGCTTCAATTTCATTCACAGTTTTCACATGATCGTTTAATTTCACTTTTTGTCCTTTATTAGGTTGGGTATATTGCCTATTTTCTAAGTAAAAACCTACAGCATAATTGTTAGTTGTCACATCCGCTACTCCTTGACCTGGTGAGTCTAGTACTAGCATCACTTTCCAGAGATTAGCAGGAATATCAACTACACCGTTGGTCTCTGGTAATTTAAGATTATTGCCCTCACCATCCTTTTTGATCTCATGAGTGCCAGCAATAATGTAAACTTCCTTACCTTCATCTACAAGTCTTTTTGTATAGTTTTCAATTCGCGCCCACTCCCTTTGATTATTAAAACTCTGTTGTGGAACTATATTTGAGAGTAGACCCACAGCAGTAGCATCCTTTTGAGTTCTTTGACGTTCTCGGTGGGGAGTTAAGTGACCTAGATCGTATTTTACACCATCTACTTGAGCGTTTTTATAAATGCTAGGAGCAACTCCAGAAGTAAAACCTTGTGGAAGGGTATTATCTTGGTAGCCATCACTTCTCTGAATACCTCCCACTTTTGGTACTGCAAAGTTCCAGGATTTATTCATTTGCCAACTAGCCCAATTTGCCGTTTTGGTTGTGCCATTATAAGACAAAGTGTACTGCGGTCTTTCGACTAACAAGTTTTCTGCAAACTTATTGTCGCTGTAAGGCTTATCCTCATATCTGGCTTCTTCCTTGGCCTCTCCCTTGGGATTATTGCCAAACTTAAGGTGAACGCTCTTAGCTTTGATATCATCAACATAAACTGTTGTTTCATCATTAGGGTTTTCTAGCTCAAACGTAACCGTTGCTACTTGGCCACGAAAAGCCTCAGGTATATTAGTCGTAAAGGTTTCAAATCCCACTGTGGCATAATCTAAGCGATGAGTATCACTTTCGTATGTACCAGTTTTACCTTCTGCTCTGCTCAAGTTGACAGTAAATGTATGGTCGGGAATATCTTCAGATTGAATAGTCACCTTCACGGAGCCTTTTAAATTGGCATCGTTTGTTCCTGGTGGAACATGAAGGTTAAAATTCAATGCTCCCCACTTAGGAATTACGAAGGAGTCTTTGGTAATTTTGAGGAAATTTTTATCTAACTTATTAGCGTAGTTGTGATAGTTAGGAACGTTGCGATCTACAATAGTCAATGATGTAGCTATACTGAAAGACCAATTATGGATGAAGAGAAATTCTTAGAACAGTATGAAAATGTTAAGAGAAATTTTTCGAGAAGACAAATTAAAGAGAAATTCTTAGAACAGTATGAAAATGGTAAGAGAGATTTTTCGGGTATAGATTTAAGAAAATGTTATTTTTATGATGCCCTCCTGATGGATCTCAATTTAAGTGGCGCTAATCTCGAAAACGCATTAATAGAAGGGCACATAGGAAATACTAATTTGAGTGGAGCTAATCTCAAAAAAGCTAGTCTCCGGCACACCTATTTCATAGGTACAAACCTGAGTTATGCTAATTTGAGCGGAGCTAATCTCATTTGTGCCGATTTTACTAATTCTGACCTAACTGGAGCTAATTTGAGTGGAGCTAATTTAGATGAAACTAAATTTATTGGCAGTAATCTGAGAAATGCTAATTTAACTGACATCAAAATACCAAGAGACCCTATTGTTCATTACAGCACTAGACCTGATGGGAAACTGATCGTCAATTCTAGTAGAGGATTAGACGCTAAAAAGCTTCTCAGTCGCTACGCAGCAGGGGAAAGAAACTTTGAAAAAGTGATTTTGCACGGAGTTGACCTCAGTGGTGCTGAATTGCGAGATGTTAATCTTTTTTGCGCTCACTTGAGCAATTGTAATTTGAGTAATGCTACCCTGAGTGGGGATTGGGATGCAGCAAAATTCATAAATTGCGACTTTAGAGGAGCTAGGCTACGTTTTTGCGAGTTGAATAGTGCTAGCTTTATTTATGTTGATATGAGAGAAGCAACAATCTGTGCAGATACCACTTGTACTAACTTCATTGAAGTAAACTTTCAAGGTGCAGAATTAAGATGCAGTGGTGAATCAGATTCTTTCTTCCACAATGTAACTTTAAAAGACGGATTCTTTTTACAAGGTTCGAGCAATTATCCCGTTAGACCAAATAAAAATATTGAAAAACTTTTGTAAACAGTAAAATAATGGATATTGTCGGAACAACTTTTGATAATTGTTCCGACAAACCATTCCAAAAAGCCTAACTGATAAGGTTCTAAATTAGCAAATACTGCCACTTAAAAAATAACATATTCTCCGTCTTTCATCAGCTTCTCTTGAACACTTTGATTGGTAATATGAGAAAGGAAATCAAACTGGAAGTTAAAACGAGGGTCAGTTTCTTCAGGATTGTTGGGGTCTTTTCTGCTGTTAAGAAGGTCTTGAAGTTGTTGAAGACTTACCCTCCAAGTTTCAGGATCTCTCCATTCCTCTCGACTTTCTATAAAGCCACGTTCTTCGTCCAACAAGTCATTGAGTGGATGTTTTATTGGCAACTCATTGTCTGTTGGTTCCGCGTGATTGGGCGTAATATACACAAATGCCTCTGCTTCTGATGTAACCTCCATACCTGGTTTCGGTAAAGCGATCGCGCTCTTCCAAGTCCATTCAGGAATGAAAATATTATTCTTGAATTTTTTAGGTTTTGTATCTCCCTGGTTTAGTGGGTTCTCAAGAAGTTCTGGTGCATTACTCTTTTTCTGTACACTCCAGTCGTTACCTAAACTTCCAGCGACAACGTAATATTCTTTTCCAGCTTCAACACCATTGCCTATCAATTTTTCGATGTTAAACCAAGCAGATCCAATAGGTGGGTTTACTTGATTAAACCTACGATTATTGTCCATTGATTGTGCAATTAAATTACTTCCCATGTAAGTTTCTATGGTATCTTTTGCATTTCTGTTTCTGTCTCGGTCTGGAATTAAATGACCTCTATCCATCCCTAAGCCCGTAAATATTGTTCCATTTACTTCTGGCCAATTAGGATTGGATGATTGCAAAGAAAAGAAAGGATCGTCTATAAATTGAACACCCAGTCTGGCTTTCTTTGGGACAGTCCATGTTTTGTTAACCTGCCAACTTACCCAGTTTGGTGTTTTGGTTTGAGTGTTATAAGAAACTGTATAACCTGGTTTTTCTACTAGCAAATTTGTTGGTGTTTCTTGAGTCGCATCCCATCGTGCATTAGTCGGATTTCCTAACTTAACATGAGCGCTTTTGAAGAAAACATTGTCTATGAAAACTTCAGAATTACCTTCCAAAGTAAATGTTAATTTAGCTGGTTTTCCGATAAATTTCTTCCATTCATCGGTAGAGAGTTTTTGAAAGGGAAGTTGGAAGGTTTCAAATCCACCCTCTCTTCCATATCCAATACTGTTAACGTTCTTTCCATATGTTTTTTTGATTTCACTAACGTTTTGTTTATCATTTTCTGCAACCGTACCAGCATCTAGAGCCAAATCTATGGTCTTGACTGGTATATTAGCTCCTTCAACTTCCAGTTGTATATTTAACTTTCCACTTTTTTCAGGGGCATAAACATCAAACCTTAAATTCCCCCATTCAGGTATGACAAACGGGTT
The DNA here is from genome assembly GCF_014132355.1 of Okeania sp. KiyG1. Taxonomy (GTDB): domain Bacteria; phylum Cyanobacteriota; class Cyanobacteriia; order Cyanobacteriales; family Microcoleaceae; genus Okeania. The sequence continues at coordinate 11,765 of NZ_BLZO01000147.1, forward strand.
ATGAGTGATTTCTTGGAAATTACTGTCTAGTTTCAAGGCATAATTGGCTGTAGTTCCGTTATAACCAGCACCCTGTCGATACCGTTGTGGTAAACCAATGTTACTCCATTCAACTAAATTTTCTGGCAATGAATTCACATTGACACTACTTCCACTATCAACAGACCACCCAGGAATAGAAGCAGTCGGATCGAACTCGGCACCAACAACATCAAAATTTCCATTAAACAAAGTCGGCACCGCAAAGTCACCCCGCAAAGAGTTACCAACATCCCCACCAGTATAAGTATTATCATAAGAAACAGAACGCCGATTTTTCTTCAAATAATCCTGAAACTCCTCAAACCCCCCAAGGTCTCCCCGACTCTTCTTCTCACCATCAACAAAATACGGACGCACATCCTTACCCCCACCATTAACCGAATAAAACCAACCCGTGCCAATACCTTCCCACGGCGCATTCTCATCACCATGAGGTAAATTAGCATTAATATGACCGGGCACAAACCAACTCTTATCCGAACTAAAACCCTCAGCCAACAAATCCCCAAACCTTCGGAAAACCTGCTGCTTGACCTGTGGAATCTGACTCTCATTCAAATTAGCAGTACCCCCATACCAAGACACCGCAGCATGATGAGCATTATCCGATGCCTTAGCAGGGTCAAAACCAGCCCACTTTTCCAACTCTTGACTATTATCCGCCCTGTGATTCTTATTATCCGTCTGTTGATTATTATCCACTCCAGTCAACGGCTTACCCTTAATGACTTCATTATCCCCATTTTTACCCTGTTGCTGATAATAATTATCCGCATAAGTCACATTATCCCAAATCACAATCTCAGGGTCGAGCATTCGAGCAAAAGTATCCTCAAACTGAGGCACAGTTTCCGGGTTATACTCAAAAGGATCGACCGTAGTAAAATGCAAATCCCGATTTTCAGCGTTCCTACCACCTGCATTAGGGAAATAAGTACCCAAACGTTGGACAATCTCAGTATTCACCACCGCACCTTGACCAAAACCAACAAAATGCAACGGCGAATTAAACACCGCCCCCTGAGAGCGGATTAAATCCCCATTCTCATCATACAAACTATCACCACCAACAGTACCACCATACTTAAAATCTAAATCCACCAAAGAACTGAACAAACCATCAGCAGCAGCTTCAGCCACACCAGCACTTCGGAAACTACCATTATCCGTACCAAGTCCATTCATCCAATCAGCCAACAACACCAATGGTTTACCCTCAACAGGAGAAACAGGAGAAGCAGTCCACCCATTAATCGAATCATTGTAAGTTACAGAATTCCACTTTCCAGATTTGGCGTCATAGCGCATCACCGCAGCACCAGCATCCTCCATTTGCTCCGCCATCGCATCCACCGTCTGCTGAGTGAAAGACTTAGACTCTGGTGGCATCACACCCCTCGTCAACACGGTCACGCTACTAAATTGGTCGCTGCCATCCTTAATTTCCGGCAAATTAGTCTCAAAATCACCAGTCACAGTCGAGCTAGTACCCGGTGCATTTTTGACCTCATCCTTCCACTCGACCTCCACTGCCCAATGATAAGTTTGACCCCCTGTTAACATCCGTTCGTCAGGCAAAGTAAATTGTTGAAAAGTATTAGAAGCATTGGGAATATCTTGGTTGTTCTGCACCCACTTCCATCCACCATTCTCCCACTTAGCAGTCAAAATACGTTGGGGATTCAAATCCGTCTCAGGCTTATCTTTAAGCTCGTCCCAATCATCGCCAGGCAACAATCCCTGACCTTTAGGAAACACGCTCATATACAACTTGACAGACTTAATATCTTCTTCTTTTGCAGGCGCGAGCAAGCAAGAATCACAATCATCATCCTCTGACGACTTGCTCCCAGGCCGGAAAATCTCCCACTTCAAAGTCGGCGTTAAATCATCTCCATCTGGCTCCTCCAGAGATATCAACGTACCCTTAGACGCCATCTCAACCCCCCAAGGCAAAGTACCCGTAGAAATCGGACCCCGCTCGCTACCATCCGGCACCTTCCACTCAATCTCCCGCGTAAACGGATTCGTACTCACCACCTGCAAATCCGCAGCCACACTCACATTCGGATTCACAACATCAATCGCCTGAGTCTCCAACTGAGTCTGCTTAGTCGGGTCATTAATAGTCGAAATCATCTCCCTGACATCAAAAGCAAAAGTACTCTCTATCCCCGGATAAGCAGCAAACAAAAATCGATTGTCACTAGACAAAGCCAAATCGCTAGTATTTCCAAACGGAATCCTTTGCGTTCCTGCCACCAACTGCGGATTATCCCCCAAAGCATCCTTAATAATTCCTACATTACTCTTACCATCAAAACTCCCGAAGTTCAAGGTAAAATTCCGCATATTGAAACCAGCCACAAAAGCATAATCAGTACCAGTCACCTCATCATAAATCACCTCTACATCCACCGCTTCATTCACATCAAAACTATCAAATGGCCCCAAACTCATCGGAGCATAAGTGGTCGTGGCCTCAAAATTCAGAGGGTCATTATTCACAATAGTCAACACCCCATAACCCTTGGGTTCGTCAGAGCGATTAGTAAAAGCCATCTTCAACTCATCCGAAGTAGCCGTAATTCCCTCAGTTCCACGACCACCATCAATGGCTCCAATCTGCTGATGCCACTTGCGCACATTATCGCTACCACCTACAGGACGGTCTTCTGGGTCAATATTTACCACCAAAATCTGACCCACATTAGATGTTCCTCCATCTGGAGTCGTAGCAAATAATCGCTTGCCATCACTACTAATTGCCAATTTCTTCAACCCACTGGGTGCATCTCCAACATCAATAGTTTCAACGTGCTGATTATAATCAGGGGAATTGGGGTTGATATCGATTACATAAATCTGACCCTTGTTACCATCACCTACATAAGCATAATTATCTAGGGGGTCAATAATCAGAGGGCGCGGACTAGAATCATCAGGCAAAGCAATGGGATTTACTCCTTCCACATCGGGTTGAGTATCCAACTGTCGAAATCCTTGCAAGTCTAACACTGCTAGAGCGCTACCTCCTTCCAAAGTTACATAAGCTCTGGATGCTTCACTTGTGGCTGCCGTATAACGAGGGCGACTTCCTACTGGAATGCTGGCTAACAATAAGTCTTGACTTGATGATTCGTTTGATGCAATTACTTCTAGAGGGTTGCGAGCATTAATCAGATTGACTCGGTTGCTAAATGTCATGGTTGTCATGGCTAATTCTACCCGCTCTTCTACTGGTAACTGTATCGTTTCAGTTTCAACAATTGTTTCGGTGCCAATTATGGAGGTGATGGTTTTTTCTACGGAAACAGATGCTTCTCCATAGGGAACATAGTCGCTTACTACTGCAATTTTTCCTTCTGCTAGATTACTCAATTCTGGTAAAATTGTACCTGGATAAGCTTTGTCTCCTAAATGGAAGTTCACTTCTAACTCATCAAGATTATTGCCGAAATTCTCTCCTTCTAGGAAGATAACTCTTCCAGCTACTTGATTTGACCCATCATCTGACGGTGGTGGTACTTTTACTTCTACTTTTGTTA
>NZ_BLZO01000148.1 GCF_014132355.1 Okeania sp. KiyG1
GCTCAACACCAAATAACAATTCAAGAGGCCGAATGGTTAGCAGTGGACGGTAAGAGTATTAGGTCTACTGTCAGTGACTGTTATGGTTCTTACCAAGACTTTGTCAATGTTGTTTCTGTGTTCAGTAATTGTCAAGGAGTACCTGTAGCCATAGAACAATTTCACGTGGGAAGAAAGTAGTGAAATTGCTGTTGTCCAAGCCATATTGGCTAGTTTAAACCTTGAAGGAGTAGTTTTTAGTTGCGATGCTTTACATTGTCAAAAAAAACCGTCAAGTTAATCATTGACAGAGGTAACCATTACACAATAGCAGTCAAGGGTAATCAAAAAAAACTGTACCAGCAAGTACAACTAACAACTGAACAAACACAACCAAGTAGTGTTGATATATCAGAAGATAGATCTAGAAATCGTGTGGTTTGTAGAACAGTGTCTGTGTTTAATAATCTGTTGGGAATTAGCTCTGAGTGGGAAGGAATTAAGTCTGTGATTAGAGTTGAGCGTCAGGGTACACGAGCAAGTGTTGACTATTATCAAACAGCTTACTACATTAGCAGTCTGAAATTAAGTGCAGCAGAATTTGCAGTAGGAATTCAGGGACATTGGGGAATTGAGAATCGACTACATTGGGTTAAAGATGTAGTGTTTCGAGAGGACACAAGTCTAATTCGGCACTCTCAAGCTGCTGCTAATTTTTCTGTGATTCGTCAGTTGGCGATCGCTATCTGTCGCCTTCATGGTTATTCTTCCCTCACTACTGCGATTCGTACCATTGCTCACGATTTGGAGCAGATTTTTCTGATGATTATAAATCTAGAACTGTAGTCATTGAGAATTGAAATTGGCCCATACACAGAACCTCACTCCCCCCTAGTTTTCGATTTCAATAGTTCTGGTATTGGCGATCGCGACTGATATTAGCGATCGCGACTGAGTCTGTGACATAAATTTTTCCTGTATAAGTATGATAATTTAGGGGAAAAGACTATGAAATACTTGACAATATGGCCAAACTTGTACTCCTCAATATTTTTCTCTGGCGACAATGAATTAGCCCTGCCTACTTTGGGTGGAACAGGATTTCAAAGTCCCCCAGGATTGGGGGATTTAGGGGGCAAAAATCTCAGAGGGGAGAAAAATGTATCTAGCTCCCCTAGTCCCCCTACTTTGGGGGAACAGGATTTCAAAGTCCCCCAGGATTGGGGGATTTAGGGGGCAAAAATCTCAGAGGGGAGAAAATGTATCTAGCCCCTAGCCCCCTACTTTGGGGGAACAGGATTTCAAAGTCCCCCAGGATTGGGGGATTTAGGGGGCAAAAATCTCAGAGGGGAGAAAAATGTATCTAGCCCCCCTAGCCCCCCTACTTTGGGGGGAACAGGATTTCAAAGTCCCCCAGGATTGGGGGATTTAGGGGGCAAAAATCTCAGAGGGGAGAAAAATGTATCTAGCTCCCCTAGCCCCCTACTTTGGGGGGAACAGGATTTCAAAGTCCCCCAGGATTGGGGGATTTAGGGGGCAAAAATCTCAGAGGGGAAGGGAAAGATTTTTATGTGCCGCCGATATTAACTAAAACTTGGTATCATACCGGAGCTTGGCAGCGTTATGGTTCTCTGTCTCGTCAGTATGAAAAGGAGTATTTTCAGGGGGATAGTCAAGCTTATCAGTTGCCGGATAGTATTTTTGCTGATTTGCATGGGGAAGTTGATGCGGAAACCAGTCGTCAAGCTTACTGGACGTTAAAGGGAATGGTGCTGAGGGAAGAGGTTTATGGGTTAGATGGTTCTGAGTTTGAGGATAAACCCTACGCTGTGACTGAAACTAATTATCATGTCAAGTTATTGCAAGGGAAAGGGGACAACAAATATGGGGTTTATTTTGTTGAACCAAGGGAAACTTTAAGTTATCAGTATGAACGTAATGCTGATGATCCACGCATTAGTCATCAATTTGTTTTGAAGGTGGATGATTATGGGAATGTGCTTCGTTCTTGTTCGGTGGCTTATGGAAGAAGACCCAACCCTAACCCAAACCACCCCCAACTCAACCCACCCCTAACCCAACCCACCCCAACCCAACCCACCCCCAACCCTCCCTGGAGGGGAGCAGGAGGGGAGCAGGAGGGGAGCAGGAGGGGAGCAACTGAATTTAAAAGTTGTAAGTGAGGAGAATCGGTTTATTAATGTTAGGGAAGAAGATGTTAATTTACTAGGTATTCCTCTAGAGAATAAGAGTTATGAAATTACTAATCTTGCTTTAAAGTCTGGCGAGCAATATTTTAGTTTCCCTGAGATTGATGATTATTTAGAACAGGTTTTAGATTCTTCTAATTCCAATTTATTGAGTTGGCAACGTCATTATTATTGGTCGCCGGAATCACAAAAATTACTGCCGTTTGGAGAAGTTAGTCCGGAAGTTTTGCTCTATCAAATCGAAGTTGCAGAATTTTCTAGGGAACAGGTTCAAGAGGTATTTAACAGTGCATTAAATCAAGAACAATTGGAAAATTTACTTTCAACAGAAGGAGGATATCAACTAAAAGAAAATTATTGGTGGAATCCTGGATTAAGACAAATTTACAATAGCTCAGATAAATTCTTTTTACCACAAGCAACAATCGACCCTTTTGGGAATGCTACTACTTATGAATATGACTCTTATCACCTAGTTACTGTTAAGGTGACTGATGCTTTAAATAATCAAATTGTGGTGGAAAAGGTCGATTATCAAACTTTACAAATACAACGAATCCGGGATATTAATCAAAATATTTCTGAGGTGCTTTTTGACCCTATGGGGATGGTGATTTTTACCTCTTTTTATGGAACTGAAAATGGAGAGTTAAAGGGTTTTTCACCACTGGATAACTATCAAGTTAAGGAGTTGCCTAACTTAGAACAATTAATGGCGAATCCCCAGGATTATTTACAAAGTGCTGCTAGTTATTTCTATTATGATTTGTTTGCTTGGAAAGATAATAATGTTCCGGTTCATGCTGTTAATTTAATTGCTGAAGATTATGGTAATAATGCTCGAATCCTAACCAATATTTCCTATAGTGATGGGTTTGGTAGGGAGTTGCAAAGTAAGGTGAAGGTGGAGGGTGGACTGGCGTTTGACCTAACCCAACCTAACTCACCCCTAACTCAACCTAACTCACCCCTAACTCAACCTAACCCACCCTAACCCCTCCTAACCCACCCTAACCCCTCCTAACCCACCCTAACCCCTCCTAACCCACCCCTCGCCCCTCCCTCCCAGGAGGGAATAATCAGGAGGGGAAAAACTCACCCCCAGCCCCTCCCAAGAGGGGAGCATGAGGAGCGCTGGTTAACTTCTGGCCGCACAGTTTATAACAATAAGGGTAATCCGGTTAAGCAATATGAACCTTATTATCTCAATACTTATCAATATGTAAATAATGAAATTCTCAATCAGTTTGGGGTGTCTGATACTCTATATTATGACCCCCTAGAAAGGGTGATTCGCACCGAGACTGCTAAGGGATTTTTTAGTAAGGTTGAATTTACTCCTTGGGAAGAAAGGAATTATGATGAAAATGATACGGTAAAAGATTCCAGTTTCTATCAAGATTTCCTGGAAAATTATCCAACTAATCCTACAGAAGCACAACGGAATGAAAAGAATGCTTTGGAGAAGGCGACAGTTTTTTACGATACTCCTGTAATTAGGGTTTTGGATAGTTTAGGAAATGCTTTTCTAGTAAATGATAATGGCTTAACTTCTTACTATAAATATGATATTCAAGGACGGTTAATTGAATCTATTGACCCTCGTTTGTATGCTGCTAATTTGAGTCAGGGAACGACTTATTATAATTTCAAATATCGCTATGGGCTGAGGGTGGGAACTGAAGAAAACCCCGTAAATCCTTTAGTAACAGACAGCACAGATGGGGGAATTAACCTCAGTCTAGATAATGCAATGGGGAACCATTTATGGAATCGCAGTCCGAGGAATTTTGACCAAGTAATTTATTATGATGAGTTACAAAGAAAGGTCAAAGTTAGAACTAAAGGTATCAAGAATGATGGGAATATTGCCACTGATAATGTTGTAGAAACATTTATTTATGGGGAAAGTTAACCCAATGCAGAAGACTATAATTTGCGGGGAAAACTTTATCAACTGCGCGACCAATCTGGGGTAATTACTAATAGTAAATATAATCTCCAAGGAAATATTCTGGAAACGACTCGGCAGTTAACTCAAAATTACAAATATTATGTTAATTGGGATGAAAATGTTGAGTTGGAAGAAGAAATTTATACTAACAAATTTGCTTTTAATGCCATTCAACAGTTAATTGCTGAAACTACTCCTGATGGTTCTGTAAAGACAAATAATTATAATCTTTGGGATTGTTAGAAAAGATTACAGTAACATTACCAGATGGTACATTACAGCCGATTATTAATGATATTGAATATGATGCTAAAAGTCAAAGGGTTGCTGTTGCTTATGCTAATGGGGTGAACACAAATTATAGTTACGAGGAGACAACTTGGCGTTTAATTAAGCTGTATAGTACTAGGTCGAATCTAGATAGTACTGGGAAGGAACGCAAGTCTGTGATTCAGGACATCGCCTATACCTATGACCCGGTGGGAAATATTACTCGTCTTAAGGATAATAGTTATGAAACGGTTTTCTACAACAATCAAATAGTAGAACCTCTGTCTGATTATACATACGATGCTCAATATCGATTGATTAAAGCTAATGGCAGGCAGCATCCGGGGATTAATGCTAGGACTCATAAAAATAACGGCGAAGATGGGGATTTTAAGCAGAGTAAGTTTGTGCCAATTAGTGATAGTAATGCCTTGGAAAATTACCAGGAAAGTTACACCTATGATGATGCTGGAAATTTAATTAAAACTACTCATATAGCATCTAATTCTTGGACGAGAAATCAGGAAATTATGCCTAATTCTAATCGGTTGAAAACTGTTAGTAGTAGTAATGGATTTATTGATGCTTTACCGATTACTTATGATCGTTCGGGAAATCAGCAACAGCTTAATGGTAATAGTACTATTAAGTTGACTTTTAATTGCTGTGAAAATTTAGTTCAAGCTCGAATTATCGAACGTGAAAATTTGCCTGATGATAGCGATTATTATACCTATGATAGTGGTGAAATGCGGACTCGTAAGGTGTCGGAGCGTTTGGT
>NZ_BLZO01000149.1 GCF_014132355.1 Okeania sp. KiyG1
CTTCCTCAGATGTAAACGGCGACAAAGCAGAAACCACCGCCATAAAAATCCATCAAAATGCTACAGCAATTAAAGGTAAAACTATGCTGCTGTGGGCAAATATCAAAGATACAGTAGCCTCACCTTATTTTCGGGCTATGCGAGTCAGCGCGATCGCTGATAGTGACAATGACGATATTATCAATGAATTTGAAAATATTCCCAGCTATCAAGAAATGTTCGGGGATTTGGACTATTTTGATTGCGAACATTGCCACTCTATTTACAGTCCAGCCGCCTATTTTGTTGATTTAATCAGGATTGTTGACCAATATATTACAGCTAAAAATTCGATACCTGAAGATTTAACACTCGATAAACGTCGTCCCGACTTAGCAAAAATAGACTTAACTTGTGAGAATACCAATGATTTAGTACCATCCCTAGAAATTATCAACAAAGTTCTCGAAAATCAATCTGTCTTTAGCGAAGATGCCTTAAAAACCCTTGCAACTGCAACTTATCCTTTCAATTTACCTTTTAACTTTCCCCTGGAACAAATTCGCAGCTATCTAGATAATCGCAAAACCAATCTTGCTTCTATCTATAAAACCTTTGATGCAGAGGAAGAAAAGGTAACTAGAGAAGAGTTAGGACTTTCTGTAGAAGAATATCAAATCATCACCACCTTAGAAAGTGAAGCAGATAAACTCAGCAAATTATATGGAGTTGAAAATATTCAAGTAAATGACAAGGGAAATCTTGAAGAAGAATCGTTTCAGGAAATTATTGGCAAAATAGGACTTTCAGTTCCAGAAATATCCGAACTTCTCTATCAAAACCTGAGTGACGAAGAACTTAAAAACGGGTTAGGGGATAAATTTTTCATCAATAATAAAGGTGATGCCGCCAGCATGACCTTTATAGAAAAATTAGACAGAATTAATCGCTTTGTGCGCCTTGCTAAAAAACTCAATTGGTCGTTTACCGATTTAGATTGGGTACTCAAATCTCTGAACAGCACCGAGATTAATACCCAGACAATTATCCAAATAGCCAAAATAAAACAAGCCCAAACAAAATATAAACTTCCCCTTGATGTTTTATGTAGCTTCTGGTACGACATGAAAACTGTCGGTCAAAAGGATGCTCCTAAATCTCAACCCCTCTTTGATCGTATCTTTAATCATCCCCACGTTGCCAAAACCGAAGAGCAAATTTATCATCCTACCTATACAAATACAAACACAAATACAAATACAAATACAAATACAAATACAAATACAAGTACAAATAATCCACTTTATACAGATAGTGTCTCTAGCTGGACAATCGCTCAAGCAACGGACAGTGGCACCACAGCCAACCAAAAATTTAGTCAAACTCGATTAATTACCGCTCTGAAAATCAATGAGAATCAACTGGTGGAAATTGCTGAAGCCATTTGGGGTGAAAATGTCAATGTTGAATTAACTGTTGAAAATTTATCTTTACTGTTCCGCACTACTAAAATTCTCAAACTCTTAAGATTAAGCCTAGAAGACTATCAGATTCTCTTAAAAATAAATGACAGCAATATCAATCAGCCTAGCTTAGACAAATTTATTCAACTCGCCTCCCTCAATGAATGGCTAAAAACCTCTGGACTCAAACCTGCTGAACTTGACTACATAGTTAATCAAACCCCGAGCCAGAGTATTGAGAAATACTACTCCCATTTGAATTGGGATAACCTAGAAACAGAAATTCGTAACTTTGTAGAAGACCTGTGGTTACTCTCAACTCCTTTATTAATTACCCCTGCATCTCTGCTGAATGATGAGATTGAGATTACCCAACCAACAGCAAACCACATCTTCGATCGCTTAGTCGAAATAGGTGAGATTAAATTAGTTTCTCAGCAACCTTCCCCTTCAGAAACTGGTATTGCAGCAACTACAGTAGGTAGCATGACAATATTTGCAGGAGGACACGACCAGTATCTCACAGACCAAGGTAGTAATACCGTAGATATTTATGACGCCCATGAAAAAGAATGGTTAACACCCCAGAATGCAGGTCAACTTTCCCAATCTCGGTTAGGTGGTGCAGCAACAAGCGTGGGAACACAGGCAATTTTTGCTGGGGGTTACAGTAGTGACGAAGAAGATAGCGTCCGCGAGGTAATTGATATCTTTGACGCTATTACTAAAACGTGGAGTACCCAACCCATAGAGGAAACTACCCAAGAACGCTCCTTGAAACAGCGCAGTTCCATAGGAGCTACCAGTGTGGGTAATTTAGCCATATTTGCTGGAGGATATAGCCATCTCCTCTACTGTCGCACCGATGCAGTGAATATTTATGATGGCAGTCAAAAAACCTGGCTCAAAGAATCAGGTAAACTTTCCCAACCTCGCTCTGATCTTGCAGCTACTACCGTAGGCAACTTAGCAATTTTCGCCGGAGGTTTGAGTGATGAAGGGTTTAGTGATGTGGTTGATATCTACAATCCGGATGGACAAGAAGGGAAACAATGGACTACAAGTAAGCTCTCTGTAGCTCGCGATCGGATTGCAGCCACCACTGTCGGTAATTTAGCCATTTTTGCCGGAGGTTGGAATCAAGATGGTTATAGTGATGTGGTGGACATTTATGATGTCAGCACAGAGCAATGGGTTACTAAACAATTATCTCAGGGACGGGGAAATTTAGCAGCTACCAGCGTGGGTAATCTAGCCATTTTTGCTGGAGGTTATGGTGAACAAGACTGGAGCGATGTAGTGGATATTTATGATACTACTGACACTCGGTTACAATCCAAAAAGCTCAGTGAGCCTCGTAGTTTCCTAGTAGCAGCTAGTGCTGGCAATATGGTAATTTTTGCTGGAGGTTACAACCAGAAGCTTTGGAGTAAAACGGTTGATATCTATGATGTTCTCAGTAACACAATAATTCCTCAAATCTATGAACTTTCTCAACCACGCAGTGACTTAGCTGCAACTATCACTAGCCTACAAAGTAATCCGAGAACTGGTATTGTTTCAACTCGTGAGCTGACAACTTCTCTAAGCTCTCTCAATTTAGATGGAGTGGAAAATCCTCAAGCAGCTAAAGACTTTATCAAAACAACACTCAGCCAAATTTATGACGCTCAACAGCAGTTATTAGAAGAAAAACTGGCTTCTTTCTTGAAAATTGATGGGAGTTTGGTTACTTCTTTGCTCTACTCTAGCGTTAAAGCTACTAAACCCACCTCTAACCCAACCCACCCCCAACCCTCCCTGGAGGGGAGCAGGAGGGGAGCAGGAGTAATCCACCCCTAACTCAACCCACCCCCAGCCCAACCCACCCCCAACCCCTCCCTGGAGGGGAGCAGGAGGGGAGCAGGAGTAACCCACCCCTAACCAAACCCACCCCCAGCCCAACCCACCCCCAACCCTCCCTGGAGGGGAGCAGGAGGGGAGCAGGAGTAACCCACCCCTAACCAAACCCACCCCCAGCCCCTCCCTGGAGGGGAGCAGGAGGGGAATTGGAGGGGAACAGTTGGGGGTTTGGCAAAGTCTACTCACCCCCGTATCAAGAGCGAGTGGAGAATGGCAAACCACTCTTAGTACCTTAACCTATAGTTTGCGATTATCCCTGCTGAGTGAAAAGTTATCCCTGAGCGCAACTGAGCTAAAGAACATTGTTGACTATCCAGATGCTTACAATCTCACCAATTTACTAGAACTAACCTTGGAAGATGTTAGACACCTCAGTCAGTTTAAGCAATTAGTTAAAGAATTCAATGATGTAGAGGAGCGCTTCAGCGGCTACTTTTCCCTCCGTGAGGAAGAATTTGAGAATGCTGCTACCCGACTAGAGTCATTGGGGCTTTCTCCTGAAGAAAATCAGTTCTTAACCTCTGATTCTATAGGGGACTTAGCAGCTAGAAACAAGTTTTACGGCGTTGACATCTCTAGCGATTTTGGAGGATTAAGCGATCGAGAAACATTCCGCCAACAAAGTAAACTATCCACCGCAGAATAGGCATTTTTAGAAGAAAATAAATACCTTATTACTGAGAAGGTTGTTAAAGATGATCATAAAACTGAATTGAAAATCAGCAATCTTAGCGATCGGGTTTTAGACTATTTAAGTCGCTTTATTAGTCTTGCTCACAAGCTTGATTGGTCTTTTGCTGATCTAAGTTATGTACTAACTCAATTAAACTCTGGTGCTACAGAAACCATTGAGCAAATTAAGATTAATGATGACATCTTAGAAGCGATCACCAAAATTCAACCAATCACAAAACGTCTGGGAATTTCCCATCAAGACTATAATTTTATCACGGTTTCCCTGGTTGATAAGCCAGTTAAATTAGGCAAATTTTATGGACTACCCTATCTTTCAGAAAACCAAAACCATCTTGATTTCCTGGCGAATGTCGAGACTTTTCGAGAGCAACTTGATTTATCGGAGAAAGATTTCAACAGTCTGATTGCTGCTATCAATCAAGCAGGGTTATCCAGCGAACCTCTAGAAATAGTAGTAGAAAATAATCCAGAAAAAAGCCAAAAAATCAGCAACCTAACCTTAGAAAAATTAGATGTAATTCGTCGCTTTGTTTTCCTTGCTCGAAAAGTAAATTGGTCTTTTGAAACCCTAGCTTGGTTGTTAGTGACTGATAATACTACAGAAATTAATGGAGACTTTTTGCTAAAAATCAGCAAAATCAAACAAGTCGAAAAGAAATATAAGCTTCAGTTTAATCCCACTCAATATCAAACTTTATCCGATTTAATTAAGCCAATTAACAATATATCCTTAACCATCTCTAATATTTTCCGTGTCATTGCGCTCTCAGAATTATTCCAGACTACAGGATGGAAACCTAAAGAAGTTTTTGCTCATCTTGCTAATGCTAATAAAGGTTTAGATATCTTTAACTCTGTGCAAGATATTATCAAGCTAAAAAAAGAAATTGAGTTAAGCAACTCCACAGGGATTAAACTCTCATTCCTCCTTAAATTGAAAGAACTCAAAGATTTAACTGTAGCAGAAAATTGGCAGAAGTATAAAGAACTCGCTCAAAATCTCATCGAAATCACTCAAGCAAACTATGATGATGAAACCTGGGTGAAAATCAACGAAAAAATCGACATTCAACTTAATGAAGACAAACGAGATGCTTTGAGTGGTTTTGTCTTGTGGAAACAGAAAAAAGGCAACTTACGAGACTTATCTCAACATTTACTGATGGATGTGGAAACATCAGGAATTATCTCCACCTCTTACATCTTACAAGCTACCCTTTCCGTCCAGCAATATTTACATCGCTGTCGCATGGGTTTAGAACCTGGTGTAACTAATCTAAAGATTCCCGAAATCTGGTGGCAATGGATGATGAATTATCGGATATGGGAAGTAAATCGTAAATTTTTCTTGTATCCCGAAAATTATATCGATCCCAGTTTAAGACAAAACAAAACCCCGATTTTTAAAGAACTCGAAGACGAGTTATTACAATCAGAGATTACTGTAGATTCTGTCGAAACAGCTTATCGGAATTACTTTGAAAAATTTGCTGAATTAGCCAATTTAAAAATAGTCGAAAGCTACCGTTGTCATGCCCAAAATAATGAAGGTGACACCAACCCAGAAGACACATTATTTTTGTTTGGGCGTACCATTACTGAACCCTACATCTATTACTATCGCAAGTGTATTAAGCCAACGGCAAATAAGCCAACTTGGACAGCTTGGGAACAAATTGAACTGACAATTAACGCTGAGATTATCCGAGGTTGTCATGCCTTCAATAAGCTATTTATTTTTTGGGTTGAAACCACTCAAATAGAGAAGAAGCAAGACGACAAGTCTAGTTCCACGGAAACAAAAGCAACTATCAAGTATTCTTTCCAATACCAAAGAAAAGCAAATTGAAGAAGCAAAGGAAACCTTGAACTCTCTCAATGAAAGCCTAGCATCAGCACAACATCGGTATGACTATTACAGCAATCTGATCCAAAATGGGCTATCCATTTATGAGCAACAGGGTCAGGACCTGATGATCAGTGCATTAAATTTTCAATTAGCTGCCACTGGCTTACTTTTTGCATCCTCTCCTGCTCAGGGAATTCCTACCATCTTCGGATTCTCCAATGGAGGAATGCGCCCTGGGGAGATTGTCCGTGCTATGGGTGAAGCATCTCAAAACATAGCTAATGTACTAAATCAAAGCTCTGGGTTAGCTGATAAGATGGGTAGTTATGAACGTCGTGAAGAAGAATGGGAATTTCAGGGGCAATTAGCGGAAATTGACGTTCAGCAAATCGAATATCAGATAGAAGCCCAAAAGATTCGACAAGCTATTGCCGAACAAGAACTAAAAATTCACAACAAAAGCATCGAGCAAGCCAAAGAGATAGAAGACTTCCTCAAAGATAAATTTACCAACAAAGAACTATATCAATGGATGGTTACTCGCCTGTCTTCTATTTACTTCCCTACCTACAAGATTGCTTTGGATATGGCCATAGCAGCCCAAAGAGCTTACCAATACGAACTCAATAATAATGACACCTTTATCGAAGTTTCCTATTGGGACAGCTTGCATAAAGGATTGCTTGCTGGAGAAAGTTTAATGTTGGGCTTAAACCAACTGGAAAAAGCCTATATTGAGGGTAATTCTCGCTACCTAGAAATTGAGAAAACTATCTCCCTACTACAACTAAATCCCCAAGCTTTCCAACAATTGAAAGATACTGGAAAATGCGAATTTGAATTGAGTGAAAAACTTTTTGATTTCGACTTCCCTGGTCACTACTGTCGTCAAATCAAAACCATTGCTGTTTCCATCCCTGCAGTTGTTGGTCCCTATCAAAACATCAATGCAACCTTAACCCAAACCAAAAATGAGACACTGCTAAAACCCGATGTTAAGGTCGTCCAATTTTTACTTGGTGAAACTGATGAAATACCAGATACATCTATTCTGAGAAGAAATTGGCGACGTAATCAGAAAATTGCTCTTTCTAAAGATGTAAATGATACTGGGTTGTTTGAGCTTAATTTCAGGGATGAACGCTATCTACCCTTTGAAGGCACAGGTGCGGTTTCTACTTGGGAACTCAGTTTACCAAAAGCAACTAATCGCATTGATTTTTACAGCATTTCCGATGTGATTATTACCTTGAGTTACACTGCTTTAGATGGAGGGGATAAATTCAGACAAGATGTCACCAATTTAGAACCATTAAAAAAATATTCTGAGGCTTATTATTTTAACCTCAAACAAGCATTTCCAGGAGAATGGCATACTTTTTTGAATTCAAACACAGATACGAATTCACAAAAGTTGAATTTTTACATTTCAGAAGAGATTATTCCCCCTCACATCGAAGGTGCAAAACTTACAAGTCTAATCTTTAAACTTGATGCTCCTGATGTATCATCTAATCAATCCGTATCATCTAATCAATCCTTTGTAACTTTGGAAATAGCCAATGAACAAGCTCTGATAATTGATTTTGAGGTCAATAATATCGCTAGCATAGAAAATTTAAGTAATGAACAGTTTGCTGGTAATTGGGTTATTAATTTCGACCTAACTAATGTTCCCGGAAATTTGAAAAATAATGGATTTTTGAATCCTGAAATTGTTAATAATATCGAATTAATCTTGATTTACGAAGGGGAAGTAAGTTGGGTTAATTAGGGCTTGCTGATTAAATATTAAAGCAGTTTTTCAATGGGTAAACCACAGTTAAAAAGTTAGGTGGTAGGTGGTAGGTGTTAGGTGGTAAGCGAAACGAGGGCTGTAAATTCCACAATAGATGGCTGACTTTGTGGTCTACTCTAGTGAAAAGCGCTGTAAAGCATTGACTGATATTGGTTTTAGCATTTTAGAGTTGAAAAAAATTACCGGATAATTAATAATTATTAATTAAATAATTATGGTTAAAAGCCTCCCTTTTAAGGGGAAAAAAGCGGTTGAGGGATGGCGAGGTCTCAGAGTCATATCCAATCAACCAAGAGAAGAAATAATATTTCCTTATGTTCAATCAAGAACGGTTTTAACCAGAGATAATTATCAATTATCCATTATCAATTATCGATTAATGAACCCCTTTCAAAAAAAACTCAATTAAAGCTATACTAACAATAGTCAAACAAAATGCTTTGTCTATGAACCTTAAACGCAGAGAATTCCTTATCTTTCTAGGAGCTAGCGCAGGAACAATAGCCGTTGGTTCCTGTCAAAAACAATCATCTACTCCAGTAACTGAAGAATCCTCAATTAGTGGAACTTCTAATAATGGTATGAGCTTTCAACCAGTTAAAGGTCCAATGCCTTTAACAACGAATAATCAAGAATTCAATATAGAGAATTATACTAATTACGAAGTAGTAGATGATTTAATAATTCCAGAAGGTTTTACTTACGATGTTATTGGGTCATGGGGTGACAAAATAGGTGATTCACGTTTTGGCTACAATAACGACTATATTTCCTACATTGAAACTGGTGAAAATGAAGGATTATTAACTATAAACTTTGAATATATTAGTCCTTTGCCTTGGGTAACAACTTATCAAACAGTTATTGGTAAATCTTTGCCTTTTGCAGAATTGGCAGCATTTCAATCAGCAGAAAAATCAGGAATTAATCCTGAAAATTTAGTAGATGAAAATACTCTAAAAAAACAGATTATCGCCACAGCTAAAGAAGCAATGATTGATATGGGAATAGGTGTAATTTCCATAGGTCGCGAACCCGATGGAAAATGGGTAAGAACAAATTCAAAATTTGACCGCAGAATAACAGGTATTTCAGGATTAGAAGACGGGCGTTATTTAAAATCAACTGGACCCGCAGTAGCAGTATTTAAGAAAAAAGGCAAAGGTTATGACGATAAATTAGGCGATCGCATCATCGGTAGTTTTGCTAACTGTGCAGGTGGGACTACACCTTGGGGAACAGTATTTAGCGCCGAAGAAAATTTTCAAAGTTATGTAGTAGAAGCAGTATATTCTGATGGTACTTCTGTTGACCCGACCAAAGAAAAATCTCTCTTTATTGGTGAAGGAGGAGTAGTAGGTCTGGGAAGTGCATTTGGTTTAGCTGGTAATAAGTATGGTTGGATGGTAGAAGTAGACCCAGCTAACCCTGACGACTATGGTACAAAACATACTTGGTTGGGTCGTTATCGCCATGAAGCAGTAGGTATTAGGGTAGAAACTGATAAACCATTAGCATTTTATTCCGGATGCGATCGCCGTAGCGGTCATCTATATAAATTTGTCAGTAAAGGTAAAGTAAAAGACCCCACTGATAAAGCTAACTCTCAACTTTTGACAGATGGAATGTTGTACGGGGCTAAGTTTAATCCTGATGGTACAGGTAGTTGGATTCCTCTGCAAGCTGATACTCCCGTGAATCCAGATTTACCAGAAGTCCACGTTAACAGTATGATTAATCTACCCCAAAGACCTGATGGTGGTAGCTTCAAAGCCATAACTGCTCAAGAAGTAGAAAGGTTTAAACAGAAATATAAAACTCTGGGGGAACTGTATGAAGGTAATGCTGAAGAGAAACAAGGAGCTATTCTTATTGATGCTCATTTAGCTGCTAATGCTGCTGGTGTTACTTGTACCGCACGTCCCGAAGATACTGACGTAGATAAAAATGGTAATTTATTTATTGCCTTTACTTCTGGGTCTCCCAGTAAATCTGATGGCAGTCCAGACAAACGTATATTTAAAGGTCCGGATGGTGAAGCTTACGAATTTGGTTGGATTATGCGTTTGACCGAGGATGATAATCAACCAGATGCTATGACATTTAGTTGGCAAATGTTTGCTACTGGGGGCGAACCTATGGAGGGTGGACTAGGATTTTCTAATCCTGACAATTTAGAATTTGATGAACAGGGTAATCTGTGGATGGTGACAGATATTAGTACCAGTAAGCATAATAAAACAGTGCCTATGAATCGAATGGGTAAGGATGGCAAACCAATAAACCAATCTACTCTTTGTGGTTTATTTGGTAATAATTCTATCTGGTATATTCCCACTTCTGGTCCTAATGCTGGAGAAGCTTATTTATTTGGAATAGCACCAACAGAAAGTGAAACTTGTGGGCCTTTCTTTACCAAAGACCAGAAAACCTTGTTTTTAGCTATTCAACATCCAGGAGAATATAACGGCATTCGTCAGAATATGGCTTCAGAAGCTCGTCAGTTGGCAATGAAAACCACAGATGGTTCAGATTTTGTCCAGACTCGTACCGTGCCTATGGGGTCTAATTGGCCAACTAAACAAGTTAACGATCCTCCGAGACCTTCAGTTGTAGCTATTCGTCGATTAGATTCAACACCGATTACTTAATAGCAGGGAACAGGGAACAGGGAATAGTGGGAAAAACATTTCCCTGTCTGAGATTCATCATCACTCTATGTCCTCTCGCTCCATTTTTGTTTGATAGAAATTGAGAAACTGAAAAAGGATAAATAGTTATAAGTTGGTCGTTAAATCGATTGACACTCCACGGACTAAAGTCGCGTGGATTCTTCAGAGGAGCTATAAATCGGGTTAAAACCACGATTTTCACATTGCTCGTTTACGAAGTATGCCTTCAGGCAAAACAACCACATTGCCAGTACCGTACCGTAGTACGTATACAGCAGCAGTCCACGCTTACGGTGTCAATTGCCACTACTCTCTCCGGCCAAAAGGCCATTGAGGCTACTTTTTCAGTTATTCATTAATAATAACACATTTTTTTGACTACGGGTTAAAACCCGTCAAGTCGTTTCCATCCACCGCTTAAAAGACGGTGGTTTCCCACTTACCGAATTTTTATGATGATTTTTTAATTTGACGTTATTATTTTAATTTCATATTTTACTATCAGTTTGTCTTACTATTCTTTTCCTGCTTAGTTTTTGGCTTTTTTTCAGAATATTTTTTTCTGAAAATTAGGTTGCAAATTGTCAAATTAGGTGTAAAATTTGCGACGAGACCGTAATTTTTACCTAAAAAACACAGGAGCATAAAAGCCATCGTCCTTTAAGCGATGGATCAAAGGCGAGGAGTCGGATTTTAATCCGAAGTGTTTTATCTTACAAAAGCAAGCAGAAAGCAGTAGGGGCGAACGGCCGTTTGCTTCGCATAACTATCGTTAACGCCCTTACTTAAGCAGACTGTGTAGGGGGACAATTTCATTGTGCCCAAAGAGTATATCTTTGGTCAGCTAAGAAGAGATGGATCAAGACGGATTTATCTGTGTTGCGTAGTATCTACTTAGAATCCCCTCGGCAACAGCTGCGGGGAGTAGTCAAAAATCAAGGAAAAATCTAATTTCTAAGGTAGCACCTTAAGCTCATCTCTTGTAAACAAACTGTATATACAGACAAAATAACTAAACTGTGATATAGAGAAGAAAATAACGGTTGAGCTTTTCGTAAAGAAATACTTACGCCTTCCTCAAAGGCTGGAAATTAAATTACAGCATCGCTCGATCGCTAAACCAATCTCTAACATTGTCAAACGACTTTTGCAGTTGGCCATTTAAAACTTAATATCAAAAAATATTAAGACTTATTCAAACATTTGTTTTTCGTAAAACAAAAACAAATATAACGCCCTAGTCTTGATATATCAAAACAAAAGTAGAAATGCGGTTGGCTTGGCCGTGGATGCCTGTGGATGAGTAACCGCCGACGGCCTCAGTTGTTAGCGCAGCGTTGCGTCAGCAAAGCAGGAAGTAAACAGCCTCCTACGGAGGAGCTACGCTATCAGATTGTCACTTAGTGTGACGGTTTGTATAAGTTTTATCAAGCAGATGTCAGTATAAAGTTAGGTATTCCTGGCTGAGTCAAAATTGGTGTGAGGGTTAGTAAATATGACAAGACTTATCTGGAAAACTCTAAAACACAGTCCTAGTGTTTTGAGCGCAGCATTATTAATGGCAGGTTCAGCGATCGCTGCTGAAGCTCCTTTACAGACTTTAGGAAGTGGCGAAAATTCTGTAAATCAGAACTTAGCCCAAGGTACGATAGAAAATCCATCTTCCTTTGAAATAGCTCAAATAGATATTCGCTCAATGCCCATGGATGACCCCTCACTGGCACCAGTGGGAGTATCAGACTTGGAAGATGGAGAGTCACTCGATCAGGTAACATCTGTAACTCAGTTATCAGATGTACAACCTACAGACTGGGCATTCCAAGCACTACAATCCCTGGTAGAGCGTTATGGTTGTATCGCAGGTTATCCTGATGGGACTTATAAGGGAAATCGAGCGATGACCCGTTTTGAGTTTGCTGCAGGTTTGAATTCTTGTTTAGACCGAATTACAGAATTAATTGCGGCGGCAACTGCTGACCTAGTAACTAGAGAAGATTTAGCAGTTTTACAAAGACTGCAAGAGGAATTTGCAGCAGAATTAGCTGCTTTGCGAGGACGAGTAGATGCTCTAGAAGCTAGAACAGCAGAACTAGAAAATAATCAGTTTTCCACTACTACCAAACTTAACGGAGAGGTTTTGTTTTGGTTGAGCGATACCTGGGGAGAACAAGCTCAGAGACGCGGAGGATCTGGCGGGAGTGAGGAAGACGAAACTCAGACAACCTTTGGTTATCGGGTTCGTTTGAACTTCGATACCAGTTTTACAGGAAAAGACCGCTTAAGAACTCGTCTACAAGCTAATAACATTCCTAACTATAGCGGTGGAAATTTGACCAATACTTTAATGACTCGTTTAGGTACAGATAGTAGCCCAGATGATGATATTTCCATTGGTAAGTTGGCCTATCGTTTTCCTATACTGGATGGTAGGGGTAGAATAGAACTAGCTGCTACAGGCTATGGTATTGATGACTTTATCGGAGTTATCACACCTCTAGAAAGTAGTGGTGCTGGTGCTATTTCCAGATTTGGACGATTCAACCCTATTTATTATCGTGCTCCCTCTGATGCTGGTGTCAAGTTTGCCTACGCTTTCAATGATGCAATTCAACTAACTGTGGGTTATGCTGCACCAGATTCCGAAGATCCTCAAGAAGGTAGAGGTGTTTTTAATGGTGGATTTAGTGGATTTGGCCAGGTTACAATTGAGCCAAACGACAGAATTGCTTTTCAACTGGGTTATTTGCGTGCCTATCATCCGAAAGACGATGTCAACTTGACCGGAAGTACAGGTAGTTTTTTAGCCAGAGATCCTTTTGATGGTAGAGCAACTACCGCAGACGTTGTTAACTTTGAGGCTCAATGGAGAGTTACTGATGGCTTTCAGATAGGTGGTTGGGGCGGTACTTTATTTGCCCGTCCTGAAGATAATGATGATACTGATGATATCACTATTATTACTGGTGCTTTGACTTTAGCTTTTCCAGACCTACTGAAAGAAGGTAGTCTAGGAGGTATTATTGTTGGTGTCCCACCAATTGTTACTGATGGTGGTGATGATGATAGTTTGAAAGATGATGATACTTCAATACATATAGAAGCTTTTTATCGCTTCCAAATGAACGATAATATAGCTATTACTCCTGGTGTATTTGTGATTACAAATCCTAACCACATTGAGGATAATGACACTCTTTGGGTCGGTACTTTAAGAACTCAATTCAGGTTCTAAAACTTTGAATTAACCAGAAGAAATATACAGCAGATTCTACTATAATTTTGTTGTCGCCATTAAATTTGGAAGCAGATAAAGAGGCAAAATTAAGCCGATTTTAAATCAATTACAGAGGTGAGGCATCCCTTGGTAGGTCAGTCAATGTTCTCATAGAGAAGTCGCGCTCGTAGCCTAAACTGATTACAAGAATCAGTGTGGGAGTATGTCACAATAGTTTTAACCCCTTAGCTAGCCTTTAGAAGTGCTGATAATCAAGCTGAGGGGTTTACTTTTTTAAAATCTAAATGTATAGAAATTGAAAATTTTAAGAGAGTGTTTATTTAATAATTATTAAACCATGTAGTGGACTGATACAGCTAAATTGTTGCAATACACCTTTCCAGAAAAGAGGGACTAGGGAGTAGTAGGGATTTTGTATGCAACGTCCCTACAGAATAGACGGAAAGAATTAGTAATTTTTGTACGATGATTAATTTTATTTTTATTATTTGGAGATGTTTAATACCATTTTGAAAAAGAATGTTACGAATAATAAGAGCTGATTTATGAACTGAGTTGAAACTCCTTTCTAGCATGGGTTTGTGAAAAATTATGCCCTAGGGGCGATCGATAGTGTCGAACCCTTACACTGTAAAGCATTTATCCTCTTAATATTTACTTTATAAATCAGATCTAAGTGCGATATAAAGACTTTAGAGGAGATGTTCTTTTGACAAAAAAAGAGAATATCCTAGGTCAAAACTGGTATTGAATCCATTACCATACGACTCCTGACTCCTGACTCCTGACTCCTAATAAATAACCTAACTATTTGTAACAAAGATTTATCAAATTGGTATAATACCATTTCTCAAAAACTGTTCTACATTTGATTGAGTAGGGGAGTGGAGGAGAAGTAAAAAAAAGAATAATTAACATTAACAGGACTCAAAGTAGCAAAAAAGTTCTTCTACATAAGTTAATTACTTAATAACTGAAGTGTTACCTAAGCACCAATAATCTAATACTTAGTTCTACAAAGGCCTACATTTTTAGTTGTGAAATAGATTTTTATTTCTAGGTGTTTTGATCTCCCCTACTCCCCTACTCCCCTACTCCCTGTACGGACGCCCTTATGCAACGTCCCTACCTACTCCCTGACCTATCCGTGTATCCGTGCCATAATCCGTGTGAGCCACTCCCCATCACCCATATATAGTCATTCCAGTTAAGATTGAGACAAAGGTTTCTTGCCTTGAAAGAGTTTCAGCTAAAAAAGTGTTCCAGTCTTATTCAGAATGACTATAGATCCCAAATGAGTTCTATAGGCAGAAATATAAAATAAATCGAATTATTATATTCAAAATAGTTGCACTATTGTGTAAGAAGTGCTAATCTTCTTGGTAAAAAAGATAACTATGTCTGCTGTATCTAATTATTCAGAAATATTTTGAGTCTATTGATAGCTCTAGTGAGACTTAGACATACTTTATCTAATATCTAAATTATTGTTACACTCAAGGGCGATACTTAACTTGTCTTTTTTCAGGATAAGTTTTGTGTAAAAACTACTAGGAATAATTTTATGGAGAAAAATATTCTACTTGTTTATGCCGTATCTTAGAGAATTTAAGCCCTTAATTCTCTAGTGCTGGAATTGTAGATATCTATCTCCAGATTAAACTTAGCTAACACTAAGACTTCTGTTAACAAAATCAATTGGAACAATCAATAATTAAATCTACTCTAAGCAGTAGGGTTGTTCATAGCTTATAAAAATGGTGTGAGGAGAGATCGAAATGACAAAAATTATCCTGAATGCTCTAAAACAGACTTCTGGTGTGTTCAGTATCGCCACTTTACTAATAGCTAATTCTGCTTTAGCAAATCAGGTTTCTGTAGAACAACTGGCTAACGCTCAAGATGTTAATACAAATACAACTAATTATTCAACTACTTCATCTGAACTACCAACAGAATCACAAAGTAATACCTCTTCACAAGAAGTAGAAGTACCAGGAGATACTAGGCTACAAAATCTCAAAGATCCCTCCCTCAAGATTCCTGGAGCAGAGCTAGAACAAGTAGATCCCATGGGACAAGTAACATCTGTGACTCAATTATCAGATGTCCAACCCACTGATTGGGCTTTCCAAGCTTTGCAATCTCTAGTAGAACGTTATGGTTGTATTGCTGGTTATCCAGATGGTACTTACAAAGGTAATCGGGCCATGACCCGTTATGAGTTTGCTGCAGGTCTGAATGCTTGTTTGGACAGAATTACAGAATTAGTAGCAGCAGCAACAGCAGATTTAGTGACTCGTGATGATTTGGCAGTATTACAGAGACTGCAAGAAGAGTTTGCTACAGAATTAGCAGAGTTGCGTGGTCGTGTTGATGCTCTGGAAGCAAGAACCGAGGAACTGGAGGCCAATCAATTCTCAACAACTACTAAACTGGGTGGTGAAACTTTATTCTGGTTGAGCGATACCTTTGGAGAAAAAGCTGGGGGACGTGGAATACCACGGAGTGACCAGGATCGAACAGAGGCGACTCTTTCTTATCGGGTTCGTTTAATTTTTGATACCAGTTTTACAGGTAAAGACCGCTTGAGAACTCGTTTACAAGCTCGTAACGTTCCTAACTATAGCGGTCGAGATTTGACAAATAGTTTGATGACTCGTCTATCTACAGATGACGATGGAGATGATGATGTGACTCTCAATAAACTGGCCTATCGTTTTCCTTTACTCAACGATAGAGCACAGGTAGAGATAGCTGCTAATGGCTATGGTATTGATGACTTTGTGGCACCTATTAATCCTTTTCAAAGTAGTGGTTCTGGCTCTGTTTCTAGGTTTGGACGATTCACCCCTACTTTCTATCGTGCTCCTTCTGATGCTGGTATCAAATTTGCCTACGGTTTCAATGATGCAATTGAGGTAACTGTGGGTTATGCTGTACCAGATTCGGAAGACCCTCAAGAAGGTAGAGGTATTTTTAATGGTGGGTTTAGTGGATTTGGCCAGGTGACAATTGAGCCAAGCGATAAAATAGCTTTTCAACTAGGTTATTTGCGTGCATATCATCCAAAAGGAGATTTGAACTTAAGTGGAAGTACTGGTAGTTTTCTGGCCAGAGATCCTTTTGACGATCAAGCAAGTACAGCAGACAATATCAACTTTGAAGCTCAGTGGAAAGTTAATGATTGGTTTCATATAGGTGGTTGGGCTGGTGCCTCATTTGCTCGTCCTGAAGATGACAGTGATGATGATGATATCACAATACTTACAGGTGCTTTGACCTTAGCTTTTCCAGATTTATTCAGGGAAGGTAGTTTAGGAGGTATAATTGTTGGTGTGCCACCAATTATCACTGATGGTGGTGATGATGATGATTTAAAAGACCCCGATACATCTATACACATTGAAGTATTCTATCGCTTCCAAATGACCGACAATATTGCTATTACTCCTGGTTTGTTTGTGATTACTAATCCTAATCACATTGAGGATAATGAAACTCTCTGGGTAGGAAGTATCAGGACTCAATTTAGGTTCTAGAAAGGTAGGTTAATTAACTGATAAAACAGGAAATTTAAGATTTTCTCGCCTCCTACAGCGGTTTTCCTGTACTATAGACCACAGTAGGGACGTTGCATGCAACCTCCCTACAGGGTTTTGATTATGGCGATTTGGTTATCCAGCAAAAGTGAAAAGCGCTGTAATTTACCGAAAAAAATGGGTTTAAAGCCCCGTCCTTTCAGGACGGCTTTTTTGCCAAGTTAGTTGTCATTTTCTGGCTTTTAATGCTACAACATTATCGTAGGTAAAAACAATAAAACCATGCTGGTTTATGAGATGAAATTAGAAGGAGAAAAAGTCCAATACGAAAAGCTGGATGAGGCTATTCGTACAGGACGTTTTGTCCGCAATAGCATCATCAAAGCATGGATTGACGGGCAGGTTAAGAGTCGTAGTGATGCCTACAAATACTGTAAAATCTTAGCAGATAATATAAATTTTCCCTGGGCAAAAAAGCTGAATTCAATGGCAAGACAAGCTCATGCTGAGAGGGCTTGGGCAGCTATTGAAAGATTCTACAAAAACTGTAAAGCTAAAGTGCCTGGTAAAAAAGCGGTGCGACCCCGCGACGACGGCAGTCGCAAGGGAACGCGCACCAAGAGAGGGTATCCTAAGTTTAAAAAGTATCAGGTTAGAGCCTCGGTTGAATATAAAACCTCTGGTTGGAAACTTTCAGAAGATAGACGTTATTTGACTTTAACGGATAAATTTGAAGTTGGTACTTTTAAACTATGGGGAAGTCGCAACCTTCATTATTATCAACTCAAACAAATTAAACGAGTTAGAATAATTAGAAGGCATGACGGTTATTATGCTCAGTTTTTAATTGACCACATCAGGGAGGAAAAAAAAGAATTAACAGGAAAACAAACGGGATTAGATGTAGGTTTAAATCATTTCTACACCAATTCTGAAGGTAATCAAGTCGATAATCCTCGGTTTTTCAGAAAGGATGAGCGCCAAATCAAAAAGCTACAGAAGCGTTTATCTGGTACTAAAAAAGGTAGCAAAAACAGGATAAAAGCAAGGAATCGGTTGGGTAGAGAAGGCGCGGGTGCGGACGCAGGTTCCGCACATAGAGCGCCGTCGCATCTCAAGGTATCACGCAGACGTAACGATTGGGCTTGTAAAGAAGCGCAGCACGTCATCGAGTCTAACGACTTGGTAGCGATAGAAAACCTAAAAGTGCGTAACATGGTGAAAAATCATCATCTGGCCAAATCAATTAATGATGCAGCTTGGTACAAATTTAGGGAATGGTTGGAATATTTTGGTAGCATTTATGGAGTTCCAGTTATCGCAGTTGAGCCATTCAATACATCTCAAAACTGCTCAAACTGTGGCAAAAAAGTAAGCAAAACTTTAAGCACTAGAACCCATAAATGTCCCCACTGTGGTTATGAAGCAGATAGGGACGAGAATGCCGCAATTAATATTCTCCAATCTGCTCTCAAGCAACTATCAACTACCCCGGGGCGCGGGGAAAGTAACATCTCTGGAGAGACTGGCCTCTGTCTGGATGGGGAAACCCAAACAGATAAGCCGACTCGACGAAAGAGAAAATCTGGATAGTGATATTTAGAATCCTCTTGCCTTTAGGCAGAGGAGAACGTCAACCGTAGGTACTGATAACTGATAACTGATTCAAGGCATTCGCCAGACCTTAATAGTTTGATCTAAACTTCCACTAACTAAGGTTTTACCATCAGGGGTAATAGAAAGAGAACTTATTTGTTTAGAATGACCAATAAATGTTTGTAAGTTCTCCTCTGTAATTAGATCCCAAATAATAATATTCTCACCGCCAGCTACTATTTTTTGGCTATCAGGACTGAAAACAATAGATTTGACTGCACCTATATTTGGTTTAATTACACCTTCTTTTTTCCCTGTGTCTAAATTCCATAGTCTAATAGTTCCATCTTCACTCCCACTAGCTAAAGTTTGATTATCTGGGCTGATGGCAACCGTATTAACTGCCTTGGTATGTCCCTCTAGAGTTTGTCTACGAATACCCGTACTAACGTTCCACAGTCTAATGGTTCCGTCATTACTACCACTAACTAAAATAGTCCCATCTCGGCTAAAAGCTAAAGTATTTACTTCATTTTCTTGATCTGGTATCCAAGTAAGCATTCGATTACTTGTTTGAATATTCCAAAACTTCATTAATCGATCGCTGCCAACACTTGCTAATGTCTGCCCATCAGGACTAATTGCCACTGCATTCACTTGGCCTTGATGAGCCTGAATTGTATCTATTAATTTACCTACTCCTAGATCCCAAAGTTTGATAGTTCGATCTGCACTACCACTGACCAAGATTCGACCACTAGGAGTAATTGCGAGAGTAGTTACTTGAGCTGTATGAGCGTCTGCAATATTATTTCTTAATTCCCCAGTCTTGAGGTTCCAAATTTTAATTGTATTAGAGCCACCTGTAGCCAGATTTTGACCATCTGGTGTCAGAGCGATCGCATTTACCTGTCCTAAATAACCATTTAAAGTATTTTGCAAAAACCGACTACTATTCAACCCTCGTAACAATAGAATTGGATCTGCAGGAAACATTCTGTAGCGCCAAAATCCATAAAATTGAGAGGTTGCTGCTGCTAATAACAACATTGTTGATATAGTTATCAGATTATTTTTAGTTTAATTTTTGACTTGTGACGGGATATTTTTGTATCTTTTATTCGGGATATTTTTGTATCTTTTATTTTCGTCCTAATTTGATGTTTAGTGAGAGTTTTTCCGGTTGTTATTTTAGTATTTTCTCTGCCTAGTTGAGTTTGGTTCAAAGGGGAAGAAACTCTAGAATTTTCTATAATACCAGAACTACTATCTTCTATATCAATTTCTGCTATACACTGCAAAATCATAGCTGGAGTTTGAGGTCTATTTCCTGGGAAAGGAGCCATCAAGTAATCAACTATATCTGCCAGTTTCTTTGATATGTGGGGAGCAGATTTTCGCCATTGTAATTTTCCCGAACGAGGATTTTCTGCAAAGGATGTCGGAGGCTTACCTGTTAATAAATATACAAAAGTACGTCCTAAAGCAAAAAAGTCTGATTGAGGTACAGCTTTACCATTAGTTTGCTCTGGGGCAGTATATCCTGGTGAGACAATACCTGTAACATTTTGCCCCTGACCTACTTTGACCAAGTAAGTTTCAGAGACTTCTCTGACAGTACCAAAATCTATCAACACCAATTGGCCATTTGGCCTACGCATGATGTTGTGGGGCTTAATATCTCTATGGAAATAATTTTGCTGATGAACTCTTTCTAATATTTCTGATAATTGTGTCAGCCAATCTACTGCTTGAGTTTGATTTATTGGCCTATGGCGACGACTTTTCATCCAATCCTGTAGATTTGCACCACCAATAAATTCCATTACTAGGCAGTGTATAGGTTCGTCACTATTTTCTGGGAAAAATGTAAAATAACCATCTTCTTCTATTTTTGGAATCCCAGGGTTTCGTAAACTGATTAGTACTTGTGCTTCCTGCTGAAACAGAGATATAGCTTTTGGATGACTTTTCAGTAATACTTTGAGAACTTTTTGTATACCTCGATCTTCTATTAAATAAGTTTTCCCGAAACCACCCCCCCCAAGCGGCTTGATGACGCGATACCGATTTTGCAGCAGCAACTCTGAGCCACACTGACAACAAGTGCGTCTACCAGCATTTAATGGGTCAGAGGGGTTGGGGCAGTTGGGATTAAGGCAGTAACTCACAGAAGCCAGGTACCCAGATTTGTATAGCTTTGCTTTACTACACTATAGCTCGAAGTTGTCTTCTTTAAAACTTTTGGCAAAATATTGTTCATTTTTGCTGATTTTTTGACTTGAATATCTTTAATATTTTTATAAATAATCAAAATAATCAATTTTTATATTTTTTTATGGGTTTAATACCCCGTCGCCAACTGGGGTGCTGACAATTGTTTGGGGTTATAGGACATGGAGTGGCGTGTTGAAGACTCTCCATGAGCATTTTTCCCCTCTGCCTTCTGCCTTCTAGCTTCTGCCTTCTGGCTTATTCAAAGTTTTAAGTTCCAACCAGCGACTGCCATACAGCCCCATCCAATAATCAAGGCAATTCCACCTATGGGCGTAATAGCTCCTAATGATTTAATCCCTGTCAGACTTAGAGCATATAAACTTCCAGAAAAAATTGCTATGCCAATAATAAAAGCATAGCCAGCCGCCAACATTAATCCTTGAGGTAACTCTTCAATAGTTAATAAAAAAGCGACCATTAACAGAGCTAAGGAATGGTACATTTGTAGACGAGCACCTGTCTGAAAAATGTCTAGAAAGTATTGACTAAGCTTTTCTTTCAAAGCATGAGTAGCAAAAGAACCAGCAACTACAGACAATCCTCCTAGAATAGATGCTATTACTAAAAAACTCTAGTCATTAATTTTTACCCCTATGTCATTATCAAATTAACCCTAATTTTTATCTATTTTTATCTTCACTACTTTTCTCAAAATCTTGATAATATTCCTAACTCTAGTTGTTATTTAATATTAAGCATTTGAGAATCTAAGCTATATAGCTTATTTGTAATAGTCATATGGAGAATATAAAATCTAAATAAGTCTTAGCTTAATCCAAGTTTTACTGACAAATTGTAGTTACATTATATTTATTTTTAGTATCTTGAGTACCCAGTTTCAATATTCTTTAACAATTATTGAACTTACTAACGAGTAGCTTCCAGTAAACTAGAGTAGTAGAAGCTAGTACTGTTCATTGCTTTTCTCTGGATAGAAAAACCATTACTTTCTATGATTTTGATAATATCAGCTTCACGATGCTGATAAGCTCGAGTAGTTTTACTTGGTCCAGGAAATAACTCGCCTACTTTTTTCAATAAACTTAAAGCTAAAGTTTTTGGTGCAAAACTAATAATTAGCCTAGACTGTGCTAGAGATATCAAATGATTAATCATATCTGCAACTTTTTCTTGAGGATAATGTATCAGCACATCCAAACAAATAACTGTATGATATTTACCACTTAAAGTTTCTAAATCTTGAGCAACAAAATTAACGTTACCCATACTAATCAAACTAGACTTAGCACGCTGATATGCTTCGGCGACCATCTTTTCTGATATATCACTACCATAGATAACAGCCCCTGCTTTGGCCAAGGGAATACTCAAACTACCAACTCCACAACCTGCATCGCAAATTGATAAACCTGATAAATTCCCATCTTCTTGTAGCCAACTGAGAACATTATCAACGGTTTGTTGATGTCCTTTTCTAATATCTAATTGTACTTTATTGACTTGGCCTTCTCCATAAATTCTTTGCCACCGCTCAAAACCAGTGGAATTGAAATATTCCTGAACAATTATTTTGTCGTCTGTCCTACTTTTCATGTTCACCTAATGCTAAAATACTTCTCCAGTGACATACCCCCACACTGCTGATCGAGAATCAGATGTGGGCTTCTCAGCGACTTCTCTATGAGAACATTGACTGAGCTACCAAGGGATGCCCCACCTCTGTAATTGATTGAAAATCGGCTTAATTGTACTTCTTTATCCTAATGGTGGCAACAAATCTTTGAGCAAGACTTGAGCTGCTTTGTTGATATTAATTGCAGCATTTAAGTCACGTCCAATTGATAGATTACATTGAGGAAAAAAGTTTGTAAACCATCCTAGTCCAAACAAAATAGTCAAGGCAATTTCTAGTTTCTCAAACATACTTTTCGAGAATTATCTTTTCTATAGGGGGTTTAATACCCCACCTTCTAAACGGTCCTGAAAATTGTTTGGGATTTGTAGACACGGAGTGGCTTGTCGAAGACTATCCATAATCAATTTTCCCCTCTGCCTTCTGCCTTTTGCCTTCTGCCTTCTGCCTTCTAGCTTCTTCAAGAATAATTGGCAAAAGTTAGAAAAAACTAGACATCAGAAATTGAGAGGATGGTTTACACTCAACTCAATTATTATTACCTATCTTAGGGGCAAAAAATTGTCACGATGAATTTTTTTTCTACAAATATCTTCAAGAAAATAACTAGCAAAGTCCAATTACTAAGTTTACTCTCCATTACCCTTATATCTTTGTTCCCACTATCAGCTAGAGCAACTAAATTACGAGTAGGAGTTGCAGGTTCACCCCCCTTTGTAATTAAGGATAGAGATTTTAAGGGTATAAGTATAGACATTTGGCAAGAACTAGCTTCCTTAGAAGGACTTGAATACGAACTATTTGAACAAAGTAGTGTAAATGATGGCATTGATAATATCCTTAGAGGAGAACTCGATCTTGTTATTGGGCCAATTAGTGTCACTTCTGACCGCCTGGAAAGGGTGGCTTTTACTCAACCATACTTTCTGGCCAATATTGGTTTATTAATTAGTGGAGAAAGACCTAAGCTTTGGAGTAGACTTGAACCTTTCTTTGGTCTGGCTTTTATATCTTCGGTAAGTCTATTAGTTGTTCTCCTATTCACAGTTGGTAATCTTTTGTGGTTAGCAGAAAGACGGCGCAATACTGAACAATTTCCGAAGGACTATTGGCGTGGTATTGGTAATGGTATGTGGTTTGCTTTGGTGACTCTGACTACTGTGGGATATGGCGATCGCGCTCCCATTACTAAAACGGGACGTATAATTGCTGGAATATGGATGATGATAACTATGGTGACAGTTTCTTCTCTCACTGCGGGTATTGCTACAAGTTTGACTCTTTCTCTATCCGATCAAACAGTTGTACAATTTACTACTCCTGAAGATATTAAAAATTCTAGAATTGCTGTAGTTAGAGGTTCTACTGGTGAGAAATGGGCAGAAAGATATGGTGCTCGTATTAGTCAGACTAGGACTTTGGTAGAAGCGATTGATTTGGTGAGGTTAAATGAAGTGGATGGTGTTGTTTTTGATACTCCTGCTCTTAAGTACTATCTACATACTCATCCTAATGAAAACTTGAAATTATCTCTGGTTACTTTTGCTAGTGAAAGTTATGGTTTTATGATATCTCCTGATAGTTCTTTCTTAGAAGATTTTAATATTAGGATTTTAGAAATGCGGGAAAGTGGCAAAATCAGGGAAATAGAGTCTCAATGGTTATCTTATTGAAGGAAGGAGGAAGAAGGAAGAAGGAAGAAGCAACAAAGAAATAAGAAGCAACAAAGAAATAAGAAGCAACAAAGAAATAAGAAGCAACAAAGAAATAAGAAGCAAGAAGGAAAAATATTGCGTTGTCTGAGTTTTAAGCTGTTTATCTGTCCTAACCTTTCCTTAAACTGTTATATTTCTACCTTGATATAGTAGAAACTATCTTAGTAATAATATTTTTGCTAAAAACCCTAAATATTTTGATATAGCAGGGAACAGGGAAGAGCGGGAAAATAATTTCTCTATCTTACTGATAAATTGTGGGTATGCGCCTCCCCTTTCAAGGGGAAACAAGAAAAAATTTGCCCTAAAGCGTCAATCCTCTTCTTTTCAAGCATAGGTAATTGTTAATTATTAATTATTAATTATTAATTGTTGAAGGTTCATCATCAACATAAGTACTAATAAACTCGTTCCTTGCTATAGTTAAAAACGAAAAATTAAGCTTTTAAAACGCATTTTACATAGAATCCGGTTATACAGTATATGTTTATAATTCTATCCACACTTTCTCGCCTTAAAACTCCACATTCTCCCATCCTTACCGAATTATTAATTATTAATAATTAGTAACTATAGTCATTCTGGTTTAAAGCCTCCCCTTGATCGGGGAAAAAGCGGTCGAGGGATGGCGAGGTCTCGGAGCCATATCCAATCGACCAAGAGAAGAAATAATATTTCCTTATATTCAATCAAGGACGGTTTTAACCATAGGTAATTATCGGCGTTGGTAAATGAAGGTATGATGAAGAAAGAATGCGATCGCTAAACAGTGAGAAATTTTTGAGTTAATGGTACAGGAACATCTCTGAATTTAAGAAGCGTGAATTAATAATTTTACTGAATGTCCCAACATAATTTCAGACTTAGAGTAACAAAGGGTTTTTCGTTTGAGACGAGCAAGATCATGACGGAGTCTGGTATTTTCTCCCTCGACTCTGGTCATGTAAGTTTTGCTGACAATTTGGTCACCGTCAGGGATAAAATTGGGATAAACTTTCCAGCCATCAGTGACGTAAAAGTAGCATTTCCAGAGGGCCACAATTTCCCATAATGGTTGGAAGGTTTCGGCGCTATGGTCTCCGAGTACCCATCCTAATATGCCTGGTCGAAAATGATCTACCACTGTCCAGAGCCAAATTTTGTTTTTTTTGACCCCACGAAGGTTTCCAGTTCATCTAATTCTCCCACTTGGGGAATTGTTTCCGGCTCATAAGCACTAGGTAATAATTCTCCTACTTGTTTAATCCAATTGATAATTGTCACATGACTTATGCCTTTAACTCTTCCAATTGCTCTCAAACCCATACCATTAACGTACATAGTTAGACATTCATGTTTTAGCTCATCTGAATAGCCTCTTTGTGCTTGATAACAGTCTAAAAACTGCCTTCGACAATCAACACAGATGTAATTCTGTTTTCCTTTGTTAAATCCATTTTTGTTAACGTGAGTTGATTGGCATTCAGGACATTGCATTAAAGTTCACCTATCAGAGCTTTTGGGAAACATCATACCCGCGCTTTACCAACGCCTAATTATCAATTATCCATTATCAATTATCAATTAATGAACTATCTATTATAAGCAAAATTATTTACAAAAGTGGATAATGCCTATTATCAAAAGCTTAGGAGCATTTTGTTGGTTTTACAAGCTTTGACAAATTGACTAACTTGTGTACTCCTAAAAGTTGTTTTTTTGTCGTTGTGATCGCAACGACACTAGGAGCTTTCAGACTGTAATACATCAAATGAGATTTTTGTCAAGTTTTATGTTAAAAAAGATGTTTATAAAGCATAGCATCCTTACAAGGGTAAGTTTTTCCAATTTGAGTGGAGAGGACGCGGGGAGGGGGAGACACACCAGACGCGGAGAGAGTAAGACGCGCAGATAGATGGACGCGGGGGTTTTCTTTAATGAATAGAGAGAGTAGATGGAATTAATTACTCAATTATCCAATCTCCGCGTCCCTGTCTCACCGCGTCTCTGTGTCAAATCTTAAAAACTTACCCTTGTAAGACCTTCCATCCCCCCATCTCCCCCACTCCCCACACTTATATAGCAATCAGGAATCAGTTGTGAGAATTGAGATGTTCCTTAAAAGTATAGAATATAGCAATTATTATACTTAGGACTTACGCAGATACGCTATATATAGCGCTCAAAACTATTGTCCAATAGTCTTTGAACTCTATAAATAGTGCCTTTGCGTAAGTGCTGATATTTATATAATCTGTTTTTTTCTTCTTCCCAGATCCGGTGTTCCCTGTTCCCTAAAAGTTTGCAATATCTCACAACTCAAGTCATATTGCTATATAACTGTTTAACCGGATTTGATATGACTAAAAATGATGTAGCATGGGAAAAGTTATTTGAAAAATATCAAATCTTAGAAGAGGTCATTTCAGTTATCAGTTATCAGTTATCAGTTATCAGTACCTCTGCAATAAGGAAGCTTGACCTTGGCGAATATTCTCTTTTTTTATCCCCTTAAAAAGGGAGGCGCATACCCACAATTTTTCGGTAATTATTAATTGTTAATTGGTGAACTTAAAATACTGATGCTACCAGACTTGAGATAGATTAGGTATGACTAAAAATGACGTAGCATGGGAAAGGTTATTTGAAAAATATCAAATCTTAGAAGAGGTAAATAAAAACGGCTTCTTCAAAATAGAAGCATCTCAAATTAATCAGGAACGAGAGAGCAGACTCATGGCAAAATTTGACCATGTTGTTAACTTGCCTGAAATATTTAAAGATAATTGTTTATCTATTTTACCAATTTCTCGTTCTCAATATATTATCGGTCACTTTCATATACATTTACCAGTCAAATATAACTCCAAATTTGAAAGTATTCCTTGGCAGTTTCCCAGGGAAATAGAAACGATAGATTACACTAATTTATATTCTGAAAGTTCGGCATTACTTTGTGCATTTAACATCGGTATTATTGATGATTTAGTTGGCTCAAAAACTAAATTTACTGTTTCTGGCAGAATGTCTACTGGAACTTTTGACTTTTCTATTAAAAATTCTATTAATAATCAGTCATACTCAATTAATGTGGCTAACTCTCAGTGTGAAATAGATGCAGGTTTTGAAACTGACGATCGTTTAATTTTAATCGAAGCTAAAAATTACAAAGTGGAGGATTTTTTAATTAGACAACTCTATTATCCATATAGATTGTGGTCAAAGAAAATTGGCAAGAGAGTTGTACCAGTATTAATGACTTACTCTAACGACATTTTCAGCTTTTTTATTTATGAATTTGTAGATATATTAGACTATAACTCTATCACCTTGGTAGAAAATAAAAATTATGTAATTGCTTCAGATAAAATAGAAATAAGCGACATAGAATTGCTGCTAGCTCAGATAAAAATAATTCCTGAACCGCCAAATATTCCATTTCCACAAGCAAATAAGTTTGAAAGATTAATAGATTTAATTTCACTACTATTAGAAAATGATTTGACTGCAGATGAGATTACAGAAAATTATCAATTTGATGAGAGACAAACTTATTACTATACAAGTGCAGGAAAATATTTAGAGCTAATCACAAAACAGGGAAAAACTTTTACACTAACAAACCAAGCCAAAGATATTTTTTGTCAAGGATATAAACTTAAATATCTAAAGCTAATCGAAAAAATATTGGAACACGAAGTATTTAATCAAGCTTTTAAACTATCCTTAGAAATCTCCCATATTCCCTCAAAAAAACAAATTAGCCTACTTTTATCTGAAACTAATCTAAAAATAGGAGATAAAACTAGAGAAAGACGAGCTTCTACTGTAAAAAGCTGGATAGATTGGATATGGTTACAAATTGACTAATCAGATATTAAACTAATATTGTATAGAGTTAAAATTTTATCAAACAAAACGATGCAAGATTTCTTCAACAATGTCTCTCGCTATCCACGATACTTTATTACCATTACCCTCGGAATATTCTTTTTTCTATTCGATCAACTTAAGCCACTATTAAGTAAACCTGTTACGGCGATCGCTCTGATCGGTCTAATCGTTGGGACATTTGTTTTTCTAGTCTTAACTCTACAAGCTATGTTAGGTATCAATCCAACCTAATAAATAGTAAAATTCAGGTATTTCTTACACTTCTTCACTACTAATCTGTTGAAATTGCAGTATTTTTTATAGCATTTACTAAGGGAAATAAATAGAACCGCTGCCAAATTGACAGTCAAATAAATTCCTATCCACAAATCCTCAATTTATCTAGCTTTTGGCTGTTAACTTTTGACTTACTTATCTAGAAGAAGTCTAATGAGTGGTCAGCCTAATGGTTTGCACGATAGATTGGAATATGGAGTGAGTGGTTGACATATTCTCCGGCCTGAAGGCACGGATATTCTCCTGAAACCAGGATTCTTGGTTCAATGAGTCCACTTAAATTAAACACCTTGCGACATTTAATCCAGAGATGATTCTCTCCCCAAGCGTTTGCCCTATTCCAAGGGCCTGTTCCCGTATGCCCTACGGTACAGTTCAAATCTCAAAAACTTTGGTTCTCTGGTACTTGTTGCTTAGAGTTTTTCCATGCATAAGCATTTCTATGCAAAACTCCATAACTCTAGTTTTCAAGGTGCGTCTACTGATTAAGTAGCTAGGTTTTTTATAGTGGTTGAATACCTTTCCACTCTTCGTACCATAACACAAAGCTCCCCCAAAAGGGGGAGGCTTTAAACCCAATTTGGCGGTAAATTCAGATGACTTCTTTTGAGGACATTTATCAATTTTTTCAAAGTCCCCCTCCGGTCTATCTCAACAAAGAATTAGCAGTGTGCTATATCCTATCCGTGTTGTTACAAAGAGACTCTTACGGAACTGAGCTAATTGGCCAATTAGAAAGGGACTACCCTATTTATCGACTTTCTGACACAGTATTATACGGCGCTCTGAAATTTCTTGAGGATCAAGGCACAATTATTGGCTATTGGAAAAAAGTAGAAGGAAGAGGGCGTCCACGGAGAATGTATCAAGTTATCCCTCAATGGCGGTCTCAAGCTACAGATTTAGCGCGACTATGGTACGAATATACTAATAATGATCATATTCGGCCTCAAGTTC
This sequence comes from Okeania sp. KiyG1, assembly GCF_014132355.1. GTDB lineage: Bacteria > Cyanobacteriota > Cyanobacteriia > Cyanobacteriales > Microcoleaceae > Okeania. Next base: position 29,425 of record NZ_BLZO01000149.1, read on the forward strand.
AACCATCAACCCTTTCATTAATGGATAATGGATAATGGATAATGGATAATTACCTCTCCCTAAAAGGGAGAGGATTGATGCGGAGCGTGAAAAAATTTATTTTTTTCCCCTTGAAAGGGGAGGCTAACAAAGCTGAATTATTTAATTATTAATTATTCGGTAAATAGACTAGGCAGGTGAGGATAATTTTTCTGCGGATTTTGGCCAATACTCCCAGTGAGAATATTTTTGTGTCAATTTTTTAGGTATAAAATCTAATGTAGAAGTATAAACCCTAGCTGATATTTGTCACAAAGCAGCTAGTCTTTTTTTTTGTTGTAAACTTATGTAAAAGAGAACACATAAAAAACCATTCAAATTTAAAATTGTATGAATAATACAGCTTTAGTATCGTCTTTTGTACTGACGCTTCTATCTAGCATTGGTCTAGTTTTTTTTATCAAAGCATCAGTAAAAAATAGGACTAAGAACCTAAAACTGATAGCCGATCGGGAAGCTGACTCACTTTTACAGCAGCTAAAAGAATATTTTAGCTATCGTGCTTACCGAATTGTTAGTGCTAATGCAACTGAGAATCAACTAATATTTGAAGGAGTAGTTCGACCGAGTTTGTTTTTGGCATTTTTCTTGACCCTATTAGCTGCAATAGGTTGTTTATGTTTTGCTTTGGCTTTATCGATGTTAGTGCCGGAATATGGCCAATACTATCTATGGCTAGTCCTAGCATCTCCTTTAGCAGGTATTTTTTACTGGAAAAAGTCTAAACGTCCAGAACAAGTGTCTCTAAAGCTAGAAGGAATATTGACTGAGGACTCTCAAGTCAAAAGTTTAATTTCTGTCACAGCTCATAGGGACGAATTAACAGCTTTACAAACAGCTATGAATTTGAAGCCATACCAATAATCAAACTCAAAGTAGAAAAAAAGTTATTAAGATAAATTATTTTGATCGGCTACTAATAGTATCCCCATAGGACTTAGGTCATGGCCAAGGTTGTAGCAATTAATTCATTTGTTCGATCGAGCGGATCGATGAAGATGATGAGTAGCAGTAGCGTAGATCGTTAAGAAGGATATTGTGGAGATGGTTTAAACAAAGGTAAATCAAAAAATCTGTTGATTTAACTTAGTTAAGAATCAGCAAAACAATAAAATCCCGCTCAAACTAAAAGTTAGAACGGGATAGATTCAAAAAAAATAAACTAGGATTTAAGTCCATTGGCAGATGGAAGCTTGAAACCCTAGTTAATTGAGCAAATAAGGCTATCAAATAATACTACTAATAAATTAAATGAAGTGGGAGTACGAGTTCTGTATTACCCACTCACCTACTAAATATTTCAGTAGAAGTAGAAGTTGATATTTGTTGACGGTCATCAAAAATAAAGGACATTCTTATTTGCCCGTAAAAAACATTCGATAAATGATGTCCTTAGACTTTAATTATACTTGGAGTAGAACTAAATATTTGCTTTTTCTCAGGTGTCTTAGCTTCAGTCAAAACCTTTAAACTAGGAAACAAGAAGTGATTTTCTTCAACGTACTGAGCTCCAAATAAACCTTTTTCAGCCCAAAAGTATCTATCGGTAGTATGCTCATTCCTTCTAACTAAAAGTACAGCAGGGGGAACAATACCTTGTGAATGAATAAATTTACGGGCTGCAGTGACTGGTTTATCTTCGCCACTTTCAATACTATACTGAGCTACTTGCTCAAGAATTCTGCGTCCTTCTTGTCTACGACGACTTTTGCGCTTACGTCTTCTAGCCAATTTCCTTACCTCCTGTGTTAGCCGATGGGTGTAGTTATGGCTACCAAATTTGATAAGATTATATAAATTTTAGTTGAAAAACTCAAGTGTTTTTAATATATTGATACAAAATATACACTTTAGATAGAGAGTGGCCTTAAAGAAGTCAGAAGTCAACCCACCCTAACCCCACCCAGGAGGCAGGGTCTATTTATTGTCACGCTTAGAAAAATTGATGGGGGATGGGGGACCCACCCCTAGCCCCCCCTCCCAGGAGGGGAATGTGGGGAGATGGAGAGATTTGTATATTTGCATAATTAAATGTATTTCTAACTTAATATTCTCGCTACGACAAAGAATTAGCCCTGCTCCCAGGAGGGGGAAGTAGGAGCGAATGGCCATTTGCTAACGCAAAGCTGCCGAATGACACCCGTACAGAAGTCAGAAGTTGTTTTTGTAACGGAAATTTTGAGCAACCCTCCAAAAACATTTCGTCAATCAAGGTGAGGTTTTAGACCCAATTATTTTGATAAAATTTTAAACAAGCAGTCAGCGGTCAGCATGAGAGCGATCGGTAGATTTTTTTTGAGACACCCTCGTTTGCCGGAGCATTCCGTCAGGAAAGGTGATTTAAACTCCTCCTAGGGCCATCCGGATGATAGGAAACCGAGAGGGTATTTTTATCAAAAAGTGAGGTCTAAAGCCTCCCCTTTTAAGGGGATGAAAAAGCGGTTGAGGGATGGATGGGTTTCCTAACCATATCCAATCAACCAAGACAGCGGTCGTTTGCGGAGCAGTCCGTTAGGATGGGATGGATGGGTTTCCTAACCATATCCAATCGACCAAGAGAATATTCAGTTCAGTATTTCAAGCGGGAGGCTTTAGTCGGAGGTACTGATAACTGATAACTGATAACTGAAATGACCCAGAGCTGCTAAAAGCCGATCGCTAGTTAAGATATTTAGAGTCCCAAAAAAAGTCCATATCTAGTGGGAAGTCCCACAAGCAGCTCTAATGCTAATGCCAACCAGTACAGAATTTATTAGACTTTGTAGAACGCAAATAGCCCTTGTATCTAGTTGGGGTGCGTGTTTAAGTATAGTTTACTTGACAGAAAAATTAGTAGAAGGGGGTAAAGCTAAACTAATTCCCATTGTTGCATACCCAGAAAAGTTAGAGGATAGGGAAGCTACTTCAGTCTTAAAAAAAACCTCAGAAATACAAACATTAGGCGATATTCCGAAACTATCAGCAACAACTTTAACCACAGGGACAAATACTTGGCTCTTAGAAGGAAGTACTGACACTACAGAGCAAGACCATAAATGGCCTGAAAGTCATCCTTGGCAACAACGTCAAATCGTTTTACCTTTAATCCATGATGGGGTAGTAATGGGATTACTGGTAACAGCAAGAGAAGATCGGCCATGGAATCAACGCGAAAAAACTCAAATTCAACAAGTGGCTCATACTATTGCCATAGCTTGTATATTAGATCGACGTTCTCAATGGTTAAAGGAACAATTTCAGCAACAGCAACAGCTACAAGCCCAGCAGTATGATATAATACATGATGTATTGCATCAGTTGAAAAGTCCATTAACTGCGCTACGAACTTTTGGTAAGTTATTACTGAAAAGATTTTTGCCTGAAGATAAAAACTGGAATATTGCTAATAGTATTTTACGGGAAGGCGATCGCCTCAGAGAGTTGATAGAACAAATTGATGAAACTGTCGGGGTTGGGGAAGAAATTTTGAGTATTTCTGGAGAAAGCGAGTATCTTCAAACTACAACTGAAAATGACAATGTAATAGATTATTATACGGAAGTTAATAAAGAGTTTAAATCATTACCACTTTTGCCAGAGTCTAATTTCTTAGAGTCTGTTTCAGTACAAGATGTTTTGGAACCTTTATTAGTTTCTGCAAAAGCAATTGCCGATGAACGTTATATAGATTTAGAGGTTGATTTTTCTGATAATTTACCTATAGTAAAAGCTAATAATAAGGCTTTGCGAGAAGTTTTAAGTAATATTATTGATAATGCTTTGAAGTATACTCCAGCAGGGGGAAATATTTATATTAAGTTGACAACTTCAGCTCCACAAACAGATGATTCTCAGTCGGTTAAAAATGAAAGAGAAGGAATGCTAGCAATAGCTATTAGCGATACAGGTTATGGTATTCCAAAACAAGATTTAGAACATTTATTTGAACGAAACTATCGGGGTGAAAAAGCTAAAACGGACATTCCAGGAACAGGATTAGGATTAGCCATAGCTCTTGATTTAATACATGCAATGAAAGGAAAGATTCAAGTATATTCTCCTCTAGTTCCTCATTGGCTTTCCTATGATTTACAACAGCAAGATGCCATAATTAATAGTGGTACTACAGTGGTTTTATGGTTACAAGTACTAAATTAAGAGTGGTCTTTTCAATTATATATAGTAATTTTACTGTTGGTTTAACTTTGATATTAAACGTTACCTATTGATTGGTCTCTTGACGATGAATAAAATAGGGCTATTGTAATAACCCAGTTGCATTTGAGGAAAAAAGTTTTATTATAGAAGAGTACAGACACACTCTGAACTTTTACAAGGGGAATTAAAAACCTTTGTAAGTAAGTTTAACAATCCTACAATCCACTCCTTAGTCGGAGCGTAGGAAATATCTAGGGAGTTAGTACATCAGGAGCATCTAAAAGTTTAACCTCTTGCTTGATTCTTCAGCTGTAATTTTACCTTAACTAGGTGGGGAAGGAAAATTTACGCTGTTGAAATATACAGGGATATAATTATCCCAAAACCTGGCAAGAGGTTTTTTTTATTTTTCTGTTTTGTATGAAATATAGCAGAAGAAGGAAGAAGGAAGAAGGAAGAAGGAAGAAGGAAAAATAGCGTCGTCTTAGTTTTAATCTATCGATCTGTCTGCACTCTTTCCTTAGACTGCTGTATATTTCATACTTACTAATTTCATAGATTTTTATAAAAATGAACAATTTACAAGAAGTATCTCGGGAAACTGTAATTTGTATCGTAGATAATAATGATAGTAATCTCAAGTTATTATCTAGTTTATTGAAAGACAATAACTATAAATTTCTAGTAGCTAATAGTAGAGAAAAGTTTTAAATATATTACAAAGTAGACCGGTAGACCTAATATTAATAAATTTATCATTGGAAAAAGAGCAATGGCAGATTTGCCAATTTTTGCAAAGTGCAGAATCAACAAAAATATTCCTATCATTTTTCTGGTAAACACACAAAATGAAATCAATCAAATTAAGAGATTAAATATTGAGAATTTCGATAATATTAAGATACCTATACAAGCAGATGACTTTTTAACAAAAATAAAGTTGCATTTGCAAATATTGTCATTAACAAAGCAACTCCAATCTCAAAATAAAATCTTACAACAAGAAATACTCTTAAGAGAAAGTGTAGAAAATGAAGTAAAAAGCATAAATCAATTCTAGAAAATCTCATAGAAAATTTGCCAGGAATGGTTTACCAAAGTAGTCATAATTGCCATTTAGTTATGAATTTAATCAGTGATAGTTGCTATAGTTTGACTGGCTATCAATCTCAAGATTTTATTCAAAATAAAATTTTCTATAACCAATTAATTCACATCGAAGATAGAAAATTAATTTGTAGACAAAGACGAAAAGCTCTAGTAAAACATCAATCATTTCAGTTAGTTTATCGGATAATTACAGCAAATCAAGAACTAAAGTGGGTTTGGGAACAAGGCAAAGGAATTTATTGTTCTGATGGCAAAATCTTAGCAATTAAAGGTTTAATCATAGATATTACAGCTCAAAAACAAGTGGAAGCAGAACTAACTAAGCAAAATTTGGCTTTACAAAAAACAGAAACAGCTTTAATTATTGTTAATCAGAAACTCCAAAGACTTGCTAAATTAGATGGTTTAACGGGTATTGCGAATCGTCGTGATTTTGATGAATCTTTAGAAAAAGAATGGTTTAGACTTAGCACAACAAAATTACCTTTATCTTTAATTTTATGTGATGTAGATTATTTTAAAAATTACAATGATTATTATGGTCATTTAGCAGGAGATTATTGTTTAAGAAAGATTGCTCAAACTATTAGTAAAAATGTTAAAGATTCGGCAGATTTGGTAGCTCGTTATGGAGGAGAAGAATTTGGGATAATTTTACCGGAGACATCTGCTAAAAAGGCAAAAAAAGTAGCAGAGTTAATTCGTACAGCTATTCATCAACTACACATCGATCATTGTGCTTCTAAAATCAGGAAATACATTACAATAAGTATGGGAATAGCAAGTATTATTCCTACTCAACTAGATTCTTCAGAATCTTTAATAGCTAAAGCGGATAAAGCACTTTATCAAGCTAAAGAACAAGGTCGCGATCGCATAGTTTTTTTTGAGAGAAATGACGATCGACATACTCAAACTTATCTGAAAAATAATAATTTGATAGTCCTACATAATAATGGTAGGTGGAGACAAGCAACTCTTAGAAAGAGAGCAAGATGCTTCCACTAACTATACCGTGACAAAAATAATTAGAAACAGAGCAAGATGCTTCCACTGACTATACCGTGACAAAAATAATTAGAAACAGAGCAAGATGCTCCCACTGGTTATATCAAATCCGTTTTATTGGGCATAAAAAAATTCTCCAATCGTCATAATTAGGGCTTGCTGATTAAATCTAAAAGTATTTACAGATAAAGGTTTTATATCATGTCCGGATAATTAGTGATAAAAAAACTTTCTCCTTCTTTTCCTGTTGTTCTTCTTTCTTCCCTCTTTCCTCCTGACTCCTGACTCCTCCGTAGTTATTTATTTATCACTGTTTAACCGGACATGATATTAGCCTTTTTGGGTTTGAATTGCAGTGCCCGGTTTTCAGCTCTTCACGCTCAAAAAGGAGCGTATTTTAGGCGCATAGTTGGGCAGAAAAATCACTATATCCAAAACTTAGCTCCTACCTCCTCGCTCCCGACCCTTTTCTCCTGTCTCCTGTCTCCTGATTCCTGTACGGGGGATTCGCGTAATTAGGAGCATTCCGGAACGGAAATCGCCCCTACAAGACAAGGAAAAACCTTATATGACGGTAGATATTTCCCCAACTTTTACACAAACGCACCCAACGGACATGATATAAGTTGTAGACCAGCAAGTTGACAAAATTATTCTCATATTATATCCGTTTAATAGCGTTCAGGAAAATTAGGAGTATTCAAGATGACAGAAATCAATTCTATGTATGACTATATTGTGATTGGTGCAGGTTCTGCTGGGAGCATAGTGGCCTCAAAACTTGCTGCTTCTGACTCAAATGTAAGTATTCTCCTCATCGAAGCTGGGGGAACGCCACCAAATCCCATCGAGATGTTTACTCCAAGTTATTGGTTTGAAGTCTTACAAAAATATCCCGAGATTGATTGGGGTTATAAGTCACAGCCGCAACCAAATTTAAATAATCGTGTCATCAAGCTAGCTCAAGCAAAAGTTCTAGGTGGGTCTGCATTACATAATGCCACAGTCTATGTTAGAGGTGGTCAGTCCGACTTTAATGCTTGGGGTGAAGTAGCACCCGGTTGGTCATGGAATGATGTACTACCATACTTTGAAAGTGTAGAGAAAACTATGGAAGTTTTGGCAGGTCAGACAGATGATTTTATCAACGATTTATTTGCTGCTGCTAAAGAGTATGGCTTACCTGAAAACCCCAATTACAATACCAGCGAAAGTCAATATGGATACGCTCCATTTCAGTTCAACAATATTACATTAGATTCCCTACTTTGCCGTGAAACCAGTTACACGACTTTTTTACCAGAGAGATATCAAAATGTAACTTTAGTAACCCGAGCACTTGTCACCCGAATTCTATTCAAGGGTACTCAAGCAGTTGGTGTTGAATATGTTCAGGGTAAAAATAAATATTCTGTAGGTGTGGAAAATGAGATTGTCCTGAGTGCTGGTGCAATTGCAACTCCCAAAATCTTGATGCTTTCAGGTATTGGTGATGAAGCTGAGTTAGGAAAATTTGATATTGATGTAGTTGTCAATGAGAAAGAAGTAGGGAAGAATTTGCATGACGACCTTTTTGTTAGCGCTGGATTTTCTATTCCGGAGAACAAACCTGCTCCAATATATCCCTATAGTCTAGCTCCTGCTGTGATTTTTGGTTCTACGACAAATAGCAATTTAGCCGTTGATATAGAATCTTCTGTGGGAGTCGGGACACTCAAGGGTTTCCTTGGTCCAAGAAATTCCTTTTGGTTGTGGCCAAATGTCATGCACTTGAAGAGTAAAGGAACTGTTACTCTATGCTCAGATTCTCCTGATGATGCTCCTCTAATTAACCCAGCTTATCTGAGTGAACCAGGAGATATTGAGTCATGTAAAATAGCGCTTAATTTAGGTATCGAAATTGGCAATAAATCAAGCTTGAGTCCATGGAGAAAAGAGCAAATTGCTCCAAAACCGGGGACAGATTTAGAAAGTTACATCAGAGAAACAGCCGATACAACATACCACTATTGCGGAACTTGCAGAATGGGATCTGATGAGAACTCTGTGGTCGATACAGAACTTAGAGTTCGTGGGACATCAGGACTGCGTGTCATAGACGCTTCTGTATTCCCATTACCAATAACCGCTAACACCGCAGCTGCAACCATGATGATTGCTTATAAGGGGTCAGATATTATTATTCAAGCACCTTAGGTCCCGAGAGATGGGAGTGAGCAGAATCCGATCAGAAACCGAGGTATATAGCACTAAGAGGATGTTTAAAAAGTCTCTTGTGTTCCTGTAATGGACACATCTAAATATCTTGGTGAATGGCTGAAATTTAGATTTTCCATTTAAGTTGAACCCAGTTCAAATCCTAAGATTATACTTGCGGGGACTTTTAAAACATCCTCTAAAGACAAATTCCAGTGAATCTCCTCTTGTTTTGGGGAATTCACGCAAAATCAGTTATATCATGTCCGGTTGAACAGTGATAAATAAATAACTACGGAGTCCTCAGGAGTCAACCCACCCCTCGCCCCTCCCCTCCCAACCCACCCCTAACCCCGACCGTGGAGGGGAGGGGAAGGACCTCCTCAGGAGTCAACCCACCCCTCGCCCCTCCCCTCCGGTGGAGGGGAAGAAAGAAGAAGAACTGGAGTTGAAGGAGAAAGTTTTTTTATAACTAATTATCCGGACATGATATTACTTCTATTTAAATCCCTAAATCTTGGAATAGTCCTGAACCTTAGAGATGAACATTGTTCCGACATCCCCGTAACAATCAGACCTGTCAGTGTCAAAGTTATACACCAAACTTATAGCATTCTTGGTTCTACTTATGGCACCCCAAAGTTGGCTTATCGGGGTTTGATCAGCATATAACTGCAAATTGACAAAGTTGTCATATTTGCCTGAGAGTGTACCTTCAAAAGTGCGGTCGGGAAAACATTTTGTGTTGCCTACTAATGAGGTACCAAAAACTTTTTCGCCATCTTGAATCATCGAAATCTCAATAGTACCGTTATATTGGGTAGCATTAAGGCTCGTCCAAGTTCCTAACCACTCGCCCGTTAGAGATACTGGGTCTTGTGTTACAGCTTCTGCCGGGTTAACATTAGCGGAAAATAGAACTATAGAAGCAATCAATACAATCACGGTACGTATAACTTTCATCACTGTACTCATTACTATGTGTGGGGAGGGTGGGGAGTGTGGGGAAATGGGAAAATGGTGAATCTGCAGGCAAATTTCCACCTTTTTTCCCCTATTCTATTTCTCTAGCTCTTGACTCCTTTGCCAAAAACCCCTACCGCGTGCAAAGATACCAATCAGGGGTTCTATAGAAAATATACTTCCTGTTTTTTCTTCTGAAAAGCTTTATCTGTAAGCTTTTAAGGTTTAATAATTGGTTAAAAAAACATTTGTATAAATTAAACTTATAAAATATTGTCAAATATATTTGGAATTTAAACTAAATTTTCCCAAAAAAGTTCAAATGAGCTATTTAAGAGGAAAAATGGGGATAATTTGAGTGCAAACAGGCTTTCCTTGGCCATTTATTAAAAGTCTTGATATATAAGAAATATAGGGTGGTTGCTTGTGAAGAAATTTTCGTGTATTTTTGAAGTAAGTAATTCGCTCTGCGTAGGTGCTTATTAAAATGAAAAGAGAATTAGTGAGTGGAAGTGCGTTCGCGTAGGGGAACGGAGTTCTATCGCGCAAACGTAACGTACTTCTATAAACTTTGGATATATTTTATTTGGCATTGCTGAATTAAGGCATGAAAGTAGGTTTATAGGGAATAAGGAACAGGGAACACTTAACTGGGAACAGGGAACAGTTAATACTAACAAGTAGTTCAAACCATCCAAAAGACAAAATTAAAAATACAAAATTATCAAATCATACCCAGAATCAGCAATGCCTTTTATTTTTACCCAGGCAAAGATACCAAATGGCTTCTACAGCGAAGGCAGCATTCAGAGCTTGGCGTTAGCCAATACCATTCGCACCTACAGATGGTGGTTTCAAAGTCAATTTGCGTAAGTCCTGTTAGTATTACTACAACTTCCAAATTAAAATCCGACCTCCTTCACCGCCACTAACTAGAGTGTGACCGTCTGGAGTAAATTGCACTGGATGGTAACCACAAAGACTATCTAATAATTTTCCAGTGTGCAAATTCCACAATTTCACTGTACCATCTAGACTTCCACTAGCAAGAATTTGACTATCGGGACTAATAGCAACAGACAAAACTGCACGAGAATGACCTTTGAATATATTCAGTAACTCACCTGTGCGAACATCCCAGAGTTTTATAGTTCGATCTGCACCACCACTAGCGATCGCTTGAGCATCTGAAGTAAAAGCAACTGAATATACTCCTCCAGAATGTCCCCTTAAAGTTTTCAGACTGACACAGGTTCCTGCTTGCCAAATTTTGATGGAACTGTCAGCACTACTACTAGCAAAAATGTGATTTTGAGGAGAATTTTTTGCCGTACCAGTATTATTAACTTTGGCATAAGTAACACAGAAAACTTTATCTAAATGTTCATGTAATCTACAAAGTAATTCTCCATTACGTTGATTCCAAAGTTTAATTGTATGGTCAGCACTGCCACTTATTACAGTTTCATTATCAGGACTAATAGCTACTGACAAAATAGCACCACCCCCATGACTATAAGGAGAACCTAAATGGCTATAAAATCTGTCGGCAATTGTTTTTTTCTGTAAGTTCCAAGCTAATATTGTTCTATCGTCTCCACCACTGAAAATTCTTCTACCATCAGCGGTAATAGCTATTGTATATACTTCGGCAGTGTGACCTAAAAATTTATGCAAAAGTTGTCCTGTTTTGAGATTCCATAGTCTAATTATTTTGTCATCGCTGCCAGTTATTAAAGTAAAACCGTGGGGACTGATAGCTATGGTGTTTATAGTAAGGTTATGTTCTTGGATAATTTGTACACTTTTCCATAACTGAGAGAGTTTTAAATAGTTTCTTATTTTTGTTTTTGTTGAAGATAAATTTGCTTTTTTCTTTTCAAATTCTATGACGTTATTCAGTGGTTTTGATTGATAGTTAAGATGTGGTTCTTCTGATAATTTTTGAGTGCTTTGATAGTGGCTATTGATGTTGTTATGAAATATTTTTCCCAGCTTATATTCATTTGATTCTGCTACATTTTGTCGATTTTTCCATGCTTCTACTTCTGCTTGTACAATGATACTAATATGAGGCACTTTATCGGGGACTTCTTGAGTAGTTTGTATTTCTGCTAAAGATTTTTTTTCTACTTGATAAATCTGAGTTTTTTGGTGAATATTAGGAGTTGATGTCTGGGAGATTTCTGTTAGTAATTCTGTAGCTGATTGATATCTTTCTTTTACTAGGTCTTTGACTAATTTATCTAAGACTTTTTCTAGGCGATCGCTAATTTCTCTTCCTTGTTGAACTAGATGCGATCGCCAGATTAATTCTCCACTAAATGGCTCAAATAGTTGGTTAGGTGCTGTTTGAGTTAGCAAGTGAATACAGGTCATACCTAAACTGTAGAGGTCACTAGCTGGATATGCTTTACCTCCGCGTATTTGTTCTATTGGAGCATATCCTAATGTACCTGTCATAGTACCAATTTCAGTGGCAAAATCCTGACTATTTTGTTTGGCAACGCCAAAATCTATTAAGACTAATTGATGTTTTCTTTTTTCTGGTGATTTTGAAGTATTAAATCGTAATATGTTTTCTGGTTTTATGTCTCTATGAATTACTTTTTCTTCGTGAATATTTTTTAATAATGGCAATAGTTCTAATAAGATTTCCCAGATTTTATTCTCGCTAAATACACCTTGTTCTTCTAATTCTTGGAGAAGAGTTTTTCCGGGGATAAATTGTTCTACCAAATAAAGATTTTCTTGTTCTTGAAAGTAAGCATATAAAGTGGGAATTTGAGGATTATCTCCCAACTTTAATAGTTGCTCTGCTTCTCTTTTAAATAATTCTGATGCTTTCTCAGTAGAGATTAAGTTGTGATTTTGTGGAAAAAATTGTTTGACTACGCAAGGTGTATTAAATCTATCTAAATCCACTGCTAAAAAAGTTCTGCCAAAGCTGCCATTGCCAATAGGTTTAATTACTTGATAATGTCCTCGCAGTAACAATTTTGAACCGCAAGTTTGGCAAAATTCTACATCCTTGGGATTTTGAGGTTGTTGACAATGTAAGTTGAGGCAATAGCTCATAGAAAAAAATTAGTAAATTTAATACTTAATAGGAATTTGTACATAAGCATTTAGCGGTCAGCGGTCAGCTATCAGCTATCAGTTTTATTATCTTTAGTGGACAATTTAAGCTCGTTGTTCTTGTGCTTCAATTCTTTGTTCAAAATGTAGTAGAAGTTAAGCAAATACTTGGTTAATTCATTAAAAAGCTGTTTGCGTAGCATTCTACAGGAAGAGCTAACTGCTAATAGCTGTTTGTGCAGCATTCCGCAGGAAATGCTTACATTTGTACTGCTTCTTCCTTAGATTTGTTATATATTATTTTTTTAAATATTTTATAAAAATCTCATAGATACTATGGTATACATAATTTACTCAAATTATCATAATAACCAGTAAATTAAATAAAATTTTAATGATTATTAGTTAAGTTAGTATTGACTGTAACAAAATAGGTATGGTATAAGATTTGTTAAGAGTTAAACAGAGTTTGATTATGGAAAATAGTGGTTGGCTTGATTTACTGAGTGGTGGTTTAGCAGTAGTAATTTTAATTGGGGGATTAATATTATTATTTAAAGGTATTTCTTCAATGCCAAAATAAAAAGTTGAGACGAAGGAGTCAGGAGTCAGGAGTCAGGAGGGAAGAAAGAAGAACATAAGGAGAAAGTTTTTTTATGACTAATTATCCGAAATGGAAGAGTCAGGAGTCAGGAGTCAGGAGGGAAGAAAGAAGAATAAACAACAGGAGAAGGAGAAAGTGACGTTGGTGAATTAAGCTATGATTGTGCTTTAATGGCAATTGTCTAACTATTAATTGAAAAGCATTTTATATTGAGCTAAATTTAGGTTTGATCCCTTGATTAATCAACAACAATAAAGTTTTTTTCTCACTAATTATCCGAACATGATATAAAACCTTAGACGGAGGAGTCAGGAGTCAGGAGGAAAGCAAAGAAGAACAGAAGGAGAAAGTTTTTTTATGACTAATTATCCGGACATGATATAAAACCTGGGAAAGCTTTTCTGAACTTTTCACCTGGTTTTTATAGCAGTTTAGGACTTATGCTGATGATGAACCGAATAAGAGGAAATGTTTTTCCCACTGTTCCCTGTTCCCTGCTATAAAATAGAAAAAACTTAACTAAATCCAAAAACAATGAGTGGGCAAACTCCCGACGGTTTTTATGAATTAACCTCTGAGTCTGACAACTTTCAGCTAACTCCAGGATTACTTGTCAATTTGCCTGGTGGTCTACTTGGTTTAAGTGGCAATGACTCAATTATTGGAGCTATAGATGCAGAAATTATTAATGGCAATCAAGGCAATGATACAATCAATGGAAATCAAGGAAACGATACGATATTTGGTGGCAAAAATTTAGATTTAATTTTCGGTGGTGATAATGATGATTTCCTGAGTGGAAATTTAGGAAATGATGAGATTCATGGCGATGCGGGAAACGATATATTAAGAGGAGGAAAAGAAAGTGATTTTCTGATTGGTGGTACGGGAAATGATACTTTGTATGGAGATTTAGGAATAGATACTTTGACTGGAGGAACAGGTGTAGATATTTTTGTACTTTCAGAAGAAGCAGATGTAATTACAGATTTTGAAGTAGGCGATCGCTTTGGTTTAACTTCGGGTTTAACAGTTAATGATTTGACAATAGAAACTGCTATGACTGGAGGTAATGATACTTCGATAAAAATTAGGCAGTCGGGAAACATCATAGGTAGAGTTTTAGGTATTTTACCTGCAGAATTAGACAGTAATAGCTTTTTTTCTATCGATATAGAATCCAATGACAACCGCAACAGCAGTTTTCTAGAAACTCAAACATTATTATCAGAAAATATCCGTATTTCTCTAGACTCATTACCTATACCTTTTGCTACTGATAGTGCTTCTAATCCTGCCAATATTATTCCTGTTCCCGATAATCCAGTTTTGCAAGTTCCCGATGGATTTACTGTTAATGTTTTTGCCGAAAATTTAGAAAGACCTCGTTGGTTAGAAGTTACTCCTACAGGAGATGTATTAGTAACAGAAACACCACTCAATCAAATACGTTTATTACGCGATACAGACGGTGATGGTACTGTCGATTTTTCTCAAGTTTTTGCCGATGCAGAAAATGGATTAAATCAACCTTTTGGCATGGCTTTTACCGAAGATTACTTCTATGTAGGAAATACAGATTCAGTAGTACGATATCCCTACAATATTGGGGATTTAGAAATTAATGGTACTGGTGAAAAAATAGCAGACTTACCAACAGGAGGTCATTGGACTCGAAACTTAGCAATTTCTCCCAATAATCAACTTTTTGTTTCTATTGGTTCTCTCTCCAATGTATCTGTAGAACCATTACCCAGAGCATCAGTTCAAGTAATGAATTTAGATGGTTCTAATCAACAAACTTTTGCTTTTGGTTTAAGAAATCCTGTGGGTTTAGATTTTCATCCAATTACAAATCAACTTTTTACCACTGTCAATGAACGGGATGGGTTAGGAGATGATTTAGTTCCTGATTATTTAACCGGATTAGAATCAGGAGAATTTTATGGTTGGCCTTATGCTTATTTCTCACCTAATTTAGAAGACCCGAGAAGAGCAGGAGAAAATCCGAATTTAGTAGCTGAAACTCAAACACCTGATGTATTATTTCAAGCTCATTCTGCTCCTTTAGGACTTCAATTTTATGATGGTAAAACTTTCCCAGAAGAATATCAAAATGGAGCATTTGTGGCATTTAGAGGTAGTTGGAATCGTCAGGAACCCACAGGTTATAAATTAGTTTTTGTACCCTTTGATGGAAATGGTAATTCCACTGGAGAATATCGAGACTTTTTGACAGGTTTTCTGGATATTTCAGAGGAAACTACCTGGGGTCGTCCGACTGGTTTAGAGGTTTTGCCGGACGGGAGTTTGTTGTTTACTGAAGAGATGAATAATCGAATTTATAGGATTCAATATAATGAGTAATATTAATTTGATAAATATTTGCTACAAATGACTAGGTTATGTCTTAGGAGTAAACCCACCCCTAACCCCTCCCAGGAGAGGAAGTCAGGAGTCAAAATGAATAGCTTTGATATCATTTCTTAGCTCATAATTTATCTTTTTAGTCCAAGGGATATCTCCTATAAAGTATTTTAATTTCCCCTATTACTCGTAACATTCTTTTTTTAAATTGATATTAGGACATATCAAAAGCTTGAAACTCAGACAACGCAATATTCTTCCTTCTTCCTTCCTCCTTCCTCTCAAAGTTATTATTTGTAAAATTTAATATGATTAATACTCCCATCTTCCTTCAAAGATTTAATAATAACTTTGACAGTTTGATTATCAGGAATCAAATCGAATTTTTTTGCTTCTTTTTCTTTATAGGGAATACCTTCTATTTCATAAGTAACAAAGTTACCCTGAGATTTTTTAATTACCAGAGCATCCAAAATATCTGCCACTTGAAATTGATAAGTTTTTTGAAAATACTCGTAATATTTCATTAATCGAGATACCCAACCTAAAATCGTCAACATTACTGGAGGTTTGTTTTCATATTTTTTGAGATATTTTTTGCAGGATCTTTTAATTTTTTCATAATATTTATGAGTTTGGTCGCTATGTCCTATCTCGTTTCCATAATTTTCTAAAGTTTCTAAATATTCAAAAAAATCAGAACCTATATTATCTCTATGGATAAAAATATGAAGATAAGAAATAACTTTATTTAATTCATTTACATCAGTTTTGTCTCTAGTTAAGTTGTTGGCGATCGCATGAGCAACATTCCATTGTTCGTCTGTTAATTTTTCAGTTTGAGAATCATTAATAAACATTAGTAATTTCCCTCCGGTGGTTCGCGGTCAGTTGGATAACGTAGCACTTCAGCTACTCCTTCTAATAAAGTTTGAGCGATAATTTTGTTATTGCTTTCGTGGGCAAATTGAATTTTTTCTTCTATAAATTGCTGTAATTCGTCTCCAGTAAAATTATTAGTTTCTGGAGGTTTATAAGTAGAATAGCGATTTTTCACATCTTGATTATTTTGCAGCACATTAGCTTCACTCACTTCTATTTTCATTGTGCCAAAACCGACTGGTTTACCTGCACCAACTTTTAGAGTAAATGGATAATTAGGGTCTAACCCAAGAACAATAAATAGAGTCCCTAATTCTTCTGGTTTGAAATTTTTAAACTGTAATTTAGTGGTAAAAATATATTGATTTCCAGCTTTCTCTACAGGGATACCTTTGTTCTTACCCTTATCAACTTCCCCGTTAGTATTGTAATAAAATTTTCGACCTTTAACTTTGCCTTGTTCATTAAAATAGGTAGGATTTTTTTCTTTTTCGTCATTAATTTCCAGTCTAGGAGCATATAAAGAAGGCATAAATCCTACAGAACTAACTTTTTTACATTTAGCATCTGTAAATTCAATCAAACCTTGCCAATTCATAGCACCAAATATACGACTAGCAGGACAAAGCTTCTTGAGAGAACATAAACTATCTCTATGAGTAAGTGGCAAAAATTTTTGAGGTATTTTACTATCATATTTTTTGGTAATAACTCCTAAAGTGCTATTAGTAATTGCCTCATAAACAGAACGAATACAACCTTTCAGAGAACTACCCTGAATTATCAAATTATTATCAATTCCCTGAGTCATAGTTTTAATCAAAGGAATCGAATTTTTTCCCACATCACTACCTAAAACAACTATACCTGTAGAAATGTGTAAAGCTGTCTGTACTGTCAGATTTAAAAATAAAGTTCCATGCAAATAATCTGGTTTAAATTTATCGTGTCCGGCAGGATGTTCTAAGTGCGGTATCCTGCCAGAAAAGGGGATTAATTTATAGGGTTTAGGAACAGAAATTTCTCTAGATAAATTATTAGGCATTTTTGTTATTTACTTTCAATTGTTAAAGCAACAAAATGTACTGTGGCAGTTTGAGCATCTATAAAATAACGTTGGGCTATATCTATATTATAGTTATCACGTTCAACTTTAAATTTTCTAGGAAAACGAGTTTCTATATCTTTATTTTTATCTTTATTTTTTTCCAATAAGTAACAGCACTTATTGTTTTAGTTTCCCAAGTTTTTCGGCTTTGCTGAATCAAGGCATGAAAATAAAAACTGAATAATCTCAAGTATTTGTCATTCAATAGTTGAGCAATTGTCAACAAATACAAATTATGGCAAAAATCAGGACCTACAGGTTGAAAATCAGGTATAAAGTCAGCTTCACTCAAAACTAAAACTTGATAACCTTTATGATTTTTTTTCCAGCGTAATTCTAATTTTTCGTTAAACATTTGTCCTTCTGAGCTAGGAAATTCTGATGGTAAATTTTTGACAATACCGCTGACTTTGTGAGGCCAGCGCAAGAAATAATAACTATTTGCATTCTCATGAGAAATTTTAGTTAATAATTCCTCTAATTCATCCACAGAATTTAGTTGTCTAGTTCCCACAAAACTCATGCTGCTTTTCCTCCTTCTAAAAGGTTGCTCCAAGATTTAACAGCTCTCATAAATAAATCGTGAATTACCTCTCCTTGCCAAGTTAATTCAACTCCAAATCCTAAGTCCATTGGTTTAGCACCGACAGGAGTTTCTGTACGATCTGGTTGAGGAAAACCATAATCATTTGGTTCATCTTCTGAGAAAAATTCTCCTGCTCCTAATAAAGAAGTATGAGACCATGATTTTTGACTTTTCCCAATAGTAAAAATTTGGTTTTCTTCTACTTTACAACCAGGATATTTTACAACGGCGGAATTATATTTAACTCCAACAGTTCCTAACCCACGAGATTTAGCAAAACCTATGCCAAACCAACCTTCATTTAGGTCTCTCAATACTAAACCAATTAAACCTAATTGAGCTAATGTAAAATTTTTCAAATGAATTTTGGTCTTAAATTCTCCAGAAGTACAAACTTGATAATTAAACAAAGCACCAGGTTTTGCAGAACCAAATACTCTATCAATTGCCACGCCATTTCTTTCCTCTATTTTTAATTGGTTAATTTCGGTAGGATAAGCATCTTCTATTCTGACACGACTAGCAATAAAGGTACTACCAAACATCTGGTCTGTAAAAGATGATTGCCGATAAATTTGATCCGTACTAGATAAGCTTTTTAAGTAGTCATATTGGCGTTCATTTAAAGGATTACTTGCCCAAAGAATGTCAGGATTATTTTTATCTCTATTTTCCCTGCCAACTGTTCTAACAATTCTTTCAGAATGGGCGCGAATAGCACCTTTTAAACTACTTCCTGGTAAATAGAGCGATCGCTTCCCTTGATAGTAAGTTTCAACAAATTCCATATCAGGTTTTGTGGGGTCAGCACCTTGTCTACCAGACTTAATTAAAATTGGTCCGTCGGGAATTAAATTAATATCAATGGTGCAATGATTAACAAATTTTTTGTGCATAATTATTATTTTTAATTTTGAGTACAGACACGGATTTTGCCACGGATATACGGATTATTTAAAATCAGAAATATGGGAGTGTTCACCATGTTAAATTTTACCAATAATCAAGTTGACTTAAAACTTACTTATATTTTTGTAGGTTTGGTTGAGGAAGGAAACCCAACAGATATAGACACGGATTTTGCCACGGATATACGGATGATTTAAAATCAGAAATATGGGAGTGTTCACCATATTAAATTTTACCAATAATCAAGTTTACTTAAAACTTACTTATATTTTTGTAGGTTGGGTTGAGTAAGGAAACCCAACAGATATAGACACGGATTTTGCCACGGATATACGGATTATTTAAAATCAGAAATATGGGAGTGTTCACCATATTAAATTTTACCAATAATCAAGTTTACTTAAAACTTACTTATATTTTTGTAGGTTGGGTTGAGTAAGGAAACCCAACAGATATAGACACGGATTTTGCCACGGATATACGGATTATTTAAAATCAGAAATATGGGAGTGTTCACCATATTAAATTTTACCAATAATCAAGTTTACTTAAAACTTACTTATATTTTTGTAGGTTTGGTTGAGGAAGGAAACCCAACAGATATAGACACGGATTTTGCCACGGATATACGGATGATTTAAAATCAGAAATATGGGAGTGTTCACCATATTAAATTTTACCAATAATCAAGTTGACTTAAAACTTACTTATATTTTTGTAGGTTTGGTTGAGGAAGGAAACCCAACAGATATAGACACGGATTTTGCCACGGATATACGGATGATTTAAAATCAGAAATATGGGAGTGTTCACCATGTTAAATTTTACCAATAATCAAGTTGACTTAAAACTTACTTATATTTTTGTAGGTTTGGTTGAGGAAGGAAACCCAACAGATATAGACACGGATTTTGCCACGGATATACGGATGATTTAAAATCAGAAATATGGGAGTGTTCACCATGTTAAATTTTACCAATAATCAAGTTGACTTAAAACTTACTTATATTTTTGTAGGTTTGGTTGAGGAAGGAAACCCAACAGATATAGACACGGATTTTGCCACGGATATACGGATGATTTAAAATCAGAAATATGGGAGTGTTCACCATGTTAAATTTTACCAATAATCAAGTTTACTTAAAACTTACTTATATTTTTGTAGGTTTGGTTGAGTAAGGAAACCCAACAGATATAGACACGGATTTTGCCACGGATATACGGATTATTTAAAATCAGAAATATGGGAGTATTCACCATGTTAAATTTTACCAAGAATAAAGTCTACTAAGGTGAAATTTTGCCTCAAGAATAAAATCAGCTTATGTTTACTTTTCCCCAACTCCCCAACTCCCCTGCTCAATATATTTGTTGGGTTGCGCTATCGCTTAACCCAACCTACTTTTTCTCTACTTCAGCAGTGGGAATAATTTTTTGTTCAAGATGATTAATTAATGCTTGTACCCAATTATCTTTCAGTTCTTTTCCATCAACAAAAGAAATATTTTCACCACCAACTAATTCTTTCAAATACTTAATTAATTTCTGGGGGTCAGTTTTGTTCGGGTCTTGTTTATCACTCATGTCAAACCACTTCATATTTTCAATTTCCAGCTTCACGACACCTAAACCACGCGATCGCCCACCCCCTAGTGGTATTTGTTCGGTCTCAAACTGATGCAAACCGACTATCAATAAACCTAACTCCCACTCTTCAGCATTTTCGACAACTGCTTTAAATAAAAAAGGTGTTCCTCCGGGAACCACTTGAAAGTCATAGAGTTTTCCATCTGCTGCAGTTTCGGTGTCTCGGTCGATCGCTACTCCGTCTCTTTCTTGATATTGACCGAACCAGTAGTCGGGTAATACGGTTAGGTCGCGTACCTGAAATTTACTGGCAACCCAGGGGGGAACCGAAAAGGTGGGAAATGAGGTCTGTTTTTTTCAAAATTTCTGCTGTTAGTTCCACATCTTTGTTGTACTCTTTTTTCTGTTGAGCAATTTTAGTGTGTTTTTCTTTTAGTTCTTTCATTTGCTCTGCTGTGATAGACCATTCCTCATTGACTGCGGGGTTGGCAACTAAACGGGGGGTTGCTTCCCAGAATACCTCTGAGGAAACTTTCGAGACGGGAGCGCAATGCACCTTTGAAACTGGAACCAGGAATTAGAGGTTGTCCGAGTACGTCTTTGACAACAGGTAAGTCTGAACCGATGGGT
This sequence comes from Okeania sp. KiyG1, assembly GCF_014132355.1. Lineage (GTDB taxonomy): Bacteria > Cyanobacteriota > Cyanobacteriia > Cyanobacteriales > Microcoleaceae > Okeania. The sequence goes on from NZ_BLZO01000149.1 coordinate 50,629, forward strand.
TCGGTGGAACGTGCTGCACCTATGCGTAATGCAGTGACAGTTTTAAGTGTTCCTTCTATTTCTAAGCGATTTTTAAATGTGTCAAACATAGTTATTTTTTCTTCTTTAATTCTTTTCCTTGTACATGAGGGTGATCGCCATAATATCGCAAACTTAATTTGCCATTTTCCATCTTTTTACAACTAACTCGTAAAGACATATTTATATAAAAATGGTAGATATCTTTATCTTTTATTCCTTTGTAGGGACTATATTTTAAATCATTATCACGCAAGACACTTGTATCACCATTAGACTCTTTTAACCTATATGAAACTTCAGCTAACTTTTTATGTAACTGAACTTTTTCTGTCTTATCTGTAATGTTTTCATAATCATCACAAAAACTATCTTGATAATGTAACCAAGGAAAATCTAACAATCTTTCAGAAGAAAATAACTCTTCCTTACATTGCTGATAAACTAACTGCCCCCAAGCTGATAAAGTCATTTCTTTTTCAGTAACATCAACCCACTCTTTAGGAACTTTTTGAGCTTCTTTCCAAGAATTTGATACTTGTCCATGAGCCATCATTGCTAAAGGTACTTTATAGTCTTTACTCCCTTCTGGTAATTTAATTTCAATAGGAAGTTTTGGTATTCTAATTAATTGATTTGATCCTTCAAATATGTAGATTATTTCATCTGCATAAAACATCCCTATAGTATTCATATATCCCTGAATAGCTTTAAATCCACCTACCAAATTAAATACTATTTTGGCTGGGGAATCATTTTTTAGTTTATGTTCATTTTCACGCTCCTCTATCCAACGTATTATTTTCGCAATACCTTGAGAAAATACATAGGTATTTTTTGTGGAAAAATTAGAACCTGATTCAGGAAAAATATGTGTCTTAGTAATTCCTTGTTTAACTAAAAAATCTCTGACTATTTTAGCAGTTTTCCTTCCTTGGTATGTATTAGTAGCAATTAACCAGTGAATATCCTCTTTTCCTTCTTCCAAGTTTCTGTCATATAACTCATAAATACCATTTAATTCTGCACTAGCTTCTTGAATTTCCAGAATATTACCTCCAGTGAGTATTTTTTTAGCCCTCCTTTCCATTTTAAAAATTATATCTTGAACATCTTCTCCTATTTCATTTTCTGTAGAGTTGGCAGTATCTCGCAACCGAGAACTCAATTTTTTTTCACTGTTTTTAATTTGATTAGTTAATAAACTTGTACCAACTGTTGAAATTACTAATCTAGCCATAGTTTTTGATTACCTCCTATTAAATCTATTTAAAGCTGGTTTAATTTTTATATCTGTTTTTTTATTATTGACCTTTCTTTCTCCAAATAATTCTGTTTCTTGATCTTGACCAAACCAGTATTTGAGCAATACGGTCAAGTCACGCATCTAAAATTTACTGGCAACCCAGAAAGTTTTCCTTCAATTTATAAGCGATTTCTAAATGTGTCAAAATCGAATAATTAGGGTTTGCTGATTAAATCTAAAAGCATTTACAAATAAAGGTTTTAGCCTTTTTAGGTCTGTAATACCTTTGTTTTCAGCTCTTCATGCTCAAAAAGGAGCGCATTTTTGCTGCTGAGTTGGGCCAAAAAATTCTCCCGTACGGACGCCCTTATGCAGCGTCCCTACCCTACTCCCCTACTCCCCCGCTCCCCTACTCCTGAAGAAAGACTTTTGAGCGCAAACCCTAATTAGGGGTTATCGTTGACATAACTATGTTCTCCATAGTGACGAAGTTGTAAAGTATTACCTGAGACTAAACAACTAACACAACGATCATTTGAGAGGTCAAAATGATCTAAATCTTTGTGCTTATCAACATAACTGCGAAGCTGAAAAATATCATCCTGTTCTACAGCACTAATACCATCTTTATTTACGTTTAGAAGACAAGCTAACCTAGCTAGATTTTCTTGCAAGATAATTTTTTCATCTTTTGGTTTACCTTTATAGTCATCTAGAAAACTTTGTTTGTATTCAATTTTAGGAAATTTTAGTGGTTTATTTTGTATTTGTGATAGAAGTTCCTCTTCATATTTTTGATAAATTAACTGCCCCCAAATTGATAAAGTCATTTCTTCGTCAACAACAAAAACCCAATCTTTAGGAACTTTTTGAGCTTCTTCCCAAGAAGTTGATACTTCTCCATGAGCCATCATTACTAAGGGAACTTTATAAAGTTCAACCTCATCTAATTTAAGATCAATAGGAATTCTTGGAATCTTAATTAATTTATCTGACCCTTCAAAAATATAAATTATTTCATCTGCATAAAACATTCCTATAGTGTTCATATATCCCTGCACAGCTTTAAATCCACCCACCAGATTAAAAACTATTTTTGCTTGGGATTGATATCTGAATTTATGTTTATTTGTACGCTCTTTTATCCAGGGTATTATTCTCGCAATACCTTGAGAAAACACATCAGTATTTTTTGTGGAAAACTTAGAACCTGATTCAGGAAAAATCTGTGTATTAGTAATTCCTTTTTCAATTAAAAAGTCTTTTACTATTTCAGCAGTCTTCCTCCCTTGAACAGTATCAGTAGCAATTAACCAGTGAATATCTTCTTTTCCTGCTTCTAAGTTTCTGTCATATAACTCATAAATACCATTTAATTCTGCACTAGCTTCTTGAATTTCCAGAGTATTACCTCCAGTGAGTATTTTTTTAGCCCTCCTTTCCATTTTAAAAATTATATCTTGAACATCTTCTCCTATTTCATTTTCTGTAGAGTTGGCAGTATCTCGCAACCGAGAACTCAATTTTTTTCACTGTTTTTAATTTGATTAGTTAATAAACTTGTACCAACTGTTGAAATTACTAATCTAGCCATAGTTTTTGATTACCTCCTATTAAATCTATTTAAAGCTGGTTTAATTTTTATATCTGTTTTTTATTATTGACCTTTCTTTCTCCAAATAATGCTGTTTCTTGATCTTGACCAAACCAGTATTTGAGCAATAAGGTCAAGTCACGCATCTAAAATTTACTGGCAACCCAGAGGGTATTATTCTCGCAATACCTTGAGAAAATACATCAGTATGTTTTGTGGAAAACTTAGAACCTGATTCAGGAAAAATCTGTGTATTAGTAATTCCTTTTTCAATTAAAAAGTCTTTTACTATTTCAGCAGTCTTCCTCCCTTGAGCAGTATCAGTAGCAATTAACCAGTGAATATCTTCTTTTCCTGCTTCTAAGTTTCTGTCATATAACTCATAAATACCATTTAATTCTGCACTAGCTTCTTTAATTTCCAGAGTATTACCTCCAGTGAGTATTTTTTTAGCCCTCCTTTCCATTTTAAAAATTATATCTTGAACATCTTCTCCTATTTCATTTTCTGTAGAGTTGGCAGTATCTCGCAACCGAGAACTCAATTTTTTTTCACTGTTTTTAATTTGATTAGTTAATAAACTTGTACCAACTGTTGAAATTACTAATCTAGCCATAATTTTTTCTTACCTCCTATTAGATTTATTTAGAATTGGTCTATCTGTTTTATCTGTTCTATCTGTTTTTTTATTATTGACTTTTCTTTCTCCTGATAATGCTGTATGCTCTCTCGCCAAATACCCAAGATAAAGTTGGGTAAGTCTCAGATGAATTTTCTTTTTTAATTCCGGCAATTGCTGATTTAATTCCTTTAATTTTTGATTTTTTCTTCTTTATTGAGCCTACTATCCAAGCTAATTGTTTGATAAATTGATTTTTCCAAATCCTTAGTAATATTTTCAGCATCATCTTGTAATTCCTGAATATGTTCTACAACTTCTTGTGCAAAAATCTTGCCATTTTTCTCCTTTTTTGTTTTCCAAATTTCACTAGAACCACTACGTCCAACCTGATATCGAATATAGTTTTTAATTACTTCTATAGATGTACCTGGTTCAGTTGCAGCCGCCAACACATTTCTAAATGGAGATTTAGAATCATCTTTAACAAAAATATCATTGAATATTTTGTTTATTTTATTAGGAATGATCGAATCATCCATACGTTTACCAATTTCTAATTCAATCCTCAAATCTAGTTTTGCTTGAAGCATATTATCCATTTTTAGACTGCCTCCTCTCGAAAGACTAAGTGAAATTCATCGCAAATTCTAACTTGGCCAAATCCTTCATAAGTACGCTCTCCTACTCCCATAATTTCTAATTTTTCTAAGGCTTTTATCCAAGTTTCTTTTTCTGTTGTACTGAATAAATAAACTCCTCCTTTATTAGTTATTAATTCCACATCTTTCATTAAACCCCAGGCAGAATTCCAACCTGATAAATAATCGTAGGAACTATAGGCGACATGAAGTTCTAAAGATGAATCTTCTACTTCTGAAAATTCCTGTAACATTTCTGGAGAAATAACTGTAGTTCTTTGCCAATTTTCTGTCAGTATAGCATCTGATTGTAAGTCTAGGGTAAAGTAAGTTCTGTTTTCTGGTAATTTTTGTAGTTTGTTATTAAATACTTTCCATTGTTCCCATCTATTTTTTAGTTTATTGCTAAAAGTTGTGATTCGTTCCTCTAGATTTAGTTCGATATCCACAGCTTTAGCAGTAATTTCTACTTTACCTAATCCTCTAGATTTAGAATTTCCTAAACGAAAGATATTTTTCTTTCTTGAATAAAATTTTGGAGTGAGTCTGCCAATTCATTATCAGAAACTAATATTGAGCCACAAAAAACTACAGATTTTTCAGTTTTTCTATGATTTATTGGAGATTCATTTATTACCTCTATACTATATAATACCTCCTCCTCTGAAGTAGCTCTTCTACGATTAATACCAGTCCTAGTTAATAGACGTTTCTTAGTTTTATGAAGAAAATATTCCTCTTCATCTTCTGGTTTACTGTAAAACTCACTATATGGTTCTACTCTGCCTCCATCTTCTGGACAATTTGGGTCGTAAAGACAACCATTATTTTCGGCACAAAAGCGGTCGATTAAAGTGTCAAATACACCATTTTTTTCTTCCGACTTAAAACCAGAGTTTGTCTTAGAACTAAGTGAAGTTGCAGGTAAAACTAAAACTTCATTAAAATCCCCATCATCATCATATAAGCTGTTTAAATAAGCATTTTGAAATATTGCTGGATTTTCACTCAAAAATAATCTCTGAAAATCACCCCCACTTTCTGATAAATCTTCAGATTCATTACCTGATTCTTGAAGTATTCTCGCTGCCACTGCTCCTCTAATTACTGAACCAGGAATATAGTCCATTGTTTCATTAATTGAACTGCCTGGTTTCTGACGACTAATTGCTAGAGGAGATAAAGCCTTAATCTCTAATTCTATTTTTTCATTTTACCGAATAATTTAAGGTCTAAAGCCTTTCTGTTTAAGGACAAAAAAGCAAAAATTACTTTTGTTAATCCTCTTTTTCAATAAAGGTAATTAATTACATACGACCGAATCTGCTGTAATTATTAATTATTAATTGTTAATTATTAATTATTAATTATTAACCTCCTCTTTTACTAGAAATTGCCAGACCTTTTCATCTACTGAAATTTCTGGAAGTTCCCATTTTAACCACCCCAACCCAACAGATTTACTGCCACCCAGAGCATTTATTTGTTGTAAACCTGCCCAGATTAATGCTTGGGCATAATCTACATAATTAGGATTAATATTTCCTTGAATTAAAATCTCTCCTGTAAATCTTAATTGAGCATTAACCGGAGAAGTTTCGAGGAAATAAAGTTTGTTTTCTTCTGCCGTTCCCCGTCGGCGATTAATTGTGACTCCCGGACGTAATATCTCTGGTAAATTTTCTGGATTTTCTTCACAAATTAAGTCGTTAAAGATTACTCGGGAGGCTAAAGAAGAATTACCAAATATTTGACATATTAAACAGTGAAATGTATTTTCACCACTAATTTTGTCGCGAAATTTATATTCATTAATCCAAAAGTTTTCTGTTAAAAGTGATTTTTAGGACACATAGTTTCGGGGTTGGGAGATTCACAAATTGCCCAGTTAAGTCCTCTGGCGATTTTTTCACATTCATGGCGCAAACGACCTTTGATTTGAGAACCTGGAATTAATAAATTTCCTTCGGCATTCCTAATAATTGGTTTGTCTGCTAATGAACCGGAAGAACCTCCCGAACCTACACATAATGCCGTATCTATAATGGCAGTAATTGAATAAGTTTCTACAGAGTTTGTTAACTGCTGAAGAGAAATCATTGCTTAACCTCCTGTTTGGTTTGTAGTAGATAAATTAGAATAAAATGGTGCGTTACGACGGATTTATAAATATCTTTCATGGCTCTTAAATTTTCGGTATCTAATGGTAAGCATTCAGCTATTAGCTGTCAGCTGTCAGCTCTCATGAGGGGGTTTCAATGAATATAGACTGTTTTAGCCGACTTTGGTAGTAACCATAAATTCTGCCTCAATTACTAAAGCTTTTATCTAAAACTAAAAGCAATAGCTGAACGCTGTTTGCGTAGCATCCCGCAGGGAAGTGCTGATAGCTGAATGCTTACATCTAATGTACCCTACTCTTACCGAATAATTAATAATTAATAATTAAATAATTCGCGCCTTGAAGCCTCCCTTTACCAATGGATAATTGACAATTGATAATTGATAATTAAAGAGTTAGAGAGGCGCGAGAATTCTTTCATTATCCATTATCCACTATCCATTATCCATTAATACTATTTCCTTATATTCAATTCCGTAACAGTTAAAACCCTAGTTCAACAATTAATAATGAATAATGAATAATGAATAATTAACAATTACCTCTCCTTGAAAAGAAGAGGATTGACTGAAAGGAAAATTTTTATTTATTATCCCCTTAAAAGGGAGGCTTTAAACCACAAATTTTCGGTAATTATCAATTATCAATTATCCATTATCAATTAATGAATAGACTGTTCTGATGTTTGTTCTTTTGATGTTTTGTCTTCTATCTCAATAAAATCATAAATATCTACTATTTCTCGCCAAATTGTTTCATAAAGCATTTCCTCTTGGTCGTACATCCAAGGTGCTACATTCCCCTTATTTGTTTTAGCCTCGCACCAGGGTTCTTCAAATTCATTTTTTAAGATTTCTTGCTTATCTTTTGATTCAAGACGGGCACGAAAATAACGATAATTGAGAATAGCTGTATTTTTACCTTTTTCCAAGAAACTTCGAGTTTGATAAATTTGTGATTTGGGAAATTTTGACTCTTTTAATGCTTTGACTGATTCGATTAAACCTCCTATTTCATGTAATGTATAAGGAGCTGCATATAATTTTAGTGTAGCTCCTCTTTCCTTGGTTAATGCTTCTTTCCTAAATCCTTCAATATTGGAGGAAATCATTGTCACTGACTTCAAGCTTAAAAAGTCTATTGTGCCTCCTAAATATCCTTTCTCTTTTAATTTTTTTGCTCGTTTTTTTGCAGATTTTAACAGTTGATTTGTTAAGCTTTCTGCATAATAAACAGGTGTGTCTTCCGCTGTGATTAAAACTCCGGTTGACATACTTAGAGAAGATTTATTTTGATTAGGTGTTTGTTTTAAATAACGATGTACTTTTTCTGGTTCATAAGTTGATTTTTCTGTTTCTGCTTCTGGTTTATAACCTGTTTTCTCGGCTAATATTTCTTCAAATTTTTCGCCGATAGTTTTGGCAATTTCTAAAGCTTTATTAGCAGGCACAATTAACATCACATCATCGCCACCAATTGCTAAAATTTCAAAAGGATGAATCCATTTGTCATTACGATTTTCATTATCGGGGTCAGTGAGATTTTTTAACTCGTGTGGATGTAGATGTTCTGCTAGGGCAAAATAAACCGATCTTTCCGTCGCTTCAAAAATATCTTTGCTAAATTTTTTATACTTTTCCGGTGTTTTAATTTTCTGAATATATCCTCCCATGTTATTACCATCAGCATAGATATAAGCAATAAAACCATTATAGACATTTCCTAATTCTCTGAGACTTCGTGCTGCTTCTAATTTTTCCCATGAATGAGATTCTGGATTATATTTTTTGGCTAGTTCTAGTCTTTTTGCCTCATCTGCTTCTTTTAAGAACTTTTCAAATTTAGTTCCCCAACTTTCAATATTATCTTTGTCTGGCTGCCAATCAAAACCTCCTTTTTTATACCATTTTTTAGCATCATCATCTTCTCTTTTAGTTATTTGTCCTACTAAATGTTTCCTGGCTAAAACTTCTGAATAATATGGATTATTAGGTAAGTCAGTTTGCATTGCTGCTATCCGCCGATCGCCTTCGTCTCTCCGCAAATATGGATGGGTTTCAAACATTGGTGGATATTTGCGACTGGGACGATTTTCATGCAAATTATTATTAAAATCATTGCCATTCCGACGCTGATTAAATAGTGCTGCTAGTTTGGTTGTTAGTTCGTTGAAACTTTTACGATTTTGGAAATTTTCTCTGAGTTCTTTTTCCTCTGTTTTTTCGTTGGATAATCCAAAATAACTTTGCACCAAACTATTAGTATGATTCTCCCGATACCAATCTAACCAAGGTGTATTTTCGATATTTTCTCGGAGTAAGCCAAATCGTATTTCCAAAAGTCGAAATGTACAACCCACCGCACAGGAATTTGCTGTTAAAGTTTCTTCCGTATAGCGTTTTTCGATGGAATTTGCTAAGTCATCTACAAAAGCTACCGGACAAAATGCCAGAATATTTCCCCCTGTGGAATAGACTCTTAATTCTGGAATAAGTGCTTGGGAAAGTTGAGGAAAATTTCTCTTTTCATCTAGCCAATTTCTACTTCTGGTATCCCGTTCAAAAAAATCTGGCAAATCTTCTAAATTTATCTTATCTAAAATTGCCGATGCTCCGCGAATATCTGTTAGTTTAGCTGCCTCAAAAACGTATTGTTTGATTTTTGTTGCTCCGCCATAAACTAAACCTATGGGTGTTTTTTCATCCCAAAGTTCTGGATATTCTTCCTGCAAATCTTGGATTTTTTCCGGAAAATAATCTCCAATTTCTTGCAGTTTTTGGACTTTATTTATTATCGGTATAAGCTCTGAAGGCACTTCACTTTCATCTTGGCGAATTTTTTGTAAAATTGATATGTCAAATTGAGGTTCTTTTTTATCTCCCCAAGCAAGACACCAAGCTATTCCTTTGTATATTTTTCTAACATAATTTTTCTAATTTGTAGGTTGGGTTAAGCGAGTGCAACCCAACAAATTATTTTGCCAGACTACCTGTTTGTAGGTTGAATTGAGGAACAAAACCCAACAAATTATTTGTCCTCATGCACCAATAAATATTATATGAAGTACAAGACAAAAAAATGTGCTACTTGTTAATCTCCCCATCCTTCAATCTTCCTATCAATTTTTGGTAGCAAACATTAACGTATTTCACCTTGACAAGGGGAGAAACCAGAAGTCCCCCTTTTTAAGGGGGATGCGCGGGGGATCGTTGGTTTACCTCATAGCATTTCTCAGTAAGCGTGAGGTACACTGCTTGAGATCCCCCCTAACCCCCCTTGACAAGGGGGGAAACCAAAAGTCCCCCTTTTTAAGGAGGATTTAGGGGGATCGTTGGTGTATCTAACCAGAGTCATTTCAGTTATCAGTTATCAGTACCTCAATTTCGCGATCGCCAAAATTCTCCTTTTACTACAAAAGCTACAAGTTTGTCTTAACTATTGATAGTTTAACACTATGTAGAAAACGCCTATTCTACATAGTCCTACTGGCCACAATTTACAAATAGCAAAATTTGTCGGGTGCTTATTTACTGCTAAAATTTAGACGGTGAATTTTCAAAGGATGATTGATAATGGTAATCCATCTATAAATAAGGTTTTAAATCAAGGTTATTTTTAAATATTGCTCTTAGTATACGATTTCGTAATAATACACCCCTTGTTCAGCATTTCCAAAAATCCTTATGGTTGGGCGTTAGGTCGAACAAAACTAGAGAGAGTTAAGCAGAAGTTATATTAGATCAATATTTTTCTGTTTATTTAGTATTGTTATTTGTAAAATTTATAGTTAAGCTATAAGACAACAACCTTGAATTTTGATACTGCTATGTTGAACTAAGTCAAAACTGTCTGTCAATTAACTGATGCTTTGAAAATTTTTCAAACCACTTGAATAGAAATTTGAGATAAATAAATCTGAAACCCTCTTAAAAGCGTTGTTAAATTTTAGTTTTCCGAGAGTAGTATTTCTATCTCTGAGTGTTGTCGATCAAAGTGGCGAATATTGGTCTAAATATATCAAATTAGCAAATCATTAAGCATTCTCTATGAAAATCAATCAACCGTCATCTCTTCCCTGGTATCGCTGGCTAAATAGTAGTGGAGTTATTCGACTCTTAGAAATCGTACAAGATTTCATTGTCATTTGCTTGTGCATTGGACTGTTCAGCTTTATGATCCTTGAATTATGGCAGATGGTACTATCACTAATTCCTCCTTTAGATTTTCAATCTGTTACTTCAGATATTTTGTTTCTGTTAATTCTGGTTGAATTATTTCGTCTGTTAATTATCTATTTGCAAGAGCGCCGAGTTTCTATTGGAGTTGCTGTTGAAGTATCAATTGTTTCTGTTCTCAGAGAAATTATTGTGCGTGGCGTTTTAGAAACGCCATGGGTTCAGATTTTAGTTGCTTGTGTTTTGCTATTGGTTTTAGGAGGGTTGCTTGTCATCAGAGTTTGGTTGCCTCCTACTTTTGATAGAATCGATCCAGAACAATTTGTATCAAAGCGTCATGCAGCAAAAGTCACTACCCCATCTGAATCCCAAATGAGTTCTATAGAAGACGAGTATTTAGCCTCTGACCAATCAGCAGTGCATCATTAAAGGGCAACTTTCCATGAATAATGCTCGCCTTCTTAATACTAATAAGTCTGTCTTGAGTGCGTCCTTATTTCGAGGAGACCCCAGAATTACGCACTCACTTTTTTTCGCTTCAGCTCATCTTTTTCATTCCTCGCGAGAGGGTGCGGGTGCTGACTAGGGTAGGCCACAGTCAAACCATTATATAGTGTCTTTGCGTAAGTCTATTCCTTGTGCGCTACTGTACTTTCTGCTCCCTATTACCCCAGAATACTGAATATTTGCCAATCTGACTACTAACATTTTAACTAAAAGGATAGTAATAGTTGCAAGAATTTGACCAACCTATTTCCCAAAAGCTTCTAGATATTGCTAATAAAAAAGAAGTAATTTATTTACCTGGAGGGGTCAGTTTTCTCCAGAATTAATTGAAACTATTCTTAGAGCTTATTGCCCAATAAATTCAGTTGTTCTCGATCCTTTTGCTGGTAGTGGAACTATTTTATTAGAAGCTGGGTATTTATCTATAGAAGCTTATGGATGTGATATTAATCCTGTTGCTTGGATGTTTGGGAAAATATATGAGTTGATTAATCAGCCTCATAAAAAAGAAATTTTAAGTCAGGTAAGAGAAATTTTAGACAAAGAGTTTCCCATCAGAATATTACTCGACTATGAAAAAGAAGTTGAATATTTAGAAGAAAAATCTCAAAAGTCAGGAGTAAACTGGATGAAAATGCCAAGGTAATATTTGATGTATTGATAATTCTAATTGATGGAGCAAAATTTAACATTACTAATGAGTTGATTCAAAGCAAATTTTATGAATTAGTAAAACTGATTGAAAATTTACCTAACTCAAACAAAAAGATAACAGCTTATTTATCTGACGCAAGATTACTCCCTATTTCAGATAATCAAATAGACTTTGTTGTTACTTCGCCACCTTATATTAATGTCTTTAATTATCATCAAAACTATAGAAAATATGCTGAATTTTTAGGGTGGAATTTGCTCAAAATAGCAAAATCAGAGATTGGTTCTAACAGGGCAAATAGAGGAAATCGTTTTTATACTGTAGTTCAGTATTGTCTAGATATAGCAGATACTTTAAAATAGCTTTCAAGAGTATGTAAAAAAGATGCACGTATTGTTCTTGTTGTCGGGCATGAATCAAATGTACTTGGAGTTCCTTTTGATAATGCTAATATTATTGAGAAGATTGCTATTGAGTCTGGTTTATATAGGAAAGTTTTAAGGCAAAAGCGCACATTTAAAAATAAGTTTGGGAAAATTATTAGGGAAGATTTGATTAACTTCTACAATTTAAAACCAGAATTAACAATAGAATTTATAGATACTGTAGCGAGAGAAGTTGCAATGAATGCTTTAAAAAATGGTATATCTGTAGTCTCAAGTCAAAATTATAAGTTGTTAGAAAATGCTATCCGAAAAGTTCCATATCTAGAGAGAACACCAAAATTAAATCGTTATCCAAGTATTGAAAAGTATCAAACAATTAACAATTAATTCTTTTTAAACTTAGAAAACAGTAAATTATCGCCAAATAAAATTATGCCTGAACTGCCCCAACCACATTATTCAAAGTTAATAGCTTGCCTAAATAATCCTCGCTTACCTGATGCTGACCGAGATGGATTAGAGGAAGCTGTCAGGAAATATTATCAGTGGATAAATGAATTAAAATTAGTCGAGGGTGGCAAAACTGATACTGTGGAAAAGTTAGTGGCAGCTACAAATAAATACAAGCGTTTTATTGAACTAGATTTAATATTTGATAGCTCAGAAAATTTTCTTTACAGACAGAAAGGGCAATTAAAATTAGACAATACAATTTTGGAATAATTTTTACCTCAACTTGTATTCCGAAGCTTACGAGGAATAGATGATTCTTTTGAGTTTGGTCCTAGAAATACATTTTCTGGGCTGAGTTTTTTATCGTCTTTGGGTAATCCTGGTCTGGGTGGTAAACCATCTATTAGGTCTAAGAATCAAGACTTTATTTTAGGCAAAAAGCTATAGTGAAAAACATCTTTAGAGCAAAATTTTCAAGATTACAAACTAATCGAATCTCATATTGGTTATGTTTGCGCAGAATGCAAAACAAATTTAGATAAAACGATGTTTCAAGAAGCAGTTGCCACTAGCAGAAATTTAAAAATAGCTGTTCCTGCTTCCCTATACTTTTTGATTTGCAAATTTATATATATGACCGAAAATCAAGTATCAAACCTCCTCCTGGAGGATAAAAGAAAGAGAGTACCGTATTTTCTTGCCTCCCTATTACAGGAAATACTGATAACTGATAACTGATAACTGATAACTGATAACTGAAATTACACCAGTTTATATTGTATCAACTCAGCTAGATGATGTTTTAATAGTGCGTAAATCAAAGCGTCTTTCTGCTAATATTAGACAAGAACATAAAACACCGGAGGCAAGACCTATTCATCGACAAGAATATGCATAATTTTTAGATGCTTCAAAATATTATCCTGATGTTTTTCAAAGGATGATTGATAAAATTCAAATATTGATTAATAATGGTAATCCATCTATAAATAAGGTTCTAAATCAAGGTTATTTTTAAATCAGTGAAATGAAATAATGTACCGAACACCAACTATCAAATTCGATCGCGGCACTCTTATCCTCCATCCTCCACCTCAAGGTAAAGCATGGGTAGACTATGCAACCTGGGATGACCGGGTGGAAAAATTTCGGGTTCGGGCAATAGACTATCGCCCTCTAGTGGAATCATTAAAAGCAGCAAAAATCGACTTTACTGATAAAGCTAAAGAATTTGAACCTCTCGAACTCATCCCTAGTTTGGAAATGCCTCCCTATCCCCACCAAGAGGCAGCATTGAAAGCTTGGAAACAGTCTGGCAGAAATGGTGTTGTGATTCTCCCTACTGCTTCGGGTAAAACATATTTGGCCCAACTAGCAATGCAGGCAACTCCCCGCAGTACTCTGGTAGTAGTACCTACCCTAGATTTGATGCACCAGTGGTACGCGCATTTGAATGCAGCTTTTCCAGATGTGGAAGTGGGGTTACTTGGTGGGGGGTCTCGCGACAAAACACCAATTTTAGTAGCCACTTACGATAGTGCCACTATTCATGCAGAAGCGATCGGCAATAAATATGCTCTATTAGTTTTTGATGAATGTCACCACTTACCTACTGATTTTTATCGGGTAATTGCTGAATACGCGATCGCTCCTTATCGTCTAGGTCTGACAGCAACTCCTAACCGTTCTGATGGTCGTCATTCTGACCTAGATTATTTAATTGGACCTACTGTTTTTAGCAAGACTCCTGAAGAATTGGCAGGTGATGCTTTAGCTGACCATAAAATCGTGCAAATAATGGTCAAACTTTCTGCACAGGAGCGGGAAGAATATAACAAGTTAATGACAGTTAGAAATGACTTTTTAAAGCAAGCAAATATTAAGTTAGGTGGGTTAAATGGTTGGAAAAATTTTGTTATAGCAAGTGCCCGTTCTAAGGCTGGACGTCGAGCAATGTTAGCCCATCGTCAAGCTAAGGAAATTGCTCTTGGTACGGATGGAAAATTACGAACTCTTGCTAATTTATTGGCTCAACATTTTCCCGAACGTACTTTAATTTTTACGGCTGATAATACAACAGTTTATCGGATTTCCCATGAGTTTTTAATTCCGGCAATTACTCACCAAACTCCTGTGAAAGAAAGGCATGAAGTTTTAAGTAAATTTAGAACTGGGGAATATAAAACTGTTGTTGCTTCTCATGTTTTAAATGAAGGTGTTGATGTGCCAGATGCGAGGGTAGCAATTATTTTATCTGGTACTGGAAGTGAACGAGAATATATTCAAAGATTGGGTCGAGTTTTGCGTCGAGGTAGCGATAAAAATAAGTTAGCAATTTTGTATGAAGTTGTTACGGAAAATACCAGTGAAGAACAAACTTCTCGCAGACGTAGAGGTAAAATTAGACCGAAAAAATCTCCTAAATATCAAGAACAAGAACAGGCTAAACCGGAAACTAAGCCGTTAGAAATTGTGAAGCCAGAACCGATTTATGGGGTTAATAATTTTTCTGCTAAACGTGCTGCTGAACCAGGTGCAAAATGGGGAGATGAGAAAAAAAATGATGAAAATGATTTGGAAAATCAGTCAGAAATAGAAGAGGATGAAGACCTGGGGTTAGAATTTAATGATGGTTTTAATATTGATGAATTTTTCTAATTTTTGAGAATGAATAAAGCAAAAAAATAACTATAGCAATTCCATTTGTTTATTATAGCAACCGCCAAGTTGGTTAAGACAATTAGTGCGAGCATCTTGCTCGCGTTATGAATCATTCATTACAATGCACCACCTAAACTAAAAGCAATAGCTGATGACTGATGACTGACCTCTGTTTGCGCAGCATTCCGGAGGAAATGCTTACCTTTTGACTTTCTGAGTTATATTTTTATGCTACATTTTGTGGTGCGGAATGTGGGTTGTATATTTGTGTAACGATTGTGGGTTGGGCGAGGTTTGATCGATTAGACTTATGAATAAGTTATCGCGCATCTAAAATATTGCATATTGGGGTTGAGGGTAAAATTGAGATAAACAACTACAGGGAAGCGTTTCAGCTATAACGGCAATTTTGGACGATGCAATTTAAATGCATCACAGCTTAACAAATTCAAACATCCTTAATTCAGGAAAAATGGAGGACTATTAATGTCAAATACTACAAAGATTGCTTGTCAACAATTCAACATCTCAGGAGCTGGGGAGAAAATTTATGCAGTTTCTGAGCTTAGTGATGTATTTTCTCCCCCCCATCACGGTCCGCGTAATATTCCAATCACCGTTGAGTTGGTTGGTGAGTATAACTATGTGCATTTTCCAATTGTCCGTACTGGCCGATATGCAATTTATCTAGATACTCCTGATGTCTTTGACGGTCTTATTTATAGTGGGACTAATCAAAATACCAAAACTGGGACAGAAATATCGACAGAGCCAATAATTGAAGAACTAAAAGATTGTAAACAATTTGCCCAAGGTGTCGTTAGTGAGAGGATTATTTTTACTCAAAACGATCCTCAACCAGTAGCTATCCGGCTTAAGGGAAAAGCAGGTTATACGATTCGATATATTGTATCGCTCCTTGAAGAATAATCTGTACTTTGGAGAAGATATTGTAGTTTGATCGCCGATCTTGTAGGCTACGTTAGCAGGGGAGCAGTCTATCGGTAGATGAATACTCTCTGCTCCTGGGTAACGCGCCAAAGACAGTTAAAACTGTAATTGATGCGTTGCTGTGGCGCTGAAAATGTCGAAAATTCATCAACGCCCTTGACCGCCTGAAACATCATAGAATTCGCTTAACTCATCCTTAGTATTTCTATGTCCTAAACCTGTGCTGTAGCAGATGGTTTGGCGATCGCCTTAACCTTCCCAAAAGACTCACACCCACTGCTGACCTCAACCGTTAACGGTGGGTGTTTTAAGAGGTTTCTACGGAAAGTTTGAGGAAGCGATCGTTGATATCCTCATTGAGTAGAGGTGGCAACTTGTTGATCAGCAGCGAGGTAAGGGAAGTTAGTATGTACTTCTGAGTCACTGCTTAACACGGCAGCTGCCTCTCAGTGTAAAATGCAGATCGCTGTCTTTATTGCAGGAGTATAGCTATCTAGGGTTTGCTGAAAAAGTCTTTCTTCAGGAGTAGGGGAGCGGGGGAGTAGGGGACATTCCACTTACACAAAACTATTAAAATTCCAAGTGCATTTATGCAACGCTAATAATTTCCTGTACTGTAGGATTATACTTTTGAGCTGATAAAATCTTACTTTTGACTTTTGACTTTTGAATTTTGACTTATACTTTTGAGCTGATAAAATCTTACTTCTGACTTTTGAATTTTGACTTATACTTTTGAGAGGATAAAATCTTACTTTTGACTTTTGGCTTTTGAATTTTGACTTATACTTTTGAGAGGATAAAATCTTACTTTTGACTTTTGACTTTTGAATTTTGACTTATACTTTTGAGCTGATAAAATCTTACTTTTGACTTTTGACTTTTGAATTTTGACTTATACTTTTGAGCTGATAAAATCTTACTTCTGACTTTTGACTTTTGAATTTTGACTTATACTTTTGAGCTGATAAAATCTTACTTCTGACTTTTGAATTTTGACTTATACTTTTGAGAGGATAAAATCTTACTTTTGACTTTTGGCTTTTGAATTTTGACTTATACTTTTGAGAGGATAAAATCTTACTTTTGACTTTTGACTTTTGAATTTTGACTTATACTTTTGAGCTGATAAAATCTTACTTTTGACTTTTGACTTTTGAATTTTGACTTATACTTTTGAGCTGATAAAATCTTACTTTTGACTTTTGACTTTTGACTTTTAAATTAATAACTATGTTACCAACTGACTTACTTTCTCATCGGCAAACAGGAGAAACAATTATTCCGCAAAAGCTCAAAATTGATGCTAAAAATTTAGCCATTGCCACAGAGATGATTAACTCTTTCCAAGAAACAGTAGGCAAAACTCAAGGAGAACTGGATAAACGTTTACAAGAAATTGAAGGAGATGACCCCAACTATCGCTTCAAAAGAGGATTAGCACATATGCTTAGAGGCAGTTTTTCTACTTTTGAAATTATCAGTCCTCTCGAACCAATAGAATTAAGAAAACGTGTTTTTACCACAGCAGCAGAAGTTGTTCCTAGTATCCAATCAACAGAATTAACTCTCGAAAAATTAGCCACGCAAATGAGTCAAGAATTAAATCGAGAAATTATGCCTGATGAAATTAAAAAAGGTCTCTATGCTGACTTACAAGAAAATAGAATTTTGACTCAATTTGATGCTCCTACATCAGAAGCTTTATTACATAGATATAATCTGTCTCAAGTGCAAGGTATTTTTTACAAAGCTAGTCATATTCAATTAAATGCTCATCGCAATGACCCAGGAGAATACAAACTCTTATTTAGGTATGTAAAACTCTTTCAATTAATGACTTATATTGAAGGAGATGCTGACCATGGTTTTACCCTCACAATTGATGGTCCTTATAGTTTATTTAAACCCAGCACTCGTTACGGTTTAGCACTAGCAAAAATGTTACCCGCATTACTACACGTTACAAAATGGAGTTTACACGCAACCTTACAAAATCGTGACACCTATAGTGGAACTTGGAAAAAAGGTCGATTTAGCATTGACTCTGATTGCGATTTAGTTAGTCATTATCCACCAGGAAAACCCTACGATAGTATGTTAGAAGCATCATTTGTAGAACGTTGGGCAAAGTCAAAAACCGAGTGGAAGTTAGAAAGAGAAGTTGATTTAATTCCCATTCCTGGTAGTGTAATGATTCCTGACTTTAGACTGGTACATCCCAATGGACAATCATATTTATTAGAAATAGTTGGATATTGGCGACCGGAATATTTAAAAAAGAAATTTTATCAGGTACAGAGTGCTGAGTGTGATAATTTAATTTTGGCAGTTTCTGAACGACTAAATTTAGAAAAAGCTGGTGTAAAAGTGAAAGATGTACCAGTGCCTATTGTTTGGTTTAAGGATAAGTTGTTACCTAAATCAGTATTAGAAGTTTTAGACTCTATTTAATTTTTGATAATGGGTAATTGTTCATTAATTGATAATTGATAATGGATAATTGATAATTACCTCGGGTTTTAACCGTTACGGAATTGAAGATAAGGAAATATTATTTTTTTATTTCCCCGATCAAGGGGAGGCTTCAAGGCGCGAATTATTTAATTATTAATTATTCATTATTCATTATTCGGTAATAGTTAAAACAACATTGATTGTAACTAGGAAAGTCAACTTTTTTAACCTACAACCTACAATCTAAAATTTTAAACAATTACCTTATTCAA
>NZ_BLZO01000150.1 GCF_014132355.1 Okeania sp. KiyG1
GCAACTAATTTACTTACATATATAGATGCAGTTTACACTAAGGTTAATTATGAAGAACTCTATGAAGGTTGTGCTTTGGCAGAAAAAATTGATGAGTTTTTAGCAGATAATGGTTTTGGTAAAATAGCGGAGGCAACACCTTTTCACCCTTCTTGGGGAGATGCTTTTTATGTGAGAAAACAAGTAATTAGTATGTCTACTCTTGGCAAAAATGGTGGATTTGGTAATCAAATTTTTCAGTATAGTTTCTTGAAAATATATGCTCAAGAAAATTCCTTATTAGTAGAGACTCCAAAATGGATAGGGCAAGAATTATTTGGGCATCAAGACCTAGAGATTTCTGAAGATTTACCTGAAGTTTCAGAGAATAATAATGAATTTATTCTCGGTAATACAGAAATTTTGAAAAATGTAGATATTCATGGAGAATTTTTATATCACACTCGCTATTATGCGCCCTTTAAAGAATATTTTTGTTCTTTGTTTCAACCTGCACTAGAGATAGAGGAAAAAGTAAAAGTTGCTTGGGAAAAATTACACTCTCGTGGCAAAACTATTATTGGTTTACATTTACAATCACATTCAGAGGAAAATAGTAATTTTGCTGTTGCTCCGAGTGAGTGGTATAAAATTTGGTTAGATGGTTTATGGGAAACTTTAGAGGAACCAGTTTTATTTATTGCCAGCGATAATATAGAGGAATTACCTCTGGTTTATTTTGCTGAATATCATCCTATAACTGCTCAAGACTTGGAGATTGAAGTTAATCGAGAATATCTGAATTTCTTTTTATTGAGTAAGTGTGATTTTGTTGCTATTTCTAATACTCCCTTTGCTTTTGCTGCTTGTCTATTAAATGAAATAGGAAAATATTTCTTTCGACCTCATTTTTCCACCTCAAAACTTATACCTTTTGAACCTTGGAATAGTAAGCCAGTTTTTCGAGATGTGGATATTTCAGAAATAGCGAGTAGTGTTTCATTGGAGATGAAATTTCAGGAAAATCAAGCCGAGTTAGAAAATATTCAGTCTCAGAAAGATGAACTTTCCGCCAAATTAGTATCTACCCAGTCTCAACTTCAACAAAATCGTGAAGAATTAGAAAATATCCAATCTCAAAAAGACCAAATATTAGAGGAATTAGGAAAATCTCAGTCTCAACTTCAGCAAGAACAAGAAAAAGCTGAAAATACCGCAGCACAACTACAGCAAATTCACACAGAATTAGAAAATACTAAATCTCAGCGAGATGAATTTTCCGCCAAATTAGTATCTGCTCAGTCTCAACTTCAGCAAAATCAAGAAAAAGCTGAAAATGCCGAAGCACAGCTACAACAAATTCACACAGAATTAGAAAATATCCAATCTCAAAGAGACCAAATATTAGAGGAGTTAGAACAATCTCATTCTCAACTTCAGCAAAATCAAGAAAAAGCTGAAAATACCGAAGCACAATTACAGCAAATTCACACAGAATTAGAAAATACCAAATTTCAGCGAGATGAATTTTCTGCAAAATTAGTATCTGCTCAGTCTCAACTTCAGCAAAACCAAGAAAAAACTGAAAATACCGAAGCACAGCTACAACAAATTCACACAGAATTAGAAAATACCAAATCTCAGCGAGATGAATTTTCTGCAAAATTAGTATCTGCTCAGTCTCAACTTCAGCAAAATCAAGAAAAAGCTCAAAATACCGAAGCAAAACTACAGCAAATTCAAACAGAATTAGAAAATACCAAATCTCAGCGAGATGAATTTTCTGCAAAATTAGTATCTGCTCAGTCTCAACTTCAGCAAAACCAAGAAAAAACTGAAAATACCGAAGCACAGCTACAACAAATTCACACAGAATTAGAAAATACCAAATCTCAGCGAGATGAATTTTCCGCCAAATTAGTATCTGCTCAGTCTCAACTTCAGCAAAGCCAAGAAAAAGCCAAAAATACCGAAGCACAACTACAACAAATTCAAACAGAATTAGATAAATATTGCTCAGAACTACATGATGCGCGAGAAGAATTAGAAATTACCCAATTCCAACTCGATGAAGTACAAGCAGAATTAGAACAATCTCAATCTAACTATTTCAAGTATCAAGAAGAATTGAATATCAGTAAATCTCAACTTCAAGAAACTCAAACAGAACTGGAAAAAACCAAACTAAAACTAGAAAATCAGGAAAAAATACCAGTCGATCAAAATCAAAAAAACTATGCAGCACATCTCAAAAATCTAGCAAAAATTCTAGCAGAAACAATTCCAGATTGATATTTAAACAATTAATAATTAATAATTAATAATTAATAATTACCTCTCCTTGAAAACGGATAGGATTGACTAAAAGGAAAATTTTTTCTTCTCTTGGTCGATATAATTGAAGTGTTGTCTAAGTTAAGCATTCTTTTTTCAAAATGGTATTATAGAATAATGGTAAGCATTTCCTGCGGAATTCTGCGCAAACAGCCGTCAGCTATTAGCTAGCCTCCTATGGTCGGAACTGCGGACTTCAGCTATTAATTTTGGGGAAGGTAAAAGCAACCTTTGAAATTGAAAAAGAGTAAAAAGTTACTGCCAAAGTCCTTGGAAAAAACCTGAGAAGTAATTATTCATTACTAATTGCTGATAGCTGAATACTTATGAATAATGAGGTATTTAACCCAATTAAGTAAGGATAGAATCAGGAAAAGTGAAAAAATTATTATTAATTATTACTCCTGACTTATTACCTGAAAAAGGCAATAAAGTCAGCATTTTAATATAGGGTATCGTGAAAAAAGTAGATGAGGAAAGGCAAGACTTTATTGAAGTTTAACAGTAGAAAAATTTTCACTGCTTCAGTTCAAAAAAATGTCTTATTTTTGACAGATAGTTCGACTTATTTGTTTTTATTGTGCTATATAGCATTTCCCAACCTAGTGAGGTAAAGTTATCTTTTTTCTTCGTATTTCCCTGTTGCCTGTTGCCTCAAACCCAGAATTTTGTACCTCACGCTTCTTGGGAAATGCTACATGAATATCTCAATAACCCTTAAAATTTTGATTAATTAAAATTTCAGACTTATTCAGCAAATCCTAAATATTTATCTATTTTTCTACTTCCTTAAAAATTATGAAAACAGCATTAATTTCCGGAATTTCTGGTCAAGACGGCTCCTACTTAGCCAAACTATTACTAGAAAAAGGTTACAATGTTTGTGGCACTTCCAGAGATGCCCAAATGTCTACTTTTAATAACTTACATCGTTTAGATATTCGTGACAAAGTAAAATTAGACTCTATGTCTTTAAATGACTTTAGAAGTGTCTTACAAATATTAACAAAATATCAACCAGATGAAGTTTATAATCTAGCAGGTCAAAGTTCAGTAGGTCTATCTTTTCAACAACCTGTAGAAACATTAGAAAGTATCGCTACTGGCACATTAAATTTATTAGAAGCAATTAGATTTACCGGAGCAAAAATTAAATTATATAATGCTAGCTCCAGCGAATGTTTTGGCGATACAGGCGGTCAACCTGCTACAGAAATTACTCCTTTTCGCCCAAGAAGTCCTTATGCTGTTGCTAAATCTACAGCTTTTTGGGAAGTAGCAAATTATCGAGAAGCTTACAATTTATTTGCTTGTTCTGGCATACTATTTAATCACGAATCTCCCCTCAGACCTCAACGTTTTGTAACTCAAAAAATTATTTCAGTTGTTTGCAAAATTGCTAATGGAAGTAATGAAAAATTACATTTAGGAAATATTTCAGTGCAGAGAGATTGGGGTTGGGCCCCCGAATATGTAGAAGCAATGTATTTGATGTTGCAGCAAGAAGAACCAGATGATTATGTAATTGCTACTGGAGAAACTTATCCTTTGCAAGATTTTGTCATAGAAGCTTTTGCTGCTGTAGGATTAAATTGGCAAAATTATGTAGAGGTAGACCGAAGTTTATATCGTCCTACAGATATTTCTTTAGGTAGGGCAAATCCAATTAAAGCTAAAGAAAAATTAGGATGGAAAGCACAGTATAAAATGCCAGATGTTGTGCGAATGATGGTTAAGGATAGAATGGCTAATTTTTAAAGAATAAGGAAATTAAACAATTAATAATTAATAATTAATAATTAATAATTAGAATTTGGTGAAAAAGTCTTTTAGTAGGGGTAGGACGTAGGATACAGGAGAAATGGGAATGAGCTAGGAGGTAAGAGTCAGGATTGTGCCTTAATTTTTATTCCCAACCTATGCGCCTAAAATACTAACTTTTTGAGTGTTTTAGACTGAAATAGGCGCACTGCAATTCGACCCCAAAAAGGCACTTTATCTTTATATGTCAATGCTTTTAGATTAGATCGATCACGCCCTAATTAATAATTACCTCTCCTTGAAAACGGATAGGATTGACTAATCATGAAAATTTTTTCTTGTTTCTCCTTTCTCCTTTAAAGGAGAGGCTTTAAACCTTAATTATTCGGTAAATAAATCTATAGATTAATACAGTTCAATTAAGGATTTTTTTTGCAGTTATGTAATCTGAATATCTACTCTAATTCTTCCATACCTTATGAGTTTTAGTATTCTCTATTTGCGCAGCATTCTGTAGGAAACAGTGTTGCGTTATTAATAACAAAATAAATAAAAGTAATCTACCAAATTTTAGAAATTTTATAATCTTTTTTCGGTAATTTTTATTTCTCGTTAAAACTATGAACAAAACTACAATAATACCTTTAGAAAGTGGCGATACGGCTGACGCCACGCTCTGCGAACGCTTAACTAGAGATGAGTTTGAAAAGCGCTACTTTTCCATGCCAAAACATAAAAAAGCTGAACTTATTGAAGGAATTGTTTATATAGCTTCACCATTAAGATTTTCTGCCCATGGAGAACCTCATCTTCAAATTAATACTTGGTTAGGAGTGTATACTGCTGCTACTCCTGGAGTTAGGAGTGCTGATAATGCTACTACCCGTTTAGATAAAAATAATTAACCTCAACCAGATGCCATATTATTTATTGAACCAAATTTAGGAGGACAAGCAAAAATTAGTGAGGATGATTATATAGAAAGTGCGCCAGAATTAATTGTTGAAGTTGCTGCTAGTAGTGCTGCTTATTATTTACATGATAAATTAAAAGTCTATCAACGTAATGGAGTCAAAAAATATTTAGTTTGGCGAGTTTATGAACAATAATTAAGCTATTTTTTGTTGTCTGAAGGTGAGTATATTTCTGCGAAAATAGATGAAAATGGAGTTATAAAAAGTAAAGTTTTTCCTGGATTATGGTTAGCAGTTAAATCCTTAATAGAAGGAAATTTAGCTGAAGTTTTAAATGTACTTCAACAAGGATTATCTAGTTCCGAACATCAAGATTTTGTCAATCAACTTCACAGTTAATTAGCATTTTTAGTTAAAGCTGATTTATAGAGTAAATATTTAAGAGGCTGAATTTATTACAGAACAAAGGTTTTGCCGATTGTAGACCAGTAAGCCATAAATTTATTTATGAGACCTATATAAAATAAGAGTTTTCCTGCGGAATGCTGCGCAAACAGCTCAGTTTATAAATTAGCTCTTAGAGTGAGTATCTTTCTGTTGCCATGGATAAAACGGAGTTATAAAAAGTAGAATTTTTCCTGGATTATAGTTAGCAGTTAAATCCCGAATAGAAATAAATTTCCCTGAAGTATTAAATCTACTTCACCAGGAATTATCTAGTTCCGAACACCAAGAATCTATTAGTCAACTTCACAGTTAATTAGCATTTTTAACTATAGTGAATATATTTCTATTGCCATCAATAAACACCCAGGGATAAAAAGTCAAAAATCTCTGAATTATAGTTAGCAGTTAAATCCTGAATAGAAATAAATTTCCCTGAAGTATTAAATCTACTTCACCAGGAATTATCTAGTTCCGAACACCAAGAATTTATTAGTCAACTTCACAGTTAATTAGCATTTTTAACTATAGTGAATATATTTCTATTGCCATCAATAAACACCCAGGGATAAAAAGTCAAAAATCTCTGAATTATAGTTAGCAGTTAAATCCTGAATAGAAATAAATTTCCCTGAAGTATTAAATCTACTTCACCAGGAATTATCTAGTTCCGAACACCAAGAATTTATTAGTCAACTTCACAGTTAATTAGCATTTTTAACTATAGTGAATATATTTCTATTGCCATCAATAAACACCCAGGGATAAAAAGTCAAAAAATCTCTGAATTATAGTTAGCAGTTAAATCCTGAATAGAAATAAATTTCCCTGAAGTATTAAATCTACTTCACCAGGAATTATCTAGTTCCGAACACCAAGAATTTATTAGTCAACTTCACAGTTAATTAGCATTTTTAACTATAGTGAATATATTTCTATTGCCATCAATAAACACCCAGGGATAAAAAGTCAAAAAATCTCTGAATTATAGTTAGCAGTTAAATCCTGAATAGAAATAAATTTCCCTGAAGTATTAAATCTACTTCACCAGGAATTATCTAGTTCCGAACACCAAGAATTTATTAGTCAACTTCACAGTTAATTAGCATTTTTAACTATAGTGAATATATTTCTATTGCCATCAATAAAAACCCAGGGATAAAAAGTCAAAATTTCCCTGAATTATAGTTAGCAGTTAAATCCCGAATAGAAATAAATTTCCCTGAATTATAGTTAGCAGTTAAATCCCGAATAGAAATAAATTTCCCTGAAGTATTAAATCTACTTCACCAGGAATTATCTAGTTCCGAACACCAAGAATTTCTTAGTCAACTTCACAGTTAATTAGCATTTTTAACTATAGTGAATATATTTCTATTGCCATCAATAAACACCCAGGGATAAAAAGTCAAAATTTCCCTGAATTATAGTTAGCAGTTAAATCCTGAATAGACAGAAATTTCCCTGAAGTATTAAATCTACTTCACCAGGAATTATCTAGTTCCGAACACCAAGAATTTCTTAGTCAACTTCACAGTTAATTAGCATTTTTAACTATAGTGAATATATTTCTATTGCCATCAATAAACACCCAGGGATAAAAAGTCAAAATTTCCCTGGATTATAGTTAGCAGTTAAATCCCGAATAGAAGGAAATTTGCCTGAAGTATTAAATCTACTCCCGCAGGAATTATCTAGTTCCGAACACCAAGAATTTATTAGTCAACTTCACAGTTAATTAGCATTTTTAACTATAGTGAATATATTTCTATTGCCATCAATAAACACCCAGGGATAAAAAGTCAAAATTTCCCTGAATTATAGTGAGCAGTTAAATCCTGAATAGAAATAAATTTCCCTGAAGTATTAAATCTACTTCACCAGGAATTATCTAGTTCCGAACACCAAGAATCTATTAATCAACTTCACAGTTAATTAGCATTTTTAACTATAGTGAATATATTTCTATTGCCATCAATAAACACCCAGGGATAAAAAGTCAAAATTTCCCTGAATTATAGTTAGCAGTTAAATCCCGAATAGACAGAAATTTCCCTGAAGTATTAAATCTACTTCACCAGGAATTATCTAGTTCCGAACACCAAGAATCTATTAATCAACTTCACAGTTAATTAGCATATTTATTCGCAAGGTACTTTAGCGATCGCCTCTGTAATAACCCTAGACTCTTCCATTCTAAATCAACCTAAATTTTGCCAAAATTTCTATTATGATAAATATGTAACTTTACAAAACTTTATAAAATGAACCCCGTTATAGCACCACCAGCAAATCAACTAGACCTACATACCTGGACTTGGAAAAACCACCAAATCCAATATACAGTCATGGGAACTGGACAACCCCTAGTATTAATTCATGGTTTTGGTGCATCCATAGGTCATTGGCGTAACAATATCCCTACCCTCGCTGCTGGAGGCCATCAAGTATTTGCCCTCGACTTACTAGGATTTGGTGCATCTTCTAAGCCTTCCCTAGATTACTCATTAGAACTTTGGCAAGAACTACTATACGACTTCTGGAACCAACATATTCAAAAACCCACCGTCTTTATAGGCAACTCCATTGGTGGATTACTTAGCCTAATGATACTAGCAGACTACCCAGAAATCTGCACAGGAGGAATTCTCATTAACTGTGCAGGAGGCTTAAACCATCGACCTCAAGAATTAAATCCTCCTCTAAGATTCATTATGGGAATGTTTAGCAAATTAGTTAGTTCCCCAGCTCTAGGACCATTTATTTTCAATCAAGTCCGTCAAAAATATCGTATTCGTGGCACTCTCAAACAAGTTTATAGTAATCAAGAAGCCATTACAGATGAGTTAATCGAACTACTTCATCGTCCTTCTTGCGACCCTGGAGCGCAGAAAGTTTTTGCTTCAATTCTCACAGCACCTGCTGGACCTCATCCCTCAGAATTGTTACCAAAAATCAAAGCACCATTGTTAGTAATTTGGGGAGAAAACGACCCTTGGACACCAATTTCAGGTGGAAAAATTTATCAAGACTTAGCAGAGAAAGGTACATCTATCCAATTTGTTCCCATACCCAACACTGGTCATTGCCCCCACGATGAAAGGCCAACAATAGTTAACTCTTTGATTTTAGATTGGTTATCTCAAAGCTGAAGCTCTTGATAGATAGTGCTTTCAAGATTTATCAAAAAAATTACTGAAATATAGTGACAAAATTAGCTTAATAAGTTAGACTATGTACGGTGTGAGGAGCGAATCAGCAAGAGCATCGAGACGAAACACGGCCAGTCGTCGATGCTCTTTCTCAAAAAATTCTGCTTATGTTAAGGCACAACATTTGTGCTAACTACTTTTTGAATTTATTTTAAGTGGTGTTGAGGATTAATAAAAGGCGGTCACTAAAAATGACCGCCTTTTCAAATTAATTTGATATACAGCAGATTCGGCGATTAATGCGATCCCCCTGGTGGGGTAAATTTTTTTTTGATTTTTTGCTTTCCCTATCCTCTGACCCATCTTCCCTATTCTGTAGGGATGTTGCATACAACGTCCCTACTCAAACCATCAATAATATATACTTAATCAAGTAGGAAACTGCTGTATCTACTTGTTATTATACGTTTCTAACTCTATTCTTCTGTTGGCATCCAGTCAGTAGTAACATATATATGACCTAACTCTTGACCCTGATAAGTTCTTTTAGCAAAGCGCCAACCAGGTTCAAGAATAATTTTAGTAAATCCGTCAGCTAAACCATAAGTTCTACCGATAAGTAGTCGTGGTGCATTAGAATCATAACGAGAAATACCCATTAGTCGTATATCCCCTCCGCTCATTTGCAAAGAGAGAGCATATTCAAGAGCCAGATCAGTATTTGCTATTCGGATAGAATAACCATTACTGTCAGTGGCACGTCCACAAATACCTGTAAAGTCAAAATTTAGTAATAGAGGATCGACCAAGACTGGGCGATCGCCACTTTCATCCCAACATTGTCTGGTATCGGTTTTTTGCTCTAAAATCAGCAATTGTGGCCCAAAAGCACGAGGAACTGCAATTGCAATGTATCTAGACTGCTCGACTTCTTTTTGGTCAAAGAAATTTGCCCTAACTGGTACTGGACGAAAAGAAAAGAAAGTTAATAGTCCTAAAGTTGTCAGTGCAGCTATAGACTGCTTAAAAAAAGTTTTCATGCCTCTTGTTTCACCTAATTTATATGTATATAGCTTGAGAATATAGATTTTAGGAAATTTTAGGACTTATTTTCGTACTTATGCTGGTATTTGTCAAATTATGATTGATTAAAAACAGAAAAATCAGATTATGTTATTGAATTTATGATTTTCGGGGGTTAACCATTATCCCGTAAGTTCATCGTATAGCGTTTTTATCTGGGATGTATATACAAAATGCCATAAAAAATAGAATAGGGAATAGTCATTTCAGTTATCAGTTATCAGTTATCAGTTATCAGTTATCAGTTATCAGTACCTCTGCAATAAGGAGGCTTGAAATACGGAATATGCTCTTTTTTTTATCCCCTTAAAAGGGGAGCCTTTAGACCAGAATTTTTCGGGAAAGGAGATAAAATATAATGAAATAGTAGCATAAACAAGTATAACGGGGAATAGAACAGCACACATTTTTTATAATAAAAAACCTCAATCTATAATTTACATATCAAAGACAAACAAGATATTTCCTATAGATAAAAAATACGGTAATTAAATTTATTATTGCTTTTAATTCCCTATTGATTTTTTCTATTTTTATACTAATTTACCGAAAAATTGTGGTTGACAGCCTCCTCTTTTAAGGGGATAAAAGCGGTCGATATTCGGAGCTTCCCGTAGGGTGTAATAGCCAGGAAACCCGCTCTTGCAGAGCCGCTCCGCTAACGCCATATCCAATGAACCAAGAGAAGAAAGACTTTCCTTTGAGTCAATCCTATCCGTTTTAAAGGAGAGGTAATAATTAATAATTAATTATTAATTATTAATTGTTGAAGGGCGTGAATACCCATACTTATAACAAAAATAGTATGAACTATCTCTGCTTGACCACAAACACTGAGCAATTTGCATCAACAACAACCTCACTACTAATAGACCTCTTCAAAATCCTATTCATACCTTTTAATCCCCGACTACCAATTACAATTAAATCTGCATTATAAATATTAGATAAGCGAACAATTTCTTCAGTTGGATCTCCGGTCGTAACCTCTACCTCAGTAGTACAAGGAAGTTTTTCTCGGTAAACTTTGAGTTGCTTTTCAAACTCCCCGACAGAAATGTTTTTCCCTTCAGGTTGAGGTCGATCAGCTTTCAGATCCAAATCTGATTTTTCCGTAGCAACCACATGAGATAAAATTACTCTCGTTTCTGATGTTAAGTGAAATTCTGTCAATGCTTGAATTACTAAATCTAGATCTGAGTTTGAATTGCTGAGAGCTACAATAATTGTTTTGAAGGCCATAGACAAGAGTATTAGTAGAGATAAGAAATAGGTAGTCCTGTACTGAAAATATATCTCTGGTACATTACTAGCTGGAAGCCTACCATAATCAGCCCCATCTAGGTTAAACAGACTTTCTACCGTAGAAGCTAATAGCCAAATTCTGGGAAATTAAGAATTACTTTTAAATTCCCATGCTTGACAGTATTACAAACTCTATAGCTCCTGAAGGAAGGAAAGGGCGCGGACCAAAAGCTGAAAACTCAGACAACACAATATTTTTCCTTATTCCTTCTTCCTTCTGCTATACATTTGAAAGTTTTTATATTAACTTGTATGTTCTCCCGCGATCTAAAGATTCGGCGTTGCATATTTGAGAGATGAATTGTAGTTTCGGAGAAAGGGGAAGTATTAAAGATGGGATTTACCTTTCCCTCAAAAGACATATCCAAGAATAAAAAATCAAATCAATTATCCGACTCTTATTTATCAATTCTTTCCCCCTACTCCCTACTCCCTACTCCCTACTCCCTCTTTTGGTCGAGATGTCTAAAGATTCATCCCTTGATTGAGCAATGCCAAGATTCTAACGGGAGTCATCTGGTATTACTTATAAATTTTTACCATCATTTTCCTGATTAATTGTTTCTTTTTTCACCCATTCTTGTTGCTCCTGCTCCTGAGTTTTTGTCCTAACTCGTACCGAGTTAGCATGAGAGGGCAACCCCTCAGCCGTGGCCAATAGATCGATTGTTGTAGCCACCTTATGCAAAGCAGTAGAAGAATATTGAACCAAGCTAGAATGCTTCATAAATGTTTCTACTCCCAATGCTGAAGCATAACGAGCAGCACCAGAAGTCGGCAAAGTATGATTTGGCCCTGCCAAATAATCTCCCACAGCTTCTGGAGTGGAATAACCAAGGAAAATAGCACCAGCATGACGAATATTTTCCACTAAAGCCCAAGGATCTGAAACTTCCAACTCCAAGTGTTCTGGAGCAAATAGATTAGAAAGTTCAGCAGCAGCTTCGAGAGACTCAACAACAACAACTAAACCGTAATGGGCGATCGCCTTTTCTGTCATTGTGCGACGTGGATGATCCTCAAGTTGTCGCTCTACCTCAGTTACCACCTGACGTGCTATTGCTGAATCTGTAGTTAACAAGATAGCTGCCGCCAATGAATCATGTTCTGCTTGAGCCAACATATCTGCGGCTAAATGAACTGGGTTAGCTTCAGAATCTGCAATAATCATCACCTCTGAAGGCCCGGCCAGAGAATCAATACCTACCGTACCATAAACAATTTTCTTTGCCAAAGTTACATAGATATTACCCGGCCCAGAGATGACATCCACTTTTGGTATAGTTTTTGTCCCATAAGCGAGAGCGGCTATTGCCTGGGCCCCTCCGATCCGATAAATTTCTTGAATGCCTGCCTCCTGGGCAGCCACAAGTACAGCAGGATTAATTTTGTTACCCTGACCAGGTGGTGTAACCATGACAATTTTCGGTACTTTGGCCACTTGAGCAGGTATAGCATTCATCAGAACTGTACTAGGATAAGCTGCCTTACCCCCAGGAACATATAGACCAGCTCGATCTACTGGTGTGTAGCGTTTGCCCAAAACCACATCATCATCACCGAACTGAACCCAAGATTTAGGAACTCGCTGTCGGTGAAAAGCTTCTATCTGTTTAGCAGCAAAACGAATTGAATTTAATAAGTCCTTATTTACTTGTTGATAGGCCGCATCTAACTCTGAACCAGTTACTTTTAACTCTTCAGGAGTTAAGGTAATATGGTCAAACTCAGATGTATAGTGTAATAGAGCCTCATCGCCTTTTTCTTTAACGGAGCGCAAGATTTCTCGCACCGTTGTTTCTTTATGAATAGCCGTATCATCATGGGTACGTTCTGTGATACGTTTTAATTCAGCTTGTGCCTCAAGCCACTGAGTAATTATTCGCAGCATGGAGATTAGGAATGCCAACTAATAAAGTTCGCTAGTAGAGGGTACTTTCAGAACTCAGAGAGTTGGAGCAACATTAAAACTATGTAGAATGCTCAACACTTGACAATCAAGAAATAAAAATTCTTATTGGTCGCCAACTGTCTTGATAACTTAACCCTGATTTAACTTAGGGATAAAAGTAAAACCATTCTCTAAGTTTCCGAATCACCCATTACTCTTTGTTATAGCGTGAAGTACCAACACTGGCATCTTTAATACTGTACTCAGTTTTCTGCATTATCTGCCAATACCTCTAGTAGCATAACTTTAGCAGAAGGAAGAAGGAAGAAGGAAGAAGGAAGAAGGAAGAAGGAAGAAGGAAGAAGGAAAAATTTTGTGTTATCAAAAATTAAAAATTAAATTCATAGATTTTACTAAGGCCAGTTAACGAAGTCAGAAGTCAGAAGTCAGAAGCGAGTGTGTAATTCTGAGGGGACCTCAGAATGCAAGACACACATCTGACAGTCAGAAGTTGTTTTTGTAGCGGGGATTTCAGCCCCCAAAACATTTCGCCTTAAAAGGCGGGGTTGCGCGACCTAGTTATTTTGATAATTTGAGATTTGAGAAAGTCCTTATAGCACAAGGAAGAAGGAAGAAGGAAAAATCGGGCGTTGTCTGAGTTTTAAGCTTTCGAGCTGTCCTCGCCCTTTGCCTCGACTCCTATACCAAACCTTCAATTGCAATATTTTTCAACAAATATTAGTATTTTCTGAGAATTAATGCTATATTTATATATCTGGTACTTTATATTTTTATATATTTTAGCTGCTGGGCTAGCAGTGTCAGTCTGTGGAGTGACTGTAAGGCCGGAAAGAGGGAAAAGCCTCGGAGGCAGGTGCTATGTTAGCGCAGCTCCTCTGTCAAGAGGAAGCAGAAACAAAAGTCGTGAGTCTTAAGAATTCCGCAGTGTCTCTTAAAGGAACCGTCGGGATAAAATAAATTTCTACAATTGCTGGATCTTAAAGAAAAGTTAACTATGGCCAATATTAAGTCTGCTATCAAGCGAATCCAGATTGCTGAACGCAATCGTTTGCGCAATAAAAGCTACAAATCAGCAGTAAGAACTCTGATGAAAAAATACTTCATTGCTGTGGAAAACTACGCGGCTAATCCTACAGAGGAATTGAAGCAAGAAGTTAATCTGCGAATGTCAAAAGCTTACAGTAAAATTGATAAAGCTGTAAAATGTGGTGTTTTACACAAAAATAATGGTTCTCGCAAAAAGTCCAGGTTAGTGAGATTTTATAAAAGACACCTACAGATCGACAATAAACAGCCAGAGTCCTCAGAAACTAATGATTCTCTAGCTTCTTAAAAAAGACCGGATTGCTTAGTCTTATTGCGGAGCTAGGTGCGCAGTTTTTCGCTCTACAAAAAGGGCGGAGGGGCATCCAGTCCTTAAAGCTCATGGAGTCCGATGCAATGGCAGGACTGCGAAGTGAGAAGCCCACACTATACCGAATAGTTAGTGTGGGAGTATGTCACAAGTCGGTATAGTTGCTATAATTAGTTGAAATTTAGTACCCGACTTCATTTTTTTAAATACCTGCCTTAATTGACATACTCTCCGGCCTAAAGGCGCGGAGATTCTCCTGAAACCAGGATTCTTGGTTTGCTGACGCAAGGCTACGCCAACAATGAGTCCACTTAAAGTAAACACCTTGCGGCATCTAGTCCAGAGATGGTTCTCTCCCCAAGCGTTTGCTCTATTGCCTCTTTCAGAGGAGCTTCGCTATCAAGAGCCCGTTCCCGTATGCCCTACGGTACAGTTCAAACCTTAAAAAAAACTTTGGTTCTCTGATACTTGTTGCTTAGAGTTTTTCTATGTACAAGCATTACTGTACAAAACTCCATAACTCTACTTTTCAAGGTGCAAACGCTACAGTTAAGTAGCTATAGGTTTTTAGAGCGGTTGAATACCTTTCCGCTGTTTCCACTATAACACAAAGTCCCCTTCCAGGGGAGGCTTTCAACCCAATTTTCCGGTAAAAAAGTTTAAAATAGTTAAAGTGATATACTAACTACTTTGTGTATTGTGGCCAATATACCTATATCAACTTACAATATAGCACTACAAATCGACTAAGAGAATATTCGCCAAGGTCAAGCCTCCTGATTGCAGGAGGTACTGATAACCGATAAGTGATAACTGGAAAACCCGGAGAGCCACAAATGCAGCTAATTGATACTCACGTTCATATAAACTTTGACGTATTCAATTCTGACCTGGAAGACATACGCCAACGTTGGCAACAAGCAGGAGTTGTCCACCTTGTCCACTCTTGTGTTGAACCACAGGAATTCAATGCTATTAAATCAATAGCAGATCGTTTTCCAGAACTGTCTTATGCAGTTGGCCTACACCCTTTAGATGCTCATAAGTGGACATCTACGACGGCTACTCAAATTGAAGAGTTAGCTGCATCGGACTATCAAGTAGTGGCCATCGGTGAAACAGGATTAGATTTTTACAAAGCAGATAATAAAGAACAACAAGAATTTGTTTTTAGACAACAGTTAAACATCGCCAAAAAACTCAACAAACCATTAATTATCCATTGTCGTGATGCTGCTGCTGCAATGGCCGAGATTATTGATGATTTCCAAAAAAATCAAGGACTTGTCAGAGGAGTAATGCATTGTTGGGGAGGTAATCCAGAAGAAACTAAGATGTTTATAGACTTAGGATTTTATATTAGCTTTAGTGGAACTGTCACCTTTAAAAGGCTACCCAAATTCAAGAATCAGCTAAAATAGTTGATGATGATCGACTTTTAGTAGAAACAGATTGTCCATTCCTAGCACCAGTTCCAAAGCGGGGCAAACGAAACGAACCTGCTTATGTTAAATACGTTGCTGAAAAAGTAGCTGAACTTAGAGGTGTGACGCTAGAAAGTTTAGCATTACAAACTAGCGAAAATGCTTGTCGGCTATTTGGATTGTCTATTGACACCAAAAATATCTAAAGACTATTATATCTAGATTTCATCATTAAAAGTCAAACAAGTAAATTAATAGTTCGCTCTTTAATGGCCTAAAGTAATGCTGAAAGTAAGTTTGAGATTGACTACTCCTCGGATTCAAGTCACGGGGATTCTAAGTAGATACTACGCAACAGGATAAATCCTTGTTGCTTCGTCTATTCGAGCGCTGACCAAAGATATATTCTTTGGGGAAAAGTCAAAGTGCCCCTACACAGTCTGCTTAGGGCAATGCCTAACATTCTGCTTACTTTTTATTGATAAAACTAGCACAGGACAACTAAAGTTGTCTAGTCTCAACGACAGAAATAGCGTATATTGAGTTGGGAGACGGCCGGAATAAAAAAACTTATTAGAGTATAATTGTCTGGCAACTGCACCCAATAATTATGATATCTTCAATAAAATTATCGTGTAACTTGCTTTTCTTGAAAAATTAATATGTATTTTTATTAGATTACTAATTACTAAAAACCAACTTTTTGTATTAGGCTTTCTGCTCTAAATGTACAACTATACTTATACTACTTAGGCGAAACTTCATCATCCTAACCAAATTATAAAAATGATATTATCTACAGCTTTGTTGTTTTATTCAAAAATAGTAGTTAGTGAGTAAACTTAACAGCAAAAAATTAAAATAACACTCAATAAAAATCATGAAATTTACTTATGAAACAAATAATTTACCACATAAGCTTTGCTTTACTAATGTATATAAACTGTCAAGATATTACACTAACTAATTTACAAGTGTATTACAAAATCAAGTTTTAAATAAAATTTGTGGGAGATAAAATCACCCATAAAAACTATAAATAAACAACCAGGATACTCAAGAATGATTCATCAAAAATTAAATATCAACACCCAAAGCAACCTGCCAATTTTCAATATGCCCGATCTGATTGAAATTCAGAGGGCAAGCTTTCGATGGTTTCTAGAATATGGCCTAATAGAAGAACTAGAAAGCTATTCTCCAATTACAGATTATACAGGAAAACTAGAACTTCACTTTATTGCCAAAAACTACAAACTAAAACAACCAAAATACGTTGTAGAAGAAGCAAAACGTAGAGACAGCACCTACGCAGTGCAAATGTATGTTCCCACCCGCTTAATCAACAAAGAAACTGGAGAAATTAAAGAACAAGAAGTATTTATTGGCGATTTGCCTCTAATGACAGACAGAGGCACATTTATCATCAACGGAGCTGAAAGGGTAATCGTTAATCAGATAGTTCGTTCTCCTGGAGTTTATTACAAATCAGAAACAGATAAAAGTGGACGACGCACATATAATGCCAGTTTAATTCCTAACCGAGGTGCATGGCTGAAATTTGAAACAGATAAAAATGACTTAGTTTGGGTCAGAATAGATAAAACCCGGAAACTTTCAGCTCAAGTATTACTAAAAGCTTTAGGGTTAGGGGACAGTGAAATTTTTGACTCTTTGAGACACCCTGATTATTTCCAAAAAACAATCGAAAAAGAAGGACAATTTGGAGAAGAAGAGGCACTACTAGAACTGTATCGGAAATTACGCCCTGGAGAACCACCAACTATTGCAGGTGGGGAACAACTACTCCATAGTCGATTCTTTGACCAAAAAAGGTATGACCTAGGAAAGGTAGGAAGATATAAACTCAATAAAAAGCTCAGGTTAAACTTACCAGACACAGTACGAGTATTAACCAAAGAAGACATATTAGCTGTAGTTGACTATCTAATTAATTTAGAATATGACATTGGTCAA
The DNA here is from genome assembly GCF_014132355.1 of Okeania sp. KiyG1. Taxonomy (GTDB): domain Bacteria; phylum Cyanobacteriota; class Cyanobacteriia; order Cyanobacteriales; family Microcoleaceae; genus Okeania. The sequence goes on from NZ_BLZO01000150.1 coordinate 17,640, forward strand.
ACAGATGATATTGACCATTTAGGAAACCGACGGGTGAGAAGTGTAGGGGAACTCCTACAAAACCAAGTAAGAGTAGGTTTAAACCGTTTAGAGCGAATTATCCGAGAGCGGATGACCGTATCCGAGGCAGACTCATTAACACCAGCATCACTGGTTAACCCAAAACCATTGGTAGCAGCTATCAAAGAATTCTTCGGCTCCTCTCAGTTGTCCCAATTTATGGACCAAACAAACCCATTGGCAGAGCTGACTCACAAACGACGAATATCAGCTTTAGGACCAGGAGGACTAACTAGAGAAAGAGCAGGATTTGCAGTACGAGATATCCATCCTTCCCATTATGGGCGAATTTGTCCGATTGAGACACCAGAAGGCCCAAATGCTGGTTTAATTGGTTCCCTCGCAAACCATGCTAAAGTCAATGGCTACGGATTCATCGAAACACCATATTATCCTGTAGAAAATGGTCGAGTATTGCGCGAGGGCAAGCCAATATACATGACAGCAGACGCAGAAGATGATTCCCGGGTAGCACCAGGGGACATTATGACCGATGCAGAAGGTAATATTTTGGGGGAAGTTGTACCAGTACGTTATCGACAAGACTTTACTACTACCACTCCCCAACAAGTAGACTATGTAGCAGTTTCCCCGGTACAAGTAGTTTCAGTTGCTACGTCATTAATTCCATTTTTGGAACATGATGATGCTAACCGGGCATTGATGGGTTCCAATATGCAACGACAAGCAGTTCCATTGTTGCGTCCAGAAAGACCTTTAGTTGGAACAGGTTTAGAAGCCCAAGCGGCCAGGGACTCTGGTATGGTAGTTATTACCCGCACAGATGGAGAAGTTAGCTTTATAGACTCAACTAAAATATCTGTGGTCGATCCACAAGGTAATGAAATAGATTACCCATTGTGTAAATATCAAAGATCGAACCAAGATACTTGCTTAAATCAAAGACCTTTGGTGTATGAGGGAGACCAAGTAGTAGCTGGTCAAGTATTAGCTGATGGTTCCTCTACTGAAGGTGCTGAGTTGGCTTTAGGGCAGAATATTTTGGTAGCTTATATGCCTTGGGAAGGTTATAACTACGAAGATGCAATTCTGATTAGCCAACGTTTAGTATATGACGATGTTTATACATCTATTCATATTGAAAAGTTTGAGATTGAGGCCCGACAGACAAAATTAGGACCTGAAGAAATTACTAGGGAAATTCCTAATGTAGGGGAAGATGGTCTGCGGAACTTAGACGAACAAGGAATAATTCGAGTTGGTGCCTGGGTAGAATCTGGAGATATTCTTGTAGGTAAAGTAACGCCCAAGGGAGAGTCTGACCAACCACCTGAAGAAAAGTTGTTGCGGGCAATTTTTGGAGAAAAAGCACGGGATGTACGAGATAATTCTCTCCGAGTACCGAATGGTGAAAAAGGTCGTATTGTTGATGTGCGAGTATTTACTAGGGAAAAAGGAGATGAATTGCCACCTGGAGCAAATATGGTGGTCAGGGTTTATGTGGCCCAAAAGCGGAAGATTCAGGTAGGAGATAAAGTAGCAGGGCGACATGGAAATAAAGGTATTGTTTCACGAATTTTACCGATCGAAGATATGCCTTATTTGCCCGATGGTACTCCGATAGATGTAGTGTTAAATCCTTTGGGTGTACCTTCGAGGATGAATGTGGGACAGATTTTTGAGTGCTTGCTAGGGTGGGCAGGTGAAGTTTTGAGTGTGCGATTTAAGTGTGTACCATTTGATGAGATGCACGGTCCGGAAAAATCACGAGAAACAGTACATCGAATGTTGGAATTGGCCAGGGAGCGTTCTGGTAAAGATTGGGTATTTAATGAAAATTATGCCGGGAAAATTCCTGTTTATGATGGACGAACTGGAGAAAAGTTTGACCGTCCGGTGACTGTAGGAATTGCTTATATGTTGAAACTGGTTCACTTAGTTGATGATAAGATTCATGCTCGTTCCACAGGACCTTATTCTCTGGTGACCCAGCAGCCTTTGGGTGGTAAGGCACAACAAGGTGGTCAGCGTTTTGGAGAAATGGAAGTATGGGCCTTGGAAGCTTTTGGTGCTGCTTATACTTTACAAGAGTTGCTGACTGTGAAATCTGATGATATGCAAGGTCGGAATGAGGCTTTGAATGCAATTGTTAAAGGAAAAGCTATTCCACGACCTGGTACTCCTGAGTCTTTCAAGGTATTGATGCGAGAGTTACAGTCTCTATGTTTAGATATTGCAGCTCACAAGGTAGAAACTATGGATGATGGTACTACTCAGGATGTGGAAGTTGATTTGATGGCAGATGTATTAGGAAAGCGAGCACCTTCTCGTCCAGTATATGAGTCGTTGTCTCATGAGGAAAACCCGCAGTAAGTGTAGCAGAAGGCAGAGGGCATCCTGCCTGCCTGGGCTATCCCCTTGTGGGGAGCAGGGGAGCAGGGGAGTAGGGGAGTAGGGAGTAGGGGAGTAGGGGAGTAGGGAGCAGGGGAGAAGGGAGAAAGAGTATAGATAGGTAAGCGATCGCTACTTAAGTTCTCAAAAAAATGTATTTTTCAATGCACTTTTTCTCCGCAAAAAGCCTCTCAAATGCCAATACATAACTTGTCTGTTTTGTCAAGTTTTATGTGAAGAAAGATGTTTATAAAAAACAGCTTTGAAAGGGGGGAGGTAGAGAGAGGGTAGAAGAGAAAATCTTACCTGTTCTCAGTTTGAGATTCTTGAGCTGTCCGCGCCCTTTGCTTCAACTGCGATAAATTAGGTGATAGGTGGTAGGTTAATTGTGATGATATTTGTTCTCTTGAAGAAGGCAGAAGGGAAAATTGCTTATGGATAGTCTTCGACCGGCCACTCCGTGTCTTATAACCCCAAGCAATTTTAAGCACCACCCGTTGACGGTGGGGTATTAAACCCGCAAAAGAAAAGATAACCTGACACCTACTGCAATTTACGGCGTTGCTGATTCTGGGTATGATGCAGAGCTAGCCGAGCAAGCCAAAATTGGGGGGAATAAAACTCTAAAAGTCCCCCTGTATGATCCCCCTCCCGTCCCCCTGTATGATCCCCTCCCGTCCCCCTGTATGATCCCCCTCCCGTCCCCCTTAGAAAGGGGGAAGCCAGATGTTGCTGTGCTTTGTGTTGAATGGGGGAAGCCAGATGTTGCTGCGCTTTGTGTTGAATGGGGGAAGCCAGATGTTGCTGCGCTTTGTGTTGAATGGGGAAGCCAGATGTTGCTGCGCTTTGTGTTGAATGGGGGAAGCCATATGTTGCTTCGCTTTTTGTTGAATGGGGGACCAGCGGGGGCTTTACCAGAACCAAACAATCGCACATTCATACTTCAATTCAGCAACGCCCAATTTACTAACCTTAGTTAAGATGATACTGCCCAAAATGGGTTGGGAGTGTGACTCAAAAAAACCGAATTTCATCATTACTGGACTGACACAGCTAATTTTATGCAGAGCGATTATTGGTGCGGGGGCGGGTTTACCAGGTCCTGGGTAAAACCGGGGCGGGTTCACCAGGTCCTGGGTAAAACCATTCAGTTAACGCGGAACCCGCCCCTACCGCGGAACCCGCCCCTACCCGATGCACCATTTTAGATGTGCCACTCCACTACTAACAATTCCTCAATTCCCTCATCCAAAATAATTCGCTTAATGTGCAATGCCTCTTAATTTTGTAGTCTTAACTCTATTATTGTAAAAATGCCAAAACTTGAACAAAGATTTGATTATGTCAAAATTGGTCTAGCTTCTCCAGAAAGAATTCGTGCCTGGGGAGAGAGAACTTTACCAAATGGTACAGTAGTAGGAGAAGTTACTAAACCAGAAACTATTAATTACCGGACTCTAAAACCAGAGATGGATGGTTTGTTTTGCGAACGCATCTTTGGTCCAGCAAAAGATTGGGAATGTCATTGTGGAAAGTATAAGCGAGTCCGACATCGAGGTATTGTTTGTGAAAGATGTGGAGTAGAAGTAACTGAGTCACGGGTGCGCCGTCACCGTATGGGATATATCAAATTAGCAGCACCAGTTACTCATGTTTGGTATCTCAAGGGTATTCCGAGTTATATGGCAATTTTGTTAGATATGCCATTGCGAGATGTAGAACAAATTGTTTACTTCAATGCTTATGTGGTATTAGATCCAGGTAACCACGAAAGTTTAAGTTATCAGCAACTGTTAACAGAGGATGTTTGGCTAGAAATTGAAGATCAAATTTATAGCGAAGATTCAACAATAGTTGGGGTTGAAGTTGGCATTGGTGCTGAAGCTCTACAAGTCTTATTACAAAATCTTAATCTAGAAGAGGTAGCAGAAAAACTAAGGGAAGAAATTGCTAATTCTAAAGGGCAAAAACGCGCCAAATTAATTAAACGTTTGCGAGTAATTGATAATTTTGTCGCTACGGGTTCAAGACCGGAATGGATGGTTTTAGATGCAATTCCAGTCATTCCACCAGACCTACGTCCAATGGTACAGTTGGATGGTGGTCGCTTTGCAACTAGCGATTTGAATGACTTATATCGACGAGTGATTAACCGAAATAATCGCTTGGCAAGACTGCAAGAAATCTTAGCACCAGAGATTATTATCCGTAATGAAAAACGAATGTTGCAAGAAGCAGTTGATGCTTTGATTGATAATGGTCGTCGTGGTCGTACTGTGGTAGGTGCAAACAACAGACCTCTGAAATCTTTGAGTGATATTATTGAAGGAAAACAAGGTCGTTTCCGGCAAAACTTGTTAGGTAAACGGGTTGATTATTCAGGACGTTCGGTAATTGTTGTCGGACCAAAATTGGCAATTAATCAGTGTGGTTTACCACGAGAAATGGCAATAGAATTGTTTCAACCATTTGTCATTCATCGGTTAATTCGTCAGGGGTTAGTTAATAATATTAAGGCTGCTAAAAAACTGATTCAAAGAGGAGACCCTAATGTTTGGGATGTGTTGGAGGAAGTAATAGAAGGTCATCCAGTGATGTTGAACCGGGCACCAACTTTACACAGATTAGGTATTCAAGCTTTTGAACCTATTTTAGTAGATGGTCGTGCAATTCAGTTACATCCTTTAGTTTGTCCGGCATTTAATGCTGACTTTGATGGCGACCAAATGGCGGTTCATGTGCCACTTTCTTTAGAGTCGCAAGCAGAGGCAAGGTTATTGATGTTGGCATCGAATAATATTTTGTCTCCTGCAACTGGTCGCCCAATTATTACACCTTCTCAAGATATGGTATTAGGTTGTTATTATCTGACAGCAGAAAACCATAGGGAGCAAGGTGGAAAAGAACTATATTTTGCTAACTTTAATGATGTAATTTTAGCTTATGAACAGTCTAAGCTAGGGTTACATACTTATGTGTATTTGAGGTTGCCTGGTGATGTGGCAGTAGAAACAGATAAACCAGAAGAAATGCCTCCCGATATCCAACAGATATCAGAAGAAGTTGCGGTTAAAAGTTATTGGATGCCATTGGATAGCAAGATATTACCCGATAATTTGGGAGAGCTGAAGTCAGAGAAAACTCTAGAAAATGGAGATGTAGTTAGGGGTTATCACTTGTATCGGGTTCATTACACTCCACAGGGAAAAATTAAACAGGTTCATATTAAATCTCGCCAGGTGCGGGAGATAAATGGAGAAGCAGCGACACAGTTTGTGGTGACAACGCCTGGTCGCATAATTCTCAATCAGACAATTGAAAGTGTTTTGTAAGGAGTCAGGAGTCAACCCACCCCTAACCCCTCCCAGGAGGGGAAAGACCGAGTCAGGAGGGAAGAAAGAAAAAGAAACAGGAGTAGAAGGAGAAAGTCTTTTGCTTGCCTTCTTATCCGGAAAGATATCGTACCTCAAATCAGCAACGCCATAGTTGGCAACTGATGATGTGAAAGAATAAGCTGAAATTAGTGTATAACCATTACTTTCAGTCTATAAACTTTCACTTTTGACTTCTGAATTTTGACTTGTGACTTCCGTGAAACGGTATGAGTTGCTCCACTCAGGGAGACCTGAAAGACCGCACTAACTCACCACGTCAGCGACAGAGGTGGAAAGTGCCACAAACCAGGTCGCAAATTAGCAAACTGAGCTGACACCGCTGTTGATCGCTAACAGAAGGAAAAGTTCATTAATTGATAATGGATAATTGATAATTGATAATTACCTCGGGTTTTAACCGTTACGGAATTGAATATAAGTAAATATTATTTCTTTTCTCTTGGTCTCATGGATATGGTTAGGAAACCCATCCATCCCACCCAACGGGTGCGCTGCGCTTTTTCCGTTTGTCATGCTGCGCAAACATGTCGGCGACAGCCGTTAACGTAGTTATGCGAAGCAAAACGACCGCTTTTTCCCCTTAAAAGGGTCGGCTTTAAACCAGAATTATTTAATTATTAATTATTAATTATTAATTATTTTGTACCTCATCAACTCGAAAACTGCTGTAAATAGAATTAGTAAACTAACAAACAAAGGTAGAGAATAACATGATTTTTCGGAATAGAGTTATTAATAAGGGTCAACTGAAAAAGCTAATTTCTTGGTCTTTTAATAATTATGGTACAGCCAGAACTGCAGATATGGCAGATAAGCTGAAAGATTTAGGATTTCGTTATGCGACAAAGGCAGGAGTTTCTATTAGTGTTGATGACTTACGAATACCTGCTTCTAAACGACAACTTTTAGATGCCGCAGAGGAAGAAATTCGCGATACAACTGACCGCTATACTAAAGGAAAAATTACTGAAGTAGAACGCTTTCAAAAAGTAATTGATACCTGGAATGTTACCAGTGAAAATCTTAAAGATGAGGTGGTCCGTAACTTTAAGGCAAGTGACCCTCTAAATTCAGTTTATATGATGGCATTTTCTGGAGCGCGGGGTAATATTTCTCAGGTGCGTCAGTTAGTGGGAATGCGTGGTCTGATGGCAGATCCACAAGGGGAAATTATTGACTTGCCAATTAAAACTAATTTCCGGGAAGGTTTAACTGTAACGGAGTATATTATCTCCTCCTATGGTGCGCGGAAAGGCTTGGTTGATACAGCATTGAGGACTGCTGACTCCGGTTATTTGACTCGTCGTTTAGTTGATGTTTCTCAGGATGTAATAGTTCGGGAAGCAGACTGTGGCACAAAGCGGGGAGTAACAGTGACAAGCATGAAAGATGGCGAACGCGTGTTAATTCCCGTACAAGACAGGTTATTGGGTAGAGTAGCAGGAGAAGATGTTAAACATCCAGAAACAGGAGAAATTATTAGTAGTGGTGGCGTTCAAGCAGTCAGAAATCAAGTATTTACAGAAGACTTAGCTAAAGCAATAGGTAAAGCAGGTGTAGAAAAAGTATTTGTGCGATCGCCGTTGACTTGCGAGTCACCCCGGTCTGTCTGTCAACAGTGCTATGGGTGGAGTTTAGCTCATGGTGAGATAGTAGATATGGGAGAAGCTATTGGGATTATTGCTGCTCAGTCTATCGGTGAACCAGGTACTCAATTAACAATGCGGACATTCCATACTGGTGGTGTATTTACAGGGGAAGTAGCACGTCAGTTCACATCTCCTTTTGCAGGTGTAGTCAAGTATCCATCAAATGTGCGTACCAGGTCATTCCGGACTCGTCATGGGGACGAAGCAATGATTGCAGAAAATAATTTTGACCTGACAATAGTAGGAGCTGGTGGTAGTAAAGAAAGTATATTCATTGCTCAAGGTTCTATTTTGATGGTGGAAAATGACCAACAAGTGTTAGCAGGAGAAATTTTAGCAGAAGTACCAAAGGCAGGCCAGGTAAGAAAAACAACTGAGAAAGTTACAAAAGAAGTAGCCTCAGATTTAGCAGGGGAAGTTCTATTTGCTAAGTTGGTGCAGGAAGAAAAAGTAGATAGACAAGGAACAACGACGCGCATTGCTCAAAGAGGAGGTCTCATCTGGATCTTATCAGGAGAAGTTTATAATCTGCCACCAGGTGCAGAAGCAGTAGTCAAAAATGCTACCCAAATTAGTCTGAATAGTGTAATTGCTGAGACTAAGTTGGTAACAGAGCATGGCGGTGTGGTACGAATTCCTTCTACGGAAAAAAATCAAAATATCTTGAGTGCAGGAACTCCACAGCAAACAACAGATGAGTCTGAAGATTCAATGACTATGGCTAACGTTCCTACCCAACTACCAGTGCATACGAAAGCACAAAGTCATCTACCTCGTGAGATTGAAGTTATTACTGCAAGTGTGCGACTAGACCAGGCAAAAGTTAGGATGGAAACCATTGCTAACCGAGACCAGTATATCATTGAAGCCCAAAATCATCAACGATTTGCTTTGAAAGTTTCTCCTGGCAGTAAGGTTGGTAACCACGAAGTTATTGCTGAACTTTTAGAAGAGAATTATAAAACTACTACAGGTGGCATCATTAAATATGCTGGAGTAGAGGTTCTCAAACGTGGTAAAGCTAAACAAGGCTACGAAGTGACAAAAGGTGGTACATTGCTATGGATTCCTGAAGAATGCCACGAAATCAATAAAGATATATCTTTGTTATTGGTAGAAGATGGTCAATATGTAGAAGCAGGCACAGAAATAGTTAAGGATATTTTCTGTCTGTCTAATGGAGTTGTAGAAGTACACCAAAAAAATGACATTCTCAGGGAAGTGGTAATTAAACCAGGTGAACTGCATAGTGGAGATTATGAAGCAGAATTAGGGGATTTAAGTCTAATCAATGGTCAGATTGCCATGCCAGGAAAGGAAGTGGTACCAGGATTAGCAGTCTCTGAGTTAAAGTATATTGAATATGTAGAAACTCCAGAAAACCCTGGATTATTATTACGGCCTGTGACGGAATTTCATGTGCCTGACGATCCTGGTGTTCCTTCTCAGAAATCAATTAATTCTTCTATTGAGTTAAGGGCAGTCCAACGTATTCCTTTTAAGGATGGAGAACGAGTTAAATCTGTAGAAGGTGTGGAATTACTACGAACCCAGTTAGTATTAGAGATTGGAGAAGAAGCTCCTCAATTAGCTGCTGATATTGAGTTATCACCAGATCCAAAGGAAGAGGGAGTAATGCGTTTGCAGTTGGTGATTCTAGAATCTTTGGTAATTCGTCGCGATGTAACGGCAGATACAACTCATGGTAGTACAAGTACCGAACTTTTGGTGAAAGACCGGGATGTAATAGAAGCTGGTGCAGTGGTTGCTCGCACGGAAATTTTATCCAAAGAAGCTGGCGAGGTACGCGGTATTAAAGAAGGTTCGGAAGCTATTCGTCGTATTTTGATAGTCAGAGATGCTGACTTAATTAAAATACCAGTTAATACTTTGCCATCTGTAGCTCAAGGGGATTTATTAGTTGCTGGTGCGGAAATTGCCCCTGGAGTAACTCTCCAACAGTCAGGTATGGTTTCTAAGATTCAGAAAATAGTTGCTGATAATGGTGAAGAAAGTTATCAAGTTATGTTACGTCAAGGCCGACCTTATCGTGTTTCAGCAGGAGCGATACTGCTGACCATGGATGGGGACTTGGTACAACGAGGGGATAATTTAGTACTGTTGGTATTTGAGCGTGCTAAGACTGGGGATATTATTCAGGGTTTACCTCGAATTGAAGAATTGTTGGAGGCGCGTAAACCAAAAGAGTCTTGTCTTTTAGTGAAGTATCCTGGTCAAGCTCAGGTTAAGGTTAATGAGGATAATGTAGAGGCTAGCGTGGTTTCGCCTGACGGAACAATTACAGATTATCCCATAGGTCCTGGGCAGAATGTGATTGTTTCTGATGGACAAAATGTAAATGTGGGCGAATCACTCACAGATGGGCCTCAAAACCCCCATGAAATTCTGGAGATTTTCTTCAACTATTACCGCGACCATGAGAGTATTTATGAGGCTTGTTTGAGGAGTTTTGAGGCTTGTCAGCAGTTTTTGGTAGACCAGGTGCAGGCGGTTTATCAATCTCAGGGTATAGATATTTCTGATAAACATATTGAGGTAATTGTGCGTCAGATGACTGCTAAGGTCAAGATTGATGATGGTGGTGATACTACTATGTTGCCTGGAGAGTTGATAGAGTTACGACAAGTGGAACAGGTGAATGAGGCTATGTCTATTACTGGTGGAGCAACAGCTCAGTATACGCCAGTTTTGTTGGGGATTACAAAAGCTTCCTTGAATACAGATAGCTTTATTTCTGCAGCTAGTTTCCAAGAGACTACAAGGGTATTAACGGAGGCGGCAATTGAAGGTAAGTCAGATTGGTTAAGGGGATTGAAGGAAAATGTGATTATTGGGCGTTTGATTCCTGCTGGTACTGGTTTTAATGCTTATGAAGATGCCTTGAGTGCAGAGATTAGTCGTTTGGAACAAAATTGGGATGAGGATATGGATATTATTGAGGAGGAGAATTTACAAGGTGTGGTCTTAGACGATCAAACAGCACGGTCGTTAGAATTGGAAAGTAATCTGAATTTATCACCTATGAATTCACCTATGAATAATAATTTTGAAGATTCTCAAGGCATATCTCAAGAGCAAAATCAATTGATAGATGATACTATGCCTGATTTTCCTGCGATTCTAAGTAATAGTGAATCAGTTTTAGATGACTCTGATTTTGTGCCAGATCCTTTTGATTCCGATTTTCCTAGCGACCTAGAAGATGACTTAATTGATGATGATGATGATGGTGATGATGGTTTTGATGATTTTGATGAGAATACGCCAGATTTAATTTAGAATTTAGAATTTAGAATTTAGAATTTAGGAGGGAAGAAAGAAGAAGTATGATTTTGCCCCCCTAGCCCCCCAATTTTGGGGGGAATAAGACTCTAAAAGTCCCTCAATTTTTGGGAGGAATAAAACTCTAAAAGTCCCCCAGAATTGGGGGATTTAGGGGGCTTTACCAGAAGCAAACAATCGCGCATTCATGCTTCAATTCAGCAATGCCTCCTTCTGCCCCCCTAGCCCCCCAATTTTGGGGGGAATAAGACTCTAAAAGCCCTTCAAAATTGGAGGGAATAAAACTCTAAAAGTCCCCCAGAATTGGAGGATTTAGGGGGCTTTACCAGAAGCAAACAATCGCGCATTCATGCTTCAATTCAGCAATGCCTCCTTCTGCCCCCCTAGCCCCCCAATTTTGGGGGGAATAAGACTCTAAAAGTCCCTCAATTTTTGGGAGGAATAAAACTCTAAAAGTCCCCCAGAATTGGAGGATTTAGGGGGCTTAAGCATAACCAAACAATATATGATATTATTTCTCCTATGTATAAGTAATTTTATTCCTGAAAACTAACAATTAAATATTATGTCATTAGAAAATATTCAACTAACAATTACTCTATCTGACTCAAAATTAGAAGAGGATAAACTTGAAGAAGATACCCGGTATATTTTGTCGGAAATTGAAGGATTTGATGGCGTTCAAAAAGCAGATTTAATATCAATAGAAACTGCCGAACCTGGTGCTAAAAATATCGGCGGTTTTTTAGTAGGAATTCTCACTGCAGAAATTAATGCTAAAAATCTCAAAGCTTTGGTTGGATATTTGGGCGATCGCCTCTCTGGTAAGACTGTTAAAATTAAGGCTGAAGGTAATGGTCGAAAGATAGATATTGAAGTTGGTAATATGGAAGATTTGAAAAAAGCTTTGGCAGAAGTGGATGATTTTTTGAAGGCTTAAGGAGATTTTTTCATGGCCAAAATAGCTCTATTAATTGGAGTTAGTGAATACCTCCCAGAATTTCCTGCTTTGCCTAGTGCGGTTAAAGATGTTGAGGCAATGAAGGATGTTTTAGGTAATTCGGAAATGGGAGGTTTTGATGAGATTACAGTGTTGAAAAATTCTAATCGTCAACAGATAGAAGAGGCTATTTATGAATTGTTTGCTGACCGGAATAAGGATGATGTTTTACTTTTTTATTTTTCTGGTCATGGAGTTAAAAGTCGAGAGGGTAATTTATTTTTAGCTACTCCTAAAACTCGCAAAGGTCAACGGGGAATTGTTACGCCGACTGCTGTGGGTGCTAGTGTTTTACAAAGTCACATGAATGATAGTTTTTCCCAACGTCTGGTTGTGATTCTTGACTGTTGTTATAGTGGCGCGTTTACTAAGGGAATGACTGCTAAAGGAGATGAAAATATAGATATTCAAGCAGAATTAGGGGGTAAAGGTAGGGCGATTTTGATGTCTTCTAGTGCTGTTCAAAGTTCTTTTGAGTCGGAAGGTTCGGAATTATCTATTTATACAAAATATCTAGTTGAAGGGATTAAAACTGGAGCAGCAGATACGGATAATAATGGCAAAATTTCAGCGGATGAATTGCATCAATATGTGAGTGAAAAGGTACATGAAGAATCTCCGGCAATGACTCCTCAATTTGCACCTGTGAAGGAGGGTTATAGAATTTATTTAGCAAGTTCTCCTCAAGACGATCCGAAATTACAATATCGTCGTAAGGTACAGGAAATATTGCGTCAAAATAATGGCGAGATAGATTTTATAAATAGTTTTTTATTGGAGGAATTATGCAAGATATATGGAATATCTGATGAGGAAGCAAAGGTAATTGAAGCTGAGGAAATGGAACCTTATATTCAGTTTCAGAAAAAGTTAAAACATTATGAGGAAATCTTTAGTAAAGCAGTTAAAAATTCTTATCCTTTTACAGAAAAAGAACGTGAAACTTTGCAGGAAATTCAGTCACTTTTAGAATTGAGAGATGAGGATGTTGCACCTATTGAGGAAGGATGGTCAATAGAATTACTTTCTGACAAAAATATAAACTATACAAAACTCCGTGACTTCCTAGCAAATGGGGAGTGGAAAGAGGCAGATATGGAAACTGCTCGTTGTATGTTGAAAGTTTCGGGGCAAGAGGAGCAAGGATATCTAGACATAGAAGATGTAGAAAATTTTCCTTGTACAGACCTCCGCACAATTGACCAGCTTTGGGTAAAATATAGTAATGGTAAATTTGGATTTTCTGTGCAGAAGAAAATTTATCAGAGTTTGGGTGGAACAGGAGAGTATAATCGAGAGGTATGGGAAAAGTTTGGAGAGAAAGTTGGATGGAGAAAAGAAGACAGATGGTTGAGCTACAATGAGCTAACCTGGACACGAGATATATCGTCGCATTACACGGGGCACATACCAGCTGGGGAGTCGTGGGGGGGCACCGGTAGTACCCGCTGTGGGGCGTCGTGGGGTAGTTTTGTGGACTTGACTTCGGACTTGACTTCGACTTTGGGGGGATGGGGTGTTGGTGGAGTATACTCTTCTCTCGCGCAGAGACTTGTAGACTGTAACATATAAGCGTTCTGAGTCAGTTATCAGTTATCAGTCTAGTAGGTTGGGTTAAGCGGCAGCGCAACCCAACAAAAATCTACATCTAAATCAATAAATAAGTGCTGGGTTTCACCGCGTTCTACCCAACCTACGAAATGGTTATTTTTTATTATTAGGAATTATGCAACTCACTATCTTAATTTAACTCTTTCATATATTCTAAATAAGATTCTATGACATCCTTAATATTTTCTAATGCCTCAGCTTCAGTTTCTCCTTGAGACCAACATCCAGGTAAATAAGGACACCAAACAGCATATCCTTCATCAGTTTGTTTGAGTTTAACTGGGTATCGCATCTTTTTTCAGTTATCAGTTATCAGTTATCAGTTATCAGTAAAAAATTTAAAGTTTATTGTAATGCTTGAATTGTACTTAGAATCACGGGTTGCTCAAATTGTAGAACAGTCCAGTAGGGTGTGTTAGCGAAGCGTAACGCACCATTTTTTAGGAAAGCTTATTCCACCCCACAGATTACTTGATAAGTAATTCTTTGTGTAATTTTTTAACAGAACACATAGTGGTGCGTTACGGCTAACGCCTAACGCACCCTACTAGACTAGACTCCCCTACTCCCCTACTCCCTCACTCCCCTAATCTCCATCCGAGAGTATTTGTAGACGAATCATTTGGTCATTGACTTCACCTAGGCGTATTTCAATTACATTATTGGATAGTTTGTCTAAACACCCTAACAAATGTCGTAAATGAGGTGTACTAGCACCAGTATCAACAAATAACCGTTCTGATAGATTACCTACTCGTTTCCAGGTGCTGTAAAGTTTAGCAGTTGTTGCTTCTAGTTGACCAGATTGTTTTACTAGATCGGCGACTACATTCAGACATTCTAATCTCAAAGCTTCTTCTAGTACCATTTCCATGTCTAACGGTGATTCATTCAATGCTTGAACTTTTGCTGCTGCATCAAGATATTTAGAAAGGTTTTTGGCATCTGAGGTCAATTGCTTAACGGTATCTAACTCAGGATTTTCGACGATCTCCTCTTGAATTGCGCTCACATGAGATTCTGGTAATTTTTCCATTTCTCGCACTAGGGGAGCTAAATAATGTGGTGGCATAGAACCGGATGTGGCCTTTTCTTTAATTTCGTCGGGGAGTAAATCTGAACTAATGGCCATCCATTCATCTGCTAGTTGTTTGACTTCTCGTCTAGTGATGCGATCGCCTTTTTTAGCAGCATCTGTCACCATTTCTTGGACTTCTGGAACAGATTTTGCTGTTTCTACAAAAGCCCGTTTACTAAAATTATTAATGGAGTCTGGGTCTAAATGTCCTTCTGCAATTAAAGTATCAGCACTATTGGCCAATTCTATGAGGGCATAAGCTTGACTCTTGTTGATTTCTCTTTCCTTGAGCCAATTTAGAAATCCGCTACCTCGCCCATCGCCTCCTATTTTTTCTCGGTCTCTGATTATTCTTAAGATGCGTCCCCGCCAGATTTCTGTCTGGAGGTCGAAGCGATCGCAAACTTTCCATGCTGTGTCTACTACTTTTTGAAAGTCTGAGTCTGGAATATTTTCATCTTCTGGGTCTGGTAGGTCCAAATCTAGCTCTGGAAAGTTATTGAGTGCTTCAGCAAGAGCTTCAGGAAATTGGGGAATTTCAGGCATAACAGGACAGTATCATAGCTCATAGTGCCGAAATATTATTGCATCAAATAGTGGGTAATACCAGAGGTGATGGATGTTTGCTACAAATGCTAAAAGTAAGGAAGAGGGAAGAAGGAAGAAGGAAGAAGAAAGAAATATTGAGGAAAAAAAGGTAAAAGTAAGGAAGAGGGAAGAAGAAAGAAATAAAAAAGGTAAAAATAATAGATATAACCCACATTCCGCACCACAAAATGTAGTATAGAAATATAAGTCAAAAGTTAAAAGTCAGAAGTCAAAAGTAAATTATAGTGGTCAATAGGAGTCAAGGATTCAGTAAGTATTTATGCTGACATATTTAACTGAGAAGCTGAAAATTAATGGCTAACAACTAATAACCTATTCAGCCATTACCTATTAGCCATTAAGCAATTAACTGATTAACTGATTTTATCTAACTAGGGCTTGCTGATTAAATCTAAAAGCATTGACATATAAAGACAAGTGCCTTTTTGGAGTCGAATTGCAGTGCGCCTGTTTCAGTCTAAAACGCTCATGCGTGTTAGTATTTTAGGCGCATAGTTGGGCAGAAAAATTAAGGGACAATTTTTACTTCTACCTCCTCGCTCATTCCCATTTCTCCCCTCCTGGGAGGGGTTAGGGTGGGTTTTTCCCTCCTGGGAGGGGTTAGGGTGGGTTTTTCCTCCTGGGAGGGGTTAGGGGTGGGTTGTCTCCTACCCCAGCAAAAAGACTTTCCATACGCAAACCCTAACTATTCTGAAATCACAGAATATCAGAAATTTCCAATGTGTTTGCTTCTTCTAATTTGGCGCGAGAAGACATCACACAAATGTTACTGCGCTCCATTCCTGAAGTAAACACATCTAACAAAGTTTGCTTCACATCCGCTACCGTAGCATTGAGCGATCGCTGATAACGTTCCTCTCGTACTTCAGGAGTTTTCCCTATCAAATAACGCTCTAAAGCTAAACTTGTAGCCATCTCTGGGCGTAACACTGGAGAATCATCCTGAATGGTAGCAATAATAGCTCGGTCAACATCAGTCTGAGTCCAATCTAAATCTTTGATGTAATCTATCAAACCTGCAAACACCTCAAGAGTACGACTAACATGAGGGTCTCGGTAAGAATACAAAGAAATCACCTTTCCTAACCCACTGTAAGAGCATCCAGCACCGTAAGCATTACCCTTCAAGCGAATTTCACTGAATAGATAACCCAAACCCAACAAATGAGCGCCCAATCCTAACAATGGAGATTTGGGATGGCTGAAGTGAGGTGCAGGCATAGTCTGAACGCAATATGCAACCTGTACAGGACCTGCCAAACCTTCCCGTAGATTGTAAATAGGATCGAAGCGATTAGGAAAATTCTCTCCTGGTTGTTGCTGTTGCTGCTGACTCCACTCTGAGATGGTTTTCTTCACCAGCTCATAACCATTGTCGGAACCAGTGAAACTAGCAGTTAAAGGTTGATTCGCAACATAATCGCGGATAGTTTCAACTTTAGTCATCAAATTTGCCCCATGCTCATCAAAGCGGTCGCATACTTTATTTAGCAACTCTAATTGAGGCAAACCGTTAATAATTTGGCTGATTTTAGCTTCTGCTGTCATGCCAGCGCCTGCACGCAACATGGCTGTATAGATACCATTGTAAACCAAATCCGAACTACTCTGAGCCAGAGACTGATTAACAACATCTCGTAGTCTAGCTGTGTCGCGAGGGTTGACTGCAAAAATCAAATCTCGCAATAAATCTAATGCCGGTTGTAGTTGTTCGTCAAGGGTTTTCAGAGTAACACGAAGTCCATATATAGGACGATAAGGGTCTTGAGCGTGAGTCCGCAACTGAGTTCTAAAATTAATTCCGCCTGTATAAGAAGCAATGCGTCGGGCAATATTTTCGTAATTCATATCTGCTGCACCCAACTTCCGCAAAGCATCTATATAAGTAGGTACATACAACCACAAATCTTCAGGCAACCCCCGCAGACTAAAATCTAGTTGTAAATAGTTTACTCCATTTGCCAACACATGGTTGCGTAATAGTGTCACTCCACCATCAATTTGTTCGACATCAGTAGGAATATCGTCTGGTTTGGGTGGTAAGTCGCTTACCTGTAGTTGAGGCAGTTTAGCTACTGCTTCTGGGTCGTTGGGAGTTCCTGACTCTACTTCTAGTGCCTCTGCTTCGTTAGCTATATGCTCTAGCTCTTCTGGAGTCAGTTGAGAACGTACCTGTTCCACTTGTGCTGCTACTTCTTGGTCATAAGTAGATTGCCATTCTTGGTCTGGCTTCAATACTAAAGTTAAACGGTGGGGGTTGTTGAGTAACTTTTCGTGGATGAGGTCGTTGAAATAATTAGGGTTTTCAAGATAACGTTGTTTGCATTCAAAGAGGCGATCGCCGATCTGCAAAAATGTTAATGGGTCGTTACCATAAATCCAAGTTTGCATCACCCGGAACAACATCCGCAAAGGATACATACTGGCAATTTCTTGATGTTGGTATGCTGCTTGTTGGAAAGCTGCTTCCACAAGATTAGGTTCAAATTCGGTTTCTGCAAGTTCTGTGAGAGTATTAATAATTAACTGACTGAACGCTTCACCACGGTCTGGTTCACTACCTTGAATACCAATATGAAAAGTAGTTTCCTTACCTACAGAGTCTACTCCAGACCTTAGTAAGTCTTGACCTATTTGAGACTCAACGATCGCCTTTTTCAATGGTGCCCCTTCATTTCCCAACAATATTCGGCTGAGAATATCCAAGGCCACCCATTCATCAGAGTTGGTGCTATCTCCCACCAACCATTTGAGCATAATATAAGTTTTCTCTTCTGCTGAGTCTGCGGCACTAATAGGATAAGAATTTTCTTGGAAACGGGGTTCGCTCCATTGAGACTGAGGAGTAATATTGATGTTGGGTTCGCGCCGTTCAAAAACATCTAACTTTCCAGCCAAAAATTGTAGATATTCTGGGGTGGCAATATTCCCATAGAAAACAAAGTAAGCATTACTAGGATGATAATAGTTAGCGTGAAACTCCCGGAAATCTTGGTAAGTGAGTTCGGGAATATTTTTTGGGTCGCCTCCGTATTCAAGGCCATAGATGTTATCAGGAAATAGACTTCGGTTGGCAATACTATCTAAGCGTTGTTCGGGGTCGGAAAAGGCACCACTCATCTCGTTGTAGACTACCCCAGTAAATTTTAGATCGCCTTGAGGGTTTTCTGGGTCGGCAGGAGCTAGATGGTGGCCTTCCCGTTTGAATGTGTTTTCAGTCAGCAGAGGATGAAATACTGCATCAAAGTATACTTCTGCCAGGTTGAATAAGTCTTGTTTGACTTTGCTGGAGACTGGATAATAAGTACAGTCCGGTCCGGTCATCGCATTAATGAAGGTTGCCGGACTCATTTTTAGCATTTCAAAAAATGGTTCCCGTACAGGGTATTTTTCTGAACCTGCTAAAACAGAATGTTCTAGGATGTGGGGTATTCCTGTGCTATTTGGCGGAGGAGTCGGAAAACTGATGGAAAACAAATTTTCAGCATCTTCTGAGTAGAGGTGTAGCAGTTTTGCACCAGTTTTCAGATGCTCTAGTTGATATGCCACTATCTGTTGTTGTTTGAGGGGGGTAATGGCTTTTACCTCAAAGCCTTCTAACTGTTGTCCAACTTCTAAGGTTCTTTCGCTTAATACTTGCATAGAAAATGAGTTGCGATTTTGTTTACTTTACTTAATTATCAGTGTAGGCTATTTCTCTAGTTCGGTTTATTCTCTGGCCAAGGGTGGTTTTCCAGGTAATATAATGTTTGGTTAAACAGTATATGTTTTAAGAATTTAGAATTTAGAATTTAGAATTTAGAATTTAGAATTATAGCGCTGTGCGCAGGCAACAGCTCATCTGGCAACAGGCAACAGGGGGAATAAAAAACCGATATTATAAGGCTTTTAGCTATTGGACATCTCTTGTAATTTGTAAATATGCCAGCGCACATTGCTATACCTCTTCTTATAAATTAAGAGGATTGGATAAAAGGATTTTTTTTCTTATTTAAGGGGAAAAAGCGGTGGAGGGATGGCTCCGAAACCTGCGCCATATCCATGAGACCAAGAGAAAAGAAATAATATTTCCTGATATTCAATTCCGTAACGGTTAAAACCCGAGGTAATTATCAATTATCCATTATCCATTATCAATTAATGAAGATCCGCTGTTCCCTATTCCCTAGCGCATAGCGCTATAGTATGAAATAATCAATAACAAATTAGCTACCATAGCAAACAAAGTTCTATGAAACGTTTTATTTCTCGTGTACTAGCTTTAGTTTTCGTTTGTGTAATAGGTTTGATGGGTTGTTCTAATAATCCCGCAACTTTAAGTGGGAATTATCAGCAAGACACGTTAGCTTTAATAAATACTTTAAAAACAGCTATTGAGTTACCTGAAAATACAGAAGATAAGGCGGAAGCTCAAGCACTAGCACGTCAAACAATTAATGATTATGCTTCTCGCTACCGACGTGATAATTCTGTATCGACTTTACCTTCTTTTACTACTATGAGAACTGCTCTTAATTCTTTAGCAGGGCATTATAGTTCTTATCCAAATCGTCCTGTGCCTGAAAAATTGAAGAAACGTTTAAATCAAGAATTTAGACAAGTAGAACTTGCTTTAAAACGGGGAGTGTAAGAATTTAGAATTTAGAATTTAGA
Source organism: Okeania sp. KiyG1 (assembly GCF_014132355.1). Taxonomy (GTDB): domain Bacteria; phylum Cyanobacteriota; class Cyanobacteriia; order Cyanobacteriales; family Microcoleaceae; genus Okeania. Next base: position 37,350 of record NZ_BLZO01000150.1, read on the forward strand.
ATTTAGAATTACTTCTTCTTAATAAATTAAGAGGATTGGATAAAAGGATTTTTTTCTTCTCTTGGTCGAGGGATGGCGAGGCTTCTTCGCCATTTCTCGACCGCTTGTTTCTCCTTTAAAGGAGATGCTATAACGGGCAAGATGTCCGCACTCCAAATACTTTACCATTATTATGCATACCTAATTTACTTTCAATATGCTGTAATTTGTCCTATAAAGAATGTGAAAAAAATAAGTAACTCCTCAGTTTTTCGTAGCAACTATATAAATTCGGGTAACAATAATCCGAATTTTTTTTGTCAATTTGAAGATTTAAGAGTTATTGGACTACGCAAATAGGTGAAGACAATAAATTTGAGTCAAAAGAGGCATTGGTTAAGACATTTTTCAATCCTGTTAGTGGAGTGTTTCCGTAGGAAAAAATCTTGCTATTCCCAGAGCCACTATTCCCTAGCACATAGTGCTATACAATTTATTTTTCAACTATACTGAAAGACTAGCTATTGACCGAATAACTAATCAACAATTAGGTGTTATTCTATTTATTTATATGAGGAAATAAATTTAATTATTCTTATGAACAAAACTTATACTTCACAGAAAAAATTAAAGCAAAAAAACCTTATATAGTATATTAGGCACTTTATTTTGCCTAGTAGCAAACCCATTATTTTGGTATCAGCAACCAGCTCAAGCACAAACAGATAATTATTGTCGGTTGTCACCAGAAGCGATCGCTACAAAAGAAAATTTACGTCAAGCAGTCTTAGCTGGAAACAAAGAAGCAGAAAAGCAATATCAAGATATCTTGATTCAACACGGTAGAGAAGTAAATAACTGTCGCCTGAGAAACTGGCCAAGAACTCAAGGTATCTGGTTGCGACTATATCCTTGTGATGCTAGACCAGGAGAAATCGACAGAATACTCGACCATGTAGTTAATAAAGGCTACAATCAAGTTTACATAGAAGCTTTTTATGATGGACAAGTGCTTCTTCCCGCAGCAAATAATCCCACAGTTTGGCCGTCTGTACTGCGCGTCCCTGGTTATGAAAATGTCGATCTATTAGCTGAAAGTCTCAAAAAAACAGGCGTTCGTGGTTTGCGAGCTTATGCTTGGGTATTTACCATCAACTTTGGCTATACTTACTCTCAACTACCCAACCGTCAACAAGCTTTAGCTCGCAATGGTAAAGGTCAAACAACCCTTGATGTGATTCCAGACAATACAAGTTTGCACGACCAGTTAGGTGCAAGTCATGCTTTTCATACTTTTATTGACCCTTACAGTCCAGAAGCACGTCAAGATTATGCAGTTATGGTTAATGAGGTACTCAAACGTCAACCTCAAGGAGTTTTATTCGACTATGTTCGTTATTTGCGTGGAGTTGGGCCAGACTCTGTAGCGGATCAAGTAAAAGATTTATGGGTTTATGGTGAAGCTTCTAAGAAAGCTCTATTGCAACGTGCTCAAAATGAAGCAGGAAAGGAATTACTCACAAGATTTTTAGACAAAGGATATGTTACTTCTGGAGATATTTCTGCGGTTTCTGCTCGGGAAACTCCTAAGTGGCAAAATTTCTTTTCACCTGCTACTACTGCATCTGCTACTGGTAGACTACCGAAAGGAGGTTCGGGACGACAAGTTTGGGAATTGAGTGTTGCTCATGCAGCTCAAGGAATACTTGACTTTCTCAATGTGGCGACTCAACCAGTGAAACAAAAAGGTCTTTCTACTGGTGCTGTATTTTTTCCTGGTGGTAACAAAAGAGTACGCGATAATGGGTTTGACTCTCGACTCCAACCTTGGGATCAGTTTCCCGCTTCAATGGAATGGCATCCCATGTCTTATGGAACTTGTGGCGATCGCGACCCTAGTTGTATTGTTGCTCAAGTGGAGAGAGTTTTGAGCCTGGCACCTAGTGGGGTAGCAGTTATTCCGGCGATCGCTGGAATGTGGGGACAACCTTTTACTGGTCGCCCTTCCTTGGAGATCCAAATGCAAGCTATTAGAAGAGCAACTCCTCAGATTAATTCTATTAGTCATTTTTCTTATGGTTGGCAAAATGTGGAAGAAACCCGCGAACGTAAGTCTTGTCGATTATAAAGAAACGGTCAGCACTTTAGTAGTTAGAAGTATAGTAGTGGCGTGATACGCCTAAAATGTTGCAATAGTAGGGGCGGGTTCCGCGTATAGTAGGGGCGGGTTCCGCGTGAAGTTAATGGTTTCACCCACGACTGAGTAAACCCGCCCCCGCTAAAAATGTAGGGGTGGGTTCCGCGTATAGTAGGGGCGGGTTCCGCGTATAGTTAATGGTTTCACCCACGACTGAGTAAACCCGCCCCCGCCCCAATAGTCTAATGCACTACTGGACTAAGATGTAGTTTTCCCAGAATAATAAATGTAGGGGGGGTTCCGTATTAAATTAACAAGTCTTAACCATAAATCAGATGAACCCGCACCCAATTATATAGCGCACTATTTTAGATGTATCGGTCTACTATTGAAGTAGAAAGATCAAGAGATAATGAAAAAGAATAGTCAGTCCAGTAGGGTGCGTTAGAGAAGCGTAACGCACCGTTTTTCAAGGAAGGTTCAACAATGAATAATGAATAATGAATAATGAATAATTACCTCTCCTTGAAAAGAAGAGGATTGACAAATTCATGAAAATTTTTCTTTATTATCCCCTTAAAAGGGGAGGCGCATACCCACAATTTTTCGGTAAGCTACCCACAGATTGGTAATCAATTTCTTAAGATGATTTTTAATTAATAGTGGTGCGTTACGGCTAGATTATTGGTGCGGGGGCGGGTTCACCAGCTCCTGGGTAAAACCATTAACTTCACGCGGAACCCGCCCCTACCCGATGCAACATTTTAGGCGTGTCACGCTACTACTGGACTAGATAGGTTGTAATATTTTATTGTAGGGGTTGCTCTCCAAACCTAAGCACAAATTTTCACAAATCATTTAGGATTAGTATATCAGCGATCGAGATAATGAAAAAGAATAGAAAACAAAAATCAAGGAACAAAAAATTAGAGGAAAGAATAGAAAAGCTGAGACAACAAGGTTTTTATTTTCCTCCAAACATTCAATCTCCTAACAAAAAAACTCCTGAAAAAAAAACCAGATTAATCAGACGTATTGCAGATTGGTGGGAAACAACTCCTGTTGAGAAATTTTTAGAAGATATAGAATATCTGTTAAGAAATTCAGCAACTTTAGAAATTATTGGTTTGCTTGCTAATGCTGCTCTTATTGTTAGTTTGGTGAGCTGGTTAACAGGGTTTGAAAAACGAAAAGAAGAACAACTTTTTGCTACCTGGACTATTATTAATGAGGGTAAAGGCGATAAATCTGGGGTTGTGAAAACTGCAGTAGAACGATTACATAAAGATGGATTTGATTTATCTGGTCTACAACTTAATGAAACTAACCTCATTCAAGCTAACCTCAGTGAAGCTGACCTCAGTCAAGCTGACCTCAGTGAAGCTGACCTCATTTTCGCTAACCTCAGTGAAGCTGACCTCAGTCAAGCTGACCTCATTCAAGCTAACCTCAGTCAAGCTGACCTTAGTCAAGCTGACCTTAGTCAAGCTAACCTCAGTGAAGCTGACCTCAGTGTAGTTGACCTTAGTCAAGCTGACCTCAGTGTAGTTGACCTTAGTCAAGCTAACCTCTATGGAGCTGACCTCAGTGAAGCTGACCTCATTTTCGCTAACCTCAGTGTAGCTAACCTCAGTGTAGCTAACCTCAGTGAAGCTAACCTCTATGGAGCTTACCTTTTTGGTGCAGAAAACCTCAGTAATGCACAAATAAAATTAGCCTGCAATTGGAAAGAAGCAATTTATGTAAAGACTACAATAGCTGAAGGGAAATGGGTTCCTATAGATAAACAAGCTATAGACAAGCAAGCTAACCAAGAAAAAATAAAGGAAATTGAGCAAGATAAAGATTCCGAACCTGAAAATCCTCCCGATTGTTATAAATGGGACTAAAGACTAACAAAACCTTATTAAAAACTAAAAATTATGTATATATCTAAATATCTTATTTTACTCTTAATATCTTTACTTTCAGCCTGTACTTTTGAAACATCAAAAATCTCATCAGAAACAGAAACTTCCGACAAAAATTCTACATCTATAGTTACTCAAAATAGTGATTCTCAGTTAGTCAAAAATCTGGTAGAAAATTATCTGACAAAAACTCCTGTTGACACTGCAGCAACTCTAACTATTCCTCAAGCAAAACAAATTCAAAAGCAATTTATAGCAGAAATTAGTAAAAACTTAGGTCAAGTAGTTGGCTACAAAGCAGCATTAACTAATCCAAATGCTCAACAACGTTTTAATGTTTCTCAGCCTTTGCGAGGTGCTTTACTCGAAAAAATGTTCCTCGAAAGTGGTGCTGTAATTCCAGCTAAATTTGGCAGTCGTCCAATAGGCGAAGGTGATTTAATTGTTAGAGTTGGAAGTGCAGAAATTAATAATGCTAAAACTCCTAGAGAAACTTTAAAATATCTTGATGCAGTAATACCATTTATTGAATTAGCAGATTTAGTTTATAGTCAAGATTTAAAATTAGATGTACCTGCTCTTTTAGCTATTAATGTTGGGGCAAGAACAGGAATTTTAGGTAATCCTATTCCTTTAGCTGATACTGATGAATGGGAAAGTCGTTTAAAGAATCTAAACCTAGAAATATTAGATGAAACTGGTAAAGTATTAGTATCAGGAAATAGTAGTTCTTTATTAGGTAATCCGCTGAATGTTGTTCTCTGGATTAAAAATTCTTTACAAGCAGAAGGTAAACAGTTAAAAAAAGGGGATTTACTTTCTTTGGGGAGTATTACAAATTTTTTTACAGTTAAATCAAATACTACTATCCGCGCTCAATATAGAGGTTTAAATCCAAATGAAACTGTAGAAATATTTGTGAAGTTTGAATAGTATAGTCATTTCAGTTATCAGTTATCAGTTATCAGTTATCAGTTGTAAATAACGTAATATTCTTCCTTCTTCCTTCTTACTTCTTCTTTATTCCTTCTTCCTTATTCCTTCTTACTTCTTCCTTATTCCTTCTTACTTCTTCCTTATTCCTTCTTCCTTCTTCCTTCTTACTTCTTACTTCTTCTTTATTCCTTCTTCCTTATTCCTTCTTCCTTCTTCCTTCTTCCTTCTTCCATGAATAATTTTCTCACCCAACATTTTAGCCTACATAAAATAGTAGTAAGTTGGGTGGAGGAAGGTAAGTGTGTTTAGTGAGTCTAAACTGTTTAAGTTCATTAACTAGCAATATATCAACATTTATCTATGAACTTTTCGTTTTGTTTTATTATGCCAATAAGCAGTCATAACTTTAGGTTCTGGAAAACCCTGGACACAGACAACTCTCAATCCTCGCAGCACATCTATAAACCTTTTATAAGGAGTTCTGCATAAATTCTTATCAGTCAAAGTATAAGTAACTGCCCCATAACTAAATTGTCTATTACCATAAATTATGGCAACTTTCATCATAGGCAAACTAATAGCACGTTGTTGTTGTCGGCGTTCCAAATGATTAGTATCCTTAGGATTATGTACAGCGCTAATACAACCTAATTGTTGAATATTTTTGTCATTTTGAAGCACTAGACTGAGTTGGTGATTCATGTTCATTGTCCTCATTGAGTAAAGTTACTAGGTAAATCACAAGCAAAAAATTAAGCATAGTTTAATTGAATTGATGTCTAGAAATAGACTAATAGTTCAGCACAAAAAAAGAGATATGGAACAGCTTGCTTACTAATGGATAATGAATAAAAGCTTTTGTGTCGCTATTCCAGGCAATGTTCTAGATTAACTTTCAGTGAATTGAGAAATAAATCCCGGTAAAAACCACAGAGAATAAATATACTGTTTTATCCTTGACTGCGCAGGAGGATTAATAGATTTTTCTTCCGAAGTAGATATACCCTTAAAACCAGCTTAACAAAGCCTACAAAATTAGCAAGTTATACTACATTCTGTATAGCACAAGGCAACAGCTCATCTGGCAACAGGCAACAGGGGGAATACAAAAGGGTTTTCCTACGGAATGCTGCGCAAACAGCTTCTATTTATGTCAAACACCTTAATGCGTAGCGCTATAATTGCTAAAAATAGGCCACTTGTTACTACCACTGGCACCAATATTTCATCACTTCATAAGGTTGAAACTAAGTAGTGTTCTCGGAGCTTGGCATTAGTCGCATTGGAGATGTCTTTTGGAGTTTTGGAGAATCCATCAAAGAAATATTAACTCATCTGCCTAATAGTTTGGTAATTTTAAATTTATTCTCCCATGTAGGTCCCAAATAAATAACGAACAACTTGTAGTTATGTTAACCAGGTCTCAAATATATCTCTAGCCTTAAATCATAAAAATTTTCTATCTCTGCTTAACCCCAACTCAAATTGCCCAACTCCCTTATTTAATATGGTTAATCAAATTAAAATTCGTAACCCACGCACTGGTATAAATGATTATTTTATTACCCAAGTAACTGTAGAACAAATTGCTACTAAATGCCTCAATTTACGTTCTGCTCAAATTGAATGGGAAAAGTGTGGAATAGAACAACGTATTCAGGCAATGCAACAATGGAAAGAAATTATATTTTCTCACCGGGAAAAACTCACACAGGCATTAATCAATGATACAGGTAGACTAATAGAATCAAAACTAGAAATTGACTCTGTAGCTAATAGTATAGATAGATGGTGTAAGTTAGCACCGCAACTCTTATCAACTGAGTCAGTCAAAACTACAAAAATTCCATTTATTCAACTACAAAATCAATTTTCACCTTATCCATTAATTGGTATTATTAGTCCCTGGAATTTTCCCTTATTACTTTCTTTAATTGATGCAATTCCAGCTTTAATTGCTGGTTGTGCTGTGGCAATTAAACCAAGTGAAATTACTCCGAGATTTATCCAACCGCTGTTAGAAACTATTGCTAATATTCCCTTGTTGTGTGATGTTTTTACTTATATTGAAGGAGCTGGAGAAACTGGTGCAGCTTTAATAGAATATGTAGATTTTATTTGTTTTACTGGTAGTGTTGCTACAGGGAAAAAAGTTGCCGAAGCAGCAGCAAAAAGATTTATTCCAGCTTGTTTAGAGTTGGGAGGTAAAGACCCAGCAATAGTGTTAGCTTCAGCAGATTTAGAGTTAGCAACATCGGCACTTTTATGGGCTTCAGTTGTTAATGCAGGGCAGTCATGTTTGTCAATAGAACGTATTTATGTTGCCGAATCAATTTTGACAGAATTTATTACTAAACTTATCGAAAAAGCTAAAGGTCTGAAATTAGCTTATCCCAATATTGAATCTGGAGAAATCGGACCAATTATTTCCACAAAACAAGCTGAGATTATTAGAGAACATTTACAAGATGCTGTGGCTAAAGGTGCGGTTATTCATTGTGGAGGAAATGTCGAAAATTTAGATGGTGGTTTCTGGTGTTTGCCCACAGTTTTAGATCGTGTAAATCATAGTATGAAAATCATGACTGAGGAAACTTTTGGACCAATAATACCTGTGATGTCTTTTACTACTGTTGAAGAAGGGGTAAAATTAGCAAATGATACAATTTATGGATTAAGTGCTGCTGTTTTTGCTGGTTCTGAAGCTGAAGCTTTAGCAGTTGCTAGTCAGATAAATGCTGGAGGTATTAGTATTAATGATGCGGGTTTAACAGCATTGATTAATGAAGGAGAAAAAAATTCTTTTAAGTTTTCCGGTTTAGGTGCTTCTCGCATGGGAGTTGATGGTATGAAAAGATTTCTGCGGAAAAAAGCGATTTTAAATAAAGTAAATTCTATAATTAATCCTTGGTGGTTTAAAAGCTAATGAATGAATTATCTCTGAATAAAAAATTAATTGTTTTTTTGCTCAAAATATTACATATTTCTGTCTTGATTTTTACCTTGACTGGATGGCTCTTACCTCATAAATTGTTATTGATTTATTTAGTTTGGATACCACTAATGGTGATTCAATGGCAACTAAATCAAGGAACTTGTATATTGACAAATCTGGAAAATTATCTATTAGGTGAAACTAACAAACAAAAGTCAGAACAACAGGGTCAATTTGTGAAATCTTTGTTTTTAAATTTATGCGGTTTTGTACCAGCAGATAACTTTTTAAAATATTTGATTTATTGCACAATTTTTTCCTGTTGGAGTGTTGGATGTTATAAATTTTATCTGTATTATAGCGCTACGCGCTAGGGAACAGGGAACAGGGAACAGGGAACAGGGAACAGGGAACTGTAATACCATTTCTCAAAAACTTTTCTATATTTTCTTGAGTAGGGAAGTTAGGTAGGGACGTTGCATGCAACGTCCCTACAGGAAGATAACCCACCCCTAACCCCTCCCTGGAGGGGAAGTAAACCTAAAAAATAACGGGAGGAAGTACGCAGCGCCCGTTTTAACGGCTGGTTGAATAACGACACGCGGGTAATAAAGCGTAGTAAAAATCTGCTATACTTAGAGAAATAAGGAACAAGGTTTGTCGCCATGACATGACCGTGCTTTGCGGTGAGATTCCGGTGGACAGGAGACGGGGAATTGATTTCCTACGACGGCTGTTTGCGCAGCATTCCGCAGGAAAAGCAAGTAGGCAGCTAGAGCAGCGAGAAGATTGCTCCAACATTTTGAGTAAAACCACTCGTGAAAGCTATAAAAAAGTAAGCTCACAGCTAAATCTTTGATTTACGCCGAGGAGTTTAGAAGTCTGTTGACAGGCTTTAAGCAAATGTGGATTTATCCCATTTGCGGTGGACTAACCACAGAATCCAGGGTGTTTCAACCCCTGGAGATGTCAAATACGAATAATTAACATTAACTTATAAAGAAGGTGGTAGGTGGTAGTTGAAAAAACGATCTTCTTGCTTCAAAAATAAGGTGAGGTTCCATATTTTCTCTTCTTCCTTCTTCCTCCTTCCTTCTTCCTCCTTCCTCCTTCCTCCTTCCTCCTTCCTTCTTCCTTCTTCCCTCTTCCTTCTTCCTTACCTTATATAAGACCTTCTTTTCTCAACTTTTCAATAGTTGCACGTTGAGTTTCAATAAAATGTTTTCGTTCAACTACTCCACTATCCATAGTATTAGCAGGATAAGCATGAAACTGACGATAACTTTCTGCATAAATATCCCACCGTTGCCTTGCTAATAAATTTTTCATTCCTACTTGAGAGCGATAGTTGCGGAGAGCCATAATATCAATTTCAGTGTAGGTGGCCATGCTTTCCCCCGCACCCGTTTCCGCTAATATTAAACCTCGATAGTCGATAATTTTGGAACCCCCATCAACCGAAGCTTCAGGAATAGGAGTGTTGGCAATACCTGCAGTATTAGCAGATATCACATACATCATATTTTCCACAGCACGAGAAACTTTCGCTGCTTCTTTTGGCGATCGCGCTTGCCCATAAACTTCTGAAGTAGGATGCAGTAAAATTTCTGCCCCACGCATTGCCAAACATCGGGTAACCTCTGGAAATAAAATTTCATCGGAGGCAACAGCAGCAAAATTACCGATCGCTGTTTTGGCAACAGGAAATACTCCCTCTAAACCATAACAGTCCAGATATTTATCCCAAACATCGTGGGGAGTAGGAGCAAACATAGAATTGAGACGGCGATAGCGCAATACTATATTGCCACTGGGATCTATGAGAAAGCAGCTTTGAAAATATAATTCGGGAAAGTTGGGGTCAACTTCGTAAGCATTGCCCCCTAGAAAAATATCATTTTTTTGAGCAATCTCTCCCAGACGGTCGTAGATGGGGTCAGTCATTTCTAAACAAGCTTTATTTGCCCAACTTGTCAAAGACTCGGCCATCGGAAAACCTGTGAGAAAATATTCTGGCAGTAAAACTAATTTACAATTTAGGCCAATAAAGGCTTTGCTGGCAGCAATTTGTGCAGCTAGGTGGTTGATGGTTTGTTGAATCAGCGATCGCGCAGATTCCCGGTCGTTGGCCTGATTTACTGCTTTAGCCTTAACTTGAAGGGCCAAAGCCTGGAAAGGTTTCATTAGTTGATAATTGATAATGGATAATTGATAATTATCTCTGGTTAAAACTGTTACGGAATTGAATATAAGGAAATATTATTTCTTCTATTGGTCTCATGGATATGGCGAGGAGACCAGCTCTTGACAGAGGCGCTCCGAATGGCATCATCCCACCCTTCGGGAAGCTCCGAAGATCGACCGCTTTTTTCCCCTTAAAATGGGAGGTTTCAAGGCGCGAATTATTTAATCAGGACTTACGCAAAATAGCAAATCATATACCAGGTGTAGGGTCAAACGGCCGAAAGCTTGCGCAAAGCTCCGAATGGCGCCCCTACAGGAGTCAGGAGTCAACCCACCCCCAACCCCTCCCAGGAGGGGAGAATGAAGTTGAAAGAGGAGTAGAAGGATAAAGTTTTTCGGGGAGCGTAAAGGTCATGGACTTCTATCGCGCTCTTATCCGGACACGATATCATACCTCAAATTACCAACGCCAAAAAATCAAATCAATTATCCCAAAGAAATTATCAATTCTTTCCCCCTACTTTGTAGGGACGTTCCATGGAACGTCCCTACTGCCTACTATCTACTCCCTCTTTTCCGGAGATTTCTAATTATTAGTGAGAGGAGAATGGGGTTGATGAGAATTCTTACCCCACAAACTCCATTGACATCGCGGGTGAAGGTGAGATATAAAACCCATCATAGAAAAGATAAACAGTAACAAGAAAAAAGAAGAATAAATAATCTATATTATATCAATGATCCCTGTTCCCTGTTTTCTATTACCTTACAATCCAAATTGATTGTCAAACACCAAAAAAATAAGTGCTGTAGCATTAAATGAAAAATGATATTACTTGCCTAATTCCAATATTCTCAAATTGACATCCTCCCGACGCTGCACTTGCGTGACAGCGCGGGATTCCTAACCATCGCGCTATTAGGTCTTTCTGCTTCAATGCACCAGCCTCCAAGGTCGAGCCTCTTTTCGGTCTAAAGGCGCGCTCCACAGACTGACACTGCTAGCCCAGCAGCCAAATTTTAAGTCTAACACACTATTGAAAAAACCTCAAAATTGATTGGTTTTTCCTGCGGAATGCTGCGCAAACATCCCGACGCTCCCCTAATAGCTGCCGCTAGGCTCCGCCAACGGGAGAGCGCGGGTCTTCAACCAACGTTGAGATAAAAGGGGCAAAATTTTACGCCCCAGAAAAAATAACTGTAGTTAAAGTGTTAGGAGTAATGTACTCCCAGGCTCTCTTTGTGGACTATCGACTTTATAACATTAAGAAGGTTGGTCTTGATTCATCTGGCGTTCAATGGTTTGAATGGCCGCATTAAGTCCAGCTAATCTAGTTTCTAGATCGTCTCGCATCCACTTGAGGAATTTCAGTTTATTTTCCTGATGGACTTTTCGAGACTCTGGTTGAAAAAAGTCCCAGCCACAACAGGATTTAGCAAAGAATGGAAACATGGGTAATACTCTCAACTCATCTTTACTTAATATTTTGAAACAAAAATTCTAAAAATGGCAGATTCTATTCTAATTTATTTCTTAAGTATCAAAAATGAAGGCCATGCCAGTCATCAAAAATCTTTAGAAGTCCTTACTTCAAAAAGTAGAGAATTATATCTATATATACAGACTATATCATCTTCTTGGGTCTGTTTCTGTAAAATGCAAATAAGTATTCAATGGAACTTAATACCTCACCCTTAAGGACGGGGTTTAAATATAAGTAGTGTTCGCGATCGCATCCTTACTTAGTTTGATAGATTAATCACCGTTATTATTAACAGCGATCGCTCTCACTTTAATCTTTTTTTTTTCACATTAGATTGAGTTTATTAAACTCAAATTCATGCTAATTTTAGCACTTTCAAATATTGCTCAAAACTTGATTTCATGCTAAAATTTAGACTGTAATTTTTAGGCAAGAATTACAGTTATAATATAATCACTTATTAAATATAAAAAAACTCTAAATTTGCCTGAAAAATCTCAATAATATTTTGCATTTAATAAAGGAAATATGATTATGGTTGCTCAATCTCATATCTATTCATCACCTCTGCAACAAGCAATTGACCGTTATCCGCTAACTGTAACCCCTGAAACTCCCCTGGTAGACGTACTCAAACAAATGAGTATGTTACAAAGCAGTTGTGCAATGCCTGTAAATACACGGACAAATAGAAAAATAATTGATGAATCACCATTATCAAACCAAGAAAAAGCTACAAGTGTTTTAGTGGTAGAAAATAAATCAATAGAAAAAGAGCCAAAATTTTGTAATGTACAATCTTCTTTTTTATTAGGAATATTCACTGTCAGCGACCTTGTCAAACTAATTGCAACTGGTCAAGTTGGTAGTCTCAGCAATTTCTCAGAAAAAGTGAAGATAGCAGAAGTCATGTCATCTAATTTTGTGACTCTAAAAGAATCAGACGATCAAGATTTATTTACGGCTTTATCTTTGTTTCGCCAACATAAAATTAGTCATTTGCCAGTGCTAGATAGTATGGATAAAGTAGTTGGTGTTGTGACACCAGAAAGAATTCGTCAAGTACTGCAACCTTCTAATATTCTCAGGTTAAGAAGCGTAAATGAAGTCAAAAATGATTCTATTGCCGTCACAACTCCAGGAACGACATCGTTGTTGAAAGTTAGTCAATTGATGTCAGATAAACAAGTCAATAGTGTAATCGTAACACACAAGAAAAAAAGTAAAACACAAAGGACTGAAATTGAAAAACCTGTCGGTATAATTACAACAGATGATATTGCACAAGCCTATTTTATAAATCTTAGTTTGGCAACAACACCTGTAAAAAAAGTAATGAAAGAGCCAATTAATAGTTTGAAACAAACAGACTCTCTCTGGGATGCTCATAAAAAAATGTTGCAGGACCAGGTACAAATCTTAATAGTATGTGGTAAACAAGGAGAGTTTCTGGGAACAGTTAATCAGGCAAGCTTACTGCAAGTATTAGACCCGACAGTAATGTTTGGGTTAGTTAGAAAATTACGAAAAGATGTTAATCAACTGCAAGCAGAAAAATTTGAACTATTACGCACTAGAAATGCAGAATTAGAAAAAGAAGTGCAGGCACGAACGGCAGAAATACAAGCACAGCTAGAACGTGATCGCCTCCTAGCAAAAATAGCCCTTAGGATTCATCAATCTTTAGATATAGATGAAATTATTAATGCTGTAGTGACAGAAATTAAACAATTCCTCAAAACAGATAGAGTAGTGTTCTTTGAGATCGAAACAGCAAAAGCCGCTAAAGTAGTTGCTGAGTCAGTAGAAAAAAACTGCAATTCTTGGATAGGAGAAACAATTTCATCTGAATGCTTAACAAAGATGAAGCAAGATCAGATTCAGGCAGTTTCTGATATCACTCAAACAAATTTAAGTACAGAAAAAATTAGTGAGCTGGAAAAAAAACAGGTAAAAGCTTACTTAATAGTACCAATTTCCCAAGATGGACAACTATGGGGACTGATGTGTACCCAGGAATGTTCGGGAATTCGAGAGTGGCAACAATCTGAAATTGATTTGTTGAAGCAGCTAGCAACTCAGTTAGCGATCGCTATTCAACAGGCCCAACTTTATCAACAAGTACAAACTCTTAACACAGATTTAGAAAAACAAGTTCAAGACCGCACAGCAGAATTGGAACAAAAAGTGCGAGAACTACAGCAACTTAACATTCTCAAAGATGATTTTTTAAGTACCGTTTCCCATGAGTTAAGAACGCCTCTATCAAACATGAAAATGGCTATTCATATGTTGAACGTCTTTCCTATATCAGAACGCTGTAAACAATATTTAGATATTTTAGATACAGAGTGTAAAAGAGAAATTAACTTAATTACCGATCTGTTAGATTTACAGCGCTTAGAAGGTGGTATTGAACTTGCTTCTACAGATGTAATAGATTTAGCAAATTGGCTTCCCACTATTATAGATCCTTTTAAATCTAGAACTAAAGAACGCGAACAAACTCTAAAAGTTAAATGTCCTAAAAAACTCCCTCAGATCATGTCTAATAATAATAGTTTAAGCAGGATTTTAGCAGAACTTCTAAATAATGCCTGCAAGTATACTCAGAATGGTGGCGAAATCAAGTTTGTAGTTGAATGTAATCAGAAAAAAAGTAGCAAAAAAAGCCTTAAAGAAGTACCTCCTACAATCAAATTTTTGATTAGTAACCCGTCAGAAATTCCTGCCTCTGAGTTACCTAAAATATTTAATAAATTTTATCGAGTGCCTAATGCCGATCCTTGGAAACAAGGGGGTACAGGTTTAGGTTTAGCCCTAGTGAAAAAATTGGTAGAACAGCTCAATGGTAACCTATTAGTATCCAGTAGTAATGGTTGGACAACTTTTAAAGTGGAAATGCCCGTATGAAGTCAAAAGTTAAAAGTTAGAAGGTAGAAGTTAGAAGTTATATCAAATCCGTTTAATTGGACATAAAAAAATTCTTCAATCGCCATAACTACGCTCATCTTGTCTTATCTTTCTCCTCCTGAGGAGGTCCTCCTGAAGACTTAACCAATCTATAACTGTTTAACCGGATTTGATATTAGAAGTTAGAAGTTAAACTCGCAGCAATAATCAGAGCAGTAAACCTAATTTCTTGTTTGGGTGCGTAAGTCCTGATAAATTAATAACTGTAGTAAATAACTGCATTAACGGTGCATTCAGGGAAACAAAAACAACAACAAAATTCTAACTCTAGGGATTGGTCATGGCCCCTATGGCCTATTTTACCATTATACCCTTATGGACAAAGACGAACATTACGAAAGGAGATAGTCAAAGAGACCATCTGGGTTTTTGAACAACTTCAGGGTATCTTCTATGTTACTGTACCAATTCGGATGACAGTGGTAAGAATGATCGGAGGTGGTTTATTTGTTTATGCACCCATAGCACCAACACGAGAATGCATACGCCTTGTCAATGAATTGGTAGAAAAATATGGAGAAGTGCGCTACATTATTTTACCAACTATTTCAGGCTTAGAACATAAAGTATATGTGGGACCGTTTGCGAGAAAATTTCCCACGGCGGAAGTTTTTGTCACGCCCAACCAATGGAGTTTTCCTCTAAATTTACCCTTGAGTTGGTTGGGTTTGCCAAGGAACCGTACCTACCTACTCCCTGTGAACAGTGGAGATGCACCTTTTGCAGCAGAATTTGACTACGCAACTCTCGGGCCCCTTGATATTGGTTTTAAACCTTTTGCAGAAGTAGTATTTTGCCATAGTCCATCTCAAACTTTATTGGCGGTTGATACAGTTTTGTCTGTACCTACCGAACCCCCAGAAGTTTTGAATTTAGACTCCTATCCATTGTTGTTTCACGCCAAAGATGATGTGTCTGATGTAGTAGAAGATAATCCGATAAATAGATGTATAGGGTGGCAAAAAATATGTTTGTTTGCATTATATTTTCAGGTGGATGCTTTAGATGTAGTACCTACTGGGGAAATGTTGAAGAATGTGGTCAAAGCAAGCGATCGCTCGAAGCGTGCATATTTTGGTCTCTTACCGTGGCGTTGGAAGTCTGACTGGCAGCATTCTTTTACACAATTACGACAGGATGGGCGGTTGTTAGTTGCGCCTATATTGCAAACTCTGATTTTGAATCGCGATCCAAAACAGGTGATGGAGTGGGTTGAGAAAGTGGCAAGTTGGAATTTTCAGCAAATTATTCCTTGTCATTTTGATGCACCTATTCAGGCAAGTGGATATGAATTTAGGCAAGCGTTTAGTTTTTTAGAGGATAGTGGCGGGTATTTATCCGAGACAGATTTAAAGTTTTTGAGACAATTAGATGATAGGCTTAAAAAAATAGGGGCTTTACGTTAAAGCTGAAGAGCATTTTCTGATTTTCCCTATTAAGATAAATCAAAACTGATTTACAAACAATCCCACAAGTTTAACTTAAGCAAAAGGGTTAACTACTGAAGCCGAATAATTGGACACGCATTAGACAAATATTAATAAATGTTGAAAGTCTGCTTGTTGTCTGCTATCATGCGTTAATATAATCCTAAACCATGATCAAAGACTTTTTTCATGGCTTACCAGTTCAAATGCAATCAATCAAGACCAAACTCAAAGTTCAGCGTCAGCTAACATACAAGTGTGAGTGGTATGGCAGTGAGCTAATAATAGCAGATAGATTTTATCCAAGTTCTCAAATATGTTCTCACTGCGGACATCAACAGAAAATGTCGCTGAATGTAAGACTATATGAATGCAACAACTGCGGTTTCAAGGCAGACAGAGATTTTAATGCTGCTGTGAACCTAGAAAATTATGCACGTCAGTAGGTGGAGTTCTCACCGATTTCAAGCCTGTGGAGAAGATTAAGTTACAGACTGCGGTCAGTGGTCTTCTGAGAAACAGGAAGCTAGCTCTAAAGCTCATGCAATTCCCGCATGGGTAAGTTTGGGTAAGTTTAGTAGAACGGAATTACGATGAACATAATCAGAGTTGTTTTGATTGAAAAGCATGACTTAAGTCGTACTGGCTTAATGGCTGCGTTACAAATGTCTAAAGATATTCAAGTAGTTGGAGGTGCCGCTTCTGGGCAAGAAGGCTTAAAAATTGTGCAGGCAACTCAGCCGGATGTAGCAATAGTTGCTCTTAATCTACCTGATATGGATGGAGTTGAACTGACTCAGAAGTTGAAAGAAATATATGGAGACCGGGAAGATAAACAAACAAAAGTGTTAGTCTTAACAACAAAAGACAGCGAAGATACCGTAATAGCTGCTTTTAGTGCTGGTGCAGACTCATATAGTCTTAAGGATATCAATTTTAGTGATTTACTTAAGGCTATTGAGGTTACTAATGAAGGTAATAATTGGATCGACCCGGCGATCGCTAGTGTGGTAATTAACCAAGCTCAGGAAACTCCTGACGTTAATTCTCCAACTTCTCAACCACAACTCAAACTAAATGAGATGGACTGTGCGCCAGGAGGAGATGGAATAATTCAGATAGATCCTCTAACAGAAAGAGAATTAGAAGTATTACAGCTAATAGTTTCTGGATGTAGCAATGCTCAAATTGCTGAAAAGCTTTATATCACTATCGGAACTGTCAAAACCCATGTTCGTAGTATTTTAAATAAGCTGTGTGCTAACGATCGCACTCAAGCAGCAGTCCGTGCTTTGCGTTCTGGTTTAGTTAGTTAAGCTTGATCGATTTCCCATTAATAGTTATGCTTTCCATCTGCATTAGTCAAAGATGTCAGGGTGATTTAATAGTTTGAATAAAAATATTTTTTACTCAATCCTTTTCTATTTAAAATTCACCCCAACCAATTCTTGACTTATCCTATCTTGAAAAACACTTTATCCATTCAGGGAAAAGTATTTAATACCTTTTCCTTGAATTCTTTTTATAAAACAGTGGTTATACTAAAATGATTGAGAAACTTTGGTTAGCCTAGTCAATTGTTTTTTTAGCTTCATTTTTGGCATTTTCTACAATATGTTCTGCTTTAGCCTCATCTTGCTTAACTTGTCCTTCAGCCTTATCTTCTGGATTACCAGTAATTTCTCCAAGTATTTCTTGAGCTTTACCTTCAATATTTTTAACAGTTGCTTTTACTCTTTCTTCGGTAGCCATAGAAGTAATTTCTCCCATCTTTTCTTGAGTTTCACCTATAATTTCTTGAGCTTTATCTTCAACATTTTTAATAGTTGTACTCAATCTATTTTCGGTTTCACTATTCATAGGTATTAACCTCAAAAGTTTTTTATCTACATTTATATACTAATAATAATTTTTTAAACTTTCTTCTATCGAAAGGAATATCTTGATATATTTTGTGATTATGCAATTTGATAGATATGATTTTAGCTAAAATCATATTAGATTCGGTAATTCGGTAAGATCGGTATAATTTTTGATTTTGCCTCTATCAACAAAAAAGCCTAGCTAATAATGCTAGGCTAAAAATTTTTATGTCACTTCTGAATACTTGATGATATGTGCAGCTAAACTAACTATAATTGATAACTAAATTATACCTGTTCCTTTACCACGATTATCTTCAGACATAGTTAACTTTCCATCTTCATTAGTCTGATTTATTTCTTTCATAGTTTTAGCACGTTCTCGTCTTTGTTCTTCTTCTTGCTGCCTTAAGTCTCCTGGTTCATTGACATACATTTCAGGTTCAATGGCAAAATTATTTAACCTACCTTCTGTATCAACAGTATAACCTGATGCAGTATTATTTTCTTGTGCTTCAGCTTCAGGAGTTTTCATAAAGTTTTCTCCCTCTCTTTCCATCCGATCTGCTACATCTGTCGGAATGATATTAGCATCGTAGTTCGGACCTATGTTTGTTTGATTTGTCATTACTTAACTTCCAAATAAATTTTTATTAAACTTAAATAAAATGTTTGATCGATGGCTCGATTAAAGCGGATCTTATTCAGTCTCTTATTTTTTACGAATCAACTTTAGGAACAACATCAGGACGTTCTTTATTTTCCCAACCAGGGGGACGCTTAGAGTTGTACCAGGCAATAGAACCTATTGTTACTGCAGCAATAAACCCAATTACCAATACTGCCGTTGCAGCAAAAGGAAAATGAGATACTTTTGTAGTAACTTCTGTAGCAACTTCTAATAAATACATAATATTAGAATGCTCCTTTATTCAAAATTTAAACTTACTACATTCATAGTAAATTAAAAAATATAAAATCACATCTATCAAAAGGTTGAGGTGGTAGTAAAGCTTGGATAATTTTAGGGAGAGAAAGAAAGAATTAATTACAGTTGCAATCAAGATTGAGTTGCCATAATTCAAAATTCATATAGGAGAGATAAGAATTGAATATGAAAGAAAAATCAAGAGTTAGGGTAGATTTTTTATAGGCTCGATTTACCTAATAATTAAGGTTTAAAGCCTCTCCTCTCCTTTAAAAGAGAAAGAAGAAAAAAATTTCCTTTTATTCAATCCTCTTCCTTTTAGGGAGAGGTAATTATCAATTATCCATTATCAATTATTGAACCTATTTCCTGTCTCTTGTTTACGATATTTTGAACTGTGGATAGATAGAATGAATAATGAATATCCAATAAAAACAGCTTTTTTAATTTGCTTGGCTTCTATAGATTCTATATCTTGAGATAGATGATTTATTTCAGATTGATAAGTAAAATATATTCTATGTATATAATTTTTAGCTTAATTATTAAAGTTAAATAAAACCCCCTATTAAACTTTCATATAACTATTTGGCGGGGTATTAAGTTCCTCATTTTCCTGAAAATGGTGCTTGGCATGAATGGAATGGAAACTACGATATTGAATCGGGATATGACAATATTCAGAGCGATTTGCCGGAATATGAAGCCCAAATTTTTGTTTGGCAATAGTAACTAATATGAAATAGGTTAATGTTTGCTACCGATATATTAATAGGGAGATGGGGAAATTTATAACTAGCATCATTTTTCGTATTTCATATAAAGCATTGACAAACTTGCCTCACAAGTTGATAATATAGCAATTCTCATTTATGAGTGAGATATAAAGTCCTGGGATTTTAGAGAACTGAAAACAGAGAACAGAGGAAATAAAAGAAGGAAAACCAGAATTCCTCACAAAGAGTGAGAGAGATTACATACCACAGAACCATTTTATTAAGGAGATTAACATGGATATTGTTCGTTTAATTTGTGCGATTTTTTTACCACCACTTGGCGTATTTCTACAAGTAGGTTTTGGCGGTCAATTTTGGTTGAATATTCTTTTGACTTTACTGGGTTATATCCCAGGAATTGTTCATGCTGTTTGGATTATCGCTAAAAGATAAATAGTTATTATATTTAGGTGGTAATATCCAGGTATTTCTGCCCAAATTACCACCTAATATCTTACGTTCGATTTAACCTTAAACCTTCTTAAATAAATTAAATAGAGATTACTAAAATTGATGATTTTTACTTAGATATGAATGAAATAATCAATATAATTATTAATGGATTAAAAGATGTACTTGAAAGTACCATAAAAATTATACCAGCCATACTAATAGCATTAATTATTATTTTTTAACTCGCTATGCAGCACAATTACTTCGGAACTTCGCTCAACAGATAGGAAAGCGTGCAACTCGTAGTAAATCCTTACAAATTTTAATCACAAAAACTACCTATGTGGGTGCTTGGGTAATAGGAGTTATTATTGCTTGTGTTATTGCTTTCCCCGGTTTAAAACTAGGAGATATTATTGCAACATTAGGTCTTGGTTCTGTTGCAGTTGGTTTTGCGTTTCAAGACATATTTAAAAATTTTCTAGCAGGAATATTGCTCTTATTACAAGAGCCATTTCGTATCGGCGATCAAATAATAGTTGATGACTATGAAGGTACTGTAGAAGAAATTGATATTAGAACTACGAAAATCAGGACTTACAATGGCGAAAGAGTCATTTTACCTAATGCTAATGTATTTACCAGTGCTGTACAAGTAAGAACTGCTTTTGGTATTCGACGAACCGATCTGGGAGTAGGTGTGGATTATAATACTCCTTTATCAGAAGCAGCAGATATCTTATCCCAACTGATTAAAGAGGTCGAAGGTGTTTTAGGCAATCCTATTCCTGAGATAGATTTAGTTAGTTTTAATGATAGTTCAATTGACTTTATTGTGCGCTATTGGACTAGGGCAGAACAGAAAGAAGTACGCCGAGTTCAAACTCAGGCAATTCTTGCTATTAAGAAAGCTTTTGACCGAGCAGGTATTAACATTCCTTATCCAATTCGGACTGTTTATTTCTACAATCAAGATAAATATAATGATTACCTTCCTATAGACTCTCAGCAAAACATAAAATCTTCCCTGTAAAGCAATTTATCTAATCCAGATTATCAATAATTTAATTACTGTAATTACTAGATAATTTTGCAGTAATTACCGAATAATTAATTATTAATAATTAAATAATTGAAGATATTGATAACTTTTCCCCAGTCCGAATTTTAACCGATCGCTGATTTAGAGAGAAGATGCAGTATCAGGAGCAATTTCGACTCCACCTTCTTTCTTAATTAATTGCTGGTCTGTAATTAGAAGACTAATATTATCCGCATCAATAGATATACCTTTTTCATCACAGGCTTCCTGAAGTGTTTGCTGAAATAGTTTAATATCTTGACCATAGCCACATTGTTGAGCAGCTTTTTCTACTCCATATTTAGCATTAGCTTTAGCACAATCAATTAATTCAATTCCTGTGAGATTTTTTGGGGTATTCATAATTCCTATTCCTAAGTTAACTTCAATATATGTAATGTATGTTTTAAACGGAATTTTTGACATTCATTTAGTAAATATTATCAAAATATTTTTCATCAAACATCTGTCTCTAGTATGAATTTAATAATTCAAGGATAAAATTGTGAATATAAACTTATTATTTTGGATACTAATTTTACTAGCTTCTATTTGGGCAGCACATTGGGGTTCTGACAAATTAGCAGAACCTCTAAATAAATTACGTCAACAATGGGGACTAACTGAAGCCGCTGGTGCTGCTTTTGTTGCCTTAGCCACAGCTAGCCCAGAAATTGGAACTAATACTGCTAGCGCTATTCAAGGTTTATCTGATATTGGACTTGGTAATTTACTAGGTTCTAATATAGTCTCTGTTCCTGCGATCGTCACTGTTGCTTACTTTGCTGCTCAAAAAAATTCTCAAAATAAATCAGATAATTTTTCCCAGCCTCTTAAAATTAAACTAGAAGCTTTAACCGTGCAAACAATTCCCTACTTATTAATAATTGGGTTAGCAGCATTACTTACTATTCCTAAACCTTGGCGTGGGTTACAACCTATTGATGGTTGGTTAATGTTGGTAGCTTATTTTATTTACTTAGCACAAGCAATTATTAGAAACCAGCAAAAAGGTACAAAAGTAAATTGGAAAACTGAAGAGATTATTGTTGCTATTGCTGGAATATTAGCATTAATTATCGGCGCTTACTTTACTGTCACAGCTACAGAAAAAATAGTTTCCATATTAGGCATTGCTAAATTAGTAGGTGGCTTATTTATTACTTCTACTTTGAGTATTGTACCCGAAGTTTTTGCTACTTGGAGTGTGGCAAAAAGCGGACAATTTACAGCAGCAACTACCAGTGTTATTGCTGATAATACGGCAACAATGACTCTCGCTTTTTTTCCATTAGCTTTAGTAAACTTACCCGTGGAAAATATCAAATTATATTCTGTGAACTTATTTTTTGTAGCTTTATTAGGAATATTTTATTCATTATTTATTTACTTTGGTAAGCCAAAATATAGTTTTTCTTTTAAGGAAGTATTGGTACTTAATAGTATTTATGTAATTTATCTATTGGTAATGATTTTTGACATTTTGAGATGACTATAATTTTTGTGGAATAGGAGGCGATCGCTATCAAATATGAATAAACTCATTTTCGGTTCAATACTTATACTTTAGCAGAGGGAAAGCAGAAGGCAGCTATACTGAAGGAAGAGATCACAGTTTGAGGTGAACAGGTTTTTATAACTAATCATCCGAACATGATATAATTAGCTATCAAAAAACTTTCTATTTCTTCTTCTTTCTTCCCTCCTGACTCGGTCTTCCCCCTCCTGGGAGGGGTTAGGGTGGGGTTGACTCCTAAGTAATTAAGATTAATATCATACACGCGCTTCAGCAACGGCCAAAAAAGATATAGTTGCTCAATTAACAACTATACCTTCAAGCTCAATATTTACCGAACGTCAACTAATGTAACCATTTGTTGAGTTGAACCCCGAACCGGGCGAATCTTTTTCCCATTGAGCTTCCGAGGTTCAATTATGGATTGAACTTTAGCCGCAAATAGGTAGGGACGAATTTGAGTATTCTCAGGAATTTCCTGGAAAGCAAAATACAAAGTGACAGGTAGGTTGTGAATTGCTTGACCAGTAATATAACCAACCAGATCGTGCTCAAAGCTGTGGAAAGCATTTTTCCAGGAGTGTTGCTTAGGCATACTCAAGTCGGGAAGATTATTCTTTGCACTTACCCAGTGCCAAGTACCACCATGTTCATGGTCTATCATATACTTAAACCAATAAGCATAGGTGGTGGGCAAGTATTTAGCGTAGGAAGGATCGCGCAAACTGAAGGTAGCGGCAGTTTGATCCAACTCAGCTAAAATCCACCATTCTTTATCAGTTTCTAACTGACCATATTGATTGATTCGACGACCCCAAGTTCCGTCTTCTAGGAAAGCTTCTTCAAGAATTAAAGGTACTTTTTCTTGAGCAAAAGCAGTGAGTTCGTAATGTCCAGTTAATTTACCGATTTCATAGATCAACCATAAGGTTTTAATGGAGTGACCAAAATCTGTATGATCTGTTCCTAATCTTTGTTTGCTCGGATCGGTAATTGCTCCAAAGAAAATATTGTTGTCTGGTGTATAGAACTGCTCGCTCATAATTCTGGCTAGATGCACTAAGTCATCTTCCCATTGGGAGCGCAGGGGTTTGCCATCAAACATTTCCGGCAATGTGGGAGTAAGCAACAACATATAACCATAAACTTGGTCAAGTTGAGATACTAATTCCCGTTGATCCTTACTAACTTTTTGTTCGTTACCATTTTCGTCAACATAATCTACATAATCCTCATGTGCCCACGCAAGTAAATCCCATTCTGCATCGTAATAGGTCTCAAAGATATAGTCCTTGAGGTCAACGATATTTTCTAATACATCGGGATCGCGGGTAAGATAATAGTAAAATCCCAGACCAGCAACAGCATAAGCCATATCTTGACTGATCCGGCGAGCTTTACTCGGTAGGCCAACTCCATTTTCAAAGTAGGTGTAAGCACCACCTTCTGGGTCTAAACCATATTTGCGCACATAGTTTACTCCCTTTTTAGCCAATTTTAGGTATTTGCTTTTTCCTGTGAGATGGTAAGCAACGCCATAGGCAAAGATTTGTCTTGATTTTGCCCTGATGTATTCTCGATCGAGCTTGACGATACCTGCATCAGCATTTTCAAGTTCTGGACAGGGATTTGCCCAATTGTACAAAGACCCATCATTGCATCGATAAGTCGGGTAGTTGCCAACAGGGATACCTTGTGCTTCCTCCATTGTCCAAAATGGGAGCAAGTCTTCTTCTAAATGTTGCAGCCAACGTTCGCCTGTAGGAACATCGGCAATAATGCCATCAATATTATCAACAGGATATTTAGCAGTTGAGGAGACTAATGCTAAAGCTGGTTGAACGCTTGATACAAACAGAAGTGTAAAACTCAGGAATACACTTGCTGCCATCTTAAATAGACGATGGCGAGTTAGGTTGAACATAAGAACTCTTGTTTGCTTTGAAGGTGAACAATTGAACTTGATTGAAGGCCATAGCAATCAAATAATATTAATTAGTTGCTTGCACTTATTGCCTTTATTCAAAATACTATCACATCTTTTTTCTGTTCAATAGTTTTTTTTTATTAAAATTAGAGATTTTAGTTGACAAATAATCATCAATAGTTTATCTACAAAATCACGTTCCTGAAGAAAAGGGAGAAGGTTTTTTGGTCGCGTAAGCGGAACGGAGTTCTATCGCTGATTATCCGGACATGATATAAGTCCTGTAAATAATTTAGTGAATTGTACTCGATCGCCGTTGCGATAAATCTACGACAATCAACAATAAAATACGGACAGCAGAGTAACTCATATCAAGTAATATCATGTCCGCTGGGGCGCGTTTGTGTAAACCCAAAGGTGAATATCTACAAGAAATTTAAGTTTTTTCTTGCTCTTAGGTATTCCTGACTGTTCCCTGTTCCCAGCTCCGGTGTTCCCTACTCTTGCTATACAATACCGATGCTACCGGACATGATATAACATTAATTAACCGCAATGTAGGGACGTTGCATGCAACGTCCTTACCAGGTTGGGTAAAGATTGTTTATTATACCAACAGGACTTACGCAAAATATCAATTTATACGCCATCTGTGGGGGCGGTTTCCACAACGAAAGCATTCCGGAGGAAACCGCCCCTACTAGATATGGTAGTTCTGCGTAAGTCCTGTAGCTGTTAAACTCATGGGAAAACATTTGTTTCATTGTAGTGAGATGAACTCCTCTGAGAGTTGTTTGTTTGGTCGATTTGTATTTGTACGATCGCCCATAGACGATCGCACCAGACAACATTATCGAGATTTGGGATTAGATAAACTCAGCAAAAATCCCTCTATTGAGAAATTACTGTATCTTCCCGGAACGCCAGGTTCTGAATCCGCTCGTCTGAGTCAGGTCCCCCATCCGCTTGGCTAAAGGCAGTGTCTGCGGTAGGACAAACTTGATAGAAGTATTCCGCCAGTGAGTCCTGCTCAGTGCCGAAAGGAGCGAAGTCAGCAACGCCATCGACAGCTTCTGCAATCGCTTCATCCCTCACCCCGTTTTTGTTGAGGTCCTCTTCTGG
>NZ_BLZO01000151.1 GCF_014132355.1 Okeania sp. KiyG1
CTGCTACTTCCACCGGAAAAAATAAAGCACCAGTCGCAATAGCAGGAAAAGCAATTGTTTTAAAACCATATTTTTCTGCTAAAGCCAAACTATTTTCATAACATCTCATCAGTGTATTCTTCTCTCCTAAATTTCCACCTTGCCATCTAGCAGCAACTGTATGAATAACCCACTTAGCAGATAAATTATAACCACGGGTAATTTTAGCTTCTCCATATTCACAAGTCATCAATTTTCGACAAGCTTTATTAAGTTCTAGTCCAGCCATTTTATGAATCGAATAAGATACCATTGAACCAGCAGAAAGAGCGCGGTCTGTAGAATTAACAATAGCATCAACCTCCTGTTGAGTAATATCACCTTGGATAATTTTAATTCTATTTTTATTACATTTTTCTAACTCTGCCCAATATGGAATTTTTCTGGATGAAGTAGACAATTATTCACACGTTCAAAAAAGGTTTCTCGCCATACTCCAACCCCAAATTTTTCCACTTTAAATTTCACGCACCATGAAACAGGTAAATGACCGATAGGTGCATTTAAACTAAAATCTAAATCGTTATAATATTTTGCCTGACCTGCCACTTGCCATCCCACAGCATCGCTAAAATTTTGCCAAATCATTTTGTAATATTTACGATTTTTACCAAACCTCTCTTCAATACTTTTTACCATACTAAAATAGATAGATTTCTGTACGCTAAAACCAAAACGCCCTTGAGAATAATCTACCCAGAGTTGATTAATTTTTTCTAGCTCCGAACAGGGAAAATTTTCTATATCTGAAACACTCAATTTTTCATCTTGATTTTTATCTGCTACCTTCAACATTAAAGCAACAGTTTCCCTATCTGCTTCTCTCCATTTTCCTTCAGCTAAAAAATTTCTTAGAGGAGAATAGTCTATTTTTGTTTTGCTAGTAATATTAGGAGAAATATTTTTCGGTTCCTCAACTCCGCAAATTTCTATGCGAGATAAAAAAGCAATAGCAAAATCTACCATTCCTCGCCCTACTCCACAAGGCAAATGTCCGACTGGTGCATGAATACTAAAATTCAAATCAAACCAAGATAACCAGTTTTCATTTATCCGCCATCCCACTTCTTCAATAAACCTCATATAAGTCTGATAGTCAGCATCAGGTTTACCGCCAACACTCTGCCAAATTTCTTTTTGAACGCTGAAACCAAACCTACCATTACTATATTTAATCCAAAGTTGATCGATAATACTTAAGTCTGTACAAGGAAATTTTTCTATTTCTGCTTTTCCCTGCCATTCTCTAGTTTCTCGACCTAAAATTTTCAGCATTATTTCCCTAGTTTCAGCATCTGCTTTCTGCCATTTTTCTGCTGCTAAAAAATTTTCTAGTTGCCTATAGTCAATTTCTGTTTCCTTAAAAGAGCTAACCAAACTTTCAGGTGGAAAATAATCTTTGGAAATTATTGTATTTTCAACATTTTCAGTTGATAAATTCTGACTTTTGACTTTTGACTTTTGACTTTTTAATTCTGTACTTTCAGATGGAAAATAATCTTTAGAAGTGATTGTATTTTCAGAATTTTCAGTTGATAAATTCTGACTTTTGACTTGTGACTTTTGACTTTTTAATTCTGTACTTTCAGATGGAAAATAATCTTTAGAAGTGATTGTATTTTCAGAATTTTCAGTTGATAAATTCTGACTTTTGACTTGTGACTTTTGACTTTTTAATTCTGTACTTTCAGATGGAAAATAATCTTTAGAAGTGATTGTATTTTCAGAATTTTCAGTTGATAAATTCTGACTTTTGACTTGTGACTTTTGACTTTTTAATTCTGTACTTTCAGGTGGAAAATAATCTTTAGAAGTGATTGTATTTTCAGAATTTTCAGTTGATAAATTCTGACTTTTGACTTGTGACTTTTGACTTTTGAATTCTGTACTTTCAGATGGAAAATAATCTTTAGAAGTGATTGTATTTTCAGAATTTTCAGTTGATAAATTCTGACTTTTGACTTGTGACTTTTGACTTTTGAATTCTGTTGAATTTTGACTTTTGAATTCTGTAAAAGAGGATAACCATTCTCCCACTGACTGCGGACGTTCTTCAGAATGAAATGCCATACCTTTGAGAATAGCTGCTTGAATGCGATCGCTAATTTTTGAGTTAAACTGCTGCGGTGGGTTAAGAGCTATTCTGGCAGCTCTTGCTGGTGCTGGAATAGGAACTTCAGCAGTTAGTAAATAATAGAGAGTTGCTGCCAAAGAATAAACATCAGTAAACTCTCCCCGTTTTGCCTTTTCCGCATATTGCTCTATCGGAGAAAAACCATTTGAACCAGCAACAGTTTGAGTCAAAATTAAATCTGGAATAAATTCACGAGCAATGCCAAAATCAATTAAAATTGCTTCTCGATTATTATTACTATTACGAACAATAATATTATCTGGTTTGACATCTCGATGTAGTAAACCTTTGCCATGAATTACTGTTAAAGCTTCCCCTATTTGCCTAATGTAAATTAACGCCTCACTTTCTGACAGCATTCCCTTTCGCTTTACCAATTTTCCTAAATCTTCTCCCTCCACATATTCCATCACAATGCAGGGATGTTTTCCCTCAGTAAAAACATTTTTTATCTGCACAATATTTGGATGTTGACAAAGAGCAAGACGTAGAGCTTCATCTCGGAAGTCACGCTGATATTTTTCTAGGAAATTTGTAAAATTTTTGTCTTTAAATACCTCATCTTTCAGAGTTTTAATAACTACTAGCTCACCTTTATTAGTTTTAGCAATGTAGGTAATACTGTAGCCACCCTTGCCCAATTCTTTTTGAATAATGTAGCGATCGCCGTATAGTTTCTTTCCCGGTAGCCATGCCATAGTTTTTAATGAAGTCAGAAGTTAAGAAGAAAGAAGGTTTTAGTGTAAGCATTCAGCTATTAGCTGTCAGCTATCAGCAACAAGACTTTCTCATATAGGACAGTGTTTACATTAAAATAGACTTTAAGCCTACTTTTCTAGTAAGACAATTAATAAAGCTTCGATAGTAAACTAAAAGTAATAGCTGATAGCTGATTGCTGACGGCTGAATGCTTACGTTTTAGTTTTCTAGGAAAGAAGATTTAAAAAAGGAAAAACTTTAAATATGGTAAATATTTACCCAACTTTTACCGAATAATTAAGGTTTAAAGCCTCTTCTTTAAAGGAGAAACAAGCGGTCGAGGGATGGCGAGGTCTCCTCGCCATATCCAATCGACCAAGAGAGAAAAAATTTTCCTTTGAGTTAATCCTATCCGCTTTCAAGGAGAGGTAATTATTAATTATTAATTATTAATTGTTGAAACGCTCCTATACAAACGGACATGATATAAGCTATAGTTTGACGCCTTCTAACTTATGACTAAAGTAACATAAAAATACAACTTAAAAGTCAAAAGTAAGAAGTCAAAAGTTAAGAATAAAATTATAGTGGTCAATAGGAGTGAAGGATTCAGCAAGTATTTATACTTAATATTTAACTGAGAATTTGACTCATTATCGAGGTAAATGAAGATAATTTATATAGTATAAATACTTAAGCAAAGCTACGGATTTTATACTAATTTTCATGTGACAAATTGAAGTGCGGAATGTGGGCAATACGGTTTCCTACGAAATGCTGCGTAAACAGATAAGACCAAAACTCACAAGATATCGATTTATAGACCAATGTATTTTCCTTCTTCCTTCTTCCTTATTTCTTCTTCCTTCTTCAAAAAAACCAAAAGCAGAAAATCAATAAATCTTTCTGACTTTTGGCTTTTCATAAAATTTTCTTACTTTACGCGATGTGCGACTTTCTACGAAATAATCAGGGTTCCTGGATCTTTAGCAGAAAGCCTGGTTCTCAAAACTCCCTAAATTTCGTCGGTTGAAAAAAGTTGCACACGGCGTTACTTTTAACTTTTGCCTTTTGACTTTTGACTTTACTTATCGATCTACAGACCCCATAATAATGTCAATACTACCCAAAATAGCAACAATATCTGCCACTTTTGCACCTTGCAAAATATGAGGAAAAACCTGCAAATTCACAAAATCAGCAGCCCGAATTTTAAAACGCCAAGGGAAAGGACTATTATCACCAATAATGTAAATCCCAATCTCTCCCTTACCACTTTCAATCCGAACATAATGTTCACCTTCAGGAATCTTAAAAGTAGGAGGTATTTTCTTACCTAAAAATTGATAATCAAAATCATTCCACTCAGACTTAGGCCCTCCAGCCATCCGTTTTGCTTCCAGATTTTCATAAGGTCCCCCAGGAAGACCCTTTATAGCTTGACGAATAATCTTGACAGACTCCCGCATTTCCCGAATACGCACAAAATATCGGGCCAAACAATCTCCATCTTTTTCCCAATGAACATCCCAGTCAAAATCGTCGTAACATTCATAGTGGTCAACCTTCCGTAAGTCCCATTTAACACCTGAAGCACGCAACATTGGACCAGAAAGCCCCCAATTAATCGCCTCTTCCCTACTAATCACACCTAATCCCGTAATCCGACGACGGAAAATAGGATTATTAGTAATTAAGCGTTCATACTCATC
>NZ_BLZO01000152.1 GCF_014132355.1 Okeania sp. KiyG1
ACCATGAATGTTCAGTATATTATTCGCAACAATTGATACTTCATCTATCAGCTTTTCCTGAAAACTAAAATCAATATCATCTAAATTTATATCAATCATAAAATATCTCCTCTTATCAACGACTAATGTTCTTACTAACAGCTTTAGTGGGTTCTGGTGCTTCTAATTGTGGAGCGACTTGATTTTCCAGATGCTCCACATACTCTTTACTCAAACTCGAATTGAAGGATTCTACTTGTTTGTGTGAATCAAACAAAATCTCCATATTCTCCTCTCCCTCTACAGTTAATTTGCGATCGAGGATAGACCAAGTAACAGAATTGCGTTCGCCTTCGAGCCGGATGTCCAGACCCATATTGGAGACAACTCCATAACGGTTCAGAGCAGCAAAAGGATAGGAACTGCTCGTTGGACTAAGTCTTGTTGTAAAGGATCGTCGTCTATCAGTTCCTCAGTATCCGAAATGCCAGATTCTTCAGGTTCTTCTTTAGGTTCTTCTTTCTCCTTAAATTTATCAGTGGCATTGTTTATAGCCGGATTTGCTGTTATAGGTTTATGATGTGTTTCTGTATCAATAGTATTAACAGTGACTCCACTAGCAGCATCACTACTACTAGCAGTAGAATTCTTATCACCCGAAACTGAAGGAAAAAAATCAATCTGTAGCCAATTTGAGGATGAATTCTCACGCTCATCAAGCAAAGCTTGCCTAGTTTCCTCCCATAATTCCTCAGACATACCCTCAGAAAGACTTTGCTCTTTAATTTGCTCAGAAAACCCGCGATATTGTTGGGCAAAAACAGCCCAGTCATCCCCAAGGGTTTCTAGTGCTGTGGCTGTCAATTCAAATCCCACAGCACGCCGAACAGTATTAGGTATTTCGATGCTTATTTCACTCATAATTTACTTAAATATCTATAGGTAAAGGGTTACTGCGACGCGAACTAATTGTTGCGGAAGATCTTGGATCTTCGGGTAAAGGGAGAAGTTCTTCTGCTAGAGCAATACGCTTATTCATTTCTTCAGCCATGCGCTCATCCAACTCATCATAACTGCTAATTTCTAATCGTTTGAACTCAGAGGCAATTAAGCGAGGTTCTATTTTCTCCTGCCACATCTTTTCGTTTCCCTGAAAGCGTTTTACCTGCTTTAGTGGCAACTTGATTTCGGGTTTGATATGCCAGGGAACGCTGCCCTCTTGAGAGCTTCCGACGGCCGGATTAATAAAAACACAGCTACGCTTAAACTTGAGCAGAACTTCCTTACTCATCAACGGCACGATCTGAATAGACTGATTTTTAGAACGTGACCCCCCCGCAGCACCAGTACCAAAATTATGAGAAACATTTTGAGTAGAGTAGGTGATTTCCGACTCTCCCAAGTATTTGGAAATCTCCTCTGCCGTCTCCACATGGCCGGGATTAAAGAAAAACTTGGTCGCCATGTTCGCCTGTATGATTGTGGCTCCTTCCTTTCCATACCTTTGTTCTAGCTGTTTATTATTCTGGAAACCAATAATAGTACCACACCCCTTAGACCTAAACTCTGCTGCATATTGCGCTACATTGACTTTTATGGTAGGCAACTCATCAAACATCAAAACTAAGCCACTCTGGCGCTGCTTTGCAAAGTTTTGCAAAACAATCATGTGAATAGTTCCTGCCAGTACGGGAGCTAGAGCATCTTGACGGGCAATGTCATTCTCAACCACAAGCATCATACCGTCATCGATGTAGGTCTGAATACTTGAATCACCAATAGTACAGGCCATTAATTGAGGTTGTACCAAAGGCTGTAATAAGTTGTACGCTCCAGCAATAATACCTCCAGTAGTTTTTCCTGCATCCTCCTTAGCTAAAGAAGCTATTTGATTGAATTGATACCAAAGGAAAGGAGAATATTTTTCCCGTTTGCGAGTTGCTTCTAATAGTCTTTTTTCTAAATCAGAAAGCTGGATTAAAGCATAGCACATAGCTAAATCAGGGTAGTCCGTCGCCCGCGCCAGTTGAATTAACGCCTGCAACAGTTGCTGACTGGCGGGTTCAAAAAATGGGTCTCCGCCCGAATTATCTTTGGAGCCATTTTGATATAAAACCTCTGCTAATTGTTTAGCTCCAAAATTATCAGTAGCACTACGAATGAAATCCTTGATAGGATTGATACAACAACTATATGGTTTTCCTGGGGCAAAAACCCTCACATTTTTGTAACCATTCTGCAATGCTTCAGTCGCTACAACCCACTTTTGTTCTCCCTTATAGTCATAGAGAAGAAAACCAAGATTTTGAGCGATCGCTGCTGAGGCCAAAGGATTTAGAACTCCAAAAGTTTTACCACACCCTGCACCTCCGACAACCATTACACCTCGATTGATTGTACACACGGGAATAGTAGGAGGATTGCCAGAAAAGAAAGTGCCGATAGAACTCCGTTTCCTGAGTTTCCAGTCCCCACAGTAGAGGCCAATTTCAGAAACTTTTCGCTTTTTAATTTCGGAACATAATTTACCAATAGCAGAAGCTTTTTCTCCTCTTCCTGCCCAATGTGCGGTGGTGAGCTTTTGTTTCTTGTCGCCACCGAGAAGTTGCATTACTAAAAGTATCCCTCCCATAGTCAGAATTAGAGGTAGATTTTCTCCCCCAAAGACATTGCCAAAGGCGCTGCCTATATCGCCTGCAATATTGTTAGATGGTGGTGGTTGAGTAGTTTGTGCTAAGATTTTCAATTTAGGATTTTCCTCCTGAATAATTAACAATTAATAATTAACAATTAATAACCACCTCTGATCAATAAATAATTAACCAACAATGCAGGGTAGTTTCATTCTTAACTGTGCTATTTTATGTATTAATAAAACAAGGATTTTCAAGGTTTAGGAAATTTATATTTCGCTGTATGGAAATAAATAAATTAATTACAAAAATCTAGAATTAAATGATGATGCCAACAATAAATCATAAGTTATACTATCTTATGATTTTTTTACACTTTTTTAAACAAGTAAATGAGTGAGTAAAGCAGAAACAAACAGAAATATTAGATGAAAAAAATCTAATTAGGCAATGATTTATTTGTTGGTTTTAATTATTGAACAACTGAAGTATCAGCTAAGTATAGCATTACTTTTTATTGGTATTATATAGAATTCGGTTATATAGTATATGTTGATAATTCTATAATTACTTAAATATTTAATCTCCCCCACTCCCCTACTCCCCTACTCCCAACTATACAATAACTATTCAACCGGATTCTATATTACCCCCCCCATGAATCCGCGACTCAATTATTACTTATTAATCTCAATCGAAAAGGGAGGCTTTTTACCTGATTTTTGAAATCAATAATTATTAAATATTTAATCAACAATTATTAATTATTAATTATTAATTACCAATAACACTATTTCTGGTTTCCACAATCTTGTAAACTTGTCCGTCGAAACATTCGGTAATTTGTTGCAGGGTATTGTTTGTGGGATGTGTTTGGAAAAATCGCAAGCAAGGTAGGGAACTTTTAGCAATAACACCATTAGGTGGCTCTTTCAGTAATTGGATTTGAGTAGTATTTTTAGGAAGAAGCGGATTGATATATCGCCTCAAAATAGGTCTATACTCTCCCGGAGTTTCTTCTAGATAGGCAAGATGTAGACATCCAAAATATCCACAAAAAGATGGTGAATTTATCTTAAATAAAGTAAGTTTATTAGTCAGACGAATTGCTTCTAATTGCTTATAAGTGTTCTCGTTAGCCTTTTCGGACGAATTATCAGCAATAATTTGCTTTGCTGTATCTTCAGAAACGACTGTAGTAGCAGGTTTCCAACCACTAATAGCTTGAGCATGGGAGCCACACCCAATAATTCCGAATAATCCACTCAGGATGAGAAATAGAGCAAATCCTTTAATAAAAGGGACTATAAGGTAAATATATTTTTTGATTGTGAGGGTGTCATGATTTTTCAACAAATTAGTTAGTGGCACAGCTAACTACAGTGCCACCATGAGAGTTGTAATAAGTCCTTACTTTCTGGCCCAATTTCAGTATAGTTAGGCTATTGTCAGCATTTGCTACCCTAGAGTCAATGGGGGTGAACAACCCACCAGCAAAAATTTGAGCAGTTCTTTCAATCAAGCGATCGCCACAAAAATACTTGTCGGTAGTAGGATCGATTTCGCTGCGAGCTAATAGAGCAGCTTCACCAATAATTAGTCGCATCACCTCATCTTGTTTGGATGGGGGAAAAAATTTGTTTAGAGCTGTGGGTGTAGGATGGTTGGATTTTATTAAATTCAAGAGAAATTTTTCACCCCCATCATGCAGAGTAATACTTTCTATTACTTTTTGGTGAGTAGAGTGTAGATGGTATTTGCCAAGAGATTTTCCACAGCGATCGCCCAAACAAGTGATTGGGGGAAAATCAGATTGACTATTGCTATAACCCACGCTTAGAATCTTGATAATTCCTTCTGCCAAAATAGATGGAGAAATTCCACCTGCCACTTCCTCCCCAGTAATGATATTGCCTCGCATTGATATACTTGGTTGCTGCCTTCTCACCTGCTGCTGTGCCAACCGTTGTTGTGTCCGTATAGGCAGCCGATTACTTGGAGGATTACTGCGCAAGCTACCAATAGGAATCATGGCATCTCTCTTATACTCCATGAAAGGTATAGGGCCAATATTGTATGGCGTGCAACCTCCAGTGTTACAGTAACGCAAAAACAAGACAAATTGTGCCGAGTCGTTTGTCTCATCAACCTCCCATAATACCATCTTTGCAAAACCTCCAAATGGAAATCGTCCGGTAGGTTCTAATCCAGGTTTAGCGACGGGTGACAGAACTGCCATTTTAAGTAATCCAGAACCACCATCAACCCACTGCTGCTGGCCGTTAATCCAAGCTTTTCCCTCAAATGGAGACGAGACAGTCGCACCCAGGTTTTCTGGATCGTCAAGTTCTATGTGGGAACAGGACTCTGTATTTTCCGAGGTTTTATTGCACGGGAACTCAAAACCTACCTCCGAACTACCTGTAACAGTCCGCCCCCAATTGGCTTCAGCGGGACCTCTCACAGTGTCAATTCTAGCAATGATGCTAATACTGCTCAAATTCAAAGGATTGGGAAACTGAGAGAGTGGAATATCCGAGATTCCGGGAATGCTGTCTAAACTAAAATTCTCCCAATCAACAAAATTCTTAAGGGGAGTATTTCCCAGGTTTGGGATGCTGCCTATTTTGAGGTTCCCCAATTCGTTCAATTGTATATTGGCAGCAATGGGATTGTTGGCCACAAATTGACCTAAATTTTGTGAAAGTTGGATATCTTCAAATTGAGGATTGTTCTTAAAAAAAGTAGCAAGGGGTTTTATTTGCTTGATTTTGTACTGATCTAAATAGGGAACCCCGGCTGATGAAATGCCATCACCCAAAACTAAATTGCCCAGGGTTTGTTCTCCCATCAGTGGTAATTGGTTCAGAGTTAATTGATTGACATCCACCCCTAAAAAAGCAGATGTTTGTTCTAAAGTAAATTCGGAAGCTCCCAGGGAGGATAAGGAGCCTAATTTGAGTAGTTGGGATGGAGCATCCATACCCTCTATATTAGGCATAGAATTGAATGTCCAGTTCTCTATGTCCGGCATAGCTACTTGCTGCTCCCCCACCTGCTGCACTGTGATAGTATTGGGATTGCTAGAAGCAGTTGTAGTGGTTAGTAGTAGGATTAGCCCAGTAAATCCAGTAAATATGGTTGCTATTTTTAGATTCATTAAATTACTTCGAGTGATTTAGGTTGACGGTTGAGCTTTGTCGTACCTGTCCCCTGGTTTTCGCTCCAGACTGCTCGAACATTCCTCGATTAATTCGAGCAAAACGAGATGTATCTCTCCCTGAAGTCGGGCGAGCAAAATCGGCATCTTGCTTAATGGCATAAAGTTGATCGCTGATGGCTTTATTAGCTGAAGCAGGCGTGAAATTCTGCCGTTCAGTCAGCAAATCTTCTAAGGAAATTTGGGGTAAATATTTTCGAGGATTGAAGGCTTTTCCTTGTTCCTTTGCACTTTGTACTTGGTGGTGAAAGTTTGTTTCTAGAGTTCTTTCAACGGCCTTACCAATCTCATCCGGAGAACAACCTCGGTACTCATCAAGTAAAATTCGCCATTGTGAATCAGTAAAACGCAAATTGGGACAATATTTGCCTAGATGTATTTGAAAAATTTCATACAACGCTCCATTATGGGGATTGCCCAAAAACCACACATATTTGAAGCGCCGGACTAATTCTGCCGGGAGCAATCCTAATCTGTTGATTGTTGCCAGCATAAACACGGGAGTAGTATGGTCTTGCAGCCAAGACAATAATTCCCCAGTCATCTTGGCCATCGCCCCGCCACTACCGCCAGACTCCCACCCCACAAAGTTTTTCTCAAATTCATCAAAAAATAAGACTACATTGCCAGAATTATCTGCCAAATCTAGGAGGTGCTTGAGATTCTGTAACGATTCTGATACAGTAGAGCCTACAAGTTGGTTGAAGTCTACCGCTATCATCTTTGCTCTGATGCGTTGGGCAATCATCTTTGCCACAAGGGATTTTCCTGTCCCCGGCAATCCCCAAAGCAAGCCACCATTAGGATTGCGTAATTTCCAAGAAGATGCACGAGGATCGAATAGTGATGCTATTTTATCTATATCTTTATCAAGTAAATCCAAGCCAGCAGCCTTGGGTACGTCAGGAGGAGGCAAAATCCTAACACCTTTACCCGCTAATTTTTGTTTAGCATACTCCAAAACCGAATCTGCAAACTCTTCCAGGGTACTAGCTTCACCTACCAACCGATTCAGAACAAGGGTAATCTCGCCTTCTGGCAGTCCCGTACAAGCTTGAAGCAATGGTAAAGGATCGGATTCTTTTTTGAAAGGATGTTCCTGACAGAATTGAGCTACCAACTCCTCAAGTTCTTTGGACGAAGGAAAAGGCTTCTCCAACTGAGGAATTAAGGGATACAAATTCATCGGTATGTCCAAAAGTGCATCAAACAGCACTATAAAAGTTAGGCTGTCCCTCTGTGTTAGGGCATCGTGGGCATTCCGTAGTTGCAGGTCTATGAGAGGATCAACGCTCTGGACGATACCTTCAACCAAGAAAATCCCATCCCGACTAGCGTTACAGATAGTACCAAGAATATTATCCTCAACTGCAGTAGGAGTAGGGGTAATCTTGCCTGAACGAAATTCTTGGACATATTTATATCCGGCATTCCATAGGTATAGGGGCAATTCCATATCCAAACCCCATTGCTCAAACTGCTTAAAAAAGCATTGTCGGTCTGAGGGCGAGACGGCGATCGCCGTTAACGGACTCTCTAGTAGAGGCCAATGTGTATAATGTCTTCTAGTCATCGCAACTTTCTTTGCATAATTATTCAGCTACTTTCTGAGGCTCCGTTTCACGGGGACTTCTCACAAAAATTGCACAAACTCCTCGTGTAGCTTGGATACCATCAATGGCCAGAGTGATACGATCGCGTTTCGCTTCGATTTCGCATTTTCGAGACACCAAGCGATCGCCATTCCATTCAATCAATTGCCGGGCGAATTCCCCCTGCTTTGATTTGGCCCAATTAAGAAGATGATTGTCTGTAGTAGGATTAATGGGGTTTTTACTGCTCAGAAAAGAACTGATGAAAAGACCCAACACTAGGCCAATAATTCCACTTGAAGCAACGATCGCGCTATGCGCTAATTTATGAGTTGCAATTTTGAGGCCCTGTACAGACTTATCTTCTTTATCTTCTGTTTCAGAAGGACTATCAAAACGCTCCGCAACCAACCGTTCTGCCATCCAACTCATTCGTGCCTCTATCTCTGCGGATAAAGCTTGCTGGTAACTTTCTCTTTTTGAATCAAATTCAGTTCCAATCCTTTTAAACATATTTGATTCAGCTATTTCAAAGGCAGAACGGATTTCATCAGGTTTGTTGCGTATTACATAGGCTAAATAAGCGTTTGCTGCAATCTGACTGCAAAACGGATCTTCAAGCGCAGAACCACTTTGAGTAAGAAAACTATGGACCCATACTTTTGCTTCTTCTGGTTCGCCATCCAAAAGGTGATTCAAGGCTTTCTGGTTCTGCTCAATCCACTGACTCGGGGTTGACATAAGCTGTTTCTCTTAGTATGGAAATTAGTTAGATTTAGATCCAGATTCAGCCGGGATTTTGTCTCGAAGCTTCTGATACTGTTCGTTGGACAGGTTAAGTGTCTCTTCAGACACATTTAATTTTGCTGCTAATTCTTTCAGATTTTTGGTATTAGTGATCGCTGACTCAATAGAGCTGATATCTTTTTTGAGTTGATTGGCCAAATCATCTAAAGTAACCTTCTTCTGACTTTTTTTAGGGACTTTTAACTTACCCTCAACAAGATTCGGCAACTGTTCAAAAATCTGGTCAAAGGTTTAGTTGTACTGATTGACAAAAAATCTTGCTCGTCGCGCTAACAAACTATTCGCAGTGTCTATAGCTTGTCGAAATGTTAGATTTT
Source organism: Okeania sp. KiyG1 (assembly GCF_014132355.1). GTDB lineage: Bacteria > Cyanobacteriota > Cyanobacteriia > Cyanobacteriales > Microcoleaceae > Okeania. The sequence goes on from NZ_BLZO01000152.1 coordinate 8,549, forward strand.
TGCGGTCTAATTCAAATAGTACGGGTGTTGCCACTAAAGGAAAATCAGCTACTAATATACAGTGCTTCTCGAACAATTCCCGATACTCAGGCACGTTATTAAGGTAATTCCAATCAGGAGAACTCATTAAGTGCCCCGAATTACGAATCAAAACATGAGGAAGGTTATCATTATGTTCGCTCAAAGATTTTTGAAGCAATTGAATGGAAGACCAACAACCGTCGGTGATGAAAAACTGGATAAATTGGGGTCTGCCTTCAGGAGCTTTTCGAGTTTGAATACTTCCAGTGGTTATTAGCCATTCCAGAAGTGGCTGATATGTGTTACCGGGCAGATTAACTACTATGTAGTCGGGATTGGTCTCGGCCATCTCTAAAATTTTATCCGGTTCCATTGCCCGCCTCAAATCGTCAGAAAATCCAATTGATTCAGAATCATAAAGTTCGGACACATCTTGAACTTCTCGGTCTGAATCTACGGCAATAACAGACTTACCCGTTGATTCAAGATATTCTATACAGGTACGGCACACGAGGGTTTTTCCCACGCCACCCTTAATTCCTCCTACGAGGATGATATATGTCATGCGTTGTTCTCCTTAATCAATATTGAAACTGTTGAATAATTGGACTCCTATTTGTTCGGTCTCAGACAGCGGGATATCGTTGTCTGAGGTAACATTTTGAGGTTCAATTGTAGGTGCAGGAGAGAGAGAATACGAATTAAATTGATTAGTTTGACGGGGTATCAATCCAACTGTCTCTGTGAGGTAATTGATATGGCCTTGTGATATATTGATACAGATTGTGTGGCTAGACGTGTAGCTTCTTCTATGGAGCCATATTTGTATAAACCAAGAGGGGTATGTATTAACTGGAAAGCTTCTATAATTGCGCTGTTTATATCACCTACATACGAACTATCTGAACATAATATATAGGCATAATATAGGGGATCTTTTTTATCAGCGTAGATTGCTCGATTGAGTCTGAGTCTACCTACGGGATCTTGGGTATGAGTCATAATGAGTGAGTATGTAAAATGTTAAAATTTTCTAGACTGGAGTTGGTATAGACTTTTGATTTTGAGAATCGTGGAGGCTTTTTAGTTGGTAGGAGTGGGCAGCATAGGCATCTACTAATCGAAATGCTAGGATATCTCTGCATTCTTCATGTAGATCTAAATTTTTGAATTGAGGAGAAGCTTCGATCAGGTCTTGCCAATCAGTCCCCCAGTAGGTTGAAATGGTAGAAAAGTGTTCCTGCAATCTATGATACAGGTATTTTCCTGCTCCCCCTGCAACGACCACTTCACTTAAGGATTTTGGAACTTGTTTTTGCAGCCATTGACTGATTAACGCCCAATAGTATTGCTGCGCTGTGCGAATGGCAACAATAATTTCATCTTTTTCTCTCTGCTGATTTTGGGGTATTTGTGACATACATAGCTGGTTTAGGATGGGATTATCGGGATTTACGGGATCTCCTAATTGGTAAACTATTTTATTTAATAGTTTTCGGTCAAGACCGGAAGTTAGTTCGATAATCCGGTCTATGAGGCGAAAAAAACCTAAATTGGTGGTATCAGCTTCAATCATCATTCCTCTCTGGTATGTGAGGATACTGGTATTACGGTGTCCGAATACTAGCGTGGTAATGAATCTGCTGCTTTGAATAAGTATTCCTGTATACCTATTCAGGGTAATACCTGCTCCTTCAGGTATGCACATACAATTTAAACCCCGCAAGTTTATAGGCTTACCTGTAAACAAAAATGATTTGGCTTCTTTCTTGATTTGCTCCTTCAGCTTAGATTGATCGTTCCACTCTGACCATGGCAATAAGATGGTCAGGTTAATTGCTAGCCTGAATTTGGTTTGTTCGGCAATAACCCCCAAGACGGCAAGAATTTTGTACAAAGCTGATTCGTATTTGAGAGCTTTTAGGTTGGCCTCGGCTAGCAGGGCAGAAGCCAAGAACCCAATAGCAAAACTACTTTGCTTATTGTCTTTAAGATTTACCCACGCATCATCCTTGCTGGCACTGTTTAGGTTGATACGTTTTGATCGGTATGTGTCTAAGTGCCCATGTTCGCACTCTATGATCTCGGGTTCCATGGTGAGAAAGTTAATGTCTGGTGAATTATCCAAACTCCAGACAACTTTGGTGAGACTACTACCAAGATCGATACAGATGGTGATTGTTTGTGTCTCCTTAGCCACTGTGTACCTCCGCCAATAACTTTGTTGATTTAGTCTCCTTGATACCTCAAAAAAAAATGAATTGGATAGTGTTTATGTTTTTTAATATTGCTAAGTTGAATAACGCAATTGTCAGAGTTTTTCCGATAGCATTTGCTATCGGAAAGAAAAACTAACTATTACATAAAGTTAAGAAGTATATGAAAATTAACAAAAAAATAGAGTGTATTAATTTGTATGAAAATATCGCGTGTGTTTATGAAAATATCGTGTGTGTGTATGAAAAAGTAAGCTAAAAAATAAGCTCGGAAGAAAAAAAAGAAATAATGTGCATAAGTTTGTATAAAAATATCGCGTGTGTGTATAAAAATATCGCTTGTGTGTAAAAGGTAAGACCATATCCTAGTTCGTCTAATACTTTTGCCATTGCTTGCAAGTTTTTTTGAGACCTGTTCTAGGGGTTGCAATTTCTAAAATCAGCGACTAAGTTAAAAACAAGCTCAAGGATTGTGTGAGGTATCTCCTGAATCATGGATGAAATTTAATCTAACTAATGAAAAGAGATTGTCATTTGAGAGTTCGGTTAACGTTCTCCGAGTACAATGTCCTAAAAGCATTGGCAGAAAGGAGTGAAAAGAGTCTTAGCTCGGTAGTTCGAGAAAAGTTGTTCACTCCTAATTGCCTCACAGATTTCATTGAGCAAAGGTTGAAATTTAGGAAACAGCAAGTAGAATTGCAAACTCTACTTCATCTGGTACGAGATTTAATCTCTACTGAAGAGTTTTCCCCCCAAACTCTTAAGGTTGTTCAAGATATTCAATGCTTGTTGGATGAGCATCATGATTGGTAAAGTCACACGAAACACTAAATTTCATAGTGTCGCCAGCTATATATTTGGCAAGCCGGGAGCCGAAGTACTTCTTGAGAATGTGTTTGAAGGCAAGACGGTAGCAGAAAAAGCTGCGGCGATGCAATGGGTGGCGAGTCGTAATAACAGAGTTAAGCGTCCAGCATATCACTTGTCTTTGTCTCCCTCAGCCGGAGATAATTTGAGCCGGGGTGAATGGGCAGCAATTTGTAGCCAAGTTATTGACGATCTAAATCTTGATAAGAACCAGGTGCTGGTAGGTTTGCATAACGATGTAAATTATCCAGGCTCGGAAAAAACGCGCACTCATGCTCATCTATTGATTAATTTGGTGGATGATAATGGCAAGTGTGCTAATACTAGCTGGGATTATTATAAGATTCCCAAAATCTTGCGGACTGTGGAGCGCAAGTATGGTTTGCAAGCTGTTCCAGATATTGGAGAACTTGAAGAGCAGTCAAATACTATCAAGCCAACTAAGCGCAGTATCCGGCAAAAGCTTCAGAATATTATTGATGAAAGCCTAGAACCGGGAAGTTCCTTTGAAGATTTGACTGCTGCGATGGAATCTTTAGGAGTAGAGGTACATCCTACATCACAGGGGTGGTGGATGCGATATGAAGGTATCCCTTTTGCCGGATATCAACTAGGTCGTAAATACACAAAACCCTCTATATTGAAGCGTTTGGAGGTTAAACAGGTGGATGAATCTGAAGATCGGGAGCCAAGGAGTGAGTCAGTAAGTACACCTATTTCGTCAATGAAGGATGTATTTACTGTCGATGAACCCTCTTTGGGCAAAGATTATTCACCTGAATTGAACTCCGAACAGGATGAAACGTCTCAAAATGAGGAACAGTTTAGTTTAGAAAATATAGATGTAGAGGTAGCTCCTGGAAATTTAATCCAGATGATGAAGCAACAGGCAAATCATCTTGAGCAAAGTGACTATATAGATGGCAGGTTCTATGCGGGAATGTTTCTTGATGTGACGGCGCACCTGGCAGAAGTTGTTGAAATTGGCAGAGAAGTTTGGGGCTCGGAGCAGGAGCAAGAGCAAGAGACAGAAACGCAATTGGAGGAGAATTCTCGGCCTTCAGTAGAAAGATCTCAATCTGAGAGTGATGATGATTGGCTCCATGACGAGGAAGCCTTACGTCATTTTGATGAACGGTTAGCTCAAGTAAAAGTTGACACTGAAACCCCAAGCTCCGATGTCCCAACCAACTTTCAGGAAAGTCCTCAAGCTGTAGCAGAGTCATTAAGACAGTTTGTTCGTGTACGGGCCACTGCACATGACTTGAATCAGGATGAGCCTATTGAAACTAACTTAGGTGTCCTCCACTTCAACTCTGACGAGAATACTATTAGTATTACTCAAAACGTTACTGTAGCAAGTTGGGATGAAAATTTACAGGACTGGCAGGCCGATAGCGAGTTATCTGAGGCACATAAAGCCAATGTGGCACGATTGCTTGATAATCAGGCAGTTGATGCTGAAGGATATCAATTTTCTTCAGACGAAAAAGAACGAACCATCACTTATAAACAGGTGCGGTTTCGGGCTGAACAAACCGATGAAGGTTGGCAGATTTCCGATAATTCTCTATCGTCGGAAGAACAAAATCGCATTCTTCAGTTACCTCAAACAGAGTCAGAGTATACCCGAAATGTTGATAGTAAGGATTTAATTGATTACTTCCAACGCCATGCCCCAGAACAGTTTAGGACGGATATTGGCTCTATCCATTGGACGGATACTAATGGAGAGTTTGAACGTGTCTTTGAAATTTCAAAGCAGTCAGACCTATCGTATCAATTAGAAGGATTTGATTTAAAGCAAACCGATGAATGGGGGAACCCCCGTAAGATTTTTAGTGCCTCCATTGAAGCTGACAATTTCGTGCGATGCGATACTTGTGAAATTCCTTCTTCAGATGTGGATGATTTGCTGACACAGGAGTCTCAACATCGGGAAAAAAGGCCAGAAATGGAGCGTTAATTGTATGTATGCGGAATAAGAGGTTTGTGAGACCTAAATAATTTGATAGCTATAGCCCGTGCGCATCTAGAATGCGGAGATTACTTGATATATCCCGCAGAAAAACTCAGCGTGTGTGTCTCAATTTGAAAAAGAAAAATGGAGTAAGTTTATGCAACTACGTTATGAAGGGCAAAACAGCGGTGACTATCCTATAAGCTACCGTCGTCGTCCAGAAACTTTGGAATCAAAACTAAGTAAAGCATTAGGAATGCCTATTGAGAAAGGAGACTTATGGTTGCTTGCGTTTGTTATTGCCGGACTTACCTTTATCGGTATTCAGAATCCAGCAATGATGACTGTGTATTTAATTGTGTGCTTAATTGCACATAGCGTAAAAATGATGATTGATTATTTCCCGCCACTAGGTAAGTTAATCGGTGTAAGATTTAAGGCCCATCATGTAGCAGCACTTGTCTTGATTTGTTGTATGATATTTTCCAGCATAGGGATGCCCGCTCATGCCCTATTATTCGATGCTATTGAGGCAAAGGTGAATGAGATTCTCACAGGCTCGGGTTCGACTGTCGATCCTGCAACAGTTACCCTGATTTTTACTGTGTTGCGGGTGATCGTGATTTTGGGGATATTGGTAGGGGGTATATTTTTGGTATCACAAGCTATGCAGGGTGGGGACTGGAAACCAATTGGCAACATGATGGCTATAGGTGTAGGCTTCGTGTTGGCGATTGAGGTAATGACACAGCTCATACTGGGTGCGTAGCCTTATAATTCAAAACTTTTCTTGTCTGACAGAGAAAGCAAGAAATTTCTTACTTTCTCTTGAAAAAAATAGCTATGGAGTTTCTGAATATGGAGAATCAGTCAGATTTTGTCAAAGTCTCTAAAATTTACCAACAAGAGGCATCCATAGGTCCAGTCCCCGCAGATCAATTAGTTCCATGGGGGCTCTTGATTGGCTTGAGCTTCTTCGTCTGTGAAATATTGCTATCTCTGGGATTGGCTGTATGGGGAGCAAGTTCGGTCTGGCTGATTGCCTCCTGGTGGTTCCTGACTGGCAAGAAGAGCTATAGTGCGACTCGTTCCTATTAAGAGCCTCTAGAAACTAGAGGGGTATGAATAGGGTCTAACGAGGCCACGGAGGAAGAGCCTGCAATAAGTGAGGCCACCAAAGAAGAGCCTGTTAGATAACTGAGTTATGGATGCTGGTGAGAATCCAGCCCGCTAAGGGAAAGCGGACTCCCGACCTGGCCACACCGAGCTAGAACTTTTCCACTAACGGAGTGAAGCTGGCATCAGGCCCCAACCAGAGCTAAGGGTGATAGGCACACTGGGGGTAATGGGGAGACGGCATGGGTACATTACGGAATGTCCTGAAAAAGCGTCTTAATTCTCGGCAAGGAGTCACTCCAAAATCTCCTGACCGCACACGATTATCCCCGCGTCAAATTTTATAGCGTTAAACGCATCCCTGGGGATCGTGTAGGCGAATTGGACAGCCCTAAACCGTCATAATAATCTGTAACTCGGAACGAGGAAAAACGTTGAGAGAGTCTCTAGGAAAGGTCGAATAAGAGAGTAGGTGGGAAAGCACGGAAACCTCTCCAACGGGTAGGATGCAAGCGCAAATTGCTTGCAGGGTAATCAGCGTAGTGAAATTTAGTAAGAGAGTACGTTTAGACACATGAACAATCATAGTGAAACCTGGAGCAACCAAAACTGGAAGAAATTCCAGAAAAACCTGTTCCGCCTCCAAAAACGAATCTACAAAGCCATGCAGAATGGAGACACCCGCAAGGTAAAAAGTCTTCAACGTTTGGTGCTGAAATCTCATGCTGCAAGGACGCTGGCTGTAAGACAAGTCTCTCAGCTTAATTCTGGGAAGAAAACTTGTGGGGTCGATGGACAAAAATCCTTAAACTTCAAACAAAGGCTTAACCTAGCTCAAAAGCTAAAAGAAGCAAACCATTGGGAACATGAGGAATTAAGGGAAGTTAAAATCCCTAAGAAAAATGGGAAAATCCGAACATTAAAAATCCCAACCATCGCAGATAGGGCATGGCAATGTCTTGTTAAATATGCCTTAGAACCCGCCCACGAGGCAACATTCCACGCCCGAAGTTACGGCTTCAGACCCGGAAGAGGCGCACAAGACGCACAAAAATACGTCTTCGATAACCTCAAAAGTCAAGCCAAAGGCAAAAGTAAACGGGTAATCGAATTAGACATTGAAAAATGTTTCGACAGAATTAGCCACAAGGCGATTATGACTAAGGTCATTGCCCCCCAACAAATAAAAACGGGGTTATGGAGATGTTTAAAGGCAGGGGTATCGCCAGAATTTCCTGAACAAGGCACACCCCAAGGTGGTGTAGTATCACCACTACTAGCCAACATAGCACTAAACGGTATAGAGGATATCCACCCGTCCGTAAGATATGCGGATGACATGATATTTTTCTTGAAGCCAAAAGATAACGCTGAGAAGATTTTAGAAAAAGTACAGCAGTTCCTAGCAAAACGTGGGATGAATATATCAACAGAGAAGACAAAAATAACACGGGCAACGGCAGGCTTTGACTTCTTGGGATGGCACTTCAAAGTGCAAGGAAACGGGAAATTTCGATGCACCCCCTCAGAGGAAAACTACGAAAAACTCCGCAAGAAGGTTAAAGCCATAGTCAACAACTCTGCATTAGCCACTACCGCCAAAGCGAAAAAGCTAGACCCTATTATTAGAGGTTGGAGAAATTACCACCGTTATTGCAAGATGGACGGGTCAAGGTTTAGTCTATGGCTCTTAAGCTATACAACCTTTAAAAAGTTCTTAAAGGACAAAAACAAAGGTAAAAATGAAGCCAAAAAACTCATAAATCAAGCATTTCCAACGGTAAACTACTCCGAGAACAAGTTCGTCATGGTCAAAGGGACAAAATCTCCTTATGACGGTGACTTACTCTACTGGAGTAAAAGAAATTCCAGCCTATACGATGGTCACACGGCAAAAGCGTTAAAACGGCAAGGTTATAAATGTGGGCACTGCGGATACTACCTAGAAAACAATCAAAAAGTAGAACTGCACCATATCGACGGCAACCACGACAATTGGAAACCTAATAATCTTTTAGCAGTACATGAGTCATGTCACGATTATATCCACATGGGCATCCATGCCAAAAGCCTAAGATTATCTAGGAGCCGTGATGCGGTGAAAGTCGCACGTCCGGTTCTGAAGGAGAGGTGCGAGGGATAATACCCTCCATCGACTCTAACAAGGAAGAGGGAAGAAGGAAGAGGGAAGAAGGAAGAAGTATTGAAAAAAAGGTAAAAATACATAGATATTAGGACTTACGCAGTACAAGGTATTTTCGTCATTGCGACCGACAGGAAAGTAATCTCAAATCCGAATTTTTCTTACCTCATGCGTAAGTCCTGATAATAAATAATATACATAGGACTTGCGCAGATACGCCATATATAGCGGTCAAAACTATTGTCCAATAGTACTTGTACTCTATAAATAGTGCCTTTGCGTAAGTCCTGATACAGTCAGTGAGGTAAATTTGTGGCGGGTAAGATTCCTGCACTACGATAGTGAGATGGAGATTTCAGTTGATTCTTAAGTTGAAATAATTAAGATTATTTGATTAGTGATTAGACTATTATGAGAAGAAACTTTAATAAATCAGAACGCCAGACTTTATATGATGCTTACTTTGGTCTTTGTGCTATTTGTGGTTGTAAATTAAGAGAAGGCTTTCACTCACATCTTGCACCTGACAAGACAAAGTTCCAAACCGTGTTTATAAAACCAAGGATTTAGTAACTTTAATTTTTTGATAAGGGAAAGGAGTAAAATCTGAGGTAAGAGCAAAACTAAGGCTTTTTCGGCTGAATCATACCAATCTAAATCATCAAAATAACCATTATGTAAATAAATCCAATAAGCTAATAAATAAGAGACGAGAGAAAGAATTAACCAACGATAAACCCCTAATAAAGTTTTTTGTCCAAAACGATGGAGACTAAATTGATGTTTGGCCGTTTTAAAGAAACCTTCAATCTGCCATCTACGTTTTCCCCAACGGACGATAGTTTTTCCCTTCATAGGTTTAGTTGAAATAACAAATCGCTTAACTCTTTTTCCATCTCGTTTTAGCCAAACCCATGATAAGAAGACAGGAAAATTTAAGCCGTTTAGATAAACTTGTTGTCCACGAGTTTTTAGTTCAGACACTTTACGTCCATCAGTTAATTTTCTGGTATTAGGGATGCCAAGAATTCCATGATGATTAAAAGAACTGTCACGGAGTTTTTCAATGAATTTAATTGTCCCAAAGGCTGTATCTCCTAAAACATAAATTGGGAAAGATTTTGTCAAAATAGAAGGCAATGTATTCAGTAATTTTAAAGCCAGTTGAGAAGGTGATGAGGTTCCTTTGCCTCTATATACACGAAAACTCCAAGGAAATCGCCAATTACCTATAACTAAGTAAAGAACAACGATGTGTAAACCTTTTTTATGATTATAAACTCTAACTAATTCTTTTAGATGAACAAACTTCCCTACTTTTTCAAGAGTTGTTAAATCTAGAATAACTTGTAAAATGAGTTTTCGTCCTTTTATTCTTTCAGATAAAACTAAGTTGAGAATGAAAGAACGAACAGTGCGTATCAGAGAACGAGTTGACCAATTATAATGATTTAAGAAGCGACTAATAGCACTTTCTGATTTGGTTTGACAATGATGAGGAACAGCATTTCCTTGACTATGTAGAAACAAGCCTAAAACAGATTCTAGAGTTTCTTTTTGATAAATTGTGGGCATTAATTCTTTTAAAGAGCAGAGTAATTCGTCAACTTGGGATAAAATGGGGTGAGGCAACATAGTTCTCTGTTTAAAATAGAGAACTATAATAACATATTCCATAATCAAAAAGCTCAAAAAATGGCTAAAATCAACAGTAATCTAGAAATAGCAGAGCGAGCAGACCGTATTAGAGAAGCTATAGCTGCTTTAAAACGTGAAAAATCAGAAATTGAAGCTTCAGGATGGGTTGCTCCTGCTGATTGTTATGTAGCACGGTATCAAGCCAAAGGGCAAAAATATCATTATTGGTATTATCAACTCAAAGGGTCTAGATCTGTTTTCCCAAAAAGTAATAAAAAAGGGGAATTTTCGCGTTTTAAACATTTAGGAAAAGCAGGAAGTCAAGCACATATAGATGGAGTGAATGCTGTGATTAGAAGAGGTAAAATTGAGCAATTAACTTCAGCTATCGAAGCACTTTATGAAAGTTGGTTAGATTTATATCCCGATGAAGAAAAAGCAGGTCATCGGGTAGAGTAAGATTAATTTACCCTCTGGTTTTTATTACTTCTTCATTATAGTTCTCTATTGAGAAGAGATAACTAACTCCCACCTCCGATCAGATAAGTATTTCAGTTATTGTTCTTCATATCAACTTTTGTTGGTGCAAGATGTGAGTTTCACATCGATCATATAATTCCTTGGAGTAAAGGGGGCAAAACAGAACTATCTAATGCTCAACCTCTATGCCCAAATTGCAATCTAAAAAAATCAAATCGAACAGGAGAAAATATGGCGCAAAGTTGGTCAGGTGTTACTTTGCCAGATTGGTTTAGACCTCGTGAATGGCAAGAAGAAGCATTTAAAATTTATCAGCAAAAGTGTATTGGGGGTGATGAGGCTAATTTTCTGTTGCAAGCTTGTCCAGGAGCAGGTAAAACACACTTTATTTGTGCTGTTATATATGTTCTTCAGAAACTAAATCTTATTGACTGGGCAATTATTTGTGTTCCTGGCGACCACTTAAGAACTCAGTTTGCTAGGGATGCAATGGATTGGGATTTAGATTTATTTGGAACAACTAAGCTTTGTGTAGTTGATGACTATCATGGAGAAGTAGTTACCTACCCTCAACTTGACAATGGAAAATCTACCTACAAGCAAAGAATTCATAAGTTTCATGGTAGGGTTTTAATTATTGGAGATGAAATACACCACCTCAGTGACGAAAATAGTTGGGGTGAAGGTTTTACTTTTGCTTTTTCTGAGGCAAAGTACAGATTATTTACTACTGGTACTCCTTTTCGCAGCGATAATGCAGAAATTGTTGGGAAGTGGATAACTTACGAAGTGACAAATAGAGGCGATCGAGAATGTTCTCTTGATTATCGCTATGGTTATGATAGTGCTGTTAAAGATGGGGTGGTTAGACCTGTTGTTTTTCCCGAATATGATGGTCGGTTTGAATACTGGAAAGGCGATAAAATTTATCAACAGAGTTTTGAAGAAGCTGAGACTCATTTGGAACAAAGTTACTGTTTACAAACAGCATTAAGTATAGAAGGTGAATGGATTAAAGATATTATTAGAGAAGCTGATAACAAGTTATTAGAAATTAGGGAAAATACTAATCACAAAAACGCCGCAGGTTTAATTGTTTGTCAACCTCGCAAAGGTAAGGATGGCGCTCCCTATGCTAGAAAAGTTTGTCAGCTACTTAAAAAATTAACAGGAGATAAATCAGTTTTAGTAACTTATGAAGATGAAAAAGCATCTAGACTAATCGAAGAATTTGCAGTAGGAGATGAAAATTCGCCTCGGTGGATAGTAGCTATTAAGAAAGTTTCTGAGGGAGTTTCAATTAAGCGTTTAAGGGTTTGTGTTTACGCCACAAATATATTAACAAGAATGTTCTTTGAGCAGGTAGTAGGAAGAATTACTCGTGTTATTCCTAATATAAATAATCAAATGGCTTATATGTATATTCCTCGTCACCGAACCTTAGAAATGTATGCACTAGATTTTAAGAAAGCTGTTGCTCATATTATTCAAGATATGGAGGAAGCAGAGCAATTAAAATCTAATAATGGTAATGGGAAAGAAAATGAATCTAATTCGGGTTTGTTTTTACCTGCTGCTTCAACTGCTGAATTGGAAGGTCATATATTTGATGGAGAGCAACACGAAAGAAAACTGATTGAAAAAGCTAAAAAAATTAAAGAAAAACATGGTTTTCTTGGTACTGATGAGGTACTTATAATCAAAATCATGCGTGAACTCAAAAATGAAGTTATGAGTGAGACTCAGAGAGAAGCCGAAGAGAAAGAAATTGCTAAACAGAAGCAAGAAGAAACAATTAAAAGAACTAAATATGAAAGAGTCGAAGCATTTAAAAAAATGCAAAAAAAGCAGACGGCCTGGTTAGCTAGGTTAGAGTTAGGTTTTGATAATAAGAAACTGACAAAAGCAGAAAACCAAAAATTAGTAGATAGGATAAAATTAATAAATAAGCGTGCTGCCAGAAAATTTGGTAGTTACAACGCTCAAGCCACGGAAGAAATTATTAAGAAAAAAAATCAGTGGTTGGAGGAGCAAATTAAAGAAGTTCAAAACAGAATTAGAGCTGATAAATTTGAGTATAACGAGGAGGAATATAGATTGTATGGTGAAGAAGAAATTTAAACGAGAAGGGTTTGTTTATATTGAACCTAATCTACCAGAACCAAACATTATTGAAGTAACAGATCGTGACCTACATGAAAAAGCTCATAAGAATTTTATTAGTACAGATGGTCTGACAAAAGATATTAGAATGCAGACTTTTTCAATGTCTATAGCAGCTCAATTTAAAAGACTAATTGAACGTGAAGCCTGGTATTGTATATACATTCCTAACCTTAGTAAATATGTCAGCTTCAATAAACATAAATTACCTAGTGGAGAGCTAGACCACAGAGCTAATTTCTTAGACTGGTTAAGAGCAGCTCAGGATGATGGAGGCTTACATTTTGACCCGACAAAACTTGATGCTCTTCTGAAAGGAACTGAAGCTTGGAAAGTTTATCGACAGTTAATGGATGGAAGTCATCAAGATAGTAATAGTTATAAGTTTTTAGACAATCAATATTTCTCAAAAATTGACGATAAACCCAAAACTATTAATGTCAAAATAGACGATCCAGAAGAAACAGCGATTAAACTTTTAGAACACTATCAAGGTAAGAATTTAGAAAAACTTATTAAAATACTTAAACAGAATTTATAAAAGCAAAAATTAGATTATCGAGGCTCTAATTTAGATTGAATTTATTAATATAAAAAAGGTGCGCAAATAACGCACCCCGATTAACATTAACTTGCTTTTACTAACTGTTTTTGTTCAGAAGATACTATAGGCGCACTTAAAGCTTCTTCCAGTTCAGCACGACCTAATTTTTCTTCTAAAATATTCATTACTTCACGACCAAAATCATTAGAATTTCTTTGCCAAGCTTCTAAACAAACTTCTCCAAAAAAAGCACCTAAAGGTTCTGGGTTCCATAATAACTTTCTGGCAGTCCAAGGCATTAAACTCATGGGGTCATATCCTGGTTTGAGAATTTCGTTTTTCAGAGCATAATCTTCTAAATGAGTGTGAGGTTGTAACCCAATAAAAAAGATAGCTGGTTCAACTTTTTCTGCTCCAAAAATCTTCTCTAATTCTCGGTGATAAGCAATAGTTTGTCGAATTGTTTCATAAGTTTCATCTATTACATTAAATGAGTAATTAACCGAAACTAAATCATTAAAACCAGCAGCTTTTAAATCTCGACAATTTTCCAATACTACCCGTAAGTTATAACCCATTCGCATTTTGCGGACAAGTTCTTGAGAACCACTGGTAATGCCAATTTCAAAATAATTCATCCCAGTCTTTGCCATGAGCTCGCACAACTGGGGAGTGAGGTTATCAGCACGAATATATGCTGCCCAGTGAATATCATCCATACCTGCATCAAGGATTTTTTGCAATAATTCAACTGCATCATCCATAAACTTACGAGCAGGAATAAACTGAGCATCAGTAAACCAGAAGTTACGAATACCACGGTCGTATAGTTGCTTCATTTCTGCAACTACTTCATCCGCAGGGTTGATCCGGACTTGTTTACCTTCAATAACTGTATAAACGCAGTAACAACAGTTATGGGGGCAACCACGTTTGGTCTGTACCCCTATATAGAAGTCTTGGTCTTGTAAGTAATAGACAAATTCTGGCCAGATACTATTAATATAGTCGTAGTTACAGGCAGTTTTTTCTACAGGAGCAGGTTTTTCGTGAATTAAGCGATCGCGTGGTGATGTTTCTCCTACCACATAACATCGTTGATCGTTAAAATCTTCTGCTCGAAGTAGTCTTTCTAACAATACTTCTCCTTCTCCTACAGATACAATAGTACCATCAGGTAGACTACGACCTAATTGTTCATAAAATACACTTACTGCTCCACCACCAACTATTGCACGAGTTTCAGGTCGATAATTTCTCGCCCTCTTGAGACCTTGTTTGATTAATCCTATATTGCGCCAGAGTTCTGTGTAATAGGAAACAGCTAACCGCAAACCTCCTATTGCACCTCTAAATTTAATCAGAGGGTTTTTCGCATAGTAAAACTCGAAAGCATTTTGCAGAGGGTTGCCTCCACGACCTCCTACAGGTGCATATATCTGAATATCTCGCCAGGAAAAGACTAATAGATTTGGTTTGAACTCATCAATACAATTATTTAGAGCTGTTTTATAGTCCAGAGGTGGTACTGTCCCAAGATCGAATATTCGTTGTTCTACTTCTGGTAAGTACTTGTGGACATGATCTGCTAGATAAACAACTCCTATAGGAAAAATGGGATTACAAGGAAGACGAACGTAAAGAACTTTATTTTCCATAATCAATTTCTCTTATCACATATATAACTTTTTGTAAGTATTTTTTGAAGAAAGATCGCAAATATGGTGGACTTATTTAATTTTAGTATTTATTTTCTTAAAATTTTGATACACAATCTTAATAATCGTAAAATACTAGGTGTTACTGATTTTAAGTATGAAATTTATAAAAATGTAATTTTGATACAAAATTTCCAGGATGCAAATCATCAACTATTTCCCTAAAGCCAATACCAGACTATACATAGCTCAATTCATCTGCCTTGTCTAAAAAGCTTCAACCAAACAAAAAGTTAAAAATTTGGAATAATTTTAAGATTTTATTTAGATTTTAATGGGCCATTTGATGATAAAATTATTAGTCAGTATTCAAGATTACAACTGATTGGGATCGGTTAATGTTAACTTGTAAATATAACTAAAACTTGTTTAAAGTAAAAACTTTTCAATAGACTATGGTGCAAATTCTCGATCCCTTACCATCTAACAGTTCAAATCAAATTCTTTGCTGCTACGTTAATGCAACAAGTCAAATCCAAGTTGCGAGAATTAGTAATATACCAAATTGGTATTTTGAAAGGGTTGTATTTCCAGGCCAGCGTTTAGTTTTTGAATCTGTTATGGGTGCTTCTATGGAAATTCATACAGGTATGATGGCAAGTTCTATATTATCTGATACAATACCCTGCGATCGCCTCCAAATAAATGAAGGTCCTTATTCTTCTATTTCTAAAACTGAACAGGGTATACCAAAATTAGTTAGTTTACCTCAAAGACGGAAAACCCCTGCAAAACGAGCAGCAGTATTGAGCGCAGTAGATTAATTTAATTTAATAATGTCGAGGATATATCAACTGAGTCATAGTTATTTCATCATAAAAAAGTTGATTTCCTAAATAATTAATACTCCCAAATAATGCAGTAATTTTTGATTTTTGTATTCAAAGGGATGCTAGAGAGGAAATGGGTTTATACCTGTTTCCTCTAAAGTTTTTAATGCACAAATAATTAGCCTTTTAAACTAAATATATTTAGTAAGAAAAATGTCTCAAAATCAAGATTCAGAAACTTTTGTATTTAGAATTTCTCCTCTGATTAAAATAACTCTTTTAAGTTTATATGTAGCATTGACTGTACCTCTACCTTTCCTATCTCAAGCCACAAATGCGCCACTACCTCCTATGATTTTAGGAGTGGGACTAGGGTTAGGAGCAGTAGCATTATATGCAGCTTTAACAGAACGAGTAATGATTGATGATGGGGGAATTCAGGTATCCTATCCAGTCTGGGTGCCAGACTTGTTTCGCAAAGGTTGGTATTTGCCTTGGGCAGAAATAAAAGCTCTCAAACCTCGGACTACAGGTCAGGGAGGTTTAGTATATTACTTTGTCAGTAATTCTGAAAAGGGTTATTTGTTGCCCATGCGAATAGTTGGTTTTGCTAAGTTGGTGAGAATAGTTGAGGCTAAGACGGGTATAGATACAACTGATGTACGTCCTTTATCCCAGCCTTGGATGTATTTGATTTTATTTGGTTGTACGATATTGTTACTATTAGTAGATGCTTGGACTATTTCTAACGCGATCGCTATTTCTTCTTGAAGAAGGAAGAAGGAAGAAGGAAGAAGGAAGAGGGATGAGGGATGAGGGATGAGAGAAGAGGGATGAGGGATGAAGGATGAGGGATGAAGGATGAGGGATGAAGGATGAGGGATGAGGGATGAGGGATGAGGGATGAGGGATGAGGGATGAGGGGGAAGAGGGCATCCCCCCCTAGCCCTCCTTTGAAAGGGGGGAGGTAGAAGAGAAGGAAGAACGAAGAACCGAATTTTTGTTTATAGGTATCTCGATCGCCCCATCACCCCATCACCCCATCACCCCATCACCCCATCACCCCATCACCCCATCACTCCATCACCCCATCAGTGCAGGGTATTAAACTCATCAAAAAAAAGATAAAAAATGGGACGACAGCAGGGTCAACTATATTTAGACCAAGTAAGTTTGACCGCTCCAGTTAGCTCTCAGTATTTACTGAAAGATATTTCTTTTGCTGTAGAAAAAGGTGCTAGAGTTGCGGTAGTAGGTAGTTCTGGAGCAGGTAAAACATCTCTATTACGATTATTAAATCGACTAAATTCCCCCACTTCTGGTTATATATATTTAGATAACCAGGACTATAGCAAGATTCCTGTTACTCAACTACGACAACAAGTGACAATGGTTTTGCAAGAGTCAAAACTTTTGGGTATGTCTGTAGCAGAAGCGATCGCTTATCCTTTAAAACTTAGAGGAATAAGGCCACCTGAAATTCAGCAAAGATGCGAATATTGGATACAGCAGTTGCATATTCCTCCCGACTGGTTATCTAGGTCAGAATTACAACTTTCAGTGGGGCAAAAACAGTTAGTAGCGATCGCCCGTGGTGCTGTTATTCAACCTAAAATTCTATTATTGGATGAACCTACCTCAGCTCTAGATGTTGGTACAGCAGATCGAGTTATAGAAGTGTTGAAAACATTAACGGAGAGTGAAGTAACGGTTATTATGGTTAACCATCAAATAGATTTAGCTCAACAGTTTTGTACACAATTGTTACATTTAGAGCAAGGAGAATTAATTGAAGACTCTCCTAGTAGTAAAGTTGATTGGGTTAAGTTACGCCATAGTATTATTCAGGCACAAAGACAAGAAACTGAGGAATGGAATTAGTCTAGTATTAGGGGAGTGGGGGAGTAGGGGAGTGGGGAGTGGGGAGTAGGGGAGTAGGGGAGTAGGGGAGTAGGGGAGATTGAAGTAATTATAGAGTTATAAACATATACAGCATATTTCGGGCAAATGAGGTACAAGCTTGAATGGTAAAATCATTGTAGGGCATCTTGCCCGCGACAGGTGTACCTCATAATAACGGGAACCGCTGTATGATATGACCAGATTCTATAAAGATATAAAATTTCACTTTGGGTAAATTTTCAGCCAAAATAGTAGTATGTTATAGAAGTGGTTTACGAATCTGTTGAAGTTAAATTAGATTTGTCAGAATCTCATGTAGCTTCTATAGATTTGGGAGTGAATAATTTGGCGACTGTAACATCAAATAAAAAAGGTTTTCAACCCTTAATTATTAACGGCAGACCAGTCAAATCAATTAATCAATTTCTTAAATAAGAAAAAGGGTAAACTACAGTCAGAATTAAAGGAGGCTAAAAGTAGTAATCGAATCAAAAGATTATCGACAAAAAGAAATTTAAAGATTGATGATTATCTGCATAAGATTAGCAGGTATATTATTAATCATCTGATAGTGTGGGAGATAGGAATTTTAGCAATAGGAAATAATCCTAACTGGAAACAAGGCATAAATCTTGGCAAAAAAAACAATCAAAATTTTGTTCAAATTCCTTTTTTAAGTTAATTGAACAACTAAAATACAAAGCCAAATTAGTAGGAATAAAAGTAATAATTAATGAAGAGAGTTATACTTCAATTGCTAGTTTTTTAGACTGGGACGACTTACCAGTCGATCAAAAAGGTGTCAAACACAGATTTAGTGGTAAACGAGTCAAAAGAGGACTTGATAAAGCTTCAAATGGTGTCAAATACAATGCTGATGTTAATGGAAGTTTAAACACCGATACGAAAAGTAGTCCCAAACGCTTTTAGCAATGGGATAGAGGAGCCAGTGCGTTGGGCGGGTCTCCCGACTTGAAGCAACTGGCGTGGTGTTGTAGTTCACCCCGTTAAGGTAACACTTAATTAAAACACTTGTCTAGGAATATTTTTCTATAGATTTAGTAACTATAAATTATACCTCTTTCTTTCTATATCCATAATTTATTAGTAACCGAAAAACTCCTTTCTAGCTACTGACTCCTGTATGGGCGCCATTCGTCAGCTATGGGTCAGCAAACGGCCGTTTGCTTCGCATAACTATCGTTAACGCCCCTACTGACTCCTATAAAATCATACACTTATTCAGCAACGCCGTATTAAGCAGGTGCAACTTTTTGAGGTTGTTTGTAGCTCTGATAATTCTGTTCCCATCTATTCATAGTTAAGATTTCTCGATTAAATCTATAACCTACATTTCTAACCGTCTGAATTAGACTAGGTTGGCGAGGGTCAATTTCTATTTTTTTTCGTAGAGATAGTACATGAGTGTCTATGGTACGAGGATTATCTATAGAGTCTGGCCATGCTCTGTGTAGTAAGTCTGAGCGAGTTAGGGGTACTCCCCCTGATTGAGCTAAGACATAAAGGAGACTAAATTCTTGGGGAGTTAAATCAATCAAACTACCTTTCAAGCTAACTCTACGATGTACTAAGTCAATAATCAAGTCACCATAATCTAGACTGATAGGTGGACTACAACTAATACTCCTCTGGCGACGTAGTAGTGCTTCTACTCTGGCCATAAATTCTTGCATACCAAAGGGTTTAGTGAGATAGTCATCTGCTCCAGATTTTAATCCTGCAACAATATCTGCTTCAGTTTTTTGTGAGGATAGCATAAAAATTAAGGACTGTTGCTGTTGCTGAACCCACTGACAAAATTCGAGACTATTGCCATCAGGTAGGTCAGCTTCCATAATTACTAGATTTGGGCAATGACTATTTATTAATTTTTTGGCATGATGAATATTCGCTGACTGATGTACCGAGTGGTTTGTTTGCTGCAAATGCCAACCAAGCAGCGATCGCAAACGCGGATTTCCTTCTACAATTAGAATACAAGCAGCTCCCACTTAAATTCCTACTCTGGCTTTTCCTATAATTAGCTACTGCTAAGTTAACATAAAGTCTAGTAACAGTTTTGTAACATAGGTCACTGCTTATATATTTCCTCTGCAAAATTGATCAAAAAATAAGGTCTCAAGCCTCCCCTTGGCTGCGCCGCGAGCTACCGCTCTACAAGGCAGGGTCAATTTATTGTCACCAGAAAAAAAAGGAGGGGGGTGGGAAGTGTGGGGACCCACCCCTAACCCCTCCTGGGAGGGGAATGTGGGGACTGTGGGAAGCACAGGAACTCAAAAAAATATAGGGTTGTAAATATTCTCTGACGACAAAGAATTAGTCCTGGCCTTTCAAGGGGATGAAAAAGCGGTCGTTTTGCTACGCAACATATAAAGCGGAGCTTCCCGAAGGGTGGGATGGCGTTTGCTATCGCAAAGCTGCGCTAAAAGCGAAGCGGCTCTGCCAAGAGCGGGTCCCCTCGCCATATCCAATGGACCAAGACAGCGGTCGTTTTGCTACGCAAACAGGCAGAGAGAGGTACTGATAACTGTTAACGAAGTTCCGACCATAGGAGGCTAACTGATAACTGATAAGTGAAATGACATACTCCCGGCGCTGAATCAAAGATTACAGCTCAGATATTTTGCACAACCAAAATCCAAGTTATTTAGTATTTTCAATATTTCACTGTATCACATATTTGATATTTTTGCCAATTCAAAAATCTTGAATTTATTTTGAAAATTAGCGGAATGTACAATAAATCTATTGTAGAAATAAGATGGACTGGTAATCAAAAGATTTATAAGTCTACTAAAGAGTTGAGGGGGTTGAGGAAATTGTTTTAAAATAAAAGCAGCAAGAATAATAGTCAAAAAAATGTTCAGCTATAAGTGTTGCTGTAATGTGTAATACCAACTTTATAGTTAATTAACACTAATCTAAAAAAACACTATTTAGTTGCACTAAAAATAAAATTACATTAACCTAAAGACTAGGTTTTAACTGAAAATATAACCATTAATTCTGAGAATAAAAAGGTCATGTTAACCGACGCTCTAACAATTCGCCACTATCAAAAACTCACTGACGCCCTCGTCGAAATGTGGAACCGTGGTTACCGCTATGAGGAGATGCGTATATATTTAGATGGCTACCTAGCATCTTTAAGAATCTCTAAAGCGATCGAACCATTTTTAATCCATAGATTAGAGGAAGAAACAACTCGCTACATATATGACCGTTCAAATTTTGAAATGCCAGCATTACAAACTGAAACTGAAATAGATTATTACTAAATTACAGTAGTTGGAATCTAAAAATGAAGGGTATTGAATAACGCCCTTCATTCTTTTTTTTAATAGTTTTAGAGTGACAAATGCAGAGTCTCTAAGAGGCTAAAGCAACTGCTACCTTTTGCTCTAGTTCTTCTTTATTGTTCTTGAACATTTCACTTATCACATCAGAGCCACCGATAAATTCGCCACTAATGTAAACCTGGGGAATTGTTGGCCAGTCAGAATAATGCTTAATTCCTTGACGAATTTCTGGATCTTCTAACACATCAAAAGTTTCATAGGTAGCTCCTAAAGTATTCAATATTTGTACAACATTGTTAGAGAAACCACACTGAGGCATAATTTTAGTACCCTTCATAAAAACCATAATTTTATTCTTAGTAACTAAGTCATCAATTTTTGCTTTCAATTCTGGAGTTAGAGTCATAGCTATTTCCTCAAATTAGATAGATGGTCATCAAAGCATTCAGCATTTAGGTGACATACTCCCACACTAACCATTGGGTATAGTGTGGGCTTCTCGTTTCCCAGTCCCGGTATTCCGTCGGACTCCACGAAGCTCTAAGGACGGAATGCTCTGCCGCCCTATTATAGATACTATTAATTTGCCTAATATGTTGAGGCAAATTATCAGAGTTAATTAATTATGGCTAATATAACCAAATAATCCTGTCAGCTTTGTAACTCAAAAGCAAAAATTAAGAAGTTTGCCCCACAGTTTCCCACTCTTGAGGTGTATAAGTTTTTAAAGCCAAAGCATGGATAGCTTCAGAAGCCATAGGTTCTTTTACAGCAGCATAAACCATTTGATGTTGTTTAACTCTAGTTTTTCCTTCAAACTGAGACGAAACAACAGTCGCTTGTAAGTGGTCGCCACCTCCTGTTAAGTCTTGGACTTGTACTTGAGCATCTGGCAACTCAGCTTTAATCATTAATTCAACTTCTTCTAGATTCATTGTTCTTCCCCTGTCAAATTACTGTTATTCTACATATTAATTAAGAGACTGGGATGAATTAGCAGGTTGGTCCTCTCCAGAGGATCTAGGATAGGGAATATCAACAAATCCTAATTCTAGTAATTGTTGGTAGGCTTTTTTCCCTAGATCGCGAGTGGGTTGCTGAGAGCTGATAATTTGAACAAGTAATGGTACTGCTAATTCAGGTTGGTTTTGCGCCCGGTGGACTAAAGCTAACTGATAAGTGGCCTGGTCTCTCATTTGAGCAGTTTCTAATGCTTTGGTACGTTGGTCATCTGCCAGACGATTATCTATACCAGAAAAACTGGCAGCTAATTGACTATAAAAATTAGACAGTTGATTAAATATTTGACGAGCTTCTTGAAGTTTCTGACTAGCTAAATCATAATTCTCTGAGGCAATGGCATCGTCAGCTTCGCTCATTAAACGTTGTCCTCCCTGAAGACTCAGAAGACTATTTTGTTCATTTAAAGGACGAGCATTTTCGGGTTGTGTGGGTTGTATTGGTTGAACTGTAGAAGGAGGAAAGTTTGGGTCTGTGGAGTTTTCTGGTGGAACTTGAATCGGAATTTCTTGCTGTGCGGAATTTTCAGATTGAGCATTCAGTGGTTGTTGTAAAAGAATGAAAGCTGCCGTAATTAGGAGAGTAAAGCCGAATTTGGAGCGAATTAAAGGAATAGGTTGAGTAAATATCATAATTATTTAGTGAGTTCGTATAAATAAAAAACTATTTTTAGATATACTATCACTGTTTCAAAAATATATGGTTTTGAAGAAGGTTGTAGGTTGTAGGTTGTAGGTTGTAGGTTGTAGGTTAATGTTTCTATCTTAATAAATAGGGGATTAAACTCTGAAGGTGAAGAAAAAAATCCTTTTAACTAATCTTCTTATTTATAAGAAGAGGTAATTCTAAATTCTAAATTCTAAATTCTAAATTCTAAATTCTTGAATTCTTCCTTCTTCAAAAAAATGGTGGTAGTTGCCATAATTGGGGTTGAAATTCTGTTAAGGAATTAAGAATTTGATGGGCGGAATAAAATAAGGTTTTATCCATGTCAGGATCGGGTACAACTACTACGGACATTCCTGCTGCTAAGGCAGCTTCCATTCCTGCTAAAGAGTCTTCAAATACTAAACAATTTTTGGGAGAAGCACCTAATTTTTCGGCAGCTATTAAGAAAATATCTGGTGCTGGTTTTCCATGTTTAAGATTAGGGTCATCTCCTACAACAATATGATTAAATAATTGGAACCATTCTTGATGATTTTTGTTTTTAAATTAAATGGTTCTTTGGAAGAACTGGTAGCTACAGCTTGAGGTATTTTATTTTGATATAAATGTTGGGTAAGATGAACTGCACCCGGCATTGGTTTTGCTTCAGGGAAGCGTTGATATGTGAGGGTATTTCTTTGTTGAAGATAATCTTCAGGAGTGACGGGTAGTTCTAATATTTCTACAATTGCTTTGGCAGAATCAATTGATTTTCTACCAGTAATTTTGCACTTAGTTTGTTTATCGAAAATTTTGCTATAACGGCTGGTAATTTCTGAATTTACCTGAGCATGAATTGATTCTGTATCTAGAAGTAAACCGTCTAAGTCATAAATAACATGAGTAATTTTTTGGAAGTTATTCATCAGTTTTTTATAGTTATAATTAATTTGTTATACCGTTTTTACAAGTTTTTGCTAT
This sequence comes from Okeania sp. KiyG1, assembly GCF_014132355.1. GTDB lineage: Bacteria > Cyanobacteriota > Cyanobacteriia > Cyanobacteriales > Microcoleaceae > Okeania. The sequence goes on from NZ_BLZO01000152.1 coordinate 32,056, forward strand.
AAATGTTTAGTGTATTTTTAGTCGTAAGTATTCAGGGGAAATAAAATCTATCCTTTTAGTCAAATAGATATTCAAACAATTTATACCAAATTCATAATAAATGGAAGGAAATTGTAGGTGTGGCTCGATAGACTACTCAGGTTAAATGATGGGCTTTTACTCAGACTTTTAATTCTATAAAGCTGATAGCTGACTGCTGAATGCTTACATAAATATTACTAAATTATCATAGTTTTGTCTTTTTCTTTTGGGTTTAATAACCCGCTATCTACAGGATGTTTACAATTTGTTGGGCTTAATTATTCATCCATTTTTTCCTTTTTCCTTTTTACTTCTGTCTTCTTCCTTCTTCCTTCTTCCTTCTTCCTTCTTCAAGGATTATTTGAGTAAAGTGTTTTAAATCTGGAGTTTTAAAGCCAACAACTTTAGCTTTGTCATCCCAAATTCTTAGTTTTACTGCATCTTTTGCATAGGGTTGATGAATAAATTGAGCAGCAGCATCAGAAGAAAATATTCCTCCTTGTAATTCTAAACTTTGTTGAGAAGCTGGTGATAAATTTGAAAAATAGCTAGGTTTTGTCGCACAAAGATAACGTTTGGCTTCAACATGAAGGCGAATTGGTTCTGTTACAGCTTCACCAAATAAATGTTTTAAATATTGAATACTACGATATTCGTGATGGTCATTAATACCTTTGTTTGCAGCATCTTCTCCTAAGTCGTGAATTAGATGTCCTAAGTCGTGAAATAAGCAAGCCACAATTAGTTCATTATTGGCTTTTGCAGCTTCTGCTAAAGTAGCGCATTGAAGAGCGTGTTCTAGTTGAGTAATAGATTCTTGACCATATTGAATATGACCTTTTAAGGAAAGAATTGAAATGATTGTTTTTATATCAGGTTTCATTTTCATTTTGAGAGTAGGGAGTAGGTTCAACAATTAATAATTAATAATTAACAATGGAGTTAATTAAACGGATTTACTGTTGATTTTATAATTTTAGTAAATGAATATTGTACCGCTATTTGATGATGTTTTTTTGTGCTTATTTATTTCTGTGAAATGAGGGCTGTTTTAACCATTAAGCTGTTTTAACCATTAACTAGATTTTTTGACTAGGGTCATTTCAGTTATCAGTTGTAAAAATTTACTAGAGTAACCTTCATAATAAGTTTTAAAATTTTACTAAGGGGAATCACCCCATAAATTTTACAGCCTAAAATACTTAATTAATTTGGCATTTGATTTTGGCAAAATCTCCTTCATTAATGGATAATTGATAATTACCTCTGGTTAAAACCGTTACGGAATTGAATATAAGGAAATATTATTTCTTCTCTTGGTCGATTGGATATGGCGAGGATATCTCGCCATCCCACCCTTCGGGAAGCTGCGCTTTTCATGTCGCGTAGCGAAACGACAGCTTTTTTCCCCTTAAAAGGGGAGGCTTCAAGGCGCGAATTATTTAATTATTAATTATTAATTGTTAATTATTAATTATTCGATAAATTAAGACTTAAAAAAAATCCTCCCTTTGGCAAAATTAACAGTTTAAGCAACACGACGACCATTAATGATCGCTGAAGTTAAATGGGGGACTACACCATCATCATGTACCGTAATTAAATCAGCACGTTTTCCAACTTCTAAACTTCCTCTATCGTGAGATAAATTAATAGTTTTAGCCGGATTAATTGTCACTAACTTCATCGCTTCATATAAAGGTTTACCAATTTTATGACTAATAATAAAAATAGATTGTAATAGACTCCGAGGTACATAATCTGAAGAAATGACATCTACTAAATTTTGCTCTACCAATTCCATTGCAGATACATTTCCAGAATGGGAACCTCCTAATACTAAATTCGGTGCCCCCATCAATACTTGTAATCCAGAATTATGAGCTTCTTTTGCTGCTTCTAAGGTAGTTGGAAATTCGGCTAAAATTGCTCCATTTTCTAAAGATTCTTGTACATGACTTATTGTTGCATCATCGTGAGTAGCTAGAGAAATACCGTTTTGTTTTGCTAATTCAACTAATGCTTGACGATTTTTAATAGCATATTGTTGTTGAGTTCCCTGACGATGGGCAATATATTTATTCATTTCTACTTCGCTAATTCCATACTTACCCATGTAATATTCTTTATATTTTTCCACATTCACAAATTGTCTTTGGCCAGGAGTATGATCCATCAAAGACATGAGAGAAAGAAATGGATTATTTGCATATTTTTGCGCAGCAGTAAATATACCTTCAAAAGAAACTTCACAGCGTAAATGTAGCCGATGATCTGTCAGAAATCTACCTGTTTTTTGCCCCTCAAAAATAGCTTCAATCATTTCACCAAAACGCTTAACTCTAACAGAATTAGGTTTAATATCTCCAATAGCGATCGCGTCACAAACTGTTGTAATTCCAGAACTAATTAAGTCTCGGTCGTGGTAAGATACTGCTGCTTTTAAAGGCCATTTTACAGCAGGACGAGGAGACATACATTTTTCTAGGTTATCTGTATGAAGTTCTATTAATCCAGGCATTAAATATTCTCTTTGCCCATCTTGACCAAGATTAACAATTCCTGGCTGAATTTCGGCTATTTTTCCATCACGAACTATTAGAGTACCAATAGTTTCTTGGTCTGGTAATTGTAGGCGATAGTTTGTGTAAATCTGTTCGTTCATGTTTTTTTTATCGACAGTCAATTTTAAATGAACCAATAATCTTAAATGAACCGATTGGAATTTTAATTTCTCTATAGTAATTTCAATTTCTGTTAAAATACAGGGGCAGTTTTGAAAGATTAATTTATATGATAATACATATAGTTTTATTTAAGTGGCAGCCAGATATTTCAGCAGAAACTATTACTTCGGTTATGTCAGCTTTGAAAGGGATGAAAGGGAAAGTCCCGGAAATAATTGATTTATCTTGTGGGAATAATTTCTCGGAGCTTTCTCAAGGCTTTCATAATGCTTTAGTAGTCCAATTTAAGGATAAAACTGCTCTTGATGCTTATGCAAAAAATGCCCATCATCAAGAAATTATTAAGACTTTGATTAAGCCAATTTTGGCAGATAAAATTACTATTGATTATGAAGTTTAACTGTAAACATTCAGCTATTAATTTAGTTGCCCTTGAAGGAGGAATTAAAGTTGTAAAGTTTAACAGAATTAAGAGGATATCTGAAAAGTTTTTTGATACTGAATTTTGCCCCCCGAGCAAGCCAATTTGGGGGGGGGACAAGAGTCAATTTGCTTGCTCTAGTTCCCCTTTATTAATCCCCCTCCCGTCCCCCTTGGAAAGGGGGAAGTCAGAGGATGCTGCGCTTTTTTTTGAAAGGGGGATTTAGGGGGCTTGGATGTAGCAGAAGGGACTTCTCAGACAACCTCTAACTATTAACTATAAATTTTAATGCCTACCTACTTATTAGCTAAATTCCAAACAGAATTTCTCTGGTACAAAGCCTTCTTTTGACTTCTTCATCATGGAAAATTCCGATTAAACCACACCCATTAACTAGGCGTTTTTCTAAAAGTTCAATTACTACTTGACGATTGACAGAATCTAGAGCTGATGTTGGCTCATCTAATAATAAAATTGGATAATCAACTGTTAAACTTCTGGCTAGATTCACTCGTTGTTTTTCACCTCCAGAAAAAGTAGTAGGGGAAAGATGCCAAAGACGTTTTGGTAAATTCAATATTTCAAATAATTCTGCCACTTTTTGATAGGCGACTTTTGGCTCAATTCCTAATTCTAATAAAGGCTCTGCTGCTACTTCTAAAGCTGGCACACGAGGAATTACTCGTAAAAATTGACTGACATAGCCAATAGTATTTTTTCGTACTTCTAATATTTGATGGGGTGCTAATTTAGGAATATCGACCCAGGTAGATTTATGTTTGATAAAAACCGAACCTTTATCGACTCGATAGTTACCGTAAAGGCAGCGCATAAATGTAGATTTTCCCGAACCAGACTTACCGGATAAAGCAATACATTCTCCTGGTGTTAAACTGAGAGAAAGATTTTTTAAGACTGATAATTTTACTCCACCTTGGTTGTGTAAAGTAAAGCTTTTTTCTAATGCTTCTGCTTTTAATAATAAAGAGCTTTCTAGGAAAGTATTTTCTGGCTGATTATTTGCTGTTAGTAGTTGAATAGTCATTTCAGTTATCAGTTATCAGTTATCAGTTATCAGTTAGCCTCCTCCGGAGGAGCTACGCTTTTTCCTATCGGAATGCTCCGCAAACATGTCGCGGAGCGTTAACGGAGTTGTGCGCTAGCAAAACAGTACCTCTGCAATAAGGAGGCTATTTCAGTTATCAATTATCAGTACCTCTGCAATAAGGAGGCTATTTCAGTTATCAGTTATCAGTTATCAGTTATCAGTTATCAGTACCTCTACAATAAGAAGGCTATTTCAGTTATCAATTATCAGTATCTCTCCAATAAGAAGGCTATTTCAGTTATCAGTTATCAGTACCTCTACAATAAGAAGGCTATTTCAGTTATCAATTATCAGTATCTCTCCAATAAGAAGGCTTGAAATACTGAAGTTAACTTTAACTTTTTTCATCACCTTAAAAGGGGAGGCTGTTAAAGCGTGAATATATACAAGAAATTAAAGTTTTTTTCTTGCTCTTAAACCTTCCTGGCTCTTCCTTCTTCCTTCTTCCTTCTTCCTTACATTTTTTGGCAGAAGTCAGGAATAGGCAAAAGAAAATTTGTGTCAACCCAAGTGTGAATATATACAGAAAATTTAAGTTTTTTTACTCTTAACTCTTCCTGCCTTTTCCCTCTTCCCTCTTCCTTCTTCCCTCTTCCTTCTTCCTTCTTCCTTACCTTATGCCGGACACAATATAACTCATGGAATTAATGTTGAACTAACTAATTTTTGAGTATAGGAATGTTGAGGGTCATCTAATACTTGGTCAGTCAAACCAGACTCAACAATTTGCCCATTTTTCATTACTAATAAACGGTGAGCAAGTAATCTAATTACCCCTAAATCATGGGTAACTAAAATTACACTTAAACTGAGAGTTCGCACCAGAGAACGAATTAAATCTAATAAACGAGCTTGTACCGAAACATCTAAACCTCCAGTAGGTTCATCCATTAATATTAACCTCGGTTTTGTCACTAAAACACGAGCTAGTTGTAAACGTTGTTGCATCCCTCCAGAAAACATTTTTGGTAAGTCATCTATTCTATTAATATCTATTTCTACTTGCCTTAACCAATAAGCTGCCTCTTCCCGAATTTTTCCATAATTTTTTACTCCGATATTCATTAAACGTTCGCCAATATTTGCTCCAGCAGTTACATTCATTCGCAAACCATCACGAGGATTTTGTTGAACAAACCCCCATTCATTTCGCCTTAATAAACGGCGACGAGTTTCTGATAGTTTTGGCAGTGTTAATACTTCTCCACTAGAGGTAGTATAAGTGATATTTCCACCTTCAATTGGTATGTATCCTCCAATAGCATTTAATAAAGTAGATTTACCTGAACCTGATTCTCCTACTATTCCTAAAACTTGGGCAGGATACATATTGAAAGAAACACGGTCACAAGCTTTTATATTTCTATAAAACTTACTCAATTTTTCAACATTTAATAATGGTTCCATCATTCACCCCGATCGAGTTTTAATTTGGTTTTTATACTTCTTTTCTATCTGGACTTTTGGGTTTAATACCCCGCCGTCTACACGGTGCTTACAATTGGTTTGGGTTATTCAGACACGAAGTGGCGTGTCATTTCAGTTATCAGTTATCAGTACCTCTAGTTAAAGTATTGGGATTGAAATATTGAACTTGATTTTCTCTTGGTCTCATGGATATGGCGAGGTTTCCTCGCCATCTCTCGACCGCTTTTTCATCTCCTTGAAAGGGGAGACTATTGATTTTATTTTTTGGTCAAAGACTATCCCCATCCACTTTTTCCTTTTTCCTTTTTCCTTCTTCCTTCTTCAAGTTGTATTTGCCGTTGATGACAATAATCTGTATCAGAACAAACCCACATTTTATTACCTAGATCGTCTATCAAAATTTCATCCAAAAAACTTTCTGTAGAACCACACAACTCACAAGCTTTATTCCATTTTTCCACAGTAAAAGGATAGTCTTCAAAATCTAAACTTTTTACCTGAGTATAAGGAGGTATTGCGTAAATTCGCTTCTCTCTTCCCGCACCAAAAAGTTGTAAAGCAGGTAAATAATTCATCTTAGGATTATCAAATCGTGGGATAGGAGTCGGACTCATTATATAACGGTCATTTACCATTACTGGATAATCATGGGTCGTAGCAAAATCTCCTAATCTCGTAATATCTTCATACAATTTTACATACATTGCTCCATAATCTTCTAAAGCATGCATTTTTCTAGTTTCTTTTTCAGAGGGTTCTAACCATCTCAATGGCTCCGGGATAGGCACTTGATAAACAATAATTTGACCTTCCTGAAGTGGAGTTTCTGGAATCCGATGGCGGGTTTGAATAATTGTTGCTTCTGTGGTTTTTTCTGTTGTTTCTATTCCACAAACTTTCACAAAAAAGCGACGAATATTTACGGCATTTGTTGTATCATCCGCTCCTTGGTCAATTACTTTTAAAATGTCTTTTTTTCCAATGATTGAAGCTGTAACTTGAATGCCACCCGTACCCCATCCATAGGACATTGGCATTTCTCTAGAACCGAAAGGTATTTGATGACCAGGAATGGCGACTGCTTTGAGTAAAGTACGACGAATAGAACGTTTTGTTTGTTCGTCTAAATAGGCAAAGTTAAAACCTTTTTCTGGTGAGTTATTTACTTTGCCATTTGAGATTTCTAGATTTTGGTTATTTAACATATAGATGGTATCTTCATAAATATTAAATTTTTTAGCTAGGAGACAGGAGACAGGAGACAGGAGACAGGAGGGAAGAGGGAATAGGCAACAGAAATTCGTAGTAAACATTTATCAAACTGTTATTAGGACTCAGTAGTCAGGAGTCAGAATAAATAACTTAAATATCAGGTGGTAGTGTATTGTAATTGTCGTGCATTGTCATTATTTTTATTACGAGAATAGTGGGAGCATCTTGCTCCCGTGTCAGGTATTCCTTGCTCCCGTGCCAGGTATTCTTTGAGTCAATCCTCTTCTTTTCAAGGAGAAATAATTGTTAATTGTTAATTTTCATTATTAATTGTTGAACACCTAATACTAAGAGTGAGAAAAGAATGCTTAACCTAGGCGAGACTTCAATTATTAACTAATTAATACTATAGAATAAAATTAGGTAATTAATTTTGCCTAAGCAATTAATTGTTAATTATTAATTATTCATTATTAATTATTAATTATTCATTATTAAATGTGTTCCTTCCGCAGCTTTCTAATTAAATTTATTTCTGCTTGAAAATCAATATAGTGAGGTAACTTTGAATGCTGTACAAACCCTTGAGCTTGAACATTATCTGAGTGATACAAAACAAACTCCGGGTCTTGAGCAGGTCCTTGTATTTCCTCCCCTAATTCTTTAGCTTGCATGGCACGGTCCACTAACGCCATTGACATAGCTTTACGTTCGTTATAGCCAAAAGTTAAACCATAACCACGGGTAAGTTGTGGTGCTGCTTCCTTACTACCTGTAAACATATTTACATTTTCAGCTTCAGTAATAGTAATCTCAGCGATCGCTATTTCAAAACCCAATTCTTCTGGACAAATAAACACCTCAACTTCGCCCATTTTAATTTCTCCAGCGAAGGGATGGGTACGACCATAACCCCTCTGAGTTGAATATCCTAAACTAAGTAAAAAACCCTCATCTGCACGAGCTAAATTTTGTAATCTTGCATCTCTTTCAGCAGGTAATTTTAGAGGTTTTCTTGTTAAGTCATAAGGTTGTTTATCATCCTCTGTTTTTTCCTCATAAACTAATCCTTCTTTTTCTAAAATATTCATTACCCTGGGAAGATTTTCATCTAAGTTTAAATTTTGGCTTTGAGGTGCAGTATAACTATTTCCTTCCGCAGCTAATTTAAAGTCTAATAGTCGATGAATATAATCAAAAGTTGGTCCTAAATATTGACCTCCGGGAATATCTTTAAATATTGCAGAAATTCGCCGTCGAATCTTCATTTTGCTAGTATCTAATGGTTGACTATAATAAAGTCTTGGTAAAGTCGTTCGATATGCTCTTAATAAAAATATTGCTTCAACTAAATCGCCCCATGATTGTTTAATTGCTAAAGCAGCTAAGTCTGCATCGTATAGTGCACCTTCGCACATTACTCTATCTACTGCCAGGGTAAGTTGTTGTTTAATTTGCTCTAAACTTAGTTCAGAAATATTGGGGTCTCCACGCCGTAAAGCTTGCAATAATGCTTCGGCATTTTTGATTGCTTTTTCTCCACCTTTTACTGCTACATAAGCCATGTTTTTTTGCCTCCATTTTTTCTCTTACCTAAGCATTTCCTGCGGAATGCTGCGCAAACAGCGGTCAGCAATTCAGCTATCAGCTTTATTACTTTTTGTTGACAACTAAAGCTAGTCGTTCTTATGCTTCAATTCTCTGCTTGAAAATATAGTAGAAATTAAGAGGTTGTCTGAGAAGTCCCTTATGCTACATCCAAGCCCCCGCGCATACCCCAAAATTGGGGGATTTTTAGAAGCAAATTGACTCTTGTTCCCCCCAAAGTTGGGGGGCTAGGGGGGCAAAATTAAGTATCAAAAAACTTTTCAGATATCCTCTAAGGAAATGCTTATATTTTTACTAATCTACTTTTCGTTGTTCTTGGTAAACCAATAACTGTATTTTGAGCAAAGAAAAATATATCTACTCCTAAAGGATAATTGTTAAAGTTAACTTCCCATTCTGACCAGAAAAATTCCGGTAATTTCGGAATTGAAATTGCTATTTCTTCTAAAATTCCCGGTCCTTTCAATATGACTTTATCACCTGATTCTAAATTCGCTCCTTGCACAAATAAAGTAGTTGAATTTTCTGGTTCTTCTGCCGTACCATGATGAAAATTTGATAGGTTGGGAATAGTTTGAATATTCTTAATTACAGCAAAGTCAGCAATTTGAGAATTTTCCGTAAAATGACAACCTGTGTGAAACAATAACCAAGCTTTTACATCTTGATGAAAATCTGAACTTAACCATACTTTTGTTTCCAAATCTAACATTGTTAAACAGGCAGCAGCACAAGCTATATTCAAGTCAGATGGTGGTGTTAATTTACCATCTATTTGTTGCTGCTTTCCTGGATAAGATAAGGCATTTAATAGATTGACAAAAGTTCTTTGAGAATCATGTACAATATCGGGAAATCCTGGTAGTTTAGTAATCATAAAAAAGGAATAAGGAATAAGAAAGAAGAAAGAAGGAAGAAAAAAGAAGAAAGAAGGAAGAAAAAAAGAAGGAAAAATCTTAGCTTTGTGTTAGTTTTAAGTTTTTGATTTGTCCTAACCTTTTCTTCGACTGCTATAAAATTTTATTTTTGATAATTGCTGTATACCGCCTCTAGATTTTAATGACTTAAAAGCAAATAGTATTCTAGGTTTCATGGTTGAATAACTTCACTTTTACTCTTTTAATTTTTAAGAATAAAGCTTGAATTTGTAAGCGGATGGGATTAAACTTAAGGAAAATATTTTCTTTTTATTTTATTCATAAATGATAGCGTTAGCGGTAGCGTGAGGCGAAGCCATAGCGACGAAGGAGCGTCGGAACGAGCGTCAGAGGTCTTAGACCAAATTAAACAATTATCAATTATCAATTATCAATTATCAATTATCAATTATCCATTGATAATACACCTCACAAAAAATTGATTAATCTCCTCTGGCAATAGTAAAAAAATTAACTTTCGTAGCTTCTGTTTGTAGTTGTTGAACTTCCTTTTGTTCATTAACTTCTGCTTCAATAAATTCAATAACCACAGACTTTACAACATCATGCCATTCAGGCAGTTGCATTAAACCATCGCACAAAGCAGCAAGTTCAGCATGACGATGCGATCGCCCTGGGACATAACCAAAACCCATAATATCCTCTATCTTGACTACACAACGAGTAATAGTTATTTCCCCTAGATTAAATATTTGTCCCGTCCCACCAGCGCGGCCTCGTACCATTGTCAGACCTATTTCTGGTGGCCTTATAAAGTTGTATGTAGGCAATTTGCCTATCTCTGCAACTTTTCTCTCTAATTGCTTCAAATTAGATTTAGCTAAGGTTTTCATCCATCCCTGTCGCATTTCTGTTTGAATGTCCATAGATTGGTTTTCCAGTCCAATTAACCAGAGCAATATTTGTCTATACAAATTCCCTTATGTACAATATATAATAGATATATACTTTTTATCCAACTTGATTCGGCAAGGGGTCTCCCGTTATAATCTCCGATTTAACGGGAGATAAATTCACAAAAACTAACTGCTACATTTCAATCGTCATTATGGTCAAAATATTATTATTCAACGATCGAGTAAACGCCCATTTTTCAAAGTAATATCTGGCAATTTAGGGGGTGAGCGGTGAAACCTCTATGACTAATACCAATTCACTTTCAAGATGTCACAAATAGTTTCAAACCCAATATCTGAAATAATTTCCTGAAATTACTGTGGCCTCAAAGTTTCGAGTCTATAAAAATTAACTTTTAACTTTTGACTTTTGACTTTTAACTTTTGACTTTTAACTTTTGACTTTTGACTCATACACTTGTGCCTATTACCCTTGATAATTGTTGCCTGCTCCACAATTTTATCTAAACTAGAAAAATATTAAAAAATATATATAAACATATTCAGGATGCCATGAGCCGTGAAGTATTGCCAGTTTATACTCGAATTGCTGAAGAATTACGCCAAAATATTCATCAAGGAATTTATAAAGTAGGAGATAAATTACCCACCGAAGCTCAAATGAGCGAATATTTTTCTGTTAACCGTCATACATTGCGTAGGGCGATCGCCATTCTCAAAACTGAAGGGTTAGTGAGAGTAGACCGAGGTCGTGGGACTTTTGTCGTTGGTAGACCCATTAAGTATTTTATTGGTAAAAGGGTACGTTATAATCACACTCTCATTGCCCAAGGCCAAAAGCCTAGTTTTAGATTACTGCAAGTGGTGGAAATACCTGCTGATGCTTCTATTGCTGAAGGATTAGAAGTAGAAGTAGGTGCTCCTGTAGCTTTAATTGAACGTTTAGCATTTGCAGAGGATCAACCTATTAATATTTCTAGTAGTCATTTTCCTTTAGATCGTTTTCCAGGAATTATAGAGGAGGAAGCAATTGAATTTTTACGAAAGAAAAATTCAATTACTCAGTTGTTAAGGGAAAAATACAATAGCGATCATATTCGTCGTACAACTCATGTTTATGCTCGTATAGTCAGACATGAAGATGCTTCTCTGTTGGAAGTTCCTATGAATCATCCTATTTTGTTAGCAGAGTCAATTAATGTCAATCAGGATGGCAATATTATTGAATATGGGGTGACCAGATTTAGAGGCGATCGGATGGAGTTGGTCTTTGAAAATGAATAATTTTATTAGAAAAGAGGGAGTAGCTGAAAAGAATTAATGAATAAGAGTACGATAGTTAATTTTATTCTTTATTATTGGAGATGTCTATTGCAGTAATAAAGAATTGAAAAAGTGGATGGGGATACTGAAAAGTTGCCACTCTGCTCTATTTTTGAGAAAAATCAGACTCTTTCTTGGTTTTTTCTAGCTGTTCCCATAGTTCCTGAATTTGTAGATAAGCAGATGTTGCTGAAATTTTTCCTGATGTTTGTAAAGCACTGATATAACTTATTTTATGAGAAAATTCTTGTAATTTCGCATTGAAATTGATATTTGCTGGAGTTGCTTGCCCATAATAGCGACTTTGTGGATATAGAAATTTACCCTTTTTCATTTCAGCTTTTCCTTAGTTTATTTCAAAAATTTTAAGTTTATTTTTTTCTTTGATATAGAGAATATTATATCAATTTTTATTTGCCAATCTTTAAGGTCTGTAATTTTAGTTAATAAGTATTTACTTTTTGTCAAATTAAATATACTTAGGGTTTGCGCTCAAAAGTCTTTTAGTAGGGGTAGGAGACAGGAGACAGGAGACAGAAGAAATGTGAATGAGCCAGGAGGTAGGAGTAAGAATTGTCCCTTAATTATTCTGCCCAACTATGAGCCGAAAATACGCTCCATGCATGAGTATTTTAGACTGAAACAGGCGCACTGCAATTCGATTCCAAAAAGGCGCTTGTCTTTATATGTCAATGCTTTTAGATTTATTCAGCAAGCCCTACTTATTTCAGTACTTTTACCTAAACCCATCAGAAGGCCAACACTATAATCGCGAGATGAGCGTGTCTGGATGAATGATGCGTATATAATTATAATTCGATGTCATCATTATACACAAATATTAATAGTTTATCTAGTATACATTTTAGGTAAATTTAGTTATAATAATCAATGTAGTCAAGGAATTAACAATAGCGAGTGCTAGTAATTGAAGCCAAATTAAAAGGCAGTCAAAATCAGTACAAAGTTTTAGATGAAATGATTCTCACAGGTCAATTCATCAGAAACAGTTGCTTGCGCTATTGGATGGATAATAAAGATGTCAAACGCAATGACTTACAAAAGCTTTGTTCTGTACTAGCAAAGGATAGTAATTTTCCCTGGGTCAAAAAGCTAAACTCTCAAGCAAGACAAGCATCAGCCGATAGAACATGGCAATCAATACAAGGATTTTATAAAAATTGTAGATTGAATTTGCCAGGTAAAAAGGGGTATCCAAAATTCAAAAAGTTTACTCGTTCAGTAGAGTATAAAACAACTGGCTATAAGCTATCCCCAGACAGAAAGAAAATTGAGTTTAAAGATGGTTTTAAAGCAGGTGTATTTGAGCTATGGAGTAGCCGTGATTTAGTCTGGTATTCAGAGCAACAAATAAGTCGTGTAAGAGTTGTTAGACGAGCTGATGGTTATTATTGTCAATTTCTAGTAAATGTAGAGAGAAAAGAAGCTCATAACTTTGAAGGCAATATAGTAGGAATTGATTTAGGTTTAAATGCTTTTTATACTGATAGTGATGGTAATGCTATAGAAAATCCTAAATATTTGAGAAAGTCGGAAAAACGACTAAAAAAGCTACAACGGAAAGTATCGCGCCGCCACGAGAAAGGTAAAAAGCCACAATCAAATAACTACCACAAAGCCAGAAAGCAATTAGCCAGGCAGCACCTCAAAATCAGTAGACAGCGTAAAGACCATGGAGTAAAGACGGCACGGGCGTTAATCCAATCTCACGATTTGGTAGTATACGAGGATTTGAAGATTGCTAACCTAGTTAAAAATCATCACTTAGCTAAATCCATATCTGATGCAAGTTGGTATCAGTTCACACAATGGTTAGAATACTATGCTAAGTTCCATGGAATTGCTTCCATAGCAGTGCCTCCACATTTTACGTCTCAAAATTGTTCAAATTGTGGTCAAACTGTTAAAAAATCTTTGTCTGTTAGGACTCACAAATGTCCTCACTGTGGTTATATAGCAGACCGTGACCACAATGCAGCAAGGAACATTTTAGCTAAAGGTTTAGAAATGCTAGGAGCAATAGTAAACAGTACCGAGGGGCACTCGGAATCTGGGGGAGACCCAAAAGCTACGGGAGAGTCCGACCTCTGGTTTGGTAATAGTAATATTGCCAATCTAAGTCATCTCTATGAGCGTAGAATCATCAATGATGAGAATCCCGCATCATAATCTGTGATTTGATGTCGGGAGTATGTCAATCATGCATCTACTATAGGTAAATGCTCAATTTTTTGGATTGAATCTACAGAGAAATAATTCTAACTTCCTGTGGCAACAAAATCTGCTTTTTCTAGTTACTTTTTGATACTTATTATGTTATGAAATTCTTTAGTATTTAAGAAAATATCTGATTTTTAATTATGAAAAATAAAGGGTTGTATTTATTATGGTCTAGGAACATTATATATAACTCCTTTATTAATCAATTGATATTCAGATAAACTCGATCTGATTACCCGATCAAATATTTTTCTGGTCTGAATTATTTTCAGGGTCTGTACCTATTCCTAAATTTTTCTTAGAAATTTTCAACTGTTTCCACAGTTGTTTTATTTGCTCGTAAGCTTCTTCAGGAGAAATTTTTCCACCAGTTTCTAAACCACAAATTATACTTATTCGTTGAGCAAATTCTTGCAAATTTGAATTAAATACTAAATTTTCAGGGGTAAAATCACCTTGATATCGACTGCGAGGATACAAAAAATCATCATCAATTGCCATTGTTTTTTCCTCATAAATATCCTAAAAGGGAACAGGGAATTTAACGAACTCAGAAGTCAGAAGTCAGAAGTTAACCCACCCCTAACCCCTCCCAACCCACCCCTAACCCCTCCCAACCCACCCCTAACCCCTCCCAGGAGGGGAGGGGAAATAGGGGATTTGAGCAACTCTCCAAAAATATTTCGCCTTACAGCGGTTTTCATTTAAGTAAACCACAGTAGGGGCGCAATTCGGAGCTTTGCGGAACGCAAATGGCATTCGCCCTTATAGGTTTTTGGTTATGACGATGTGGTTTATCAATCAGCAAAAGGGCTGTAATATAGAATCCGGTTATATAATATATGTTGATAATTTCTTAAATTACTTCAAACCTTTAATCTCCCCTACTCCTCCACTCCCCCACTCCCCTCTTCCCCTCCACCGGAGGGGTTAGGGGTGGGTCCCCTACTCCCAACTATACAATAACTATTCAACCGGGTTCTATATAAAAGGTGGGGTTGCGCGACCCAATTATTTTGATAAGAATAGTTCTACAAGTGTACCTGAGTATCCTCAAAAGTGCTATAATTTATATTTTCTATTACTTATATCAAATCCGCTTAATTCGGCATAAAAAAATCTTCCATCTCCCCATCTCCCTACCCTATAAATTTAATATAGCACTACAAGAATTGGTTAAAACATTTTTCAATGCTAAAACCCTTTTATATCATGTCCGGTAGCATCGGTATTGTATAGAGAAGGTAAGGAAGAAGTAGGGGCGAACGGCCGTTCGCCCCTACATATGGCGTTTTCAAGGTTAATTTGCGTAAGTCCTGTATTAATTATTAATTATTGAAAGTTCCCTATTCCCTATTCCCTATTCCCTAGCGCGTGAGGATAATACCTAGCTAAAAATCTCTCAGCATCAGAGCGATCGCTCATCACCCCATCCAAAGTTGCAGCTAAAAGATCGTCCAACATCAACTTAAATTCACGCCCAGGTTTATAACCCATCGCCTTCAAATCATTTCCATTCAAAATAGGTTTAATATTCCCCCACTGAGTCAAATATTGCCAAACCTTACGTCGCACCCAACGCTCGCATTGTACCGCAATTAAAATCAACATCGGTAGATCGTACTCCCTCAATAACCACACCACCTGACTCGGAGTATTACATTCTGGTAAATTCTCCATCACCTTACCCTTTGCCAACTCCAACTGCTCCAGTCGCTTCACACTATCCACAGGCAACTGCAAATTTTTCCCCACCAAACCACGATAGTCAGACTCCAAATAAGCAATCAAAACCTCCAACCGCATTTGCCAGTGAGATAAACTTTTCTGGGCATCAAAACGTTGCAGACACCTATCCATCAAACATACCTGCTGCCACAATTTCCGGTCTAGCTCCATAGTTGGATGCAGACAACGCAACGCCCCCAAACTCCCCAATAACCCTAAAGCAGGTTTCCAATAATTAGCTTGCAAAATATATTTCAACTCACTTTTGAGTCGAGTTTCCAAAGCAGGCACCCTTCTATTTTTTTCCGCCTTCCCAATATTTTGACGGTGATATACCCCACTATTAATAGCGTAACGAATATATTCCTCCGTTTTCCCTTCAATTTCAAATCCTAATCTCACAGCAAACCGTACCGCACGATAGATACGAGTCGGGTCTTCAATAAAACTATTAGCGTGCAACACCCGCATTTGTTTCCCCTGCAAATCTGACACCCCACCAAAGAAATCAAGCAATTCTCCAGCACGAGGTTCAGTCAGTCGTGCTGCCAAAGCATTAATAGTAAAATCTCGGCGATACAAGTCTTGACGAATTGAACTTGCTTCAACTTCTGGGTTAGCTGCTGGATAGGGATAAAATTCTGTGCGAGCAGTGGCAATATCTATCCACAGAGAGTCTAACACGAGGTCGTTATGCCAAAGTAGGGCAGCAGTTTGAAATTGACCGTGAACTTCCAAACGTGCTGTCGGGTAAATTTTTTGCAGTGCTTTTGCCAACTCCACCGCAGGAGCTTTTTCTGCTGACTCAGAGTGACAACCATCTACAACTAAATCAATATCTGTTAACAGTAGAGTCTCATCAAATTTTGATAACAATAAATCTCGCACCCCTCCCCCAATTAGATATAGTTGCCAACCTTGTTTTTCTGCCAACTCAGCAACACAGGTGAGTAGTTGCCAAAGTTGAGGTGCAAGACGTTCTTGTAAAAGTTCGGCAATTGATTTACAAGTTTCACCAGGTATACAACCAAGTTGTTCGTTTTGAGGGCGTTGTTGTTGATGCAATTCTCGTAAAACGTCGGTGCGGGTAACTATTCCGACTAAACGGTTATTTTCCAACACTGGCAACCGACCAATATCGTATGTCACCATCAATTCTTCTATTTCTGGGAGGGTTGTTTCTGGATAAATGGTTTTGAGTTGTGGTGTCATGTAACCTTTCACCGGAGCATGAGGAAAACCATGATGTAAAGCAATATCAATATCTCGCCGAGAAATAATTCCTACTAATTTTCTGGATGAGTCTACTACTGATAAACCAGAATGACCGTAACGTAATAGTATGCGATGAGCTTCTTCTATGGATGTCTCAGGAGGAATGGTGCGAACTGGAGATGACATCAAATCTCTGGCGGTGGGAGGTTGAGGAATTTGATTTTTGAGTTGGTCTACCAGTTTTTCCAAGGTTGTTTCAGGGTTACTGTCTCGGAGAGTAACTGCTGCTGCTCGGAGATGACCTCCACCACCGAGGGGTTGTAATAATTCGCTGAGGTTGGTCTCTGGAATGCGCGATCGCCCGATAATTGTTAGGCTTTTTTCTGTTGTGTCTTTGAGGGAGTGGGTATGAGCTAGGAGGAGAGCGTCTATTTCTGTGAGGTCAATTAAACTAGAAGCTAAAGTGGATAAACCGGGAACATATTCATCTGTATGTAATAGTATCGACCCTATTTGATAATTTCTCACGGTAGAGCGTTGGATATTTTCCAGAGCTATTTTCAATAAATCTTGCAGTTGTGGTGACAAACCAGGTTGAATATATTCGGCGATCGCGTGTAAATTTGCCCCTTGCTGCATTAACCATGCTAAAGCTGCTGCATCTCTTGGTGTTGTATGGTCGAAGGTTAGGGAACCAGTATCAGCGTGGATACCTAAAGCCATAATTGTTGCTTCTGCTGGAGTTAAGATAGGGGTGGGTTTATTTTGGATAGTCTGGAGTTTTTCTGTGATGAGGGTTGTGGTTGCTCCCACTGCTTCTATATAAGTTTGGGTAGCTCGAATATCGGTTTGAGTTTCACAGTGATGGTCGTAGATGATAATTTCTGATAGGTGTGGTAAGTCTAACCATTGGGCAGTTTTTCCGAGTCGGGAGCGTGTTTGAACATCTACGATAAATATGGAGTGAATTTGTTTTGGGTTGACAGAGCGACGTTCGATAATGGCAAATTCGTCTCGATGGAGGGCGAGGAATTGTTTGACAGTGGGGTGACAACCGCCAGTTATTACGAGGCGACTACCTGGGTGGAGGTGGGTTAGTCCGACGGCGGCACCGAGGGCGTCGAAGTCTGCGGTTGTGTGGCATAAAATTATGTTCATTTCATATATTAAGTCAAAAGTCGTAGGGGCGAATGGCATTCGCCCTTACAAAAGTCAAAAGTGAGATTTTATAGGCTTAAAAATTTTAGGATAGCATAAATAATTAAGTCATCTTTAGATGACTAAAGGTAACTGATTTATTATAGTTAATTAACGAGACTTGATATTATTTCTATAGGAACTGCTTGGAGATTAATTATGTACCGGGATGAGATTGTCGAAGAAATTCACAGAATTCGTGAAGAGTATTCTCGTTCATTGAATCACGATTTGGAAGCCATATTTGCTGATTTACAAAAAAAGAAGCAAGCGGAAAGTGGCATGGAAGTTGTGGATTTATCTCGAAAGTCTGCTATAATAAAACGTTGTAATAATAAAAAACTTATGATTGCTCAACCCCAAGATTATCAAAAAATTAGCCCAGAAGAATATCTAGAATGGGAAGCTAAACAGGAATTTCGCCATGAATATGTAGACGGTGAAGTTTTAGCTATGACTGGGGGAACTATTCCTCATACTAAAATTTACCTCAATTTCTACAGAGCTTTGTATCCTCATTTGAGTAAAAGAGGTTGTGAAGCTTATGTTTCAGATGTGAAAGTTCAGGATAGTAAAAATAATCGTTATTTTTATCCCGATCTAGTAGTTACTTGTAATGCTGAGGATTTAAAATCTCGTGACTTTATTAAAAATCCTACAGTCATTGTTGAGGTGCTTTCCCCTAGTACAGGAAAATACGATCGCGGGGATAAGTTGAAATATTATCGTCAATTTCCTAGCTTGCAAGAATATGTTTTGGTAGATTCAGAATCAATGTTTGTAGAAATTTATCAACGTGGGGAGGGAAAAATTTGGAATTATTGTGGGTATACAGAAGGTGAGTCTATTACATTAGAGAGTATTGAATTTACTTGTGCTATTGAAGTTTTATATGAGGGAGTTAACTTGGAAACTGATACCGTTGAGGCAGAATAGTATCTTGTAGGTTGAGGAAAGAAACCCAACCAAACTAAAATAAAACGCTTTAAGTTTACCTCCTTTAATTAGTTTGTTAGTCAATTCCATTAAGTACAGTTTTTTGCTGCAAAACATGATGTATCAAAGAAGCAGCAGCTCTAGCAGCTAAAGGTTGATATTTACTGTGTTTTTTTCCATCAGCCCAATCACAAATAGACTTAACTAAAATCCATGGCTTACCTTCACGCATACAAGCAGAACTAAGTCCTGCTCCTTCCATTTCTCCTCCAATAGCTTTAGGAAAATCCTCAAATAATTGGGCTTTAAAATCATAATTATCAACTAATTTTTCTCCTGAAAGAATTGCTCCATGTATAATTTTACAAGGTAAATTATCAACTCCATTAAACTCCCAATGATGAACATTTTCAAAACGATTCAGTAAGGTTGTATTGCTTGGTGAAGGACCATCTCTATAAATATCTTCCTTTTCACCAATTCTTTTAGATTCATAACAAATAATTTCTGAAGCAACCAATACATCACCTATATTTTGTTTTTTTTCGTCTTTACCAAAAGCAATTCCTACCATAATAGTTGCTTTAGGATTCACCTTTCTTAAAGCATCTAGTGTTGAGAAACCAGCAGCACCTGGTCCTATTGAACCCATGCGACATTTAGTAACAACAGTGTTAAAAGCACCAAATTTACCAACATAATAAGTTTCCGCTTCAGAAAAATACTTCAAAATTTTTTCTCTTCCAGGGTAAGGTTCTAAAAGTTCTAATACTGAGCTTATTTCTGGATGGGTTGCAGTCATAATCAGTACATTAACTTCACTTTTAAGTGATTCAAACTCTTGTTCATCAATTTCTTGCATATCTGGTGTCTTAAAATGGTATTGTTCTTGAGTATTTAATAAATCATTATCTGCCAAATTTAAATCTACTTTAATTGTGTCTCTACCAGCAACTTTTTCTAAATCTGACTTCCTTTGTATGGCTAATATTTCCCTCAACTGCTCTGCCGTTGTTAACTTCTCTCTAGCTTCTTGCTCCTCTTGGCCATTAGCTATTTTCTGCAGAAACGGATTTTCCGTATCTGCCAAATACTGTTTTGCCTCTTCCCAGTCAGGAGCTAACTTAATTGCTTTTTGGTAAGCAGTGATCGCCTCTTCCTTTTGTTCTAACTTAACTAAAACATCTGCTAAATTATAATAAGACCAACAAAAGTCAGGATTCAACTCAATAGTCCTACGATAAGCATTAACAGCTTCTTCCCACTTCTCTAACTTAACTAAAACATCTGCTAAATTATAATAAGACCAACAAAAGTCCGGATTCAACTCAATAGTCTTACGATAAGCATTGACAGCTTTTTCCCACTTCTCTAACTTAACTAAAACATCCCCTAAATTATAATAAGACCAACAAAAATCATATTTTAACTTTATTGATTTCTTATAAAAGCAACCGCTTCTTCTAACTCTTCTTTTTCTTGCAACAAATAACCTAATTTATGATGCACTTCCCATAATTCTGGTTGAATTTCAATGGCTTTTTTATAAGCCTTAATTGCCTCTTCTTTTTCTCTTTTTTCTACTAAAATATCGCCATTGGCGTGATAGTCATCTGCTAAATTATAATTTACTATAACTGCATTACTAGCAGTAGCGATTTGTGTAGCTATTTTCTCTAACGGATAATCAGCTATTGTCAACTTTTTGCTAGGTTCTATTTGCTGTTGAGTATTGATTGTTTTCTCCTGAAGCTGATGTTCTACATCTGCCAAAGACTGTCTTGCTTCTTTCCAGTCAGGAGCTAATTCAATTGCCTTGCGATAAGCAGCGATCGCTTCTTTCCATTCACTTTTTTTGGCGAAAATTTTTCCTAAGCTGAAAAAATGTTTTGCCTGTCTTGTCAACTTTTTGCTAGGTTCTATTTGCTGTTGAGTATTGATTGTTTTCTCCTGAAACTGATGTTCTGCATCTGTCAAAGACTGTCTTGCTTCTTTCCAGTCAGGAGCTAATTCAATTGCCCTGCGATAAGCAGCGATCGCTTTTTTCCATTCACTTTTTTTGGCGAAAATTTTTCCTAAGCTGAAAAAATTTTTTGCCTGCTTAAAATTGATGTTTTGCTCTTGTGTTGGGTGACAAAACATTGAAGTTTTTTGTTCCATCTCTAACTCTTTTCTGAAAATTGGCCTAGAGAATATTTTGTTATGAGTGGATTGTATCATATCCAGTTGAATAGTTATAAATCTCGACAATACCCACTTCCCACTCTTGACCATCAATAGAAAATTTCCCCCTTTCATAAATTGTCCCATTACGGTGAATCTCCTCCCCCAAGTCACTGAGATGGGCGCGTACTGCCATATATTCGATACGAATAGCTGTTAAAATAACCGCACAAGCCATACCTTTACCTATTAATTGAACTGCTTTCTATTATGGCTAATTTATTTTGAAATGTGTGAAAATAAAAATGTTTTTCAATAAACTTTAACTCATTTCAAATACAGGTCAATTACTAATGCTTATTGTGAATTTTATCTTC
Source organism: Okeania sp. KiyG1 (assembly GCF_014132355.1). GTDB lineage: Bacteria > Cyanobacteriota > Cyanobacteriia > Cyanobacteriales > Microcoleaceae > Okeania. Next base: position 53,516 of record NZ_BLZO01000152.1, read on the forward strand.
TAGCGATCGCTGATAATAATTTTAGGTTAGTAAGTCAAACAATTAAATATTTGTAGTGCGGGTATCTTGCCTGCTATAGGTATATTTTATCAAAGTTGAATCTGCTGTATTATTGTTGGGTTTCCTTAGCGTCAACCCAACCTACTGTGTGAAAATTAAACTGCTTTTAGAGGAATTATGAAAAGTTTTTGATACTGAATTTTGCCCCCTAGCCCCCAACAAAGTTAATCCCCTCCCGTCCCCCTTGGAAAGGGAAACCAGATGTTGCTCCGCTTTTTGTTGAATGGGGAACAAGAGTCAATTTGCTTCTAAAAGTCCCCCAAAATTGGGGGATTTAGGGGGCTTATCTGTAGCAAATGGGACTTTTCAGAACTCCTCTTAAATCAACTTTAACTTATTTCCAATACTACTAAATTGCTTTTGTTGCCAATTTATTACTTATTACAGAAAAAATTCTATGAACGACCAAAAACCCATACTTCAAGTTTTTCTACTCGAATATCAAAAATTGAAAGATGAACAACTCAAACGTATTGCCTTCCGAGACCAAATAATTTATCTAACACTAGGAATATTTGGCGGAATACTCTCTTTTGCTCTATCAAATAGAACTAATTTTTATGCCCTCTTAGTTATTCCTTGGGTTTGCCTAATTCTCGGTTGGACTTATTTAGTTAATGACGAAAAAATCTCTGCTCTTGGAAAATATATTCGATTGACTCTCACCGAAAAAATCAAAGCACAAATAGACGATACAAATATCGAATCTATCTTTGGCTGGGAAATTTTTCATAGAAGCGACGAAAGACGAAGAAGGCGAAAAATAGAACAGTTAATTATTGATGAAATTACTTTTGTATTATCTGGTTTAGTAGCTTTATTTGCGTTCTGGTCTTTAGCTACAAATCTTTCCCTAGTAATTTACATATTTTGTGCTTTTGAACTTATTCTATTAGTAGTTTTAGGCATAGAAATTATTATTTATGCCGATCTAACTCAAGGCAGATAGATTTGAAGAATTAAAAATCAATAAAATCTTAGTAATTATTACTCAAAGAAAGACTATGTATAGAGATTATGAAAAATCTGATAAATTTGCTTTATTAATTTCACGCCAAACCTAGTTGTTAGGAACTAATCCTCTACTACCTACCTGTACAAAAAATTCACCACTCAAATTACGATTACCATCGCACAATTTATGATATTCTAATCTCTTGTATCTTGAAATTTTTGTTTTACCAGGAAAAATATGTTAACATTCTTGTTTCAATTTGTACTACTTTTATTAGTAGTCTTATCTTTTGTTTTAGTAGTTGGCGTACCTGTTGCCTATGCTTCTCCCCAAATCTGGAGTCAAGGCAAACCTTTAATCTTTATTGGTTCTGGTTTATGGTTAGCACTGGTAATTGCAGTAGGTGTTTTAAACTTTTTGGTAGTTTAGGCCAACAACTTTGATTTGAGATTGAATAGAATCAGACAATTCTATTGGGCAATACCTAGAGAAAAAATGGTGTAAGAGGCAAGAGATAGCAAGTTAGTCCTTGTTGCCACTTGACTCTTAGTGACATACTCCCACAGTAAGCTGAAGCTATAGTGTGGGCTTCTCGTTTCGCAGTCCCGGTATCCCGTCGGACTCCACGAGCTTTAAGGACGGGATGCCCCACCGCCCTTTTTGCACATAAAAAAACTGCTCACCTAGTTCCGGAATAAGATTTTACGTTTTCCCACAGTTGACTAGGAATTCGGGCCAACAACCCCATATCCTATAAAATTTTCATGGTTCATTACTGGTGGCGATTAGCTCAAACCAGCATAGTTCGATGATAACATAAAATTTGTAAATTAATGAGACATCGAGTCCCATTAATTTACCGCCGATTCATCTCACGCCAAATCACAGATTATGGCGTGAGGCTCAAGAGCGATTTAGCTAAAAAATTTAACTAAAAGAATTCTAATATGACAGTTTTCGAGGGAACATTTACTCAAACTGAATCCTTACGCTTTGCTATTGTCATTGGCCGCTTCAATGACTTAATTACTGGTAAATTGATTGAGGGTTGTCAAGATTGTTTGAAACGCCACGGTGTAGATCCAAATCCAGAGGGTACTCAAGTAGATTATGTTTGGGTTCCAGGTAGTTTTGAGATTCCTCTAGTCGCCCGTCAATTGGCCATGAACGGTGGCTACGATGCAGTAATTTGTTTAGGAGCTGTAATTAAAGGCCAAACACCTCATTTTGATTATGTAGCTGCTGAAGTATCTAAAGGAATTGCTGCGGCAGCATTTCAAACAGGAGTACCAGTAATTTTTGGCATTGTCACCACAGATACCATGCAACAAGCTCTAGAAAGAGCTGGTATTAAAAGCAATAAGGGTTGGGAATATGCCATGAATGCTCTGGAAATGGCTAGTTTGATGCGTCAAATGAGAGGTGGTATAAATTCCTCACCTAATAATCGTAGTATTACTGGTACAACACAAGCGTTACCCATAAGTTCAAACCATTTAGTAGAATCTGATGTATCTCCAGAAGCTTAACGAAGTCAGAAGTCAGAAGCAAGAAGTCATAAGTCAGATAGGGGGGAGCCGTCGGATTGGCGACGTACAGAAGTTAACCCACCCTAACCCCTCCCAGGAGGGAAGTAGGATTTGAGAAAGGCTCCAAAATATTTCGCCTTAAAAGGCGGGGTGGCGCGACCCAATTATTTTGATAAACCAAGCGATCAACAATTTTTTCTGATAAAAAATCTGCTGGAGGGTTGACAAATAAAATTATTTGTGGAACTATAGATATATGGTTAGAAATTGCGGGTATAGCTCAGTGGTAGAGCGCAACCTTGCCAAGGTTGATGTCGCGCGTTCGAATCGCGTTACCCGCTTAACTAAAGTTGAAGCTTTTATCTAATAAGGCTGAAATTTATCTATTAAATAGTTAAAACAAAGTAATATCAATAATCAAATTTCTTCCTTGTTCCTTGTTTCCTCTTGCTTCTGATGTAAGTTAGAATTAGGATAATATACCTATGCTGATTATTTATATTGTCTTTTCTCTATCCACGCCAGTTCTACGATTACTTTGCGACCTCAAAAAGCTCTGAAAATTGATTTGAATGGAGAGTACCCCTGTCCGTGTCGGCGCAAGGGCCACTTAATTCCAATAGCCCTGACAGATGCCTTTGGCTGTAACCGCTGTCAGCAAATATTTGTGGTAAGTGACAGTGGCGATACTATTGAACAACTCTCCACTCACTACCCCTACAAACCAGCTTGGCGATGGACAGGCAAACATTGGAATCGTGCCTATTCTAATTGGAGGGCGCATTATTTGCCAATAGCTATAGTAATGATTTTAGTTCCATTAGTGATTTGGCTACCTCTGGCCTTACACTCTCCTGGTTCTAATATAATTATTTGGGCGCTGGTGGCAGTGGTTTTGGCTATGCTTCCTGCCTTAATTGTTTGGCTTGCTTATAGACGGTGACCTGAGTAGGGGAGTCATTTCAGTTATCAGTTATCAGTTATCAGTTATCAGTATTTCTAGCTGTTTGCGCAGCATGACCTAGGAAAGCATTGGGATTAAAATAAGGAATATTCTCTTTTTTTTATCCCCTTAAAAGGGGAGGCTTTAGACTAAAATTTTTCGGTAAGGGAGTGGTAAACATAAGAATCATTAACATGAACTGACTAATAATTATCGAAAAGGTTATTTTTTCTGTGTTAATTATTTAATAATTGAAGTGTCAACTAATTTTCTTAACCAGGGTAGTAGGGAGTAGGGATATAGTGGGAAATTTCAGACATTTTCAAGATAACCAAGAAGAGTATTTTTACAGCATATTCTTAAGTATATAAAGTACAGATATTAACAATTAAATATTTATAGTGTGGCCATCTTGCCTGCGATAGTTGTACCTCGCTAAAATAGTGGGAAATTTCAGAGATTTTCAAGAGAATGAAGAAGAGTATTTTTACAGCATATTCGTAAGTATATAAAGTACAGATATTAACAATTAAATATTTATAGTGCGGGCATCTTGCCCGCGATGGTTGTACCTCACTAAAATGGGTCTGCTGTATTACTATTAATGAGACCTAATATCACGCTAGCAAAGCAAAAAAAGATGAAGTATTAAAGCAGAAAATAAGTAAGCATTCTGGAGGAGATACTTACAAAAATAACCCTATATGAAAAGCATCATATAGGGTAAAAAAATTAATTTAGGACTCTTATAGCAGTCGAAGGAAAGGTTAGGATAGTTCAAAAGAAAACTCAGACAACGTGAGAATTTTACTTCTTACTTCTTCCTTCTTACTTCTTCCTTCTTCCTTCTTCCTTCTGCTATGCTATTTTGTTGCTAATTTCACATCAGTTGCTAAACCAAAAGCTTGCAATAATTGAATCATCATCCAAGTGGTATCAATTTCCCACCATTGCAAACCATGACGTGCAGAATACTGAAAAGCATGATGGTTATTGTGCCAACCTTCACCATAAGTTAATACGGCCACCCACCAACAATTAGTAGAATCATCACCAGCATCATAAGTACGATAACCAAACTTATGAGTGGCACTATTAACTAACCAAGTACAGTGAAAAACAGCAACTATTCTAAAAAAAATACCCCAAACTACAAAAGACCAGCCACCCACAAGGAAAAGCAAAATGCCAAAAGCAAACTGAATGGGAATAAAGTTTGCTTGCAAGAACTTATACACTGGATCGTCTGCTATATCTTTTGTGTAGCGAGGAACTTCAGACCTGATTGGTAGATTATGAAGCATCCACCCCATGTGACTCCACCAAAACCCACGATGGGAGTCATGGGGGTCTTGTTCATTATCTGAATGTAGGTGATGAATACGGTGTAAACCTACCCAGTCACAAACTCCTCCTTCACAGGCAAGTGTACCGCAAAAAACTAAAAAGTATTCTAGCCACTTGGGAGTTTTAAAACTACGGTGTGTCACCATACGATGGAAGCCTAATGTAATACCTAGACCACCTGTAATCCAATGTAATAATAAGGCTAGGCCAACTGCAGTCCAACTAAAGTTACTGGGAAGTAGGGCAAATAAGGCTCCAATGTGCAGGAATGCCATAAAGCCTATTATGCTCCAATCGAGGGAAAATTTTTCTGATGTTGTTGAAATTGTCATGAAAATCTCTAGGTTAAGAACTAAATAGCTCCATAGGAGCTAGCTTAATCAAAGCAAGTTTATATGTTCGTATAGGATATGGAAAATATCTTAGTAATAACTACTTAATCTATATCTATATCTATATAATAAGAAGCAGAAGGTTAAAAAATATTCTTATACCAAAATCCAGGGTATTGTTAAGTATTTAAGTTTAAATTCCTAGCTAATAATACAGGATAATTTTTCTTAAACCAAGCTACTATAAATATACTAAATAAATATAGTAAAATCTCTAAGTTTTAGTAATTTACTATGAAAATTTGATTAATAAAAAAGTCAATTACTATCTTGAAAATTAAGCAAAACACTGGTTTGTTTTTTGAGGTTTTTGACTTCAAAATTGTCATAGCTTTCTAATGAAACTTTTTTCAAAAAAAACCACAGCCTCTATATCTAAATTAATTCTTTGTTGACAAAGGAATTTTAGATTTTATTGTGAATTTGAGTATTAACAAAAATTTACACTTTGTATAGCATACCACAAATAAAACAAATTAAATATGAATAGCACTACTTATCTACAAACAGCAGAACAAGACCTATTTCCCATATTTTCTGATATTGATAGCTTAGTCAAGCAAAATCTCAGACGAGTTATAGATGCTTTTCGCGAACATCGGGTAGGTGTCCATCATTTTGCAGGAGTTACTGGTTATGGCCATGACGATTTAGGACGGGAAACTTTGGATAAGGTTTTTGCTCAGATTATGGGGGCTGAGGCAGCAGCGGTAAGAGTCCAATTTGTTTCTGGAACTCATGCGATCACCTGTGCTTTGTTTGGCATTCTTAGGCCAGGGGATGAAATGTTGTCTGTGGTGGGTTCTCCTTACGATACTTTGGAGGAGGTTATTGGTCTGAGGGAGGAGGGTCAAGGTTCTCTGAAAGATTTTGGCGTTAGTTATCGGGAATTGCCATTAACTGAGACTGTTGGAATAGACTGGCGAGGGTTGGAGTCTGCTATTACTGAAAAGACTCGTCTGGCTTTGATTCAACGTTCTTGTGGTTATTCTTGGCGAGCTAGTTTGTCTATTGCAGATATTGAGAAAATTGTCAAGATAGTTAAGGAACAAAATCCTCGGACGGTTTGTTTTGTGGATAACTGTTATGGGGAGTTTATTGAGGACCGGGAACCTCTTGTGGTGGGAGCTGATTTGGTGGCGGGGTCTTTGATTAAAAATCCTGGTGGTACTATAGTTCCGGCAGGTGGGTATGTGGCAGGTAGGGGAGATTTGGTGGAAGCTGCTGCTTGTCGGTTAACTGCTCCTGGTATTGGTAGTAGTGGTGGGGCGACTTTTGAGCAAAATAGGTTGTTGTTTCAAGGTTTATTTTTGGCGCCTCAAATGGTGGGGGAGGCGATGAAGGGTAATCATTTGACGGCTTATGTTTTTGATAAGTTGGGTTATCCTGTTAATCCTCTTCCTTTTGAAAAACGACGGGATGTTATTCAGGGGATAAAGTTGGGTTCCCCGGAGAAGTTGATTGCTTTTTGTCGAGCTATTCAGCAATATTCGCCTGTGGGGTCTTATTTAGACCCGGTACCTGCACCGATGCCTGGATATGAAAGTCAGTTGGTTATGGCGGGGGGGACTTTTATTGATGGGGCGACTTCTGAATTTTCGGCGGATGGTCCTTTGAGGGAACCTTATGTGGTGTTTTGTCAGGGGGGGACTCATTGGACTCATGTGGCGATCGCTCTGGAGGCTGCTATTGAGGCGGTAGGTTTTAGAATTTAGAATTTAGAATTTAGAATTTTTTCATTAGGGACTTGCAACCTAATTTGTAAGAATACAACTGAAAATCCTTTGGTGTGGCGATTTTTTCATTAGCTCTTAGAAAATGAAAATAATGGATGATTTGACTTCTCCCCGCTTTAAAAAGACGGGGATTCTAAGCGGATGCTTGGAGCGGATTAAAATCACCCTCCAAGCGCTTACGATATTCTTTTGAAAGAGAATCCAAAAAATACCGTTTTGGCAGAGTCAAAACTGCGCTACAGACCTTGGTTAAATCGAAATTTAACTGTGTCCTTACCTTTCTAATTAGGGCTTGCTGAACCAGCGGAAGAGGCTTCAACAAGTGACCTCGGATATTTAACCTTTAGCTGCTGGCTGTGGGGTAATTCGGTAGATTGATCTTATGGGAGATGCTCACAAAACTCTACGATTTCCTTCAACCACATCCCTGTGTCCTTATTTCTGCTTCGCTATTACAATTGAGATGTTTTCACCAGAGGGATTTTCTATCGTCAATTTGCCCTCGGCATCAAGACCTATATCTTGGGAGAGGCCACCCTGTACTTCATTGAAGTCGAGTGTGAGTTTCCCTGTGGCTCCTGATACCGTCAGGCAGTTACTAGCAAAGGGGTCTTTCTTATCAGAAGGATTTAATGCATCTGAGACGAATATGATATAATCTTGAACAAGAAGATCCAATGTCTGATTTGTAACACTTTCTTGATCGGCGTAAAAACCCACATAAGATTCTGCCGAGACTAGATTCGGATTAAACTCGTCACAACCTCTGAATCCAATCGGCGGCTTACCGGCAACAACCGTATATATTGTGTCTAAACCGGCCTCTTCTGCAGACAATATAACAGGAGGCAATAAGCTAGGGTTGATAAGGGGGCCCCTTAAATCAAATTCGATTGTCTGGACTTCACTCAGGTTTTTAGGAAACTCATCTAACGACCAGTATGGTATGTATAACTCCATTCCGCGGTCTTCTTTTGATTTAGCCTCACGGAGCGCGCTTGACCAGTCTGTTGTTACGAACACCTCTGTTTCGTAACCTTGTGCGGAGGCTGGTAAACCACTGCCAACCCAGATAAATAAGCTCAAGACGCAGGCGAGAATTGCCGTTACCTTTGTTTTCATCATGTCTCCTTTTAATTGAAAATTGTGGACTGTAAGCTTAATGCTTATTGGTTTATACTTATATGACGCTTTTGCTCTTCTGTTTCTGACTATT
>NZ_BLZO01000153.1 GCF_014132355.1 Okeania sp. KiyG1
ACCATGAATGTTCAGTATATTATTCGCAACAATTGATACTTCATCTATCAGCTTTTCCTGAAAACTAAAATCAATATCATCTAAATTTATATCAATCATAAAATATCTCCTCTTATCAACGACTAATGTTCTTACTAACAGCTTTAGTGGGTTCTGGTGCTTCTAATTGTGGAGCGACTTGATTTTCCAGATGCTCCACATACTCTTTACTCAAACTCGAATTGAAGGATTCTACTTGTTTGTGTGAATCAAACAAAATCTCCATATTCTCCTCTCCCTCTACAGTTAATTTGCGATCGAGGATAGACCAAGTAACAGAATTGCGTTCGCCTTCGAGCCGGATGTCCAGACCCATATTGGAGACAACTCCATAACGGTTCAGAGCAGCAAAAAGGATAGGAACTGCTCGTTGGACTAAGTCTTGTTGTAAAGGATCGTCGTCTATCAGTTCCTCAGTATCCGAAATGCCAGATTCTTCAGGTTCTTCTTTAGGTTCTTCTTTCTCCTTAAATTTATCAGTGGCATTGTTTATAGCCGGATTTGCTGTTATAGGTTTATGATGTGTTTCTGTATCAATAGTATTAACAGTGACTCCACTAGCAGCATCACTACTACTAGCAGTAGAATTCTTATCACCCGAAACTGAAGGAAAAAAATCAATCTGTAGCCAATTTGAGGATGAATTCTCACGCTCATCAAGCAAAGCTTGCCTAGTTTCCTCCCATAATTCCTCAGACATACCCTCAGAAAGACTTTGCTCTTTAATTTGCTCAGAAAACCCGCGATATTGTTGGGCAAAAACAGCCCAGTCATCCCCAAGGGTTTCTAGTGCTGTGGCTGTCAATTCAAATCCCACAGCACGCCGAACAGTATTAGGTATTTCGATGCTTATTTCACTCATAATTTACTTAAATATCTATAGGTAAAGGGTTACTGCGACGCGAACTAATTGTTGCGGAAGATCTTGGATCTTCGGGTAAAGGGAGAAGTTCTTCTGCTAGAGCAATACGCTTATTCATTTCTTCAGCCATGCGCTCATCCAACTCATCATAACTGCTAATTTCTAATCGTTTGAACTCAGAGGCAATTAAGCGAGGTTCTATTTTCTCCTGCCACATCTTTTCGTTTCCCTGAAAGCGTTTTACCTGCTTTAGTGGCAACTTGATTTCGGGTTTGATATGCCAGGGAACGCTGCCCTCTTGAGAGCTTCCGACGGCCGGATTAATAAAAACACAGCTACGCTTAAACTTGAGCAGAACTTCCTTACTCATCAACGGCACGATCTGAATAGACTGATTTTTAGAACGTGACCCCCCCGCAGCACCAGTACCAAAATTATGAGAAACATTTTGAGTAGAGTAGGTGATTTCCGACTCTCCCAAGTATTTGGAAATCTCCTCTGCCGTCTCCACATGGCCGGGATTAAAGAAAAACTTGGTCGCCATGTTCGCCTGTATGATTGTGGCTCCTTCCTTTCCATACCTTTGTTCTAGCTGTTTATTATTCTGGAAACCAATAATAGTACCACACCCCTTAGACCTAAACTCTGCTGCATATTGCGCTACATTGACTTTTATGGTAGGCAACTCATCAAACATCAAAACTAAGCCACTCTGGCGCTGCTTTGCAAAGTTTTGCAAAACAATCATGTGAATAGTTCCTGCCAGTACGGGAGCTAGAGCATCTTGACGGGCAATGTCATTCTCAACCACAAGCATCATACCGTCATCGATGTAGGTCTGAATACTTGAATCACCAATAGTACAGGCCATTAATTGAGGTTGTACCAAAGGCTGTAATAAGTTGTACGCTCCAGCAATAATACCTCCAGTAGTTTTTCCTGCATCCTCCTTAGCTAAAGAAGCTATTTGATTGAATTGATACCAAAGGAAAGGAGAATATTTTTCCCGTTTGCGAGTTGCTTCTAATAGTCTTTTTTCTAAATCAGAAAGCTGGATTAAAGCATAGCACATAGCTAAATCAGGGTAGTCCGTCGCCCGCGCCAGTTGAATTAACGCCTGCAACAGTTGCTGACTGGCGGGTTCAAAAAATGGGTCTCCGCCCGAATTATCTTTGGAGCCATTTTGATATAAAACCTCTGCTAATTGTTTAGCTCCAAAATTATCAGTAGCACTACGAATGAAATCCTTGATAGGATTGATACAACAACTATATGGTTTTCCTGGGGCAAAAACCCTCACATTTTTGTAACCATTCTGCAATGCTTCAGTCGCTACAACCCACTTTTGTTCTCCCTTATAGTCATAGAGAAGAAAACCAAGATTTTGAGCGATCGCTGCTGAGGCCAAAGGATTTAGAACTCCAAAAGTTTTACCACACCCTGCACCTCCGACAACCATTACACCTCGATTGATTGTACACACGGGAATAGTAGGAGGATTGCCAGAAAAGAAAGTGCCGATAGAACTCCGTTTCCTGAGTTTCCAGTCCCCACAGTAGAGGCCAATTTCAGAAACTTTTCGCTTTTTAATTTCGGAACATAATTTACCAATAGCAGAAGCTTTTTCTCCTCTTCCTGCCCAATGTGCGGTGGTGAGCTTTTGTTTCTTGTCGCCACCGAGAAGTTGCATTACTAAAAGTATCCCTCCCATAGTCAGAATTAGAGGTAGATTTTCTCCCCCAAAGACATTGCCAAAGGCGCTGCCTATATCGCCTGCAATATTGTTAGATGGTGGTGGTTGAGTAGTTTGTGCTAAGATTTTCAATTTAGGATTTTCCTCCTGAATAATTAACAATTAATAATTAACAATTAATAACCACCTCTGATCAATAAATAATTAACCAACAATGCAGGGTAGTTTCATTCTTAACTGTGCTATTTTATGTATTAATAAAACAAGGATTTTCAAGGTTTAGGAAATTTATATTTCGCTGTATGGAAATAAATAAATTAATTACAAAAATCTAGAATTAAATGATGATGCCAACAATAAATCATAAGTTATACTATCTTATGATTTTTTTACACTTTTTTAAACAAGTAAATGAGTGAGTAAAGCAGAAACAAACAGAAATATTAGATGAAAAAAATCTAATTAGGCAATGATTTATTTGTTGGTTTTAATTATTGAACAACTGAAGTATCAGCTAAGTATAGCATTACTTTTTATTGGTATTATATAGAATTCGGTTATATAGTATATGTTGATAATTCTATAATTACTTAAATATTTAATCTCCCCCACTCCCCTACTCCCCTACTCCCAACTATACAATAACTATTCAACCGGATTCTATATTACCCCCATGAATCCGCGACTCAATTATTACTTATTAATCTCAATCGAAAAGGGAGGCTTTTTACCTGATTTTTGAAATCAATAATTATTAAATATTTAATCAACAATTATTAATTATTAATTATTAATTACCAATAACACTATTTCTGGTTTCCACAATCTTGTAAACTTGTCCGTCGAAACATTCGGTAATTTGTTGCAGGGTATTGTTTGTGGGATGTGTTTGGAAAAATCGCAAGCAAGGTAGGGAACTTTTAGCAATAACACCATTAGGTGGCTCTTTCAGTAATTGGATTTGAGTAGTATTTTTAGGAAGAAGCGGATTGATATATCGCCTCAAAATAGGTCTATACTCTCCCGGAGTTTCTTCTAGATAGGCAAGATGTAGACATCCAAAATATCCACAAAAAGATGGTGAATTTATCTTAAATAAAGTAAGTTTATTAGTCAGACGAATTGCTTCTAATTGCTTATAAGTGTTCTCGTTAGCCTTTTCGGACGAATTATCAGCAATAATTTGCTTTGCTGTATCTTCAGAAACGACTGTAGTAGCAGGTTTCCAACCACTAATAGCTTGAGCATGGGAGCCACACCCAATAATTCCGAATAATCCACTCAGGATGAGAAATAGAGCAAATCCTTTAATAAAAGGGACTATAAGGTAAATATATTTTTTGATTGTGAGGGTGTCATGATTTTTCAACAAATTAGTTAGTGGCACAGCTAACTACAGTGCCACCATGAGAGTTGTAATAAGTCCTTACTTTCTGGCCCAATTTCAGTATAGTTAGGCTATTGTCAGCATTTGCTACCCTAGAGTCAATGGGGGTGAACAACCCACCAGCAAAAATTTGAGCAGTTCTTTCAATCAAGCGATCGCCACAAAAATACTTGTCGGTAGTAGGATCGATTTCGCTGCGAGCTAATAGAGCAGCTTCACCAATAATTAGTCGCATCACCTCATCTTGTTTGGATGGGGGAAAAAATTTGTTTAGAGCTGTGGGTGTAGGATGGTTGGATTTTATTAAATTCAAGAGAAATTTTTCACCCCCATCATGCAGAGTAATACTTTCTATTACTTTTTGGTGAGTAGAGTGTAGATGGTATTTGCCAAGAGATTTTCCACAGCGATCGCCCAAACAAGTGATTGGGGGAAAATCAGATTGACTATTGCTATAACCCACGCTTAGAATCTTGATAATTCCTTCTGCCAAAATAGATGGAGAAATTCCACCTGCCACTTCCTCCCCAGTAATGATATTGCCTCGCATTGATATACTTGGTTGCTGCCTTCTCACCTGCTGCTGTGCCAACCGTTGTTGTGTCCGTATAGGCAGCCGATTACTTGGAGGATTACTGCGCAAGCTACCAATAGGAATCATGGCATCTCTCTTATACTCCATGAAAGGTATAGGGCCAATATTGTATGGCGTGCAACCTCCAGTGTTACAGTAACGCAAAAACAAGACAAATTGTGCCGAGTCGTTTGTCTCATCAACCTCCCATAATACCATCTTTGCAAAACCTCCAAATGGAAATCGTCCGGTAGGTTCTAATCCAGGTTTAGCGACGGGTGACAGAACTGCCATTTTAAGTAATCCAGAACCACCATCAACCCACTGCTGCTGGCCGTTAATCCAAGCTTTTCCCTCAAATGGAGACGAGACAGTCGCACCCAGGTTTTCTGGATCGTCAAGTTCTATGTGGGAACAGGACTCTGTATTTTCCGAGGTTTTATTGCACGGGAACTCAAAACCTACCTCCGAACTACCTGTAACAGTCCGCCCCCAATTGGCTTCAGCGGGACCTCTCACAGTGTCAATTCTAGCAATGATGCTAATACTGCTCAAATTCAAAGGATTGGGAAACTGAGAGAGTGGAATATCCGAGATTCCGGGAATGCTGTCTAAACTAAAATTCTCCCAATCAACAAAATTCTTAAGGGGAGTATTTCCCAGGTTTGGGATGCTGCCTATTTTGAGGTTCCCCAATTCGTTCAATTGTATATTGGCAGCAATGGGATTGTTGGCCACAAATTGACCTAAATTTTGTGAAAGTTGGATATCTTCAAATTGAGGATTGTTCTTAAAAAAAGTAGCAAGGGGTTTTATTTGCTTGATTTTGTACTGATCTAAATAGGGAACCCCGGCTGATGAAATGCCATCACCCAAAACTAAATTGCCCAGGGTTTGTTCTCCCATCAGTGGTAATTGGTTCAGAGTTAATTGATTGACATCCACCCCTAAAAAAGCAGATGTTTGTTCTAAAGTAAATTCGGAAGCTCCCAGGGAGGATAAGGAGCCTAATTTGAGTAGTTGGGATGGAGCATCCATACCCTCTATATTAGGCATAGAATTGAATGTCCAGTTCTCTATGTCCGGCATAGCTACTTGCTGCTCCCCCACCTGCTGCACTGTGATAGTATTGGGATTGCTAGAAGCAGTTGTAGTGGTTAGTAGTAGGATTAGCCCAGTAAATCCAGTAAATATGGTTGCTATTTTTAGATTCATTAAATTACTTCGAGTGATTTAGGTTGACGGTTGAGCTTTGTCGTACCTGTCCCCTGGTTTTCGCTCCAGACTGCTCGAACATTCCTCGATTAATTCGAGCAAAACGAGATGTATCTCTCCCTGAAGTCGGGCGAGCAAAATCGGCATCTTGCTTAATGGCATAAAGTTGATCGCTGATGGCTTTATTAGCTGAAGCAGGCGTGAAATTCTGCCGTTCAGTCAGCAAATCTTCTAAGGAAATTTGGGGTAAATATTTTCGAGGATTGAAGGCTTTTCCTTGTTCCTTTGCACTTTGTACTTGGTGGTGAAAGTTTGTTTCTAGAGTTCTTTCAACGGCCTTACCAATCTCATCCGGAGAACAACCTCGGTACTCATCAAGTAAAATTCGCCATTGTGAATCAGTAAAACGCAAATTGGGACAATATTTGCCTAGATGTATTTGAAAAATTTCATACAACGCTCCATTATGGGGATTGCCCAAAAACCACACATATTTGAAGCGCCGGACTAATTCTGCCGGGAGCAATCCTAATCTGTTGATTGTTGCCAGCATAAACACGGGAGTAGTATGGTCTTGCAGCCAAGACAATAATTCCCCAGTCATCTTGGCCATCGCCCCGCCACTACCGCCAGACTCCCACCCCACAAAGTTTTTCTCAAATTCATCAAAAATAAGACTACATTGCCAGAATTATCTGCCAAATCTAGGAGGTGCTTGAGATTCTGTAACGATTCTGATACAGTAGAGCCTACAAGTTGGTTGAAGTCTACCGCTATCATCTTTGCTCTGATGCGTTGGGCAATCATCTTTGCCACAAGGGATTTTCCTGTCCCCGGCAATCCCCAAAGCAAGCCACCATTAGGATTGCGTAATTTCCAAGAAGATGCACGAGGATCGAATAGTGATGCTATTTTATCTATATCTTTATCAAGTAAATCCAAGCCAGCAGCCTTGGGTACGTCAGGAGGAGGCAAAATCCTAACACCTTTACCCGCTAATTTTTGTTTAGCATACTCCAAAACCGAATCTGCAAACTCTTCCAGGGTACTAGCTTCACCTACCAACCGATTCAGAACAAGGGTAATCTCGCCTTCTGGCAGTCCCGTACAAGCTTGAAGCAATGGTAAAGGATCGGATTCTTTTTTGAAAGGATGTTCCTGACAGAATTGAGCTACCAACTCCTCAAGTTCTTTGGACGAAGGAAAAGGCTTCTCCAACTGAGGAATTAAGGGATACAAATTCATCGGTATGTCCAAAAGTGCATCAAACAGCACTATAAAAGTTAGGCTGTCCCTCTGTGTTAGGGCATCGTGGGCATTCCGTAGTTGCAGGTCTATGAGAGGATCAACGCTCTGGACGATACCTTCAACCAAGAAAATCCCATCCCGACTAGCGTTACAGATAGTACCAAGAATATTATCCTCAACTGCAGTAGGAGTAGGGGTAATCTTGCCTGAACGAAATTCTTGGACATATTTATATCCGGCATTCCATAGGTATAGGGGCAATTCCATATCCAAACCCCATTGCTCAAACTGCTTAAAAAAGCATTGTCGGTCTGAGGGCGAGACGGCGATCGCCGTTAACGGACTCTCTAGTAGAGGCCAATGTGTATAATGTCTTCTAGTCATCGCAACTTTCTTTGCATAATTATTCAGCTACTTTCTGAGGCTCCGTTTCACGGGGACTTCTCACAAAAATTGCACAAACTCCTCGTGTAGCTTGGATACCATCAATGGCCAGAGTGATACGATCGCGTTTCGCTTCGATTTCGCATTTTCGAGACACCAAGCGATCGCCATTCCATTCAATCAATTGCCGGGCGAATTCCCCCTGCTTTGATTTGGCCCAATTAAGAAGATGATTGTCTGTAGTAGGATTAATGGGGTTTTTACTGCTCAGAAAAGAACTGATGAAAAGACCCAACACTAGGCCAATAATTCCACTTGAAGCAACGATCGCGCTATGCGCTAATTTATGAGTTGCAATTTTGAGGCCCTGTACAGACTTATCTTCTTTATCTTCTGTTTCAGAAGGACTATCAAAACGCTCCGCAACCAACCGTTCTGCCATCCAACTCATTCGTGCCTCTATCTCTGCGGATAAAGCTTGCTGGTAACTTTCTCTTTTGAATCAAATTCAGTTCCAATCCTTTTAAACATATTTGATTCAGCTATTTCAAAGGCAGAACGGATTTCATCAGGTTTGTTGCGTATTACATAGGCTAAATAAGCGTTTGCTGCAATCTGACTGCAAAACGGATCTTCAAGCGCAGAACCACTTTGAGTAAGAAAACTATGGACCCATACTTTTGCTTCTTCTGGTTCGCCATCCAAAAGGTGATTCAAGGCTTTCTGGTTCTGCTCAATCCACTGACTCGGGGTTGACATAAGCTGTTTCTCTTAGTATGGAAATTAGTTAGATTTAGATCCAGATTCAGCCGGGATTTTGTCTCGAAGCTTCTGATACTGTTCGTTGGACAGGTTAAGTGTCTCTTCAGACACATTTAATTTTGCTGCTAATTCTTTCAGATTTTTGGTATTAGTGATCGCTGACTCAATAGAGCTGATATCTTTTTTGAGTTGATTGGCCAAATCATCTAAAGTAACCTTCTTCTGACTTTTTTTAGGGACTTTTAACTTACCCTCAACAAGATTCGGCAACTGTTCAAAAATCTGGTCAAAGGTTTAGTTGTACTGATTGACAAAAAATCTTGCTCGTCGCGCTAACAAACTATTCGCAGTGTCTATAGCTTGTCGAAATGTTAGATTTTTGCGGTCTAATTCAAATAGTACGGGTGTTGCCACTAAAGGAAAATCAGCTACTAATATACAGTGCTTCTCGAACAATTCCCGATACTCAGGCACGTTATTAAGGTAATTCCAATCAGGAGAACTCATTAAGTGCCCCGAATTACGAATCAAAACATGAGGAAGGTTATCATTATGTTCGCTCAAAGATTTTTGAAGCAATTGAATGGAAGACCAACAACCGTCGGTGATGAAAAACTGGATAAATTGGGGTCTGCCTTCAGGAGCTTTTCGAGTTTGAATACTTCCAGTGGTTATTAGCCATTCCAGAAGTGGCTGATATGTGTTACCGGGCAGATTAACTACTATGTAGTCGGGATTGGTCTCGGCCATCTCTAAAATTTTATCCGGTTCCATTGCCCGCCTCAAATCGTCAGAAAATCCAATTGATTCAGAATCATAAAGTTCGGACACATCTTGAACTTCTCGGTCTGAATCTACGGCAATAACAGACTTACCCGTTGATTCAAGATATTCTATACAGGTACGGCACACGAGGGTTTTTCCCACGCCACCCTTAATTCCTCCTACGAGGATGATATATGTCATGCGTTGTTCTCCTTAATCAATATTGAAACTGTTGAATAATTGGACTCCTATTTGTTCGGTCTCAGACAGCGGGATATCGTTGTCTGAGGTAACATTTTGAGGTTCAATTGTAGGTGCAGGAGAGAGAGAATACGAATTAAATTGATTAGTTTGACGGGGTATCAATCCAACTGTCTCTGTGAGGTAATTGATATGGCCTTGTGATATATTGATACAGATTGTGTGGCTAGACGTGTAGCTTCTTCTATGGAGCCATATTTGTATAAACCAAGAGGGGTATGTATTAACTGGAAAGCTTCTATAATTGCGCTGTTTATATCACCTACATACGAACTATCTGAACATAATATATAGGCATAATATAGGGGATCTTTTTTATCAGCGTAGATTGCTCGATTGAGTCTGAGTCTACCTACGGGATCTTGGGTATGAGTCATAATGAGTGAGTATGTAAAATGTTAAAATTTTCTAGACTGGAGTTGGTATAGACTTTTGATTTTGAGAATCGTGGAGGCTTTTTAGTTGGTAGGAGTGGGCAGCATAGGCATCTACTAATCGAAATGCTAGGATATCTCTGCATTCTTCATGTAGATCTAAATTTTTGAATTGAGGAGAAGCTTCGATCAGGTCTTGCCAATCAGTCCCCCAGTAGGTTGAAATGGTAGAAAAGTGTTCCTGCAATCTATGATACAGGTATTTTCCTGCTCCCCCTGCAACGACCACTTCACTTAAGGATTTTGGAACTTGTTTTTGCAGCCATTGACTGATTAACGCCCAATAGTATTGCTGCGCTGTGCGAATGGCAACAATAATTTCATCTTTTTCTCTCTGCTGATTTTGGGGTATTTGTGACATACATAGCTGGTTTAGGATGGGATTATCGGGATTTACGGGATCTCCTAATTGGTAAACTATTTTATTTAATAGTTTTCGGTCAAGACCGGAAGTTAGTTCGATAATCCGGTCTATGAGGCGAAAAAAACCTAAATTGGTGGTATCAGCTTCAATCATCATTCCTCTCTGGTATGTGAGGATACTGGTATTACGGTGTCCGAATACTAGCGTGGTAATGAATCTGCTGCTTTGAATAAGTATTCCTGTATACCTATTCAGGGTAATACCTGCTCCTTCAGGTATGCACATACAATTTAAACCCCGCAAGTTTATAGGCTTACCTGTAAACAAAAATGATTTGGCTTCTTTCTTGATTTGCTCCTTCAGCTTAGATTGATCGTTCCACTCTGACCATGGCAATAAGATGGTCAGGTTAATTGCTAGCCTGAATTTGGTTTGTTCGGCAATAACCCCCAAGACGGCAAGAATTTTGTACAAAGCTGATTCGTATTTGAGAGCTTTTAGGTTGGCCTCGGCTAGCAGGGCAGAAGCCAAGAACCCAATAGCAAAACTACTTTGCTTATTGTCTTTAAGATTTACCCACGCATCATCCTTGCTGGCACTGTTTAGGTTGATACGTTTTGATCGGTATGTGTCTAAGTGCCCATGTTCGCACTCTATGATCTCGGGTTCCATGGTGAGAAAGTTAATGTCTGGTGAATTATCCAAACTCCAGACAACTTTGGTGAGACTACTACCAAGATCGATACAGATGGTGATTGTTTGTGTCTCCTTAGCCACTGTGTACCTCCGCCAATAACTTTGTTGATTTAGTCTCCTTGATACCTCAAAAAAAAATGAATTGGATAGTGTTTATGTTTTTTAATATTGCTAAGTTGAATAACGCAATTGTCAGAGTTTTTCCGATAGCATTTGCTATCGGAAAGAAAAACTAACTATTACATAAAGTTAAGAAGTATATGAAAATTAACAAAAAAATAGAGTGTATTAATTTGTATGAAAATATCGCGTGTGTTTATGAAAATATCGTGTGTGTGTATGAAAAAGTAAGCTAAAAAATAAGCTCGGAAGAAAAAAAAGAAATAATGTGCATAAGTTTGTATAAAAATATCGCGTGTGTGTATAAAAATATCGCTTGTGTGTAAAAGGTAAGACCATATCCTAGTTCGTCTAATACTTTTGCCATTGCTTGCAAGTTTTTTTGAGACCTGTTCTAGGGGTTGCAATTTCTAAAATCAGCGACTAAGTTAAAAACAAGCTCAAGGATTGTGTGAGGTATCTCCTGAATCATGGATGAAATTTAATCTAACTAATGAAAAGAGATTGTCATTTGAGAGTTCGGTTAACGTTCTCCGAGTACAATGTCCTAAAAGCATTGGCAGAAAGGAGTGAAAAGAGTCTTAGCTCGGTAGTTCGAGAAAAGTTGTTCACTCCTAATTGCCTCACAGATTTCATTGAGCAAAGGTTGAAATTTAGGAAACAGCAAGTAGAATTGCAAACTCTACTTCATCTGGTACGAGATTTAATCTCTACTGAAGAGTTTTCCCCCCAAACTCTTAAGGTTGTTCAAGATATTCAATGCTTGTTGGATGAGCATCATGATTGGTAAAGTCACACGAAACACTAAATTTCATAGTGTCGCCAGCTATATATTTGGCAAGCCGGGAGCCGAAGTACTTCTTGAGAATGTGTTTGAAGGCAAGACGGTAGCAGAAAAAGCTGCGGCGATGCAATGGGTGGCGAGTCGTAATAACAGAGTTAAGCGTCCAGCATATCACTTGTCTTTGTCTCCCTCAGCCGGAGATAATTTGAGCCGGGGTGAATGGGCAGCAATTTGTAGCCAAGTTATTGACGATCTAAATCTTGATAAGAACCAGGTGCTGGTAGGTTTGCATAACGATGTAAATTATCCAGGCTCGGAAAAAACGCGCACTCATGCTCATCTATTGATTAATTTGGTGGATGATAATGGCAAGTGTGCTAATACTAGCTGGGATTATTATAAGATTCCCAAAATCTTGCGGACTGTGGAGCGCAAGTATGGTTTGCAAGCTGTTCCAGATATTGGAGAACTTGAAGAGCAGTCAAATACTATCAAGCCAACTAAGCGCAGTATCCGGCAAAAGCTTCAGAATATTATTGATGAAAGCCTAGAACCGGGAAGTTCCTTTGAAGATTTGACTGCTGCGATGGAATCTTTAGGAGTAGAGGTACATCCTACATCACAGGGGTGGTGGATGCGATATGAAGGTATCCCTTTTGCCGGATATCAACTAGGTCGTAAATACACAAAACCCTCTATATTGAAGCGTTTGGAGGTTAAACAGGTGGATGAATCTGAAGATCGGGAGCCAAGGAGTGAGTCAGTAAGTACACCTATTTCGTCAATGAAGGATGTATTTACTGTCGATGAACCCTCTTTGGGCAAAGATTATTCACCTGAATTGAACTCCGAACAGGATGAAACGTCTCAAAATGAGGAACAGTTTAGTTTAGAAAATATAGATGTAGAGGTAGCTCCTGGAAATTTAATCCAGATGATGAAGCAACAGGCAAATCATCTTGAGCAAAGTGACTATATAGATGGCAGGTTCTATGCGGGAATGTTTCTTGATGTGACGGCGCACCTGGCAGAAGTTGTTGAAATTGGCAGAGAAGTTTGGGGCTCGGAGCAGGAGCAAGAGCAAGAGACAGAAACGCAATTGGAGGAGAATTCTCGGCCTTCAGTAGAAAGATCTCAATCTGAGAGTGATGATGATTGGCTCCATGACGAGGAAGCCTTACGTCATTTTGATGAACGGTTAGCTCAAGTAAAAGTTGACACTGAAACCCCAAGCTCCGATGTCCCAACCAACTTTCAGGAAAGTCCTCAAGCTGTAGCAGAGTCATTAAGACAGTTTGTTCGTGTACGGGCCACTGCACATGACTTGAATCAGGATGAGCCTATTGAAACTAACTTAGGTGTCCTCCACTTCAACTCTGACGAGAATACTATTAGTATTACTCAAAACGTTACTGTAGCAAGTTGGGATGAAAATTTACAGGACTGGCAGGCCGATAGCGAGTTATCTGAGGCACATAAAGCCAATGTGGCACGATTGCTTGATAATCAGGCAGTTGATGCTGAAGGATATCAATTTTCTTCAGACGAAAAAGAACGAACCATCACTTATAAACAGGTGCGGTTTCGGGCTGAACAAACCGATGAAGGTTGGCAGATTTCCGATAATTCTCTATCGTCGGAAGAACAAAATCGCATTCTTCAGTTACCTCAAACAGAGTCAGAGTATACCCGAAATGTTGATAGTAAGGATTTAATTGATTACTTCCAACGCCATGCCCCAGAACAGTTTAGGACGGATATTGGCTCTATCCATTGGACGGATACTAATGGAGAGTTTGAACGTGTCTTTGAAATTTCAAAGCAGTCAGACCTATCGTATCAATTAGAAGGATTTGATTTAAAGCAAACCGATGAATGGGGGAACCCCCGTAAGATTTTTAGTGCCTCCATTGAAGCTGACAATTTCGTGCGATGCGATACTTGTGAAATTCCTTCTTCAGATGTGGATGATTTGCTGACACAGGAGTCTCAACATCGGGAAAAAAGGCCAGAAATGGAGCGTTAATTGTATGTATGCGGAATAAGAGGTTTGTGAGACCTAAATAATTTGATAGCTATAGCCCGTGCGCATCTAGAATGCGGAGATTACTTGATATATCCCGCAGAAAAACTCAGCGTGTGTGTCTCAATTTGAAAAAGAAAAATGGAGTAAGTTTATGCAACTACGTTATGAAGGGCAAAACAGCGGTGACTATCCTATAAGCTACCGTCGTCGTCCAGAAACTTTGGAATCAAAACTAAGTAAAGCATTAGGAATGCCTATTGAGAAAGGAGACTTATGGTTGCTTGCGTTTGTTATTGCCGGACTTACCTTTATCGGTATTCAGAATCCAGCAATGATGACTGTGTATTTAATTGTGTGCTTAATTGCACATAGCGTAAAAATGATGATTGATTATTTCCCGCCACTAGGTAAGTTAATCGGTGTAAGATTTAAGGCCCATCATGTAGCAGCACTTGTCTTGATTTGTTGTATGATATTTTCCAGCATAGGGATGCCCGCTCATGCCCTATTATTCGATGCTATTGAGGCAAAGGTGAATGAGATTCTCACAGGCTCGGGTTCGACTGTCGATCCTGCAACAGTTACCCTGATTTTTACTGTGTTGCGGGTGATCGTGATTTTGGGGATATTGGTAGGGGGTATATTTTTGGTATCACAAGCTATGCAGGGTGGGGACTGGAAACCAATTGGCAACATGATGGCTATAGGTGTAGGCTTCGTGTTGGCGATTGAGGTAATGACACAGCTCATACTGGGTGCGTAGCCTTATAATTCAAAACTTTTCTTGTCTGACAGAGAAAGCAAGAAATTTCTTACTTTCTCTTGAAAAAATAGCTATGGAGTTTCTGAATATGGAGAATCAGTCAGATTTTGTCAAAGTCTCTAAAATTTACCAACAAGAGGCATCCATAGGTCCAGTCCCCGCAGATCAATTAGTTCCATGGGGGCTCTTGATTGGCTTGAGCTTCTTCGTCTGTGAAATATTGCTATCTCTGGGATTGGCTGTATGGGGAGCAAGTTCGGTCTGGCTGATTGCCTCCTGGTGGTTCCTGACTGGCAAGAAGAGCTATAGTGCGACTCGTTCCTATTAAGAGCCTCTAGAAACTAGAGGGGTATGAATAGGGTCTAACGAGGCCACGGAGGAAGAGCCTGCAATAAGTGAGGCCACCAAAGAAGAGCCTGTTAGATAACTGAGTTATGGATGCTGGTGAGAATCCAGCCCGCTAAGGGAAAGCGGACTCCCGACCTGGCCACACCGAGCTAGAACTTTTCCACTAACGGAGTGAAGCTGGCATCAGGCCCCAACCAGAGCTAAGGGTGATAGGCACACTGGGGGTAATGGGGAGACGGCATGGGTACATTACGGAATGTCCTGAAAAAGCGTCTTAATTCTCGGCAAGGAGTCACTCCAAAATCTCCTGACCGCACACGATTATCCCCGCGTCAAATTTTATAGCGTTAAACGCATCCCTGGGGATCGTGTAGGCGAATTGGACAGCCCTAAACCGTCATAATAATCTGTAACTCGGAACGAGGAAAAACGTTGAGAGAGTCTCTAGGAAAGGTCGAATAAGAGAGTAGGTGGGAAAGCACGGAAACCTCTCCAACGGGTAGGATGCAAGCGCAAATTGCTTGCAGGGTAATCAGCGTAGTGAAATTTAGTAAGAGAGTACGTTTAGACACATGAACAATCATAGTGAAACCTGGAGCAACCAAAACTGGAAGAAATTCCAGAAAAACCTGTTCCGCCTCCAAAAACGAATCTACAAAGCCATGCAGAATGGAGACACCCGCAAGGTAAAAAGTCTTCAACGTTTGGTGCTGAAATCTCATGCTGCAAGGACGCTGGCTGTAAGACAAGTCTCTCAGCTTAATTCTGGGAAGAAAACTTGTGGGGTCGATGGACAAAAATCCTTAAACTTCAAACAAAGGCTTAACCTAGCTCAAAAGCTAAAAGAAGCAAACCATTGGGAACATGAGGAATTAAGGGAAGTTAAAATCCCTAAGAAAAATGGGAAAATCCGAACATTAAAAATCCCAACCATCGCAGATAGGGCATGGCAATGTCTTGTTAAATATGCCTTAGAACCCGCCCACGAGGCAACATTCCACGCCCGAAGTTACGGCTTCAGACCCGGAAGAGGCGCACAAGACGCACAAAAATACGTCTTCGATAACCTCAAAAGTCAAGCCAAAGGCAAAAGTAAACGGGTAATCGAATTAGACATTGAAAAATGTTTCGACAGAATTAGCCACAAGGCGATTATGACTAAGGTCATTGCCCCCCAACAAATAAAAACGGGGTTATGGAGATGTTTAAAGGCAGGGGTATCGCCAGAATTTCCTGAACAAGGCACACCCCAAGGTGGTGTAGTATCACCACTACTAGCCAACATAGCACTAAACGGTATAGAGGATATCCACCCGTCCGTAAGATATGCGGATGACATGATATTTTTCTTGAAGCCAAAAGATAACGCTGAGAAGATTTTAGAAAAAGTACAGCAGTTCCTAGCAAAACGTGGGATGAATATATCAACAGAGAAGACAAAAATAACACGGGCAACGGCAGGCTTTGACTTCTTGGGATGGCACTTCAAAGTGCAAGGAAACGGGAAATTTCGATGCACCCCCTCAGAGGAAAACTACGAAAAACTCCGCAAGAAGGTTAAAGCCATAGTCAACAACTCTGCATTAGCCACTACCGCCAAAGCGAAAAAGCTAGACCCTATTATTAGAGGTTGGAGAAATTACCACCGTTATTGCAAGATGGACGGGTCAAGGTTTAGTCTATGGCTCTTAAGCTATACAACCTTTAAAAAGTTCTTAAAGGACAAAAACAAAGGTAAAAATGAAGCCAAAAAACTCATAAATCAAGCATTTCCAACGGTAAACTACTCCGAGAACAAGTTCGTCATGGTCAAAGGGACAAAATCTCCTTATGACGGTGACTTACTCTACTGGAGTAAAAGAAATTCCAGCCTATACGATGGTCACACGGCAAAAGCGTTAAAACGGCAAGGTTATAAATGTGGGCACTGCGGATACTACCTAGAAAACAATCAAAAAGTAGAACTGCACCATATCGACGGCAACCACGACAATTGGAAACCTAATAATCTTTTAGCAGTACATGAGTCATGTCACGATTATATCCACATGGGCATCCATGCCAAAAGCCTAAGATTATCTAGGAGCCGTGATGCGGTGAAAGTCGCACGTCCGGTTCTGAAGGAGAGGTGCGAGGGATAATACCCTCCATCGACTCTAACAATATACCGATTTGTGGATTATCCCTTTAAAAGATTGGGTAAATTTACCAACCATGTGGGTATCTGCGGAAGAAAAGCAATTTGAGCAAAAATGTAAAATGATGATGAAGGAAAAAGTAGCGGTTGCTTCTGTAGATGGAAAAAAAACTACAACTTACCGACCTTTTCAACTTGAAAGTAATCTTCATGTTACGCTTCGGGTTACTATAGGTGGACAAAGTTTCGGCTGCTGGCTGCTGAATGAGGATGGAGATAAATGGTCAGCAGTGATTCCATTTAAACTATGTGGATTTCATCCGCAGCTTCATACTGAGGAAATAGTCGAATATTCGGAAGCGATCACTGAAGCTTTCAAAGAATTTCCCTCTGATGAAAAAATCACATTCCATATGGGATGCTTCCGAAATAAAGCTCCTCGAAAAAAAGAACTCGAACAACTTGCGGAAAAGGCATTACAAAATGAAATGTTACCTATATCGGTTTTAGTAAATAATGAGAAAATTAGGATTGATGAATTAGATGAAATAGGTAATCGGAAGTTTTGGGAAATTTGGGTATTCTGTACTTGGACTGGCAATAAAAATTATCGCGAGAAAGATGGGTTTACAGATAAAATCCTGCGAACAGTGGCGAGAAAAATTGGCAAAACAACCCGAACTTTTATGGGGACTCAAGGGGAATGGGAAGAAAATCTATATTGTCAGCTAGCTAAAGATATTTATGAAAATGGGTATCTGCCTTGGCGGTTACTCCTGGAGACAAAAGTCGGACTTTCTCTTGAAAATCCAGCCGATGATGATTTATGGCATTGGCTATGGTATAGGTTCAATGGAAGATGTACTGTTGCTCCTGAAATCCCCCAAATTATTAAAGTCTCAGAAATGGGCCAAGGTCTTCAGCGTCAAATTATAACGAATACTCAAAAAGATACGTTGTCAGTGGCGCTGTCTGGATTTGACGGAAAAACATCTTGCCCACAACATAATGGCAGTCGGGAGTACATTTACTTAAATCATACTATCGGGGCGGTATTAACAATGGAAGAAGCTCCCACTGGATGGCGCGATCGTCGTTCACAACTCCGGTGGCAGTTTGATTGCTTGGCAGCTTCTTTTGTTTACGACACCGAAGTTTGGCTAGAAATGGAGCCTGGATCAAAGGCAGCGATGCGATATAATTTGGAAAAAATAGCAAAACAAGCTGAGGCTAGCAATCAGCATACTGTTGAGCAGGGTGGTGGTTTGGACGTAGGTTCGGTAGTCCGAGAGGAGGAAAGTTTTGAGGCACAAAGGAAATTAGTAACGGGCGCTACACCTATGATGTGCGCTCCGCTGTATGTGATTTACCGCGATACAGAAGCTCAATTGGATAAGGCTTGTGCTTTGATGTGCAGGAGTTTTGGCATAGCAAGTGTAATTCGAGAAACTAATATTGCATGGAGGCTGTGGGTAGAAACTTTGCCTATTAATAGATTAAAGCTGCTGTGTCAAACCAGTTTATTTTCAAACAGACGGATTATCTTGGATACAGATACTGTGGCTGGTTTGTTACCTCTAACCTGCTATCGACCTTTTCACAAAGGTGGTCGTGGTGTGGAGTTTATTACTGACAAGGGCGGACAACCTATCTATGTAGATTTGTTTCGGAAGACAGAGCGGGCTATTATTACTGCCACTTCTGGAGGAGGTAAGTCGGTTTTGGGTTTTCGCTTTATTGTGGATGCCCTTGCTCAAGGTATTCCAGTAGTGGGAATGGACATTTCCACTGGTGGCGATTCTACCTTTGCTACAGCTTGTCGGATGTTGGGGGATAAGGCTGCTTTTTTCAACATGGCTAACCAAAGTTACAACCTAGTGGAGCCTCCTGACTTGAGAGGAATGGATAGAAAAGTAGTAGCAGAAAGGTTGAATCGTTGGAAACAGTTTCTTCAACAAGCATTAGTCGGTATTGCTATGGGGTCTATCCACGACCCGAAGTTGCAAGAAAGAGTTAACGCTTTGGTAGTAAAGATGATTCAGGTTTTTACCACCAATCCTCAAATTATCGATCGCTACAACTTTGCTTTTGAGCAAGGTTTTCATTCTAATGCCTGGCAAAATATCCCAACCCTGCACGATTTGCTTAATTTCTGTTCTAAGGAAAAGTTGGGATTGAAGTCTTTTGAGGAAATTGACAGACTGGCAATTAATCAAATTGTCAACCAAATTTCAGCAAAACTGGACGATCCAGAGATTGGGCAGGCTATTGGTCGCCCTAGTACAATACCGCCAGACCCTATGGTAAAGATATTTGCTCTGTCAGGTTTGAATAATGACAGTAATGCTCAAATCATGTCTTTATTGGCAGCTATGGCTTGCGTGACCAACGGATTGTCCCATCCTAGAAGTTTGTTTGTGGGAGATGAATTGAGTGTATTGCTGAGTAAGCCTGGATTTGCAGAAATGGTCGGGACAATTTGGGCTACTGGCCGTAAGGATGGTATTTCAGGGCTATTAATCTTACAGGATGTTAATGCTATTGCTGCTTGCTCTGCTGCCAGTAAAATTTTCCAAAATACTTCTATTGAGATGGTAGGAAAAACTACGGCTGCTGCTGCTTCCGCTTATGTTAAATACTGTGAGTATGACCCCGATACTATCAGAGTAAACGCGACTGAAGCATTTGATCCTGATGCGTCGGAATATTTTACTAAGTGGTTGTTAAAGGTAGGCGATCGCTATTGGAGTCCTTTGCGATATTATCCCGGAGCAATGATTCTGGCTGCGGTGGCTAATTCAGAAGATGAAAAAGCTGCTAGGCAAAGGTTTATCAATCAATATCCTCAGAGTCAAGTAGGGGTTCTTAAAGGAACCAGAGATTTTGCTGCTGCTTATATCAAGGTATTAAGAGGAGGTGTTTCTATTAAAGAAATTGGAAAGTAGTATTTTTAAGGAGAAAAAAGGATGAAAACTCTACGGATTTTCAAACTATTAGTTAGTGGGGCAACAGTAGCAAGTATAGCTATTGCAAAACCTGCATTCGCTGCTTCTTTCAGCTTTGAAGATATCTTGGGATTGAATCCTGAAGATATTCTGAGTGATGCACAAGGGAAAATAGAGGATCAGATCAATGATTTAATTGGCCCTATATCCGAATTACTGGCGATCGATCCTAATGATTTTTTGGATGATGCTTTGAACGAATTAAATCTTCCGGATTTAGAGATTTCTGGTATTTATGGAGACATGAATATTCCCGATCCTAATAAATTATTGGAGGAATTAAAAAACGCTGGGACTGAAGATTTTACCTTTGGGATGCAATTAGGTTCTAGTGTCGAGGATAATTTGCTACTCCTTAATGAAGCAAGTGTCGAGTTGACGGGAAAACTAGCAAAAGCTGTGGCCTCCTCGTCAGCTTTGGGAGAGGACGCTCAGGAAAAAATCAAAGAAAAAATAGAATTTGGAGATCAAACTACTCAAACTTCTGCTCTTATGGCTGCTGCTACACAAAAACTAGCCGAGCAAGGCAAAATTTTGGTATCAGAAGGAGAAAGTACGGATGTTACTCAAGACTTGGAGAGACTTCAATTAGATGCAATGGGGCTGAAGTTACAAGCAGAGGCAGCTCAATCTAATCAGCTATCCATCTTATCCGCCCAACAAGCTGCAATATTTACTGAAACTCAGCAAAACCGAATTGATAATGCTTATCGAAATCAAATCCTCAGTGATATTTCGACAACTTTGCAGGGTGGCAATGCTGGAAATCGAGTTGAAAAATCTGCCAATATTCGAGCTTTGGCTAACGGCTCTCAATTTTCCACTTTCAAGGAACCTGAGTAAGTGAAAAATGGCTAACTTAACAGGAAGTGACTTAATTAATCTTGGTTCCGAACTAAACCAAAGCACCACTCAAGCTTGGGGTGAACTATGGGGTGAAGCTATTTCCTCCAGTAGTCCTCTCTGGCAAGCCTTGAATGATTTGGGATTATTGCTGGCAGGAATCTCACTACTGTACTTAGCTATTGAAAAGATTCAGCCTTTGCTTGAAAAACAAAGTTGGAGTGCTTTGGCTGATTTGCTGATTATGCCACTCATAGTAGTGTGTCTGCTTGGAGGGAATGGAACTTTGGCAGCGGGGGTGGTGCAAACCTTTTACGGTATTGGTTCTTACAATGTTCAGTTTGTCCTTACTCAACAGATTGGCTCTTCTTCACTGGATGCTCAAACTGCCCTAAATGAAATACGACAGGAGAATGCCGAACAGGCGATCGAGCAAGAGATATACGCGGATTGTATGAATCTACCACCCGCAGAGCAACAACAGTGTATGGAAGATCCAGCTAGGGAAGAGGCAGCAAATGAAGCGGGGGTTGATGTACCTTCCCCTACTGTGAGTGGTGGAAATCCCTTGACAAATGGCTTGCGCTCTGCTCTGATTACCCTCCTGATGATGTTTTTGTATGCCATTCAGTGGGCATTTATTAATTGTATGGAAGCTGCGTTACTAATGACAGCACTGTTATTTCCACCTGCTTTAGGTATTAGTATCCTCCCGGTGGCAGGTAAAACTGTCTTTGCTTGGGCTTCTGCGATGGTGGGGATGTTCGCTACCATGCTCAGTTACAACATCATTGTGGGTTTAACGGCTATTGTTGTCAAAAAAGCTCAAGTTGCAGCCGGACAGGATATGGGTGGGACTAGCTTCCGAGATATTGCTTTTGCTGCTTTCATTGCTGTTGCTAGTCCTGTACTAGCAATCTATCTAGGGCAGATGGGTGGTGTGGCCTTATTCCAAGCTATTAGTAAGCAAGCTGCTGCTGTTGTTTCCGGGGTGGGGAGCTTTGCTATGGGAGCGGGAGTCGCGACGACAAGAGTAGTAGCTCAATCAGGAGCGGGGCGGGCGTTTGCTCGCAGAATCCGGCAAGCATTCCAGAAATAATGAATAATTAATAATTAATAATTGCCTATTTTTTCAAGAAAACCAAGCTTTTTATGTGGCAATAATAGCAGTAAAAAAATGGATTTTAATCCCTGTTTAATTGAATTGATAGTTTCAAAAAAAACTGTTAAAATCTCTGACTACTGACTATTAGAAACATTCAAACTATTTGTGGTAACTATCGTTGGCCTCTGTTCAATAATTAATAATTGAGTTGCGTATGTGTAGGGAGATAGTCTCCCCTTGTAATTAATAATGAATAATTATTCATTGTTAAGCTCCCTAACCGAATAATTAATAATGAATAATTAAATGATTCAGGTTTTAATATTCCCCCTTGAAGGGGAAAAACAAATTGTTTTCTTTGTTCCTCAATCCTCTCCCTAAAAGGTAGAGGTAATTATTAATTATTAATTGTTAATTGCTGAAAAAATTGTTTACCTACCCTAATTTGATGTGAGCCTACAGTATAAGGATTTCAGTCTGACAAAAAGCGTAATTAATTTGGTAATGTGCTTAATTGTTAATGCTCCGGCGAGCGATAATTATTAATTGTTAATTATTTAGGAGAGGTAATTATTGATTATTAATTATTAATTGTTAATTATTAATTAGTATCATGGCCAATATTCTTATTCCAGAAAAAGATACTCCTAAATTTCTGATTGCTTTATTACTTCTGGCAGGTAGCCTGTGTTTTGGTACTATGGGAGCTTTGATTTTAGTTTTGAATAATCGCTCCTTAGCTACGATGGAAAGAACTTATGTGCAGATGAGTGATGGTACTGCACACGACATTGTACAGGTAGAGCCACTACATCGGGAGCCAGGAGTTCTTAAATCTACGGCTGAATCATTTATCCAGCTCATGTTTGAGTGGGATAATAAATTGCCGAATGGTGAGAAGGATGCGGGTGTATCAGTTGTGGGTGTGAAAGTTCCTTCAAAAGTATACATGGCAAGCTTTTTAATGGAACCTCGATTTCGCACCGAATTCCTGAAGTTAATGGGAAGTCAGATAATTCCAAAGGCAGTCCTTGATGGATTTCTAGAGTCTTCGGTTGTTATTTATGAGGTTTCTGAGCCTGTGGAAATTGCCCCGGGTAGGTGGGAAGTAAGAGTTCTTGCTGCACGCTTTGAGACCAATAATCAAGGCGAACAAGGGCAGGTTATTATCAGTAGGCGTATCAGTCTAAAAGCTATACCAGAACAGGTTTCAGTATTATTGCCAGCCGATCAAACTAGCCCTTTTCGAGAGAGTCTGCGGTTGTTGCTTAGAAATAAAGTTATGGTCACGAGTGTTGTTGAAGATGGTTTTTAATGTGAGAGGTTTCAACGATTAATAATCACCTTTATACAGAATAGGATAGGCTAAAAGGAGGAATGGACGTGAGTGTAATTCAGGATGAAAAGGGGACTCAAGTTATCTCAGGGACAGAAGAGGATAGTCTGTCGATAGAAGAGCTTGCAGATACCACAGGAAGCGCGGACACTTCAAAAAGCTCGGTATCAGAATTAGAATCTGATGCTGACACTTTATTGAGTCCAGAGGATTTACATCATCCCATACGGGGAGAACCACGAGCGGACGTTACCAAGAATCCTCTAGCAAAAACAGTATTTGTGGGTGGGCTGTTTGCTGTTGTGGTAGTTGCTATTTCCCTTGTTGTGATGCTATTCAATTCCACGGGGAACAAACAAATAGCCAAAACTTCCACGAATGAAGCAGGAGAGACTGATGCTAGTGCTGAAGAAATTAAGCGACTGCAAGATGAATTATATAAAGAAAGAGCTGCTGTAGCTGTGAGGAATCTTCAGTCACCTTTACAGGAAAACCAAGAGAAACCTAAAAGGTCTAGGACTGCTAAAAAGGCTGAAAAAACTGAGGAGACTCCTTCTCAAAAACCTACTCCAAAGCCTACCTCTACTCCAAAGTCTACTCCTACTCCAAAGCCTACTCCTAGAGCTGCTCCTAGACCTGCTCCTACTCCTGTGCCTAGAACTGCTCCTGCTCCAAGACCTGCTCCTACTCCTGTGCCTAGAACTGCTCCTGTTCCTAGAGCTGCTCCTGCTCCTGTTCCTAGAGCTGCTCCTGCTCCTGCTCCTAGAACTGCTCCTGCTCCTAGACCTACTCCTATTCCTAGAGCTGCTCCGACTCCTGCTCCAGAACCCGAACAGTTTGACGATCTGAGCGCCTGGACAGAACTAGCAGCACTTGGTCAGGTTCAGCGAAAGGAGTTTGAGGAGAAAGAAGTAGTTTCTGAATCTGAAACTCCTCAAACACAAGCAAAACCAACCCCCGCAATTGCAC
Organism: Okeania sp. KiyG1; assembly: GCF_014132355.1. Lineage (GTDB taxonomy): Bacteria > Cyanobacteriota > Cyanobacteriia > Cyanobacteriales > Microcoleaceae > Okeania. The sequence goes on from NZ_BLZO01000153.1 coordinate 24,121, forward strand.
CGACAAATAATCTTATTGCTTCGGTTGTTGTAGGAGAATCAATCAAGGATGGCTTGACACCAGGAATGCAAGGCATTATTAATCAGAGTTCTGAATTTACGGGCTACAAGGATATTGAGGTTACTATTGGTACAACTGCAGAAGGTAGGGTGGTTGTACCTCTGCACTGGAACCAGGAAATCGATGGTACAGATGGATTGTTTTTGGTGGAGCTAACAGAGCCTTTGGTGGCATCGGATGGTACCCATGCTCTGAAAAAGGGCAGCCAGCTAATTGTATCGGTGTCATTTATCTCTGATGCCGGACAAGTCTTTCAATCTGTGGTGGCTGTTGTTCATCCCGACGGACGCCAGGAAACTATTCCTACAACAGGTTCCGGGTATAATGATGCGCCCACAACTCCTTTGGTAATTCGAGGTAAGAAAGGTAACGTATTGATTGCTAAAAAAATCAAAGGCTCGGATGCAGGCCCGGGATTGGGTAGTGATATTGCTGTGGGATTAATGGCAGGAATTGCGGAGGCTGCCGATAACATAACACAGCCAGAACAGGAGGTACAAACACAAACTACAGGATTGTCTTCTACTACGACAGCTCAACAAAATAGGCAAGAACCAAGGGCAGCATTTATTAAAGGTTTAGCCGAGACTCTAACAGAAAGGATGACGGAACGACTGGACTCTAAGCCCAAGGATTTAAAAATATTCCAGGTTCGTAGGGGAGAAAAAGTACAGTTGTTCGTGAATAGCTTTGTGACGTTTAGAGTTCCGAAAAAAGGGGGGCTCAGATGAATTGGAAAGGAACCATTTGGGGTGCAATTGCAAGTTTTGCTATTATGTCAAACCGAGCTTTATCCGTACCTCCCGCTATAGAAACTGTGAACGCTCCAAAAGCATTAGCGGAGACTACAGAAATAGTCTTGGTTCCTGGGCGTCAGAGTGTGATTGAATTTAGGAATGGGGAAACGATTCAATTTATTTCTCTGGCTGATGTACATCAAATCGTATTTTCTACCGATTTGCCTGTGGATACTGGCCGGGCATCGTTAATTGTGCTGAAAACCATTGAACCTCTGCGGTTGAAGGGTGTGGTAGAAACTCCATCTATAAGGTCTGTTCGCGAAGAGGATTATCCTTATGAGACTATTTATCCTACTAATTTGGTGGTTGTTACGTCTAATCAAAATAATGAGAAGCGTACCTATACTTTTGATTTAACTATTTCTTTGACAAGAACTCCTCAAATTTCTAATGGAGTTGCTATTGTGCCAGAAGTTTTGCCACCAACTGAGGAGCTTCTCACTTTAACTGATGGGCGGCAGGCAAGCTTGCTAGATATCCGACGTGGTTATGTAGAGGCTCTCAAAGGAAAGTACACAGCTTATAAAGACCCCGTTGTCGATAAAATCAAAAAATTTCTAGATTTAGCTCGTCATGGTGTGACTTTTCTAGAAGCTGCCCAGAGAGCTGAGTTGCCTTTTGCCGTGATTGAATCGCTTGCTGAGATTGGTTTGCAAACTGCTGCGACAGAAGTGATTGATGATAAGCAACCCTCACTTCTGAGAGGATTGATTCCACCAGTTCGGAGCCGTTCCAAATTTTAGAAAAATTATGAAAAGTCGATCGATCTGAGAATATTGAAATCAACTATGTGTGTCCTTCTTCTTGTCCCCCTCCGTTAAAACTGGTCCGACGACGGTAGCAAGGGAGGGGGTTAGGAAGTGGGTTTTGCCGGGGCGTGGGAGGATGTGGCATACATTAAAAATGCTCTGTAACACTTAGTAAATTTGATGTTTCGGAGCAGACTATATAGAACTGTTGTAACTAACGTTAGTTAACGAGAGAAAAACCTATGGAAGTAAAAGTAGAGATCAAGCCGGAGGAAATAATGTGGGCAATTTCCCACATAGCAAAATATGGAACTATTGAAGAAGTACGAATGCTTTTACCCAAGTTGCAATCGGCTGTGAGTGCCCTCAATTTGCGATTAGCTAGAGATTCAAAGATGCTGACACAGAGACGGAACCAAGAAAAAGACGCCTGGTCAGTTAACAATTACATATAATATTTTCTAGGCTGTTTGGAAAAGGAGAATTAACAAACAAACCATTTCCTCCCAGCGATCGCCCAGAGAATAAATTTCAAAGCGATCGCCATTACCAAACTCAATCTATGTACTTGCTTTGAGTTGAGACCAAAACGATAAGGAACGGGAGTTAGAGTTATTTTGTATTGGTCTCTCCAGCTTTTCCAGACTGTATAAATTTTGTTAGAAGTTATCATAGAACAATAATATTAAGATTCTGGTTGCATTTTAGTACAGTTGTCAGGGTCTGACAAGAAATCCCGAACTATTTCAATAATAAAAACGACGTGTGGAGGAAACATGGATAATACGAGTATTGATGATGATATGACTAATTTAATACTAGATCCAAGTACAGAGTTGCAGGATTTTGATGAACGCTCAAAAACTTCATCAACCACCCCTGAACTAAGTGAAAAAGAAAAAATGGAGCTAGAAAATTTTGATGTACAACTTGAAGCCTCATCACAAATTAATCCAGAACTTGCTAATTTTGATAATCAGCTAGAGCAAATTGACAACAGCTCTGCGCATCAAACTATAGCGGATGGAATTAACAACTTCCTGGAGCTACTTCAAACAGATCGTTATGAGACGGAGAATTACATCTTGGAAAAGGGTGATGAGGAAATTTCAATTAACACTAAAGACGATAGAGGTGAAGTTTTTCATCAAGATGCACAAGGAAATATTGAATCTAATCTCACTCAAGATGAAACTGAAAAGTTTGTTGATTTTAGCGAACAAGTCCAAGAAAAAAGTAACAATTTAGAAGGAAATAATGAAACAAACAAAGCCTTGGAGTTAGAGAATGACTACGAACAGTCAGAAAATAAGCTTATTGTAGATGGGGTAGATAATTTTTTGACAATGCAAGAGTCGGAACGGTATGAAACTGCTAATTATATACTAGAAAAGTCTGAAAATGGAGAAATATCAATTAGCGCTCGTGATGGCGACAACGAGAATAAATTGTTTACTGTGGATGAGGGTGGTACTATAACAAACCAACTTAGTGCAGAACAAACAGAAGATTTCGTGACTTTTGCTGAGAAAGTAGACGAAGCTGCTAATAAAAAAATACTTGAAGCTGTTGACAATTTTCTTGACCTCCAAGAAAGTGATTATCACGGGACTACTAATTACTTTTTTGAAAGAACAAGTGATGGTGATATTTCTATCACATCTAAATCAAGTGGAGAGGAAGTATTTCAAGGTTCAGCAGATGGAAATATTGTCGAAGAAAATCTGAGTCCAGAAGAGACTAAGAAGTTTTTAGAGTTTGCTAATACTGTCGAGCAAGCTGTTGAACAGAAAGAGTATACTGCCTCGCAAAAAGAACGTTGACATACCCCGACGTTGCTATATTCGCGAGCCGTTCTTAGAAACCTACGATAATCTATAGAAATTTATGATTATCTGTTCCAATCCTGCTTCATTAGATATAACAATTATAGCCGGAGCAAAGCATCATTAATTATTTGAGTTATGAGGGTGTCTAGTAAATATGTCTATTACTCACAAGACAGTATACAAAAACATTTAAAATAGATAGTTTATAGTTTAATATTAATTATTTGTTCATTCATATCAACTTATTTCTACTTATCTGAAGTAGTTAAATTTCCATGATAATTTTCTCAACTCTCCAAGCTGTTGCACCTCCTATTTTTCCCACTTTGATGAACTGCCAACTACCATGAGTGTAAATATTAGAACCTTTTTGACAATAAGGCTTGACTCCTATTAAATGTTTAACTTCCGCAGTGGAAAGTAACCATCCCCCAATAGCAGCTTTCTCTAATTCGTCGTGGTACCAAATTGGACTTTTAGCTTGAATATTCGCAGCGATCGCTCCGACTAGCTGTTCCAATAATTCAATATATTTAGTGTTATTACTTTGAGTAATAGATAAATTTCTTATTCTCCGCTAACAAGTTTTTCTATCTGAACCAATAACTTTTCTAATTGTCTTCTTTTTTTAGTATTATCCCAAATTCTCGAACTCTTAATTAAACGATAGGTATTGTCCAGACCACTTTTCAAGGTATCTTCTTGTTTTACAGTCTGATTAATTTCTGCCACTCTTTGTCGAATCCCCGACAAAGACAGTGAATTTTCTATTACTTCTTCCAGTAAACTTTGTCTCATGGCCTCGTCTTTGACTTTAGCTATTGCTACTGCCTTTGTATAATCTAGCTTTCCAGAGCGCAGAACCTCTAGAATATCTGGGGGTAATTTTAACAATGGAAGGCGATTTTTAACAAAGGATTGCCAGTTCATCAGTCCCAGGTCTTCAAATACTGATTCTATGATTTGAGCAGTAGGGCTACCCATAACGTTAGGGGTAACTTTTCCTTTTTCCTCATTTTGCATTCTGTTTAACAACTTTACCACAGAGGGAATATTTTCATCTATCTGGACAGCCAATAGTTGCAAAATACCTTCAGTTTCTTCAAGAGGGTTGAGGTCTTCTCTTAGTAGATTTTCTATCAACGATAATTGCCAGGCATCCTCATCATTGAGAGAGCGGATAATTACAGGCACAGAAGTTAGTCCAGCCATTTTTGAAGCTCTTAAACGTCTCTCCCCTGCGACTAACTCATATAAGTTGTTGTTAGTAGGTCGGACTAATAGTGGTTCAAGTACGCCAAACTGAGAAATAGAAGCACTTAGTTGAGCTAGTTTCTCTGGGTCGAAATAGCGTCGTGGTTGAGATGGGGGTAAAACAATTTCTTCTATGGATATTTCTTGTTGTCCTGTAGTGGACTGTAAGGAAGTGGTGGACATAGAAGAAGTTTCTTTTGTGTCAAATATAAAGTTACGGAGTGGATTTCTTTTTGTCATCGTCAAGAAACTTTGGACTTAGAAGATTTAGATTTCGGCTTAGATTTAGCTCTAGTCTTAGTAGATTTGGTAGACCTAGTAGATTTGCTTTTTGTTGCAGGGTTTTTCATTTCTATTCCTGCGGTAGAAAATGCTTCTGTAAATAATGAGTCAAATTCAGATGCAGAGGAAGTAGCCATAGCGCCGGACATTTGAAATGTTGTCTTGTTTTGTCCAGGGGCATCAGCGAGGCATTGTCTCTGATAGATTACGGCTTGCAGGGTTGGAATGGAAGATTCTGCTAGGACTTGCCGAGATTCTCTAAGGAGAATTGTACCTTTGGTGGCTCGGTTAAGATAGAGAAAAGCTTTTGGCACACCCTGACGTAGTTCTTGAGCCTGGTTAATAAAGCGTAGTGTTTTATTACTACTACGGAGGTCGAGACCGGATGGTTGACAGGGTACTAGAGCAATATCACAACGGGATAATATAGCTTTGGAAACTTCACTCATTCCTCCAGGCCCGTCTACTACTACGTTGTCATATTCTTTGGCTAGGATTGGGAGAGCATCAAAGATTTCTTCTGGGTCGCTGATAATTTGAAAAGGCATTTGGAGTGTTTCTGCCCAGACTGAACTACTGTTTTGGGCATCTGCATCTACAAGAATAACTGAACCACGTTGCATTAACCAGTAGACTAGATGGATGGCCGAAGTGGACTTTCCTGTGCCTCCTTTCTGATTGACAAAGGCTATAATCATGTGTTTTTTCTGGGTAATATGGTGCTGTAATTGAATACTATCAGAAAGTGGTTCTGATTTACCCATAACATTAGGGGTAAAATTATTATTGATAAAGAGATTATCTATTATCATATATGTAGATAGATATAAATCTAGACAAAACAATTAATGCCAATAAATCTAAATTTGTATCCAGACAACTGGAAAGAAATCGCTTTATCCATTAAACAAGCAGCAAATTGGACTTGCGAATGGTGCGGGCGACCGTGTAGACCTCCTGGAATCTCTCAAAAGGAGACTGAACAATGGCTGATGGATAATCATCCAGAGTGGTTGGTTCATCTTTACAAAGTAGTGGAAGACGATGAACACGGCACTATCAGAATTACCAAACCTCAACGATTTACTTTAACAACGGCTCATTTAGATCATAATCCTAACAACTGTGAAGCTGACAATCTTAAAGCGCTCTGCTCAGTCTGCCATCTTAATTTCGACCGTAATGACTGGAACCGAACCCAGAAGGTACGGAGAATGAAGTTGTGGGAACAATACGGGCAGTTAACTCTTGATTTGGATTTGGAAGTTCAGTAATTAATAATTAACAATTAATAAGAAAAAAATCAACTCTAACATTCGTTCCTTTATTTATAAACAATATAACTATGAGATTTATCAGTCCGAAAACCGACTTTGCCTTTAAAAAAATCTTCGGTTCAAACCGCAGTAAACAAATATTAATTAGTTTTCTCAATGCCATAGTTTATGACAATCATAAAACTATACAATCTCTGGAAATAATTGACCCCTATAATCCAGGCATTACTCAAACTCTTAAGGATACTTATCTAGATGTTAGAGCCGTATTAGATAATGGCTCTACAGTCATAATTGAGATGCAAGTATTGAACGTTGAAGCATTTGAAAAAAGAGTAATTTATAACTTAGCTAAAGCTTATGGTAACCAGCTAGATACTGGGGAAGGATATCGAACTTTAAAACCTTTTATTGCTTTAACTATTACAGACTTTGTGCTATTTAAAGAAGCCAAAAAAATGATTAACAAATTTAGATTCAAGGAGGAGAAAGATTCATTGTACTATCGAGACGAGTTAAAACTAATATTTTTAGAATTACCCAAATTTAACAAAGAATTATCAGAGTTAGAAACCGAGAGTGATAAATGGATTTATTTCCTTAAATCTGCTCCTAATTTAGAAGTAATTCCTGATTTTCTTGGAGAAGTAGCAGAAATCGAAGCAGCGTTAAATATTGCTAGCCGAGCTAATTTAAGTAATGAAGAATTAGAGGAGTTACATAAACAAGAAGTATTTATTGGAGATAGAAAAGGTGAAATTAGTTTAGCAATACAGGAGGGTCGAGAAGAAGGCCGAGAAGAAGGTCGAGAAGAAGGTCGAGAAGAAGGAAAAATTGAGGAAGCAGTTAAACAAATATTGCGTCTAATTCGGCGAATGTTAGGAGAAATTTCTCCAGAAGTGGAGAGTCAAATCCAACAATTATCTTTGGCCAAATTAGATATTTTAGGGGAGGAAATTTTTGACATGAAAACTATTGCAGATGTAGAAAATTGGTTAGATAATCAAAGAGAAAAAGAGGAGTAAACAATTAATAATTATAGCGCTTTTCACATGGATAGACTACAGTTAATATGGCCAACTCCAAAGCATTTTTCTACTCCCTACTCCCTACTCCCTACTCTAAGCGCCAAAAATAATTTTGTGGTCTACTAATCATGAAAAACGCTGTAATAATTAATAATTACCTCTTCTTGTAAGGGTATCGGTAGCAAATTTACAGAAAACCACGCGCTTTTTTAAAGAAGTCCAACCTATATTACTGAAAAGGAAGGGCATTCCTTGTTAGCTCAGTTTATGTCTACATAGTAGAGTCGCGCTCGTAGCCCACACGCTCTGCTAGTCTCAGTGCCCGGAGTATGTCACTCTAATAAGATTTTATATACGAAATCAACAATTTTTTTTCCTAAAGTAAATCCTATTGACATAAATAATACACCTAATAAATAGTCTTGAGAAATCTCCCATACATTTGATTCTATATATAGTTTATAGTTATCTTCAAAGTTATAAACTAAGTTATATATAGCTGAGATCGAATGTTTTACAATTATGATAAATAAAAACAATATTATATTTTGGCTAACTATTAAACTCGCTTCATAATGTATGTCATCTTCAAGTCTATCAACGGGAAACAATAATAATAAAAAGGTGAAAAAATTACCACTGAACCATTGATAAATATCAATTAATTTATCAGAAAATTTGTACAGTTTTATAGATCTAAAAATTGCAATTAAGAATACTATAAAGATTAAAAATATAATAGTAGATATGACTACTGGCATTACTAAAATACTTTTTAAAAAGTTTATTAATTTTGTATAAATTTGCATAATTAGTAATTACTGGAGTTTAGACCAGGGCAAATGCATCTAAATTGTGGAAGCTTCTGCCGTTAAGCTTTAGAATAGTAATGAGTAGAAATACTTAAAATATGGGAATTAGTTGTCTGGGAATCTTTTTCTTGAAATATACCTCTATAAATAGGTATATTTAGGTCAAATTTTTCCATCTATTATAACTAATAATATCAAAAATTAGATGATAAAAATGATTGATTTACAATTTTTCACTATGTCTTTTCGATAGAGTATGCAATCGAAAAATTTGACAAATACAGGATATTGGAAAACAAAAATACAGACATCATCAGGATTATAACGGTTCATCACTTACACAGATGTATCAAAAACCTACTACTGAATTGCCTTTTCTACTTACGGTTGAGGTAAGCTCCTACATATTTTCCGGTAGCATACTCTATCGGAAAATATCATAGTAAGAGTTTTCTCTTGATACACATATATGTAGCACAGCTTCTTAGCTATACATCCTATAAAAATATTGATGTATAAAGCTTTCAAAAATCAATATTTCGTCTCATGTCAAGTCTATCTGTAACAACCAAATTTGAACACAATCCAGGCAAAACTTTTAGCGTTAGCGCCCCAACCGCCCCGCCTCACCAACAACTTTTGTTTTCTGCATTAATTTAACTAGGGGCGTGTTGGGGAAAAGTTTTAGCGGAGCGGCCTGGATTGTGTGTGGAGCCGACTATAGAGGTTAATCAGAGCGCGTTAATAAATAACCTCTGACTCAATTTACTCAATTTCTGGAGAAGGCTCTACAATTTTTATTTCTTTCCAAAAAGCAGGAGGATAGTTGTATCTCTCGTCTCCACAATCCCAAACATATACATTGTAGTTATCTTTATCTTTGTAGACATAATAGGTGCCTATTTTATAAGTCCACTCTCCTTTTTTTCGATAAGCCAGCAGTAACAAATTACTACTCCTTTTATTATCTCTCCAAGGTCCTGTGGGGATATCATTAATTTCTGATTCGTCGTGCCATCTAGTTTCAATTTTACACATGGTTTCAAAGGATAAATTTATAAATTATGATGAGCTGCGACCGCGCCCATTTGATGGACAGCTAGCACGCTGAGTAGTTCGCGACCGCTTTGAGTTTAGAACAAATAGACTTCAATTAATTTTCTAACAAATCTAGAAAATCTACATATTTTTTGATAAATTTTGTCTGAACAAATGCTTGCTCCTTACTAATTTTGGTTATTTTTATTTTTTGATGATCGATACAAAATTTTACCTCATAACAATAATTATCAGTGTTAAACACATAAGTATGCCCTTTTTCTTCGGAGTAAATATCATCGAGGTAATGTGTGAATTCCCAGTCAAATTCATTCAAATATTGCCTAATTTGATTTTTGATTTTGATGAATTCTAAGTAATCAGTTATTGTGTTCATATTAATCAGCTATTATCATAAAGACTATTCGCGGGACAGCGCGAATAGCTGAAGGCTCTTGACTACCAGACGAAACCCCTAACGGACAGATGGATCTCCTAATCTGTGCATAATTAATTTCAATACTGCAATCTGAGCTGCATCTGCGCTAGCTTCTGAAATATCTTCGTCCAGGCTAGTTGTCAATTCCACAACTTTCGTGGATAAATCAGTATCTTCAATACAACAGGCTAGATTATCCAGAATTTGATAAGCTGAAACCAACAATTCTTCAAAGTTCATCTGGGGAATCAATTCATCAAGTTGATCGAGTGCTTGTTGGTCTTGGTCTGAAGGCTTTTTACTTACAAAATAATTGACCGATTTCATCATTATTGCTCCTATTTGTGTAGAATTTGACATAGGTTAGATTTCTACGACTGCTTCCAACCAGTCGGTTATGTAGGTTTGAAAAATTCTTCTTGGTATGGTGATGATTGCGTCGGGTGTCAGTATTGATATATCCTCACCTACCCTTATTGCTGCCTCTATGTATTCTGGATAGATTATTCTACCTAGTTCCATAGAAGCAGCGATCGCTACCTCTATGCTCGTCATGGCGAGTACCTAGAATTCGTCGTAGTCATCGGGTGATGCGGATGCTTTAAACTCTTCTACCTCTCGCCATATCTGCTCTGGTGTTTTGCCTGGTTCATTGGAGTAACAGTCTAGGTCTTCCTCGTACAGAGGGAGTTTATATGCAGTAGTTTCTACCTCAGTGCAAATGTTGTAAGGAGCTTGAGAGTAGTCTGTATACAACCAGGCTTCATCTGTACCTGCATAAAGCCAGTTATCGTTGCTTTGAGGTGGTTGTACGGGTGGTGCGACTAGCTTCAGTTGAGGTGGGGCTGGCCTTTTTGTCTGTATTTGTGTTAACATTGTAGTTCTCCTATGTCTGATGTAGGGGGTGGGACATCACTTTGCTTTTCCAGGGCTTGGGTGGTGTCCCTTTTGGTTTTTCCCTTTCCTATATCTATATATTATCCTAGTATACTAGGATAATACAACCCTTTACCGATTAGAATTATCCTGGTATACCTGAAGATATGATAACTTCAGCTTATATATCCTAGTATACCAGGATATTCGGATATAATGGAGTAATAATTTATAGGAGAAGTATTATGGCTAAAGGTAATCGCAACCCAAAACCAAAAGACTCAGTATTTCATCAAACTAAAAGAGTAGCTATAAGCGATCGTTCATTAGGAGAGTTAGCAAAAAAACCTGTATCGGTCAAGTTGGAAGTAGATGTAGATGAATATATCAGGGGGCTACCTCAAAAAGATAGAGTTACTTTTCTGAGAGAATCAATTACCAATGCTGCAAGAGCGGAGATGGCTAACCAACATTCTGAGGAGATGTGATCTGCTAATTCCATTTCTGCTCTCTTTTTTTTTGCACATTAAAAGCGAACTGCTCACATTTAGTTTGAGCGATTTGTGTAGCGCTCCGTTCCGGAATTGCCATCAATCTAATTCAAAACAATTACTTTCTTTGAAATAATTCAAATATGTATCAACTAACCATTAATATACCTGAAGAAACAGCCCTAGCGTTAAAATTAACCCCAGAACAACTTAGTCAAGAAATGCAACTAATTGCTGCTATTAAACTTTATGAATTAGGTCGTCTTTCTTCTGGGGCTGCTGCAAATTTAGCTGGAATTCCTAAAGTCTTATTTTTAACAAAATTAGCTGATTATGGTGTAGACACTTTTCAACTCACTGAAGCTGAATTAGCTGAGGAATTCAGACGTGCCTAATATTATTGTCAATACTTCACCTATTCAATATCTCTACCAAGCTCATTTACTTGATTTACTCCATAATTTATATGGTCAAATTATTGTGCCTGAATCTGTCGCTGATGAATTAGCAGTTGGTCTTTCCCTCGGAATTTCTCTACCAGATATTTATTCTATTTCTTGGATTGAAATTCGTTCAGCTCAATCTAAAGCTATTTTACCTCTTGTGACTGAATTAGGAGCTGGAGAGCGAGAGGCACTGGCTTTAGGCTTAGAAATACCTGAAAGTTTTATAATTTTAGATGATGGTTTAGCCAGACGTTATGCCCAGTTATTAAAATTAGAGTATATTGGCACATTAGGGATTCTTCTAAAAGCAAAACAAAAGGGATATTTAGAGCGAGTTAAACCTATTCTGGAACGATTAGATACTTTAAAATTTCGTTTAGCATTATCGACTCGGAATAAGATTCTCAAACTAGCTGGAGAAGAATAAGAATAACTACAGTAAATCCTGGATATTTTACAACTGGAGTTTAGACTAAATAGGTGGAAATCAAAGAATAAATCATAAATTTGCCAGGAGAATTCCTCTATTAATAATTGTTTTTTGCGTTGGTAAATCAAGAGATGAAACTTTAAGAGTAATCTGTCTCTAATACCTCTAAATATTTAACCAGAGTACAAATGTTGTTGATTGGGTTGAATCTGAGGTAGGGATGGGGCAGTAGTGAAGTATCCACTCAATATGATGGGGTAGGCAATGATTTATAACTGCCAAGACCAACCAAAGGAATTAACAGAGCCATATCATCGGACTAATACCCTGTAATACGACTTTGAGTTGGTAGATAACGGGTTCGGAGTAATCAGACATTTGTCCATCTTACCATATACTGTCATCTCCCCCGATTTTTTTCACTCTCCTACATTTTGTTGTGTGGAATGTGGGTTTAATCACCAAGGACTACCAATAATAGTAAAGCCTGCCCAATAATAAGGATGAGATAAATTTTGACTCTCCTGATTTGCTAACGCAGGGGGTAATACCACTACTACTCCACGACCTTCAACTCTTCTTAACTTCCCATCTGCAATCACCACCTCCCCTCTTAGCATTGCTAACTGAGCTTGTCTTAGTGCCTCTGCTTTAATCTTGACATCATTCAAATGAGTATAAAACTCCATCATCAACCCCAATGTACCTTCATCACTCACATCCCACAAACTAGCTAAAGCCGACTTCACTCCTGCTGCTATTGATAACCCTGCAAACCCTAATTCTGCATTTCTGTCTCCAATAGCAGTAGTGCAAGCTGACAAGACCAACAAATCAACCGCAGGTTGACTCCAACCTAACTTCCTAATTTGGTCTAATTTTATTTGTTCATTACCCCACAGTTGAATATAAGAATTACTCGCTTTATCAGGTAAAAATTTTGCATGAGTAGCTAAATGAATAATAGGATAAGGATAATTTTGTCGTTGAATTAGTAGGTTATTACGAGTAAAATCTTCATTAAGGAACATATTACCCTGCCATAACTTTTGGGAGATAGTTTGTATCTCTACGGGTACTCCTGGTAATGGCTTTTGTTCCAGAAATTCACTTGCTCCCATTGCTAATACCTGAGTATCTTGAAGTGGGCGATAGTTAGTATCCATTAAACTCACACTAGGAATCAAACTGAGGCTATATTTTTCAATTAAAAATTGTTCCCCATCATGTAACGCTGCTATAGGTAAGCTCCGCAAACCTTCATCCATACTAAACAGTAAAGTATCAATATTTGCTGCTTCTAATTCTGCTGATATAGGTGCAATTAACCAATCATATAATTGTTGTGCTGTTGATAGATACTTATCAGAATGACTAGCGGGATTTTCAATGTCTCCCAGTAATTCGCTAACAAATTTGAGTAATTTTTGGCGTCCAACTTCAGGTTCAAGAATAGTTTTAAGAATTGGCTTCCCTGATTTAGTATATAAAATGATTTGTAATTGATTGTCATAAGCATTAATATAAACAACTGCAGATTCTTTTCCAGTTTTAGTAGCCATGCCTGCCAAAATATCTCGGATGTTTTTTGTATTAACTAATTTGTCCTTAAAGTCTTCTCCAAAGTAATTTGAATATTCTTTTACGCGGTTTTCTTCTAACATATTTACTATTTGATCTGAACTTTCGGCTGCCATGATAGGATTGGTGTTAACCGTATCAATTATGTTCAATATTTGTTGAGTGTCTATGGTATTGTTGATAGACTTTTCCATTTGTGATTTAGGTGTGCTAGTATTTACTATTTCGTTATTGTTACTGGGGATTGTATCATTAAGATTGACTGATATCTGGCTTGTATTTTGATTGGTTTCTTGGGTCTGAATATTGATAGAATTATTGCCAATATTTTGATTGATTTCTCCAATATTTTCTTGGCTACCTGCATTTTGAATATTGGTAGCATTATTTCCTGCTGTTTGAGTAACGTTGCTAATATTTTGTTGGTTACCTGCATTTTGAATATTGGTAGCATTATTTCCTGCTGTTTGATTGATATTTCCTGTGGTAATGTCACTAAATGTAGCTTGAATATTAGTTGCATCATTTCCGGCATTTTGAGTGATGTTTTCTGTGGTAATGTCTCCACCTATAACTGAAATATTGGTATTATCATTAGTAGTAATTTGTCCAGTGTTAGTCTGAAGATTAATAGTGTTATTGTTAGTATTGTTAACGCCTGTGTTTTGATTGTTGATGGCATCATTGCTAGCAGTCTGATTAATATTTCCTGTGTCTATATTACCTGTATTTACTTGAAGATTGGCAGTGTTATTGTTAGCTATATCTCCTGTGTTAGTTTGAATGGTAGCTGTGTTGTTTGTGGTAGTATTAACTCCTGTATTTTGAGTGTTGATAACATCATTGCTAGCAGTCTGATTAATATTTCCTGTGTCTATATTACCTGTATTTACTTGAAGATTGGTAGTGTTATCATTGGCTATATCTCCTGTGTTAGTTTGAATGGTAGCTGTGTTGTTTGTGGTAGTATTAACTCCTGTATTTTGATTGTTGATGGCATCATTGCTGGCAGTTTGATTAATATTTCCTGTGTCTATATTACCTGTGTTTACTTGAAGATTGGCAGTGTTATCATTGGCTATATCTCCTGTGTTAGTTTGAATGGTAGCTGTGTTGTTTGTGGTAGTATTAACTCCTGTATTTTGATTGTTGATGGCATCATTGCTGGCAGTTTGATTAATAATCCGTGCATCCTTTGCCAACCACTACCGCCGGATGATTCCCCTACTCCTAGAGACCTTAGAATTTCGCTCCAACAACGACATTCATCGCCCCGTAATTCAAGCAATAGAGCTACTCAAGAAATACGCTCAAAGTAAAGCTAGATACTATGAAAATGGAGAAAATATACCCATTGATGGAGTGTTAAAAAGTGGTTGGAAAGAAATCCTTTTAGAAAAAGAGGAAGATGGAAAAGAACGCATTAACCGCATTAATTACGAAATCAGTGTTTTACAAACCCTTCGAGAAAGATTATCCTGTAAAGAAATCTGGGTAACAGGAGCATATCGCTATCGAAATCCTGATGAAGATTTACCTACAGATTTTGAACAACATCGTCAAGTTTATTATCAAGCTTTAACCTTACCAGAAGATGTAGAAACCTTCGTCCGTAACCTACAACAAAAAATGGCTGACTCCTTAGAAAAATTAGACAAAGGAATGCCTGATAACCCAGATGTTAATATTGTCGGAAAAAATCAAGGTTTAATTAGACTTAGCCCATTCCCTGCAGTAAATGAACCTCTAAACCTCAAACAACTAAAAGGAGAAATTAATCGTATTTGGCATCAAACCAGCTTATTAGATATTCTCAAAGAGACAGATTTAAGGGTTAATTTTACTCGGAACTTCAAGAGTATGGGAACACGGGAAATTATTGATAGAGAAACGCTACAAAAAAGATTACTGCTTTGCCTCTACGGTATGGGAACAAATACAGGATTGAAACGCATTAATACAGGTATCAATGGCGAAAACTATCAAGATTTACTCTATGTCCGCCGTCGCTATATTCATAAAGAACAATTACGCAGTGCCATTACTGAAGTTATTAATGGTATCTTTGAGATTCGTTTACCACAGATTTGGGGAGAGGGAACCACAACTTGTGCCAGTGACAGTAAACATTTTGGAGCTTGGGAACAGAATTTAATGAACCAATACCACCTCCGTTATAGAGGTCGAGGAGTGATGATTTATTGGCACGCCATCGAAAAACTCAGCCTGCATTTATTCTCAACTCAAAACTTGTTCTTCAAGCGAGGTGACTGCAATGATTGAGGGTGTTTTACGTCATTGTTCTAGTATGGAAGTTGAGAAAAACTATGTAGATAGTCACGGACAAAGTGAGATAGCTTTTGCTTTTACCCATTTGTTAGGATTTCAATTAATGCCACGGTTAAAGCGAATTAAGGTACAAAAATTGTATCGTCATTATGTTGGCCAGCCAGAAGCTTATCCTAATTTACAACCAATTCTTACCCGTCCTATTAATTGGGATTTAATTCGGACTCAGTATGACCAAATGGTAAAATATGCCACAGCCTTGAGATTAGGAACGGCAGAAACAGAAGCTATTTTAAAACGTTTTAGAAAAAATTCTTTCAAACATCCAACTTATTTAGCTTTAATAGAATTAGGAAGAGTTATTAAAACAATTTTTTTGTGTGAATATCTTAATTCAGAAGCAGTACGAAGGGAAATAAATGAAGGTTTAAATGTTGTGGAAAGATGGAATGGGGTGAATGATTTTATTTTCTACGGAAAAGGGGGTGAATTTGCTTCTAATCGTCTAGAAACTCAGGAATTATCAGTATTATCTTTGCATTTATTACAAAATTGTTTGGTGTATGTGAATACCTTGATGATTCAGAGTGTATTGGCAGAGCCACATTGGTTTAAAAGGTTGACGGAGACAGATTTACGGGCTATTACACCTTTGATTTTTAGTCATGTTAATCCTTATGGTACATTCAAGCTAGACCTCAAAGAAAGAATTGCTCAGTTGAGCAATTCTTCTGTGGCGATCAGAAACTAGAGATAATAATGAGTCTGACGGTACTCTGCAACGTGGAGTGA
The DNA here is from genome assembly GCF_014132355.1 of Okeania sp. KiyG1. Classification (GTDB taxonomy): domain Bacteria; phylum Cyanobacteriota; class Cyanobacteriia; order Cyanobacteriales; family Microcoleaceae; genus Okeania. The sequence continues at coordinate 40,594 of NZ_BLZO01000153.1, forward strand.
ATAGTTTTTGAGGGAACGGGCGCGCGGACAAACTTGGCTCTAACCTATACTACATAATACTTGTAGCTACATTTCACACTTGAGATACACGCGCTCAACACTCACTTTTCAGAGCAAGAGTATTATTAATACTCTTTTATTATGGGAAAATTTTGTCGCATTAATATATATTAAATATATACTTATCAGTCATTTTTTAATAGTATTTGTAAAGCGTTTTGAGCAACTTGTTCTGCTCTTAATGATGTAACTTTTTGATACTTTAGAGTAGTTTGAATGTGAGAATGACCCATCAAGGCCCGTAGTTCCTCAATTCCCATTAAACCCACTCTTTCTGTGGCAAAAGTATGACGTAAATCATGTAGCCTCACTCCTGTTAATATGGGACTTTGATTGGTTAATTCTCGCCATAAGCTATAAACTCGATGATAGGATAATCGGGTAATAATTTCGGTTAATGGATGTTTTGCTGTAAATAGGGCTTTATGAGGTTTGTGTCGATAATATTGGATATATTTTTCTAAAAGAATAGCAGAATCTTTACTATAAAAACACCAGCGTTTTTTATTCCCTTTACCTATGACTTGAAATTTACAATTATCTCGGTCAATATCTTCTAAATTTAAGGACAATAATTCACTGATTCTTGCTCCTGTGCGATGTAGATGTAACGGCTCGCAAACAAAAACGCTTCAGCTCGCAAACAAGGCAATTTTCAGCTCACATTAACTGCAAATAAAAACACCCTTCAGCTCACATTAACTGCAAATAAGCTCAGATTATTTGCAAACAGCTCACAAACAAGATTTTCAGCTCACATTAATTGCAAATAAGCTGTAAGCTTTTTGATGCCTAGATTACAAACTTTAAAACATACACTGTCCCCACTGTAAAGACAAATGTCTACAGCTAATCCTCACTCCACAAGGGCAGAGTAGTATCAATACTCTGTCCATAACATAATTTTCCAAGTTAAAAATATATTTAGAGGTATATTATTACAGCAATTAATTTGAGGGTTTATTATCTAAATTTGTCAAGATAATTTAAGCTTTTTATACAGCTTATTTTTCACATAATTGAATAGCTTTTTCAGACGCTACAAGAGCAGAAACATTATTATCAATTAAACTATTAATTTTGCTAATCTCTATCAGATTAACTCTTCCTAAATAGCTAAATCCTGTTGAAATTATTGAGATTTCAACTTTTAAGCCTAATATGTTGGGCAATTTAATTGTGGATTTACTGTATACTTTCAACGAAAATAATTATGCAAATTGCCTAGTAAGTACATTTTTAAAAATTGATAATATAAGTATAAAACAAGGTAATTAATGTTTAATATGTAGTAGAATATATTCATTAAATATATATACTAATTAGTCAATAATATATATACTTTTATATATATTATTGACTAGAGAAAAGACCTCAATTAGGGATAAAACGTCGTTTTACTATCAAAAAGGCACTTAATTGGACATTATATGGCCAATGATTTAGACAAAAAGACTATAATACTTTCTGTGTCAAAGTTACAGGCTATTTGCAGTTAATGTGAGCTGAAAATTCTGTTTGCGAGCTATTTGCAAATAATTTGAGCTGATTTGCAGATAATGTGAGCTGAAAGCTGTTTTTATTTGCAGTTAATGTGAGCTGAAAATTAGCTTGTTTGCAAGCTGAGGCGTTTTTGTTTGCAAGCCGTTACACCTATATCTTAATCCATTTAGGATTGCTATATAACTTTTATTTAAGGAAAATTGATGACACAAACCGTTAGTTCCACTACTGAGGAAAATCTGAATTTAGGTATTCTCGCTAAAGAAGCTGGAATTGCCCTAGTCATAAAATTTGCGGGTATTCTTCTGACTTATTTAGTGCAAGTTTTCCTCGCCCGATGGATTGGCAGAACCGAGTATGGCATTTATGAATATGTCGTTGCTTGGTCTGTCCTCTTAGCCATTCCCGCAGGATTGGGTTTACCCCATACCGTTTTGCGATTTGTCTCCCAGTACCGGGTGAAAGAAGAATGGGAACTGTTGCGGGGGATCGTGCGCAGCAGTTGGTTGATGACTATTCTAGCTAGTCTCTTAGTTAGCTTGCTAGCTGCTGGTGTAATTTTACTGCTCAATTATTACCACCCCTTTGCTTATGCCATTCCTTTATTAATCGGTATCGGTCTCATCCCGCTACAAGCCCTAGTGAAGTTGCAATTAGAAACAGCTAGAGCGGCCAAGGATGTTACTTTAGGTTATGCGCCATCACAAATAATTTGGCCAGTCTTGCTAATCTGTGGCGCATTTCTGTTCTTAGAGACCAATCGCGCTCTCACAGGAATTTCTGCGATCGCTATCTCTCAAATAACCTTGCTAGCAGTTGTCTTATTCCAGTTGGGATTATTATTGCTGAAGTTAAACCAAGAATTTGTTGCTAGCAAACCGATCTATGCCATTCGAGAGTGGTTGGGTGTTGCTTTTGTGGTGTTATTACAGTCCGGTTGTTTCCTCATTCTCAGTAAAACTGACACGATTATGGTGGGTTCAATATTGGGACCGTCCGAAGCAGGGATGTACGCTGCGGCACTGAAGACGGCTAAATGGGTTGGTTTTGTACCGACAATTATCAATATAGTCGCCGCTCCTAGTTTCGCAGCCCTGTATGCTAAAGAGGATATTGACGGTCTCCAAAAAGTGGTTGGAACAGTTGCCTTGTGGATTTTCTGGCCTTCTTTGGCTATTTCCTTATTTCTAATCCTCTTCAGTCAACCGGTTTTAGGAATATTTGGCTCGGAATTTATTACCGCCAATTGGCAGTTAAAGATTTTGGTGTTAGGACGGGCGATTAACTCTTGGTGCGGTCCTGTCTCCACCTTGATGATTATGACGGGGAATCAAAATAAATCCGCGATGGTTTTTGTTTATGCAACTGCCATCAATATCGTGTTAAATGCGATCGCGATTCCTCTCATTGGCGCGATCGGTGCAGCTATGGTTACAACTCTTACTTTCGCCATGTGGAATATTTTGCTGAGTTTTTTAGTCGTGAAATATGTGGGAGTAAGTCCCCTAGTTTTCAGGGGACTTTTTCAACGGGATTCCTCAAAATCTGAGATAGGGACCTAATCCCTTCGCTAAGGCTTCACTGTAGATTATAGAGTAATGGTCGCCAGCAATTTTGTGGATATTGATGCCACCAGCAGCTAGAGAACTCCAACCTTGAATGTGTTCTTCAGCTAATTGTTCCAATGTTTTCTCCGCACAGAAAAGATTAATCCGACCCGAGTAAGGCTGGGGTACATAACTATAGCTGGCTAGGCTGTTAGCTTGGTAAACGGCAAATAGCTGACGAATCTGCTCTAGACCCATTTCTGGTGGCAAAAGTTGAACTCTTGTTCCCTCCTTAAAAATATAGTTTAATTTCTCGTCCAACCCCAGTTGCTCCAGTCGATTTGCTGACACTGGCAGTTCTTTGTGAAAAAGACGACTTAGAGACCCGGCAAAAGAAGTTACAAGCCTGGCTTCATCTGGTAATGGTTTTTTGAACAAGAAAGGAGAAAAGGGATCTATCAATGCCAAGAGTGATATTTCATGTCCTAAAGAGCTTAACTGTTGGGCTATCTCAAAAGCGATCTTAGCACCCAAACAGAAACCGCCAAGTTGGTATGGTCCTTGAGGTCTAACAGTTTGTATTGTTTTGATAAAAGAGGTAGCCATGTCCTCAAAGCTAGTTAAAGGCTTTTCTTCTCCATTGAGTCCAACAGATTGCAGAGCATAGAAAGGTTGTTCCACACCCAATTGGCGAGCTAAGTCTGCTAAACACAGAACAATGCCTCCCCTGGGATGAACGCAGAAAAATGGTGGCTTTGAACCGGTTTGCCGAATTGGAACTAAAGGTGAAAAACTTTGAGTATTGGGGGTACTAGTGAGTAAACGACCTTGGCTTTCAATGGTAGGTTCGGTAAACAGAGTTGTCAAAGGCAGTCTCATTCCAAACTGTTGTTCGATGCTCGCCATTAAGCGCAACCCTAACAGGGAATGACCGCCTAAGTCAAAGAAGTTATCTCGCACTCCCACGGAGGGTAGATTGAGAACCTCCGACCAAATTTGTGCCAGTTGCAGTTCTGTGGTGGTACGGGGGGGGATTTCTCCTACTTCCTGGGTAGAAACATCCGGTGCGGGTAAAGCATGTCGGTTTACCTTGCCATTGGGAGTCAAGGGCAGAGACTCCAAGATGACAAAAGCTGCCGGAATCATGTAATCGGGTAGCTTGCTTTTCGCGAAGCTGCGCAATTCACTCATGACCGGTTGAGAGCCCTTGGCTACTACATAGGTAACCAGGCGTTTATTCCCGGGATTATCTTCGAGGGCAATAACCACCGCTTCTTTGACTTGAGGGTGCTGTGCCAGTACCGCTTCGATTTCTCCCAGTTCAATCCGGTACCCCCTCAGCTTGACCTGGAAATCTTTGCGCCCGAGAAATTCAATCCCGCCATCGGGTCCCAGGCGACCGATATCTCCCGTGCGGTAAATTCGCTTGTTGCCCCCTTCTGGGTCGGCTATAAAAACCTTATCAGTCCGCTGAGGTTGCCGCCAATAGCCCAGGGCGATATAGGGACTGCGAATCCCGATTTCCCCATAGAAATCCGTGACCTGGCCGTTGTCGTCGAACAAGATAATTTCTGTTTCTTCGATCGGATAACCTACGGGAACCCGATGACCTACTTCTGTTTGTCGATCGATAAAATATTGTAAGGTAACAGTCGATTCTGTCGGTCCCAGACCATTGACCAAGATACAGTCCCCACCGAAGTACTGTTGGTAAATTTGCACATCTTGGGGTGTGACCTCCTCTCCTCCGAGGACAATTAAACGCATCTGCGGCAACTTTTGTGCTACCGTCAGGTGACTCTCCAAGTGCCGGAATACAGTGGGGGTGGAGTGATAAATGGTAATCCCGGACTGCTGAAGATAAGTAGGCAGAGGAACTAAACCTTCAGACTTGATGTCGAAGGGATACAGGGTCGCACCATTTAACAAGGCAGCAAAGATATCCATAATTGCCGCATCAAAGGATATGGATGACAGCAGGGTTAACTTATCAGAGGAGGTGATTTTGAGATTATTGGTATAGTTCCTGATGAAATGCAGCACGTTGCGATGATTTTGCATCACCCCTTTAGGAACTCCAGTAGAACCGGACGTGTAGAGTATATATGCGAGTTGGTCTGGGGAAATTTCCGGTTTCATTACAGAGCCATCATCTGTGACATCTTCCTTATCAATATTGATGATGGTTATTGCCTCGGGGCATAATTCCACCGCTAATTCCCGATTCCGGTTGTTGGTCGCTATTGCCGTTGCCTGAGAATCTTCGAGAATATAAGCGAGTCTTTCTCTGGGATAGCTCGGGTCGAGGGGCACATAGGTTTTTCCGGCTTTGAGTACTCCTAAAATTGCTGCTATTGCCGGGGCATCATGTTCCAATAGCAGGGCAATTCGTTGTTGGGCACCACCGCATTTGTTGAGGACTATTCCTGCGACCCCCTCGGCCTTCCGTTCTAGTTCTGTATAAGTCCATTGGTAATTTGGGGTTTTGATGGCTAGATTCTGGGGATATTGCCGAACCTGTTGAGCAAATCGCTCTGGGAGCGATCGCTCTATTTCTGTTCGCGCAAATTCCCTAAAGGCAAGGCTTGGAGAAATCTGCTCCCTGAGATCGGGATAATGCTTATGTTCGGTTCTTAATAGAGCCAAACCTGAGAGCCTCTGTTGGGGTACGTTGACTATCTGCTCTAATAAATACTGATAGTGTTCCAGCAGTTGAGACATTCTCAGGGAACTAAATAGCTCGGCGTTGTACGATAATGTCAGTTGGATACTCTCATTGGTTTGGAGAACGTACAGGGTTAAGTCAAACTTAGACTGAGCAACTCCTAAAGAGAGTTTTTCTACTGTCAGCCCTGGGAGTGACAAGGGACGACGGGGCACGTTCACCATATCGAACCAAACTTGAAAGAGAGGATTGCGACTTAAATCTCGCTCCGGTTGCAACTGTTCGACGAGCTTCTCAAAGGGCATATCTTTATGAACATAAGCCCCCAAGGTTACTTCCCGCACTCGTCCTAATAATTCCCCAAAGCTGGGATTACCCCCCAAGTCAGTTCGCAACACTAGGGTATTGACAAAAAACCCGATCGAACCTTCGAGTTCCGTGCGATCGCGGTTGGCTATGGGGGTGCCGATAATGATATCCGACTGCCCCGAATAGCGCGATAGCAATACTTTGAATGCTGCCAGTAAGGTCATGTACAATGTCACGCCTGACTGACGACTTAACTCTTTGAGGGATGATGTGAGTTCTTCTGATAGTTGGAAAGATTCTTTCCCACCGGTGTAAGTTTGCACTCTGGGACGGGGGTAATCTAGGGGCAGTTCTAAGACCGGTAGCTCTCCTCCTAATTGCTGTTTCCAGTAGTTGAGTTGGGTTTCTAATACTTCCCCTTGTAACCACTGCCTCTGCCAGGCGGCATAGTCGCCATATTGAATGGGCAATTCTGCTAATGGTGACGGTTTACCACAACTGAAAGCTTGATAGATCGCGGACAACTCTTGGCGCAAAATTCCCCTCGACCAGCCATCAAAAGCAATATGATGCACGTTCAATAGCAAAATATGCTTTTGGTCTTCTAGTTGCAATATACTCGCCCGCAGTAAAGGCGCTTGTTCTAAATCAAACGGTTGCTTGGCGAATGCTTCTGTCAACTTTTGCACTTCCAGCGATCGGTCCGGTTCTGATAATTCCCGTAGGTCGATGACCGGTACAGTTAGTTGACAGTCTGGTGCGATCGCCATCCGCGCCACACCAGAGACTGACTTAAAGCTAGTCCCCAGGACTGAGTGGCGACGGATTATTTCTGTGAGGGATTGTTCGAGGGCATCTATGTTGAGTCCCCCAGTTAGCTGCCATACCGTCGGCATATTGTAGGCAGAGGTATCTCCTGCTTCTAGTTGGTGGAGGAACCACAGTCGTTCTTGGGCAAAACTTAAGGGCAAATCTTGCTCGCTCGATACCCTCTCGATGGCTGGGGCGATGGCCAGTTGCTCATCATTTTGACTCCTGCGGTTGAGTTGTGCTTCTAGTTCGGCTACTGTGGGGGCTTCAAAGATACTGCGTAGGGGGATTTCTACCTCGAAGGTTTCTCGCAACCTGGAAATGACTTGAGTTGCGAACAGAGAATGTCCTCCCAGTTCAAAAAAGTTGTCGTGAATTCCGCAGCCTTCGATGCCCAAGACAGATGAGATGATTTCGGCGAGTAACTCTTGGGCTGGAGTTTGGGGGCCGACAAAAGAAGCCGATGTGGTGGAGTCTAGTTCCGGTGCTTTTAAGGCACGTCGGTTCACCTTGCCGTTGGGAGTTAAGGGTAGAGATTCCAAGATGACAAAAACAGCCGGAATCATGTAATCGGGTAGCTTACTTTTGAGGAAGGAGCGCAATTCACTCTTGACCGGTTGAGATCCCTTGGCTACTACATAGGCAACAAGGCGCTTCTCTGAGGGATTGTCTTGGAGGGCAATAACCACGGCTTCTTTGACTTGAGGGCGTTGTGCCAGCGCAGCTTCTATTTCCCCCAGTTCAATCCGGTATCCCCTGAGCTTGACCTGGAAATCTTTGCGCCCGAGAAATTCGAGGCTGCCATCCGGTCTCAGGCGACCGATATCTCCCGTGCGGTAAATCCGTCGGTTGCCCCCGTCTGGGTCGGCCAAAAAAACCTTGTCGGTCAGCTGAGGTTGCCGCCAATAGCCCAGGGCGATATAGGGACTGCGAATCCCGATTTCCCCGTAGAAATCCGTGACCTGGCCGTTGTCGTCGAACAAGATAATTTCTGTTTCTGCGAGGGGATAACCTACTGGAACTTGATTACCGACCTCTGTTTGGCGATCGATAAAATACTGTAAGCTAATGGTCGATTCTGTCGAACCCATCAGATTGACTAAGATACAGTTCTCACTGAAGTGCTGAAGGTAGATCTCGACATCTTGAGGTTTGACCTCCTCTCCTCCTAAGACGATTAAACGCATCGGCGACAAACAGTCTGCTGCCGTCAGGTGGCTCTTCAAGTGCCGGAATACAGTGGGGGTGGAGTGATAAATTGTCATCCCGGACTGCTGAAGATAAGTAGGCAAAGGAGCTAGACCTTCAGACTTGATGTCGAAGGGATACAGGGTCGCACCATTTAACAAGGCTGCAAATATGTCCACAATTGCCGCATCAAAGCAGAGGGATGACAGCAGGGTTAACTTATCATTGGGCGTAATTTTGAGATTATTGGTGTAGTTCCTGATGAAATGCAGCACGTTGCGATGATTTTGCATTACCCCTTTAGGAACTCCGGTAGAACCTGAGGTGTAGAGTATGTATGCGAGTTGGTCTGGGGCAATTTCCGGTTTCATCACAGAGCCATCATCTGTTACATCTTCCTTATCAATATTGATGAGGGTTATTGCCTCCGGGCATAATTCCACTGCCAATTCCCGATTCGCGTTGTTGGTCGCTATGGCCGTTGCCTGAGAATCTTCGAGAATATAAGCGAGTCTTTCTCTCGGATAGTTCGGGTCGAGGGGCACATAAGTTTTTCCGGCTTTGAGGACTCCTAAAATTGCTGCTATTGCCAGGGCATCATGTTCCAATAGCAGGGCTATGCGTTGTTGGGCGCCACCGCATTTGTCGAGGACTATTCGTGCCACTCCCTCCGCCGTCCGTTCTAGTTCCGTATAAGTCCATTGGTAATTCTTGGTTTTGATGGCTAGATTCTGGGGATATTGCCTCACCTGTTGAGAAAATCGCTCTGGGATCGATCGCTCTATTTCTGTGCGTACAAATTCCCTAAATTCTTTCTCCGCAGGAATCTGGTTCGCCAGGAGAGGAGTATGCTTATGTTCGGTTCTTAATAGAGCCAAACCTGAGAGCCTCTGTTGGGGATTATTGACAATCTGCTCTAATAAATACTGATAGTGTTCCAGCAGTTGGTCCATTCTCAGGGAACTAAATAGCTCGGCGTTGTACGATAATGTTAGTTGAATGCTCTCATGGGCTTCTCGAACATATAGAGTTAAGTCAAACTTAGACTGAGCAGCTCCTAAAGAGAGGTTTTCTACTGTCATTCCTGGGAGTGACAAGGGACGACGGGGCACGTTCACCATGTCGAACCAAACTTGAAATAGGGGATTGCGACTCAAATCTCGCTCGGGTTGCAACTGTTCGACCAGCTTCTCAAAGGGCATATCTTTATGAGCATAAGCCCCCAAGGTTACTTCTCGCACTCGTCCTAATAATTCCCCAAAGCTGGGATTACCCCCCAAGTCAGTTCGCAACACTAGGGTATTGACAAAAAAGCCGATAAGACCTTCGAGTTCCGTGCGATCGCGGTTGGCTATGGGGGTGCCTACAATCATATCTGACTGCCCCGAATAACGTGATAGCAATACTTTGAATGCTGCCAGTAAACTCATGTACAACGTCACCCCTTCCTGGCGGCTCAACTCTTTGAGGGATGATGTGAGTTCTTGGGAAAGTTGCAAATATTTTTTGCCGCCCCTGTAGGTTTGCACTTTGGGACGGGGGTAATCTAGGGGCAGTTCTAATACCGGTAGCTCCGGTGATAATTGCTGTTTCCAGTAGTTGATTTGGCTTTCTAATACTTCCCCTTGTAACCACTGCCTTTGCCAGGCTGCATAGTCGGCATATTGGAGCGGTAATTCTGCTAATGGTGACGGTTTACCACAACTCAAAGCTTGATAAATCACCGACAACTCTTGGCGCAAAATTCCCCTCGACCAGCCATCAAAAGCAATATGATGCACGTTCAATAGTAAAACATGCTTTTGCTCTTCTAGTTGCAATATCTTCCCCCGCAGTAACGGTGCTTGTTCTAAATCAAACGGTTGCTTACCTTCGGCCTCTGTCAACTTTTGCACTTGCAGGGATTGGTCCGGTTGTGATAATTCCCGTAGGTCGATGACAGCCAAAGTTAGTTGACACTCTGGTGCCAGCGACCTATACGGGCCACACCTGAGACCGACTGAAAGCTCGTCCGTAGAACTTCGTGACGTCTGATTATTTCTGTGAGGGATTGTTCGAGGGCATCTATGTTGAGTTTCCCAGTTAGCTGCAATATACTCGGCATATTGTAGGCAGAGGTATCTCCTTGTTCTAGTTGGTGGAGGAACCACAGTCGTTCTTGGGCAAAACTTAAGGGCTTCTCGGAGTTCTCTACCCTCCCGATGACTGGGGCGATGGGGAGTTGCCCCTCATTTTGACGGTTGAGTTGTGCTTCTAGTTGGGCAACCGTGGGCGCTTCAAAGATACTGCGTAGGGGCATTTCTACCGCAAAGGTTTCTCGCAACCTGGAAATGACTTGAGTTCCGAACAGGGAATGTCCCCCCAGTTCAAAGAAGTTGTCGTGAATTCCGACTTGTTCAATTCCCAAGACTGATGCGTAGATGTCCGCCAGTAACTCTTGGGCTGGAGTTTGGGGGCCGACAAAAGGAGCCGATGTGCTGGAATCTAGTTCCGGTGCTTTTAAGGCACGTCGGTTCACCTTGCCGTTGGGAGTCAAGGGCAGAGACTCCAGCATGACAAAAGCTGCCGGAATCATGTAATCGGGTAGCTTGCTTTTCGCGAAGCTGCGCAATTCACTCATCACCGGTTGAGAGCCCTTGGCTACTACATAGGCTACCAGCCGTTTATCCCCGGGATTGTCTTCGCGGGCAATAACCACGGCTTCTTTGACTTGAGGATGTTTTAGCAGCACTGCTTCTATTTCCCCCAGTTCAATCCGGTACCCCCTCAGCTTGACCTGGAAATCTTTGCGCCCTACAAATTCAATCCGGCCATCGGGTCCCAGGCGACCGATATCTCCCGTGCGGTAAATTCGCTTGTTGCCCCCTTCCGGGTCGGCAATAAAAACCTTGTCGGTTAGTTGAGGTTGCCGCCAATAGCCCAGGGCGAGGTAGGGACTGCGAATCCCGATTTCTCCATAGAAAGGAGTGACCTGGCCGTTGTCGTCGAACAAGATAATTTCTGTTTCTTCGAGGGGATAACCTACTGGAACTTTATTGCCGACCTCTGTTTGGCGATCGATAAAATATTGTAAGCTAATGGTCGATTCTGTCGAACCCATCAGATTTACCAATCTACAGTTTTCATGGAAGTGCTGTTGGTAAATCTGCACCTCTTGGTGTTTAACCTCCTCTCCTCCCAGGACAATGAAACGCATCTGGGGTAAACTGTCTGGTTCCGAAAGGTGGTTCGTCCAGTGTCGGTAAACGGTGGGGATGGAGTGATAAATGGTAATCTCTTCGTGCTGAAGATAAGTAGGCACTGGAGCTAGACCTTCAGACTTGAGGTCGAATGGGTACAGGGTCGCACCATTTAATAAGGCCGCAAATATGTCCACAATTGCCCCATCAAAGCAGAGGGATGACAGCAGGGTTAACTTATCAGAGGAGGTTATTTTGAGATTATTGGTGTAGTTCCTGATAAAATGCAGCACGTTGCGATGATTTTGCATCACTCCTTTGGGTCGTCCGGTGGAACCCGACGTGTAGAGTATGTATGCGAGTTGCTCTGGGGCAATTTCTGGTTTGCTGTGGGACCAATCTCCCGCTACATCCATAATATCGATATTGATGAGCCTCATTTCCTCTGGCAGCAATTCCACCGCCAATTCCCAATTCTGGTTGTTGGTTACCACCGCCGTTGTCTGAGAATCTTCTAAGATATAAGCCAGCCTTTCTCTGGGATAGCTTGGGTCTAGAAAAACATAAGTTTTTCCGGCTAAGAGGACTCCTAAAATTGCTGCTATTGCTGGGGCATCATGTTCCAATAGCAGGGCAATTCGTTGTTGGGCACCACCGCATTTGTTGAGGACTATTCCTGCGACTCCCTCCGCTTTACGTTCTAGTTCTGTATAAGTCCATTGGTAATTTGGGGTTTTGATGGCTATATTCTGGGGATATTGCCGAACCTGTTGAGAAAATCGCTCTGGGAGCGATTGAGAGATTTCTGTTCGCGCAAATTCCCTAAAGGCAAGGCCCGGAGCAATCTGCTCCCTAAGCTCGGGATAATGCTTCTGGGAGGTTCTTAATAGAGCCAAACCTGAGAGCCTCTGTTGGGGTAAGTTGACTATCTGCTCTAATAAATACTGATAGTGTTCCAGCAGTTGAGACATTCTCAGGGAACTAAATAGCTCGGCATTGTACGCCAATGTTAGTTGAATGCTGCGATCTGTTTCTCGAATATATAGAGTTAAGTCAAACTTGGACTGAGCAACTCCTAAAGAGAGTTTTTCTACTGTCAGCCCTGGGAGTGACAAGGGACGACGGGGCACGTTCACCATATCGAACCAAACTTGAAAGAGAGGATTGCGACTTAAATCTCGCTCCGGTTGCAACTGTTCGACGAGCTTCTCAAAGGGCATATCTTTATGAACATAAGCCCCCAAGGTTACTTCCCGCACTCGTCCTAATAATTCCCCAAAGCTGGGATTACCCCCCAAGTCAGTTCGCAACACTAGGGTATTGACAAAAAACCCGATCGAACCTTCGAGTTCCGTGCGATCGCGGTTGGCTATGGGGGTGCCGATAATGATATCCGACTGCCCCGAATAGCGCGATAGCAATACTTTGAATGCTGCCAGTAAGGTCATGTACAATGTCACGCCTGACTGACGACTTAACTCTTTGAGGGATGATGTGAGTTCTTCTGATAGTTGGAAAGATTCTTTCCCACCGGTGTAAGTTTGCACTCTGGGACGGGGGTAATCTAGGGGCAGTTCTAAGACCGGTAGCTCTCCTCCTAATTGCTGTTTCCAGTAGTTGAGTTGGGTTTCTAATACTTCCCCTTGTAACCACTGCCTCTGCCAGGCGGCATAGTCGCCATATTGAATGGGCAATTCTGCTAATGGTGACGGTTTACCACAACTGAAAGCTTGATAGATCGCGGACAACTCTTGGCGCAAAATTCCCCTCGACCAGCCATCAAAAGCAATATGATGCACGTTCAATAGCAAAATATGCTTTTGGTCTTCTAGTTGCAATATACTCGCCCGCAGTAAAGGCGCTTGTTCTAAATCAAACGGTTGCTTGGCGAATGCTTCTGTCAACTTTTGCACTTCCAGCGATCGGTCCGGTTCTGATAATTCCCGTAGGTCGATGACCGGTACAGTTAGTTGACAGTCTGGTGCGATCGCCATCCGCGCCACACCAGAGACTGACTTAAAGCTCGTTCGTAGAACTTCGTGACGTCTGATTATTTCTGTGAGGGATTGTTCGAGGGCATCTATGTTGAGTCCCCCAGTTAGCTGCGATACCGTCGGCATATTGTAGGCAGAGGTATCTCCTGCTTCTAGTTGATGAAGGAACCACAATCGTTCTTGGGCAAAAGAAGGAGGAATGTCACTGCGGTCATCTATTCGTTTGATAGTGCGATAATTCGTATTAGAAGTTCGTCCAAAGCGATCGCTTTGTAAAAAAGCAATTATTTCTGCTTTTTGCTCTTTAATTTGGACTCGCAACTCTGGAGTTAGCGATCCTTTTGGAGCGTTAAACTTAAGGCGATCGCCCTCTACCCAGAGTTTGATATCCAAACTGCCAATGTAAGATAAAAGTTCTGCTGTTGCCTTAAATTTTTTCATTGTTAAATTTCTCCTTCTTCTCGGTTGTTATCTGTAACATTCATTTTTTCATACCCCAACTCTTCTGCCACCTGCCAAGTTTCTTCTGCTAAAAAATCGACTTGGTAATCTTCCTTCCAGCGATCGGCAGCTTTAGCATCAATACTCTTGTGAGTATGAAACTTGGGGTCGCCCACCATTCTAGATACAGAATCAATACTATCACTCATACGCTGTTTCTTTTCCTTATACGGTTGGAGCATATCGACATGGAAATCCAACCCTATAAATTCACATAACAGATTAACAGTGCTTTGGGGTTGTTGCACTAAATCTTCATACTTAACCCGATGCTGACGGGAACTCGGTACATTTTTCAGGAATTTTAGTATATTGTCATGACATATCGACCACATTAATTCTCCCTTTTGTTTGACCGAGAATCTCATATCGTCGGTGTCTTCTGCCATCCCTAGTAACAAATCTAACCTTATCTCTTCCACAGAATGAATCATGGCCAAGGGATGACGCAGTAGGTGTAGCGGCCAGCAATAAGATGTAGCGACCAGCAATCTTATTGCCCTCGACCAGCAATAACGAACTTTTTGAGCCAAGATTAACTGCAACTATATTTGTGTTTGAGCCAGAATTAACTGCAACTAGCCAGCAATAACTTTTTTAGGCCAGAGTTAATTGCAAATAGTCTAAAACTTTTGTAGCATCTACATTTCCCAACAAAGGAATTGTTGGTGTGGTAAATTAACTCGTCATTAATCACAATACTTTTACTTTGAAAGATTTACGGCTTTCTTAACTTGAAAAAGCCGATTTTCTCGTTGACTCAGGTATATGAACCAGGAGTAAAAAAACGTTCGTTTTCTTTACACGTCTAGTTGCAGTTAATTCTGGCTCAAAAAAGTTATTGCTGTCTGGTTGCATTTAATTCTGGCTCAGTTGCAGTTAATTCTGGCTCAGTTGCAGTTAATTCTGGCTCAAACGTTAATCTAGTTGCAATTAATCCTGGCTCAAAAGTTCGTTATTGCTGGTCCGGGGCTTTCTTATTGCTGGTCGCTACAGGTAATTAATTCTTTGATGTTTTGATTAGAGATGATATAATCTTCTGGATTATCTTCATATTTGTTATTAAAAATATCCGTAATTAAATCTTCTGCTAATATTGAATATTTTTCAAATAATAGATGATTTAATTGTTCATCTATCACTATGTCTGAAGAATCAATAACCTTGATAGTTCCTAAGTCATCACCGAGCCAATCTCCCAATCGTTCATCATTATAAAATTTGAATATTTCTCCCTGACGAACTATCACTAAATCATTCATGTTTGATAGGGAGTGTAGAGCATTTTGGATAATATCTGCTTTGTTGAATTCCACTCCTAATTTACCTATACCCATTAGGTAATCATTTGGGTTTATTTCTCCTTGAGATTGAATATCTTCTATTAAGTTGTCAATGTCGATACTATATGTATCTCTGAGTAGTTGTTTTTCCCGTTCTGGTAGTTCCAATCTTTCATCATCCTTAAAAAAATACTGTGCCAAATAATTCTTTGTCTTGGTGTATATATGCTGTAGTAGAATTATTTCGGGTGGCAATTAAGTCGGTATTATACCCGTTCAGGATATCAATAAAATACTCTAAACTATCAATGATGTCTTGATTAAACCACCATGCTGCTCTTTCTACAGCCTCTTCTATAGTTTTTGTATGGTTTGAAAATGCTGTTTCATGGCTTATGAAGAATAGACCTTTACTTTCGTCTTTATCGGTGATTTTTACCCAGTCACTACTATTTTTATCATCTGTTTCATAGAGCATTACTTGGCTATCATCAATAGCTTCTAATGTCCAGTTTTCTGATACTAATGGTTCGATTTTTTTTGATTATTGGTATAGTAGTTTCAACTTCTGTGTGCTGACTATTTGTTGAAGTTTTTACCTCTCCATATTTGCTAAAAACTTCATTGAATTTGTTTGTGTTTTCTCCCCAATAGACTAGACAATGTGACTGACGTGCAGGTAGTTTTGGTTGGTAATTAACGTCTAGGAATTTAATCCTTCCTTTCCAGAAACAGATGGGTTGATTCCACAGTGGGGCAAACCATTTTGTGTCTGTTGATGCTGGCAGGAGGGCGATCGCTTCTGTGACGTTACTATCATTAACTTCTGTTAGGAGTTTCTCTATCCATTTACCAGGACAGCTATAGGGTGGGTTGATGAATACTTTCCCAAACCATACACAAGCAAGTCCATCTTCTCTTATGGTTTTGTGGTATTTTGCTGGTATGTGTTTCCCGTCGTCGGAACAGGGGTCTAGGTCTATTTTTCCTAATACAAGTTCTACTAATTCAACAATCTCTGGTGGTGTGTACCAACAGTCGGAAGGCTTGGAGGAGTTTGGAGCTTTGTTCGCTTCAGCAGTTTCTATTTGGGTGATTGCTGCTGTCTTATGTTGAGGAGTTACGCGATCGCTTGATTTCTGTGACTCTAAAACTATATCTGTCTTTAAGCCTTTCAATATTTCAGTAAACGCATGAATATTTCCAGAACAGTAAACTTTGTTGCGACCAGGACGGATATACCAAAAGTTACCGTCGTTATGACCTACCTCGATATCTTCATTCTCGATCTGAAAAACGCCAAAAGTTTCATTTAGATGGAAAGTGCCGGAAGTACCTAAATTACATAAAGAAGCAGTAAACTTACCTCCTACTTCCTCTGCTGCTTCGTACAATTTCTGTCGAAAATTTTCAGCAGGTTTTCCTAGTTTGAATTCTTTCTCCACCCTATCTATTAAGGGTTGAGTAGTGGGATTGATATCTTTACTCCACCTCTTGGCGGATTCAGATTTTTTGAGACCTACTTGATGTTGATTTTGTTTGTTGTTCCAAAGTACCCGGAAATACCTTCGTTCGTTCCCTACACTTACTTCTCCACTGATGGAGTTGTACCAAGTTATATCAACATCTTTTGATGCGTTACTTGTTGCAGGCAGTTCTGTCTGATTGTCTAGACTATTATCATCTAGACAATTACTACTTTCGTTATATTTTGAGGGTTTTGTGTCCGAGACTACATTTTTTTGTTCGTCTTTTCGATAATCGCCATCAACTATTTCAATTACTCGCAGTGTTGGTGACGGTAATGTTGGTAAGATTAATCCGAGTTGTTCGGCAACTTCGGATCGATATACGGGATATTTTGCGAGTATTGGAGCTAATTCTCCTGTTAATGCAGAAATTTTCGTATCTGCATTACTCATGTCTTCTAGACGTTCTTGTTCTTGCTGTAGCTGGATTTGAAGAATTCTCACCAGCTCTTGTTGGCTTTGTAGATGTATCATAATGAATTTTATTGATATCGTTTACAGAATTTCCTGGTTGCAGACAGTGGGAATTCCGTGTACATCAGAGAGTGGTGGGTTGCGGGGGTTAATTGAAAATCTTGTATATACGATTCGCGATCTGAAATAACACAACTGCAGCTATATTTTATATAGTGAGTTTTTCTGCTATCAATCGATCAGTAGTTCAAGATTTTTAACATGGATGCAATATCACTATGATGCAACGGAGATACGGTTGGAGTGATGCTCGACTCAAGTGTAGTTAGTTGCACTTGTTTACACGGGGGAGCGATCGCTACATCCTATCCGGTTAGTACAACCCACTTTTGATTCAGTTGATGGGCCAATCGGCGTACTTTTCGAGATGGTTTGTTCTGGCCATTAATCCAGTGGCCAATAGCTCTAACCGAAACTCCTAGAGCCTCAGCTAATGTAAAACGGGAAATATTGAAATTTTTGAGCAGTTGTAGCGGGTCCAATTCTGCTGTTTCTAATTGAGGAGGAAATGGTAGGGACCAGTTCTTGTAGATTTGAAAAAGTTCCGAGGCTAGTCGTTGGATAGTTTGGCTTGGTCTTGTGGCCCCGCAGAGCCATCTCGATACGGCAGATGGATTTACTCCCAGGGCTTTGGCTAGTTGTGTTTGCGATAGCCACTGGAACTGCAAAAGTAGGGAGACTGGATTTGTCTCCTCGAAATGTGCTATATTCATAATTCAAGAATTTTTTAAGAGGTTTAAGCTATAGGGAAGCTCGTAACTTCCTTGTAGCTTGTTTTATTTTTTTGACACTTCCAACTATGACACAGTTACGCTACTATGTCAATTACTTAGTTGTGATATTTGGTGATTTTCTGCTACATAATAGATAATGGAGTAGTTGCGCAATTACTTCAAAATGCCCGAATCTGAAGAAAAAGTCAGACTTACCGTATTTGTTCCTCCCTGGGTGAGGACTGCTCTGAAGCAAAAGCTAGCCCCTACTACTATAAGCCAAAGTCAATTTGTGGCCAATTTGCTCGAATCAGTTTTGCTTGAAGAGGGGTATGGCCCACAAGAGAAAAAATATACAAGTTTGGTGGAATTGGTTGAATTCAACTATGAAACCTTGTTGGCTGATACCACTATCTCTAAACAAGTTCTGGATCAACTAATCAAAGGCAAGAGGCCAGATACTGTTACGGCTTTGCGGATCGCTTTGGCTCTTGATATGCAAGAGTCGGATATTAAAAATTTAACTGAAAACCAAGAAAGAAAGGAGGATGTCAAGAATAGTGTGTAAAAGATTGCTGGGATGGGTATAGACGGTGTGATTCAATGGACGACTATTGCGAGTTGTGACGGTAGATAGATAATTTAAGAGGCGATCGCGACTATGTTGCAGAGTTTGAACATAATCTTTGTAGTCTAAATGGAAAGCTTTGTCGATACCAGACCGACTATTATATTGGGAGTTTCGAGAAGAAGTCAGCAGTCTCAATAACTGGCAGATTTTGGAAAATTGGTGATGGTGGGCGCAAACTGGTAACTAATTAATAATGCACTTGCTAGAAATTTAGGCTTTAGAGTCATTGCAGGCCCGGTCGTTTAAGAGGATGAAATTTTCCGATAGCAAATGCTATCGGAAAGGTACAGTAACATAAAAATGTAGCTATGGGTTTGAGTATGTAGTGTCTTTGCGTAAGTCTTGTATATACAAAGGTTCAGGATCTAAAAAAATGAATCACTTTAGAAATATTTAATAATTTTTGTAAAGCCTGAAACCTTTACGGCGACACAGAAAAATTATGCGTATAAAAATTTTAAGCAACTTGAGGATAATAACTCTATGACTAAAGTAACGCCAGCAGAATTTGAGAATTTTCGTTCTCAATTGGGGGAAACTTCAGAAGTAAAAGAATCTCTCTCAATTCTTGAGAATAACCTCGAAGAGTGCGACTGGATTTTAGAAGATGCTACAACATTGATTGCAGTTGACTTTGAAGAATCAGTTCTCATGGGAGATTCTTTATTAGAGGATTTAGTAGAAAGAGCAAGAAAACATCTTTGCAAACCAGAGATCGAAAAAGGGTGGGATGACTTAAAAGATGTGCTTGAGCTTGTTAAAGAACTCTTACCAACTCCTGCACCCTTAGTTATGGCTTGTGTATTCAAACTCTGGGAAATTGGCTTGAAGAATTTATGCAAGAATGAATGATGATTTAATATCCGGTGGCGATAAAACCTGACCAATAAAAAGGACTGGCAAAAGGACGGGGTTGGCACTTGCGATTCTCCAAAGAATTTTGAGCAATCTTGCGCTTACCTTTGGAAAGAGAAGCCCAAATTTCCTCAATTTGGGGGTTAAATTGATCGAGAAATTTATCAAAGTCTTCATGGGTTAAATCTCGCAGCCAAATTTGAGCTTGGTTGAGGGCGATCGCTACTTCCCCAGCTTCTCGTTGGGGAAATTTTTCCAGGTTTTTATAGAATTTAATCATTAAGAAGGCAGTAGCTAACTCATCTACTTTCCAGAGACTATTGATGACACTGGGAGTCCCTGCAAACAGAAAGCCGCTAGGTAAACCAATATATTCATCGCTGAGGCTATTGCGATCTGTTAAACCTGTTTCACACGCTGAGAGGGCGACGAGGCGACATTGATCGATATTCAGACCAAAGATTTCTCCTAATGTCAGAGGTTCTTTATTGGCTAGTTTCAAGCAAGACTCTAGGGGAGATTTTTCATCAAAATCACCGTGACAAGCAAAGTGAAGGCAGTGAGCATCACGCAGCAATAATTTTTTATCATCACTTTCCTCATCCATCAATGCTGCTTTAGTTGCTGCTGTTTCTACGAGAACTTCTGTTGAGTCAAACTGTTGGCGAATTACCTCCACTTGCAGGTTGGCGTAGGTGAGGTCTTGAGTCGGGTTTTGAACTCCCAAGAAGTTGCTAAACTTTGACCGTTCCCTGTTTTGGGTTAATTGCAAAAGTTGGCAACTTGGGCTATAGCGAACGCCTTAGCGATCAGTTATTTCTTGGGGAACGTCTTTAGGCTTGAGGTTCTGCTTTGCCAAGAGTTCTACTAGGTTGCGGGCTTTGCTGCGTTCGACTGTTTTGATTGCTTTATCCCACTGGTTAATATTGATATAGGCTTGCACCTGTAACTGATAAACTATTATTGCTTCTGCCATAATCTCTTGACGGCGATCATCGTCATTAGCCCAACTGCGACTAAGTTCCACTGCAGTTATACCTTTTTCACAGGTTTTAATGGTTTTTCCCCAATTACTTTGGTAAAAGTAGAGAAGGCTTAAATTTTTGGAAGAGTAAATACACCTAAAAGGCTCTGCTTCTGGGGTGTAAACTGACAATGCTTGTTCAAAAGCAGCAATGGCTTGTTCTATATTCTCTGCTTTTTCACCACAGAAGGCAAGATTGATGTAGGCAAGACCCAGGTTGTTTTGAGTCATAGCCCAATCATAGGGAAAGTTAGATTTAGTGTAAACTAACAACGCTTGTTCAGCAGCAGCAATAGCAAGTTTGAGATTTTCTGTTTCGTCACCATGAATTCTCTTAGTGTAGGCAGCAAGCAGGTTGTTTTGAGTTGTGGCCCAATCATCAGAAGATTTAGTGTAAACTAACAATGCTTGTTCATAACTAGCAATGGCTTGTTCTATATTCTCTGCCTTGTCACCACGGACTCTGTTACTGTAGATAGTACCTAGGTTGTTTTGGGCTGTTGCCCATTTATAGGGAAAGTCAGGTTTGGTGTAAACCAACAATGCTTGTTCATAACTAGCAATGGCTTGTTCTATATTCTCTGCCTTGTTACCACGGATTCTGTCTCTGTAGATAACAGCCAGGTTGTTTTTGGTTGTTGCCCATTCATAGGGAAAGTCAGGTTTGGTGTAAACTGACAATGCTTGTTCAATCGCAGCAATAGCAAGTTCAAAATTCTCTGCTCTATCGCCACAGATTCTATGAGTGTAAGTAGCAGCTAGGTTGTTTTGAGTTGTTGCCCATTCATAATTGGACTTTGGACAAAAAAAAGTAGTTAGCGTAATAGTTACACTAACTACCAAAATTAAGGTTTAAAGACCGAATTCATACTGGAATTATCTTTGTTTTTGACATTATTTATCATCCCGAAGATCATAGGATGGGTCTGGTTCAATTTCTCCACCAAAACAAATATCTAAATAACTTTCTTGAAGGGAATGAACAACTCTCTCCAACTCATCAATAAGATTCCTTCGACTCATTTTTTCAACTGCATCAATATGAGCTTCACTACCCGCTTTGCCTAAATATTTATATTTAGTTTTTTTCTGACTATCAGTAGCCATAGGAAAAATCGGTGAAGCAGATTGTAATTTATAATAATAGTAAAGTTTCTGATTTCTATTGACTTGATAACGGATGATATGAACTTCACGAGGAATCACCTCTCCTTCTCGTTCAATTTTCTTAATTTTCTGCTTCATCTGACGGATTAAACCCTGAATTTGTTTCCCTCTAATGGCTGCAGGTTGAGTGGTTTGCTTGGATTTCGGTGTAGACATGAGACTGAATAGTTAAGAAAGGATTTATGTTGGCGTAAAATATACACTAACATTCAGAGGTGTATTATTCACAACCATGGAAAATCAAGAAAACAGTCAATCAATCAAGGAGTTCTTATCCTGGAGGCAAAACCTTTATCATGGAGTTAATGCAAGAATTGAAACTATTATAGAATTAGTAGATGCCCTTTCATCAAACTCCATCGCAAGTTCGGTAGTAGAATTGTCTGAACATCCTTTATTTCGACGAAATTATAACAGTTTATATAAAGGAATTCAAGAATTTTTACCTGATAAAAATGATGATAATTACTCACAACAAGTTAATTACTTATTAGAGGCTGCGTCTCAAACAATTCCTACTCCAGTTTCCCGACATTTTCATTTATTTGGAATTGATACAACTCCTTGTCCACGTCCTTTTTCAGCTACATTGGCCGACAAAACTTTTATCAATTATCCCAATCCAATTAAAGGAAATAAACCCATTAGTATTGGCCATTATTATTCAGTTATATGCGCTTTACCAGAGAGAATAGCAACAGGTAATGTACCTTGGGCTGTTCCCTTATTAGGAGAAAGGGTTCCCTCGTCAGAAAAGGCTACTAACATTGGTAATAAACAACTGGAAAAAATCTTTAAAACTGCTTCTTTCTCTGGAGAGAAGTTATCAGTTTTAGTTGCTGACAGTTTCTACAGCCAAAGAAATTTTATTGGAGAACAAGTCAAGCATAAAAACTTAATTACCGTGACACGAGTGAGAAGCAATCGAGTCTTTTACCGTCAATTTATCAGGAAAGAACACCAAGCAATTACTTCAGGACATCCCCGTTGGTATGGAGATAAATTTGACCTGAAAGATGAGAATACTTGGCATGAACCTACGGAGGTTAGTCAATCCATTTTTACTACTAGAAAAGGTCGTCAATTGACAGTAACAATTTCGGGTTGGAACCAGATGTTAATGAAAGGAACTCAGAACTATAAAATGAATCGTTATCCTTTTACTTTACTACAAATTAATATTACTGATGAAGTAGGTAATCAGATTGGGAAACCGATGTGGTTAATTGTTATTGGTTCTCGACGTCAAGAGTTAAGTTTGATTGATTGCTATGAATCTTATCGGCAACGTTATGACATAGAACATCTGTTCCGATTTGGTAAACAAAGATTATTAATGACAGCTTATTCAACCCCTGATGTTGAACATGAAGAAAATTGGTTCAAATTAACATTAATTGCTTATGTTAATTTATGGGCTGCTAGGAATTTAGCCATTGTTTTACCCCGTCCTTGGGAACATTATTTGAAGACTAATAAATCAGTTAAAATCACTCCCAGTTTAGTTCAAAGAGATTTTTATCGAATAATTTCGACTTTGGGTACAATGACGACATCTCCTAAACGTCGAGGTTATTCTACCGGACGGATTAAAGGATATAAAACAACACCACGAACTCGTCATCAAGTTATCATCAAAGGCAAAAAAAAATCCAAAAAACAACGAAAAGTTTCTTAGTAGTGGGCGACAACTCTTAATTATTGCCATTTTTCAGTGATTAAATTCACTGGAGACAGAGAAATATTTCTCTAATATAGTTAGCGTAAATATTACGCTAACTGTTTTCTTTTTGTCCAAAGTCCAATTCATAAGGGAAGTCAGATTTAGTATAAACTGACAATACTTGTTCAAAAGTAGTAATGGCTTTTTCTATATTCTCTGCCTTGTCACCACGGATTCTATTACTGTAGGCGAGGCCCAAGTTGTTTTGTGTTGTTGCCCATTCATAGGGAAAGTCAGATTTGGTGTAAACTGACAATGCTTGTTTAAAAGCAGTAATGGCTTGTTCTATATTCTCTGCTTTGTCACCATGAATTCCTTCTATGTAGGCATTACCCAGGTTGTTTTGAGTTATTGCCCAATCATAGGGGAAGTCTGGTTTGGTACAAACTGACAATGCTTGTTCAAAAGTGGCAATGGCTTTTTCTATATTCTCTGCTTTGTCACCACGAATTCTGTTACTGTAGGCATTACCCAAGCCGTTTTGAGTTGTTGCCCAATCATAGGGGAAGTCAGATTTGGTGTAAACTGATAATGCTTGTTCAAAAGCAGTAATGGCAAGTTCTATATTCTCTGCTTTGTCACCACGAATTCTGTTACTGTAGGCATTACCCAGGTTGTTTTGAGTTGTTGCCCAATCATAGGGGAAGTCAGATTTGGTGTAAACTGATAATGCTTGTTCAAAAGTAGTAATAGCAAGTTCTATATTCTCTGCTTTATCACCACGGATTCTATCTCTGTAGGCATTACCCAAGCCGTTTTGAGTTGTTGCCCAATCATAGGGGAAGTCAGATTTGGTGTGAACAGACAATGCTTGTTCAAAAGCAGTAATGGCTTGTTCTATATTCTCTGCTTTTTTACCATAAATTCTGTCTTTGTAGACACTACCCAGGTTGTTTTGTGTCCTTGCCCAATCATAGGGGAAGTCCGATTTGGTGTAAACTGACGATATTTGTTTAAAAGTAGCAATAGCCTGTTCAAGATTTTTTGCCTTGTCTCCACGAATTCTCTCACTGTAGACACTACCCAGGTTGTTTTGTGTCCTTGCCCATTCATAGGGAAAGTCCGACTCAGTGTAAACTGACGATATTTGTTTAAAAGTAGCAATAGCCTGTTCAAGATTTTTTGCCTTGTCTCCACGAATTCTCTCACTGTAGGCAAAACCAAGATTGTTTTGAGTTGTTGCCCAATCATAGGGGAAATCTTCTTTGGTGTCAACAGACAATGCTTGTTCAAAAGCAGCAATGGCTTGTTCTATATTCTCTGCTTTATTACCACAGATTCTGAGTATGTAAGCATTACCCAAGTTGTTTTGATCTCTTGCCCAATCATAGGGGAAATCTTCTTTGGTGTCAACAGACAATGCTTGTTCAAAAGCAGCAATGGCTTGTTCTATATTCTCTGCTTTACTACCACAGATTCTGAGTATGTAAGCATTACCCAAGTTGTTTTGATCTCTTGCCCAATCATAGGGAAAATCTTCTTTGGTGACAACAGATAATACTTGTTCAAAAACAGCAATGGCTTGCTCTATATTCTCTGCTTTATTACCACAGATTCTGAATATGTAAGCATTACCCAAATTGTTTTGATCTCTTGCCCATTCATAGGGGAAATCTTCTTTGGTGTCAACAGACAATGCTTGTTGAATTGCAGCGATGGCTTGTTCTATATTCTCTGCTTTATCACCACGGATTCTGTAATTGTAGGCAATACCCAGGTTGTTTTGAGTTGTTGCCCAATTTTTCTGGTTACTCTCACGAGTAAAAACTTTTAACACCTCTTTGTAACCAGCAATTGCGATTTCCATGTTACTTGCTTTATTGCCGAGAGGAAACTGCATAATTAGGTTACTGAATTTCAAGATGACTCTACCAACATCCTCTATGAGAAACACTTCCACTTGGGAAAATGCTTGCTCTGCCCAGGTTTGCAGGATGGGAATTAAGTTATCATTGAGCAGGTCAATATTTTGTTTTAGCAGAGGATAAACAGTTTCAGAATCCCCTTCACTTTCACCAGTTAACTCCAATACCTCTATAAAAAAATTGTATTGTGCATCAATATCAACTTCTGAGGAACTTTTTTCAACCTCCTCAGAAGTAGTTGCTATTTTTCCTCTGCTATCATTACTGTTTGAGGTTTTTTTTTGAGACACTGGTCTAGTTAAGGCATTCTCAACCATTAACGCAGTAACTGTCACCTTTTTCTCAGATACCCAATCTCCTAAATACTTTTTCACATCATTTAGCAAACTGTCAAGTAACCGCGCATCCCCCCCTCGTTTTAAACATTCTTTTGCAACTATGTCAAGAGCAGATTTTTCCAGTTCCACCTCAATACCTAACTTCTCATAATGATGAGTAAACTGAGAAACAGGCGAACTCTCCCCGTAGGTTAATATTTCTAACAACTCTTCCTGCTTCAAAATCTCTGTCGATGCAATAATCGGAAATTGATTAATCAACCGAGTTACTAATCCTAAATCCACCAATATTTCATTATCAGTTTTACTCTCTCCTGTATCATCGGATTTTTTCTTAAATACACTCTTCCTGCTACGAGATTTACCATCAACAGTCAACTCACAAATAAACAAAATATTTTGAGTATGAATTGACTGACTATTCTTAGCAAAAAAATCTTCTGCAAGATCAAATTTTTCACCCTCGATTGCCCTAGCAAGTTCTTCTTGAAAAAACTTAAAATCGTCAAATGTAATTTCTTCCATCCCATATAACCAAACAATCCCACATTCAGCCCGTCGAATATCATTATTAGCTGCTCGTAATAATTGATTTAAGATTGTTTGCATATATGTCTTATCTTTAACTAGACCAGTAGCTGGCTTTTTCACAAAAGGTACTTCCAAGGAATTCGCCGTGGCTTTAATAATGGTAGTTTTTCCACTTCCAGGAGGTCCATATAAAAATAGATTTGGCTTATGGCCATAGCTAACACCAGACTCCGAACGGGAACGAATATTAGCATAATGAGAACAAACAGACCATCCAATAGCTGTTAAAGCTACATATTGTCCCACTATTTCTTTACTAATATCCTCTTTGAATTCTTGTACGTTTACAACAGATGGAATAATAGCTCCTTGGGCTTTTGTTGCCTCTTCCAGCAAATGTTTATCGATAGAATCACATTTATTCTTAGTCGCTAAAATAGCTGCTTGATTGACAATGTTAGCTAATTCTGCCCCATTAAAATCAATAGTATAGCGGGCAATATCTTCAATGTTGACATTATCTGCAATCTTCTTATTTTTAAGATGAATCTCCAAAATTTGACAGCGTTCTTCAAAACTAGGAATATCGACAATTACCCGCTTATCAAACCTTCCAGGACGTAAAAGAGCAACATCTAAAATATCAACCCTATTAGTTGAACCCATCACAAAAATCCCTTGATACGACTCAAAACCATCTAATTCTGTTAATAATTGATTCAGGGTATTGCTTCGTTCTTCATCCCCACCAGAAAGCAATAAATTGCGACGCTGACCTACAGCATCGAGTTCGTCAATATAGATAATGGCAGGGAGGTTTTTCTTTGCCTCATTAAATAAATCTCGCACTCGACTAGCACCAACTCCAACGTATAATTCTACAAATTCAGAGGCGCTCATATAAAAGAAATTAGCGCTCGATTCAGAAGCAACTGCCCTAGCTAACAAGGTTTTACCAGTACCGGGAGGACCTTCTAAAATAATTCCTTTTGGCATACGCGCTCCCAGACCTTGAAAATATTCTGGGTTTCGGATGAACTCAATAATAGTTTTCAGTTCTTCTTTAGCTTGTGCAGCTCCACCAATATCATCGAATGAAACTTTTGGTTGATTTTCACCTGTTTTTTTAGCAGGATTTTTGCGGAATTTATCTATGTTATTTTCTTTTTGATCAAACAAAAATACAATCTATAAAGAGGGACAGCTAAAATAATTACTAAAACAATTATTATAACCCATTGAATTACATTCAGTAGGAGAGAACGAAAAGTACCACTCGGTCTAACTTGAATAGAAACTTGAGAATTATCAACTTCAATGTCAGCACTTTTCAATTGCTGATAAATTCCCATATTAGGTTCAATATAAGTTTTAACCTTTTCACCATTATCTTTAGTGGCAGTAACTAGATTATCTTTCACCTCAATATGTGCCACTTCTTCAGCTTTAACAAGCTGTAAAAAAGTTGTTAAATTAATTGTTTTAGGTCTATTCCACCAGCCATAAAACCAATAACCAATTAACATAACAACCACTAATAACAGTATTAAACGGGTAATAAGAATTTGTCGGGGACTGGGACTGTAAGGATTTTTTGGTATCTTTGATTTTGAATCATTAGTATCATTATTCTGGGGAGTATTAGTGTCATTCTGACTAATATCTACCTCTACCTCAACATTCTGGGGAGTATTAGTGTCATTCTGACTAATATCTACCTCTACCTCAACATTCTGGGGAGTATTAGTATCATTCTGACTAATATCCACCTCCACCTCAACATTTTGGGGAGTATTAGTGTCATTCTGACTAATATCCACCTCCACCTCAACAGTTTCAGACACTATCTCATTTATCCGAGCGTGGACTTGGGAAATATCAACTCCCTGATTTTCCATAATCTGCATTACTATGCTATTTTTCTCCCCATTAGTCTCACCCAACATCTGGATTACTTGAGTGCGGACTTCAGAGGTATCAACCCCCAGATTTTTAAGAACCTTCATTGCCTCACTTTCCTCGTCACGAATCAGACTTAAAAGAAGGTGTCCCGTACAAATATAGTCGTGTCCAAGTTGTTTAGATTCCTCCCCAGATAGCCTTACAACTTCCTTAGCTCGCGGAGTAAAAGGAATATCAAAAACTTCAGCATCAAAAACTTCAGAGTCACAACTAATGATTTTCTCAAGCTCAATCTGAGCATCTTTGAGATTAATATCCTGAGCAATACCTGTTGCTTTACTAATCAAACCCAGAAGAATATGCTCTGTACCTAGATAATTCTGTCTCATACGGCGAGATTCTTCCTGACCCAGCATAATAGCTATGATGGCCTTCTCTGTAAAATGTTCATACATATTTTTCAGACCTTCGTTAGTGTTTCTGACAAAAACAACAACTATTCTGTTTTATCTTCCGCAGATAAAGTAATCAATCATTTTTCCTCCAGCCTACTAACAGAACTACTAACCCGCTCCTCGTGTAATAACTCATCCAATTTGCTTCTAACTTTATCTGCCAAGTTAGGTAAACCTTTTACATTAATTAGCATTTCTTCATCAACTTTTACTGTCAGGCTGAATTTTTTAAGTTTTCCGGGTACAACAGGTTGGTAATAGCAATTGGGTTAAATATAATAATGTTAAGGAAATATTAGAACTAAGTCTCGTTTATGTTCCAAGTCAGAGATTTACTAGAGTTATTAATAATGATTTAATTACAGCTTAAATAATTCACATTATTTCCTTTACACCTTTAAGATAAATGTTTCTGAGGTTTTTTTTAAGACCAGTAAAATCAGGTTCACCATTTAGAGAAATTCTGAGTAACGGAGTTTTACTGTTTTCATATTCATTTAAAATTTTATCATCTGATTCATTTTTCTTTCTAAAAAAGTAGAATGTATCAAGTTGTCTCTTGGGAATATAGTTTTCAACACAAACTAAAACAACTTCATTTCCTGTTAAATATCCCTCAAATCCAGGAAAAAAATCTTTATTGGCACGTTTGTACTTTATACCCAAAACTTGCTGATAAAATTTAAAATTGTCCCAATCTATTTCAGGTATTATAATTTTTCTTCAGGATATGTTGAGAGTACCCGCGTAAATTTGGGACCAAGTTCTTTCTCTAACTCAAAAATAATATCATAAATTTTTTAAGAATTTTTCGAGCTACGTTTTCAAATAACTCCTTATCTGTATCAGTTGATGCTTTATGTCTAATCTCATCTAATGAAGTTTTTTCATTATACTCTTGATTTTCTGAATTTAAAACATCTATTAAAGCTGTGTTAAGGGTAATAGTAGACTGCCAACGATAATCTATTCTAATATCAAAAGCTGTATCAAAAACCCTATTAATTCTAGATAGTATTTGTTCGGGTAAAGCTAATAATTTTTGTTTCACCTTTTGATTCTGATGTGGTTTACTTCCTTTTGCATCAAAAAGATAAGGTGGTTCTCCTGTTATTAAAAAAAATAAAATACCACAAATTTGTGTTATGTCTGACCTGGGGTCTCTTTGTAAACCACTTTTCCGCCTATGCTCTGGAAGAACCAAAAATCTATTTCCTACATCCTGTTCTGTAGGTGTTAAACTTGTATCATTTTCTTTGTTGAAAGAAAGACCAAAATCTATTAATACTGGTGTAGTTAGAGAGTCGTTTCTAACAATAATATTATCAGGTTTAATATCTCTATGAACTATACCTTCTTGATGGCAAAGTTCAAGAGTTTCTAATAAATTAAAAGTCAATTTTATCGCATCAAATACATCTACTATCCCTTTTTCTGTAATAAACTTTTCTAAAGTTTTTCCTTCTATAAATTCAGTCACCATATAGAGAGGTACATTTTTATCTTTAAAATACTGGGAATTTGAATCAATTAATTTTGGTATATTTGGACAATTTAATATATTTAATCTTCCTATAATAGTTACTTCAACGTGCATCCTTGAACGTCTTTCAAGACTTTCTTGATTCTTAAGTCTTTTAAGTACATATTGACCAACAGAAAATAAATCATTTTTAGGTTCAACTAAGAAAGTTAAACCATGACCGCCACCACCAATGTCCTTAATAGTGTTCCAGTTTTCATCCCAAGGTTTAGGTTTCCTTTTACTTTTACTCATAATTACACGTTTTTAATTACTTAAAATGTCAAATTTTAACAGATTTAGTAACAGTTGTGTTGTGGAAAACTTTCAGGAATCTGGCCTCAAATATAGCGATCGCTACAAACTCAATCACCTCTCAAGTCCAGCCGTAGTTTTTTGAATCAGTACGGGCTGAACTTCCTTTAAAATAGTCCACATCGGATTTGTTCAAGTAGCTGTCAGAAAAGCTTTCAAGCACTGTGAAATTACAATACTAAGTTAATATAGCGATCGCTGATAGAAGACTATTCGCGGAACAACGCGAATAGTTGAGGCTTCTTGGCCAGCCTCAAACTCCAGCCAGGGATGTTTTTTAGAGTTACCTTTGGTAACTTTAAAAAACACCCTCAAATAAAAAAAGCGATCGCCTTCACTGCCCCATCTCTACCTCAGATTCAACCCATTCAACAACATTTATACGAAGTTTTTTTATAGCAGTAATTACGAACAGGTCAAAGCATGAGGAAAACTTTGACTAATATAGCTTCTCTAACAGTACTTCTGTAATTATGGATTTAATAGGGTTTAGCTATGGTTTTGCAGATTCATTAGGAGCTTGATACTCAAATAAATCAGCAGGAGTAATATCTTTTTCCTTCTTCTTAGCTAGTAAATTTAATCCATCCAAGATAGCCCCAAGTTTTTCACCATCTATCCGAGGCATGGTGTCAGCCCGCTTGAGATTAGACACAGCATTAGACGAAATATCTAAGTATTTAGCTAACTCTTCACCACTAATACGATATCTAGCCATCAACTCTGCCAACCGCCAATTGATTACCATAGTGGCCATATTATCCCCCCTTATACTTGTACTATTACAAGTATAGCATCGATTATATCCTAGCAAAACATTGACAATTACAAGCCAGACGTGTAATAATATAGGTATAGGAAAGGGAAAGAGGCAAGCCCCAAGCCAGAAAGTGAACCAAAATGTCCTAAGAACCTTGGACTCAGAGGCAAAACACCTTAAGCCCAAGCAAAAAATAAAAACACAACAGGATTATAACACAATGCAAACACTACAACGTCCAATACCACAAGGTACAACTAAGTATTATCAAACTTATCAAAATAACAACACTTCTCAAAGCAACGATAATTGGCTATATGACGGAACCCCCGAAGCTTGGCTAAATGTAGACTACAGCAAACCCCCGTACAACATTTGTACAGAAGCTGAAACCACCGCATATAAGTTTCCAGACTATGAGGAGGATTGGGACTGTTACTCAAATGAACCAGGCAAGTCCTATGATCAGATATGGCAGGATGTGGAAGAGTTCATAGCATCAGGTTCTCCAGATGATTTAGACGAATTCTAGAGGGTGAGTCATGACGAGCATAGAGGTAGCGATTGCTGCTTCTATGGACTCAGTAAAGTTAGCTGAATCACCGATAAGCCTCACGTCATAATATGCAGATTTGGCGACCCGATGAATCGCGACAAATTGAATTGCTTCGATGCTCATTCAATTTGCTTGCTATCTCAGCAAAAACTTTCATCCTAGTTGAAAAACTTGTATTATATTGCAATAACCCCAGAAAATTTCCACCATGCGCACTGCCTACCAATATAAATTAAGGCCCAACAAAGAACAAATAGCGACAATAGAATTGTGGTTGGAATTGTTGCGTCGGCAGTACAACTATCGGTTGGGTGAAAGGTTCTCATGGTGGTCAGAAAACCGTTGTCCAGTTAACGCTTGCCCCTTAGTGATGCCAATTCCTCAACTAAGAGATAATCCAAATTATTACTCTCAAAAACGAGATTTGGTCAATACCAAAGACAAGTTTCCTGAGTACAAACTAATTCATTCTCAGGTATGCCAAGATTGTATAAAACGAGTAAAACTTGCTTTTGATAGATGGTTTAAGGTAGACACAAATGGGCAGAAATTAGGAAAACCAAGGTTTAAAGGAAAAGGTCGTTATCGTAGTTTTACTTATCCTCAAATCAAACAAGATTGCCTTGAAGGAAACAAGATTAATTTACCAAAAATAGGAACAGTAAAATTAATTCAACATCGACGATTACCAGATGGTTTTCAAATAAAAACTGCTACAATTAGCCGTAAAGCTGATGGGTATTATGTAACTTTATCTTTGGAGGATAAATCAGTTCCAGCTTTAACAACTAAAGTTGAGCCTACATTAAAAAACACTCTAGGAATTGATATGGGGTTAAAGGAATTCTTAGTAACAAGTGAAGGAGAATCAGTCCCCATCCCTCAATACTATCGCTCATCTCAGCAGCGATTAAAAACTCTACAGAAACGCTTATCCCGTAAAAATAAAGGAAGTAAAAGATGGTTAAGGCTGTTAAAGCTGTAGCAAAACAACATAAAAAGGTCGCCGATAAACGTAAAGATTTCCACTTTAAAACAGCCAATGAATTGTTATCAAAAGCGGATGTTATTGCCCATGAAAACTTAAATATTAAAGGACTAGCAAAAACCCGATTAAGTAAATCAATTAATGATGCTGGATGGGGACAATTTCTAACTATTTTAACTGTCAAAGCCGAAAATGCTGGACAGAAAACTATAGCAGTGAATCCTCAAAATACCAGCCAAGATTGCTCGAATTGCGGTGAAAAAGTCCCGAAAGAATTAAACATACGAACTCATTCTTGTCCCCATTGCGGTATTGTCATAGACCGCGACTGGAATGCAGCGATAAATATAAAAAATAGGGCGGTAGGGCATTCCGTCCTTAAAGCACGCGCTTGTCCGACGGGGTACCGGGACTGCGAAACGAGAAGCCCACACTATAGTGTTAGCTTAGTTTGGGAGTATGTCACTTTGTTTCTATCTTGAACCTGAATTAAAGCAGGCCATCGACATACTCAAAGTTGTCGATGGCTTGTCACAACAGGATTGGTTAGAGAGCTTAATAGAAAGAGAAGTAAAAAATCGTAAAGATAGTTTACCAATATCCAAGCCTGAGCCGGAACTAACAATTGCCCAAATAATAAACGATAATTGGGTAGTGTTGGCAGAAGATTCGGGAATTAAATTGGATAAATTATTAAATTTGGCGAAAGGAGCAAAGCCAACTGAACCAGAATTGAATAAACTAGCTGAATCTCTAGATAAGGATATAGATGAACTTCAGCAAATATGCGATCGCAATTTCCCACATAAAAAGGAGAATGGCAATGCTGCAAAATCTTGAAACTCAGGGTTGGAACTATTTACCTGGTAAGTCTTGTATTGTGCTAGTTGCCCCAGATAGATCGGCAGCAAATGAGATGATTGAATATGCTTATGAATGGCTAAAGGCTATTGCTAATGTATGGGGTGAGGTTGTAATCAGATGGAAAGGTTGCAGGCGTGGATTTAAAGTAAAAGCAGAAAAATCTGCCCTTCAAGCAGATTCTATTAAGCAAATAATTGAAGTACAACAGGTTTTTGGTACTGCTTTAACTGGTATCCACAAACCATTGATAAAAGTTTTGGAAAGGATGGTTGATTCTAAGTATCCTATGTCATTAGTGCGAATGTCGGATGATCGACAATTGTGGGTGAACAGCCCGATGGTTCAACTGTTAGAAACCACTCCAGCGGAAGCAACAGAACGAATTCTGACGGATTTTTGGCTACCAGGGGATTTGGAAAATTTGAAGCAAAAGGTTTTGCAATGCGATGCACGAACAGGTTTCGACCATCGTTACGAGGCCGGGTTTTCACCAAAAACGTGGGCAAGATTATATGCTCATTTCGATAGGATTGATGATGGTGGGTATAGATTGGCAACTACTTATGAATGGACTCCTGTACCTCACCCTGTTTTGAGTAAGTGAATGTAAGTTAATTATTGGACTTTGGACAAAAAGAAAACAGTTAGCGTAAATATTACGCTAACTATATTAGAGAAATATTTCTCTGTCTCCAGTGAATTTAATCACTGAAAAATGGCAATAATTAAGAGTTGTCGCCCACTACTAAGAAACTTTTCGTTGTTTTTTGGATTTTTTTTTGCCTTTGATGATAACTTGATGACGAGTTCGTGGTGTTGTTTTATATCCTTTAATCCGTCCGGTAGAATAACCTCGACGTTTAGGAGATGTCGTCATTGTACCCAAAGTCGAAATTATTCGATAAAAATCTCTTTGAACTAAACTGGGAGTGATTTTAACTGATTTATTAGTCTTCAAATAATGTTCCCAAGGACGGGGTAAAACAATGGCTAAATTCCTAGCAGCCCATAAATTAACATAAGCAATTAATGTTAATTTGAACCAATTTTCTTCATGTTCAACATCAGGGGTTGAATAAGCTGTCATTAATAATCTTTGTTTACCAAATCGGAACAGATGTTCTATGTCATAACGTTGCCGATAAGATTCATAGCAATCAATCAAACTTAACTCTTGACGTCGAGAACCAATAACAATTAACCACATCGGTTTCCCAATCTGATTACCTACTTCATCAGTAATATTAATTTGTAGTAAAGTAAAAGGATAACGATTCATTTTATAGTTCTGAGTTCCTTTCATTAACATCTGGTTCCAACCCGAAATTGTTACTGTCAATTGACGACCTTTTCTAGTAGTAAAAATGGATTGACTAACCTCCGTAGGTTCATGCCAAGTATTCTCATCTTTCAGGTCAAATTTATCTCCATACCAACGGGGATGTCCTGAAGTAATTGCTTGGTGTTCTTTCCTGATAAATTGACGGTAAAAGACTCGATTGCTTCTCACTCGTGTCACGGTAATTAAGTTTTTATGCTTGACTTGTTCTCCAATAAAATTTCTTTGGCTGTAGAAACTGTCAGCAACTAAAACTGATAACTTCTCTCCAGAGAAAGAAGCAGTTTTAAAGATTTTTTCCAGTTGTTTATTACCAATGTTAGTAGCCTTTTCTGACGAGGGAACCCTTTCTCCTAATAAGGGAACAGCCCAAGGTACATTACCTGTTGCTATTCTCTCTGGTAAAGCGCATATAACTGAATAATAATGGCCAATACTAATGGGTTTATTTCCTTTAATTGGATTGGGATAATTGATAAAAGTTTTGTCGGCCAATGTAGCTGAAAAAGGACGTGGACAAGGAGTTGTATCAATTCCAAATAAATGAAAATGTCGGGAAACTGGAGTAGGAATTGTTTGAGACGCAGCCTCTAATAAGTAATTAACTTGTTGTGAGTAATTATCATCATTTTTATCAGGTAAAAATTCTTGAATTCCTTTATATAAACTGTTATAATTTCGTCGAAATAAAGGATGTTCAGACAATTCTACTACCGAACTTGCGATGGAGTTTGATGAAAGGGCATCTACTAATTCTATAATAGTTTCAATTCTTGCATTAACTCCATGATAAAGGTTTTGCCTCCAGGATAAGAACTCCTTGATTGATTGACTGTTTTCTTGATTTTCCATGGTTGTGAATAATACACCTCTGAATGTTAGTGTATATTTTACGCCAACATAAATCCTTTCTTAACTATTCAGTCTCATGTCTACACCGAAATCCAAGCAAACCACTCAACCTGCAGCCATTAGAGGGAAACAAATTCAGGGTTTAATCCGTCAGATGAAGCAGAAAATTAAGAAAATTGAACGAGAAGGAGAGGTGATTCCTCGTGAAGTTCATATCATCCGTTATCAAGTCAATAGAAATCAGAAACTTTACTATTATTATAAATTACAATCTGCTTCACCGATTTTTCCTATGGCTACTGATAGTCAGAAAAAACTAAATATAAATATTTAGGCAAAGCGGGTAGTGAAGCTCATATTGATGCAGTTGAAAAAATGAGTCGAAGGAATCTTATTGATGAGTTGGAGAGAGTTGTTCATTCCCTTCAAGAAAGTTATTTAGATATTTGTTTTGGTGGAGAAATTGAACCAGACCCATCCTATGATCTTCGGGATGATAAATAATGTCAAAAACAAAGATAATTCCAGTATGAATTCGGTCTTTAAACCTTAATTTTGGTAGTTAGTGTAACTATTACGCTAACTACTTTTTTGTCCAAAGT
>NZ_BLZO01000154.1 GCF_014132355.1 Okeania sp. KiyG1
ACCATGAATGTTCAGTATATTATTCGCAACAATTGATACTTCATCTATCAGCTTTTCCTGAAAACTAAAATCAATATCATCTAAATTTATATCAATCATAAAATATCTCCTCTTATCAACGACTAATGTTCTTACTAACAGCTTTAGTGGGTTCTGGTGCTTCTAATTGTGGAGCGACTTGATTTTCCAGATGCTCCACATACTCTTTACTCAAACTCGAATTGAAGGATTCTACTTGTTTGTGTGAATCAAACAAAATCTCCATATTCTCCTCTCCCTCTACAGTTAATTTGCGATCGAGGATAGACCAAGTAACAGAATTGCGTTCGCCTTCGAGCCGGATGTCCAGACCCATATTGGAGACAACTCCATAACGGTTCAGAGCAGCAAAAAGGATAGGAACTGCTCGTTGGACTAAGTCTTGTTGTAAAGGATCGTCGTCTATCAGTTCCTCAGTATCCGAAATGCCAGATTCTTCAGGTTCTTCTTTAGGTTCTTCTTTCTCCTTAAATTTATCAGTGGCATTGTTTATAGCCGGATTTGCTGTTATAGGTTTATGATGTGTTTCTGTATCAATAGTATTAACAGTGACTCCACTAGCAGCATCACTACTACTAGCAGTAGAATTCTTATCACCCGAAACTGAAGGAAAAAAATCAATCTGTAGCCAATTTGAGGATGAATTCTCACGCTCATCAAGCAAAGCTTGCCTAGTTTCCTCCCATAATTCCTCAGACATACCCTCAGAAAGACTTTGCTCTTTAATTTGCTCAGAAAACCCGCGATATTGTTGGGCAAAAACAGCCCAGTCATCCCCAAGGGTTTCTAGTGCTGTGGCTGTCAATTCAAATCCCACAGCACGCCGAACAGTATTAGGTATTTCGATGCTTATTTCACTCATAATTTACTTAAATATCTATAGGTAAAGGGTTACTGCGACGCGAACTAATTGTTGCGGAAGATCTTGGATCTTCGGGTAAAGGGAGAAGTTCTTCTGCTAGAGCAATACGCTTATTCATTTCTTCAGCCATGCGCTCATCCAACTCATCATAACTGCTAATTTCTAATCGTTTGAACTCAGAGGCAATTAAGCGAGGTTCTATTTTCTCCTGCCACATCTTTTCGTTTCCCTGAAAGCGTTTTACCTGCTTTAGTGGCAACTTGATTTCGGGTTTGATATGCCAGGGAACGCTGCCCTCTTGAGAGCTTCCGACGGCCGGATTAATAAAAACACAGCTACGCTTAAACTTGAGCAGAACTTCCTTACTCATCAACGGCACGATCTGAATAGACTGATTTTTAGAACGTGACCCCCCCGCAGCACCAGTACCAAAATTATGAGAAACATTTTGAGTAGAGTAGGTGATTTCCGACTCTCCCAAGTATTTGGAAATCTCCTCTGCCGTCTCCACATGGCCGGGATTAAAGAAAAACTTGGTCGCCATGTTCGCCTGTATGATTGTGGCTCCTTCCTTTCCATACCTTTGTTCTAGCTGTTTATTATTCTGGAAACCAATAATAGTACCACACCCCTTAGACCTAAACTCTGCTGCATATTGCGCTACATTGACTTTTATGGTAGGCAACTCATCAAACATCAAAACTAAGCCACTCTGGCGCTGCTTTGCAAAGTTTTGCAAAACAATCATGTGAATAGTTCCTGCCAGTACGGGAGCTAGAGCATCTTGACGGGCAATGTCATTCTCAACCACAAGCATCATACCGTCATCGATGTAGGTCTGAATACTTGAATCACCAATAGTACAGGCCATTAATTGAGGTTGTACCAAAGGCTGTAATAAGTTGTACGCTCCAGCAATAATACCTCCAGTAGTTTTTCCTGCATCCTCCTTAGCTAAAGAAGCTATTTGATTGAATTGATACCAAAGGAAAGGAGAATATTTTTCCCGTTTGCGAGTTGCTTCTAATAGTCTTTTTTCTAAATCAGAAAGCTGGATTAAAGCATAGCACATAGCTAAATCAGGGTAGTCCGTCGCCCGCGCCAGTTGAATTAACGCCTGCAACAGTTGCTGACTGGCGGGTTCAAAAAATGGGTCTCCGCCCGAATTATCTTTGGAGCCATTTTGATATAAAACCTCTGCTAATTGTTTAGCTCCAAAATTATCAGTAGCACTACGAATGAAATCCTTGATAGGATTGATACAACAACTATATGGTTTTCCTGGGGCAAAAACCCTCACATTTTTGTAACCATTCTGCAATGCTTCAGTCGCTACAACCCACTTTTGTTCTCCCTTATAGTCATAGAGAAGAAAACCAAGATTTTGAGCGATCGCTGCTGAGGCCAAAGGATTTAGAACTCCAAAAGTTTTACCACACCCTGCACCTCCGACAACCATTACACCTCGATTGATTGTACACACGGGAATAGTAGGAGGATTGCCAGAAAAGAAAGTGCCGATAGAACTCCGTTTCCTGAGTTTCCAGTCCCCACAGTAGAGGCCAATTTCAGAAACTTTTCGCTTTTTAATTTCGGAACATAATTTACCAATAGCAGAAGCTTTTTCTCCTCTTCCTGCCCAATGTGCGGTGGTGAGCTTTTGTTTCTTGTCGCCACCGAGAAGTTGCATTACTAAAAGTATCCCTCCCATAGTCAGAATTAGAGGTAGATTTTCTCCCCCAAAGACATTGCCAAAGGCGCTGCCTATATCGCCTGCAATATTGTTAGATGGTGGTGGTTGAGTAGTTTGTGCTAAGATTTTCAATTTAGGATTTTCCTCCTGAATAATTAACAATTAATAATTAACAATTAATAACCACCTCTGATCAATAAATAATTAACCAACAATGCAGGGTAGTTTCATTCTTAACTGTGCTATTTTATGTATTAATAAAACAAGGATTTTCAAGGTTTAGGAAATTTATATTTCGCTGTATGGAAATAAATAAATTAATTACAAAAATCTAGAATTAAATGATGATGCCAACAATAAATCATAAGTTATACTATCTTATGATTTTTTTACACTTTTTTAAACAAGTAAATGAGTGAGTAAAGCAGAAACAAACAGAAATATTAGATGAAAAAAATCTAATTAGGCAATGATTTATTTGTTGGTTTTAATTATTGAACAACTGAAGTATCAGCTAAGTATAGCATTACTTTTTATTGGTATTATATAGAATTCGGTTATATAGTATATGTTGATAATTCTATAATTACTTAAATATTTAATCTCCCCCACTCCCCTACTCCCCTACTCCCAACTATACAATAACTATTCAACCGGATTCTATATTACCCCCCCCATGAATCCGCGACTCAATTATTACTTATTAATCTCAATCGAAAAGGGAGGCTTTTTACCTGATTTTTGAAATCAATAATTATTAAATATTTAATCAACAATTATTAATTATTAATTATTAATTACCAATAACACTATTTCTGGTTTCCACAATCTTGTAAACTTGTCCGTCGAAACATTCGGTAATTTGTTGCAGGGTATTGTTTGTGGGATGTGTTTGGAAAAATCGCAAGCAAGGTAGGGAACTTTTAGCAATAACACCATTAGGTGGCTCTTTCAGTAATTGGATTTGAGTAGTATTTTTAGGAAGAAGCGGATTGATATATCGCCTCAAAATAGGTCTATACTCTCCCGGAGTTTCTTCTAGATAGGCAAGATGTAGACATCCAAAATATCCACAAAAAGATGGTGAATTTATCTTAAATAAAGTAAGTTTATTAGTCAGACGAATTGCTTCTAATTGCTTATAAGTGTTCTCGTTAGCCTTTTCGGACGAATTATCAGCAATAATTTGCTTTGCTGTATCTTCAGAAACGACTGTAGTAGCAGGTTTCCAACCACTAA
Organism: Okeania sp. KiyG1; assembly: GCF_014132355.1. GTDB lineage: Bacteria > Cyanobacteriota > Cyanobacteriia > Cyanobacteriales > Microcoleaceae > Okeania. Next base: position 3,834 of record NZ_BLZO01000154.1, read on the forward strand.
TAGCTTGAGCATGGGAGCCACACCCAATAATTCCGAATAATCCACTCAGGATGAGAAATAGAGCAAATCCTTTAATAAAAGGGACTATAAGGTAAATATATTTTTTTGATTGTGAGGGTGTCATGATTTTTCAACAAATTAGTTAGTGGCACAGCTAACTACAGTGCCACCATGAGAGTTGTAATAAGTCCTTACTTTCTGGCCCAATTTCAGTATAGTTAGGCTATTGTCAGCATTTGCTACCCTAGAGTCAATGGGGGTGAACAACCCACCAGCAAAAATTTGAGCAGTTCTTTCAATCAAGCGATCGCCACAAAAATACTTGTCGGTAGTAGGATCGATTTCGCTGCGAGCTAATAGAGCAGCTTCACCAATAATTAGTCGCATCACCTCATCTTGTTTGGATGGGGGAAAAAATTTGTTTAGAGCTGTGGGTGTAGGATGGTTGGATTTTATTAAATTCAAGAGAAATTTTTCACCCCCATCATGCAGAGTAATACTTTCTATTACTTTTTGGTGAGTAGAGTGTAGATGGTATTTGCCAAGAGATTTTCCACAGCGATCGCCCAAACAAGTGATTGGGGGAAAATCAGATTGACTATTGCTATAACCCACGCTTAGAATCTTGATAATTCCTTCTGCCAAAATAGATGGAGAAATTCCACCTGCCACTTCCTCCCCAGTAATGATATTGCCTCGCATTGATATACTTGGTTGCTGCCTTCTCACCTGCTGCTGTGCCAACCGTTGTTGTGTCCGTATAGGCAGCCGATTACTTGGAGGATTACTGCGCAAGCTACCAATAGGAATCATGGCATCTCTCTTATACTCCATGAAAGGTATAGGGCCAATATTGTATGGCGTGCAACCTCCAGTGTTACAGTAACGCAAAAACAAGACAAATTGTGCCGAGTCGTTTGTCTCATCAACCTCCCATAATACCATCTTTGCAAAACCTCCAAATGGAAATCGTCCGGTAGGTTCTAATCCAGGTTTAGCGACGGGTGACAGAACTGCCATTTTAAGTAATCCAGAACCACCATCAACCCACTGCTGCTGGCCGTTAATCCAAGCTTTTCCCTCAAATGGAGACGAGACAGTCGCACCCAGGTTTTCTGGATCGTCAAGTTCTATGTGGGAACAGGACTCTGTATTTTCCGAGGTTTTATTGCACGGGAACTCAAAACCTACCTCCGAACTACCTGTAACAGTCCGCCCCCAATTGGCTTCAGCGGGACCTCTCACAGTGTCAATTCTAGCAATGATGCTAATACTGCTCAAATTCAAAGGATTGGGAAACTGAGAGAGTGGAATATCCGAGATTCCGGGAATGCTGTCTAAACTAAAATTCTCCCAATCAACAAAATTCTTAAGGGGAGTATTTCCCAGGTTTGGGATGCTGCCTATTTTGAGGTTCCCCAATTCGTTCAATTGTATATTGGCAGCAATGGGATTGTTGGCCACAAATTGACCTAAATTTTGTGAAAGTTGGATATCTTCAAATTGAGGATTGTTCTTAAAAAAAGTAGCAAGGGGTTTTATTTGCTTGATTTTGTACTGATCTAAATAGGGAACCCCGGCTGATGAAATGCCATCACCCAAAACTAAATTGCCCAGGGTTTGTTCTCCCATCAGTGGTAATTGGTTCAGAGTTAATTGATTGACATCCACCCCTAAAAAAGCAGATGTTTGTTCTAAAGTAAATTCGGAAGCTCCCAGGGAGGATAAGGAGCCTAATTTGAGTAGTTGGGATGGAGCATCCATACCCTCTATATTAGGCATAGAATTGAATGTCCAGTTCTCTATGTCCGGCATAGCTACTTGCTGCTCCCCCACCTGCTGCACTGTGATAGTATTGGGATTGCTAGAAGCAGTTGTAGTGGTTAGTAGTAGGATTAGCCCAGTAAATCCAGTAAATATGGTTGCTATTTTTAGATTCATTAAATTACTTCGAGTGATTTAGGTTGACGGTTGAGCTTTGTCGTACCTGTCCCCTGGTTTTTCGCTCCAGACTGCTCGAACATTCCTCGATTAATTCGAGCAAAACGAGATGTATCTCTCCCTGAAGTCGGGCGAGCAAAATCGGCATCTTGCTTAATGGCATAAAGTTGATCGCTGATGGCTTTATTAGCTGAAGCAGGCGTGAAATTCTGCCGTTCAGTCAGCAAATCTTCTAAGGAAATTTGGGGTAAATATTTTCGAGGATTGAAGGCTTTTCCTTGTTCCTTTGCACTTTGTACTTGGTGGTGAAAGTTTGTTTCTAGAGTTCTTTCAACGGCCTTACCAATCTCATCCGGAGAACAACCTCGGTACTCATCAAGTAAAATTCGCCATTGTGAATCAGTAAAACGCAAATTGGGACAATATTTGCCTAGATGTATTTGAAAAATTTCATACAACGCTCCATTATGGGGATTGCCCAAAAACCACACATATTTGAAGCGCCGGACTAATTCTGCCGGGAGCAATCCTAATCTGTTGATTGTTGCCAGCATAAACACGGGAGTAGTATGGTCTTGCAGCCAAGACAATAATTCCCCAGTCATCTTGGCCATCGCCCCGCCACTACCGCCAGACTCCCACCCCACAAAGTTTTTCTCAAATTCATCAAAAAATAAGACTACATTGCCAGAATTATCTGCCAAATCTAGGAGGTGCTTGAGATTCTGTAACGATTCTGATACAGTAGAGCCTACAAGTTGGTTGAAGTCTACCGCTATCATCTTTGCTCTGATGCGTTGGGCAATCATCTTTGCCACAAGGGATTTTCCTGTCCCCGGCAATCCCCAAAGCAAGCCACCATTAGGATTGCGTAATTTCCAAGAAGATGCACGAGGATCGAATAGTGATGCTATTTTATCTATATCTTTATCAAGTAAATCCAAGCCAGCAGCCTTGGGTACGTCAGGAGGAGGCAAAATCCTAACACCTTTACCCGCTAATTTTTGTTTAGCATACTCCAAAACCGAATCTGCAAACTCTTCCAGGGTACTAGCTTCACCTACCAACCGATTCAGAACAAGGGTAATCTCGCCTTCTGGCAGTCCCGTACAAGCTTGAAGCAATGGTAAAGGATCGGATTCTTTTTTGAAAGGATGTTCCTGACAGAATTGAGCTACCAACTCCTCAAGTTCTTTGGACGAAGGAAAAGGCTTCTCCAACTGAGGAATTAAGGGATACAAATTCATCGGTATGTCCAAAAGTGCATCAAACAGCACTATAAAAGTTAGGCTGTCCCTCTGTGTTAGGGCATCGTGGGCATTCCGTAGTTGCAGGTCTATGAGAGGATCAACGCTCTGGACGATACCTTCAACCAAGAAAATCCCATCCCGACTAGCGTTACAGATAGTACCAAGAATATTATCCTCAACTGCAGTAGGAGTAGGGGTAATCTTGCCTGAACGAAATTCTTGGACATATTTATATCCGGCATTCCATAGGTATAGGGGCAATTCCATATCCAAACCCCATTGCTCAAACTGCTTAAAAAAGCATTGTCGGTCTGAGGGCGAGACGGCGATCGCCGTTAACGGACTCTCTAGTAGAGGCCAATGTGTATAATGTCTTCTAGTCATCGCAACTTTCTTTGCATAATTATTCAGCTACTTTCTGAGGCTCCGTTTCACGGGGACTTCTCACAAAAATTGCACAAACTCCTCGTGTAGCTTGGATACCATCAATGGCCAGAGTGATACGATCGCGTTTCGCTTCGATTTCGCATTTTCGAGACACCAAGCGATCGCCATTCCATTCAATCAATTGCCGGGCGAATTCCCCCTGCTTTGATTTGGCCCAATTAAGAAGATGATTGTCTGTAGTAGGATTAATGGGGTTTTTACTGCTCAGAAAAGAACTGATGAAAAGACCCAACACTAGGCCAATAATTCCACTTGAAGCAACGATCGCGCTATGCGCTAATTTATGAGTTGCAATTTTGAGGCCCTGTACAGACTTATCTTCTTTATCTTCTGTTTCAGAAGGACTATCAAAACGCTCCGCAACCAACCGTTCTGCCATCCAACTCATTCGTGCCTCTATCTCTGCGGATAAAGCTTGCTGGTAACTTTCTCTTTTGAATCAAATTCAGTTCCAATCCTTTTAAACATATTTGATTCAGCTATTTCAAAGGCAGAACGGATTTCATCAGGTTTGTTGCGTATTACATAGGCTAAATAAGCGTTTGCTGCAATCTGACTGCAAAACGGATCTTCAAGCGCAGAACCACTTTGAGTAAGAAAACTATGGACCCATACTTTTGCTTCTTCTGGTTCGCCATCCAAAAGGTGATTCAAGGCTTTCTGGTTCTGCTCAATCCACTGACTCGGGGTTGACATAAGCTGTTTCTCTTAGTATGGAAATTAGTTAGATTTAGATCCAGATTCAGCCGGGATTTTGTCTCGAAGCTTCTGATACTGTTCGTTGGACAGGTTAAGTGTCTCTTCAGACACATTTAATTTTGCTGCTAATTCTTTCAGATTTTTGGTATTAGTGATCGCTGACTCAATAGAGCTGATATCTTTTTTGAGTTGATTGGCCAAATCATCTAAAGTAACCTTCTTCTGACTTTTTTTAGGGACTTTTAACTTACCCTCAACAAGATTCGGCAACTGTTCAAAAATCTGGTCAAAGGTTTAGTTGTACTGATTGACAAAAAATCTTGCTCGTCGCGCTAACAAACTATTCGCAGTGTCTATAGCTTGTCGAAATGTTAGATTTTTGCGGTCTAATTCAAATAGTACGGGTGTTGCCACTAAAGGAAAATCAGCTACTAATATACAGTGCTTCTCGAACAATTCCCGATACTCAGGCACGTTATTAAGGTAATTCCAATCAGGAGAACTCATTAAGTGCCCCGAATTACGAATCAAAACATGAGGAAGGTTATCATTATGTTCGCTCAAAGATTTTTGAAGCAATTGAATGGAAGACCAACAACCGTCGGTGATGAAAAACTGGATAAATTGGGGTCTGCCTTCAGGAGCTTTTCGAGTTTGAATACTTCCAGTGGTTATTAGCCATTCCAGAAGTGGCTGATATGTGTTACCGGGCAGATTAACTACTATGTAGTCGGGATTGGTCTCGGCCATCTCTAAAATTTTATCCGGTTCCATTGCCCGCCTCAAATCGTCAGAAAATCCAATTGATTCAGAATCATAAAGTTCGGACACATCTTGAACTTCTCGGTCTGAATCTACGGCAATAACAGACTTACCCGTTGATTCAAGATATTCTATACAGGTACGGCACACGAGGGTTTTTCCCACGCCACCCTTAATTCCTCCTACGAGGATGATATATGTCATGCGTTGTTCTCCTTAATCAATATTGAAACTGTTGAATAATTGGACTCCTATTTGTTCGGTCTCAGACAGCGGGATATCGTTGTCTGAGGTAACATTTTGAGGTTCAATTGTAGGTGCAGGAGAGAGAGAATACGAATTAAATTGATTAGTTTGACGGGGTATCAATCCAACTGTCTCTGTGAGGTAATTGATATGGCCTTGTGATATATTGATACAGATTGTGTGGCTAGACGTGTAGCTTCTTCTATGGAGCCATATTTGTATAAACCAAGAGGGGTATGTATTAACTGGAAAGCTTCTATAATTGCGCTGTTTATATCACCTACATACGAACTATCTGAACATAATATATAGGCATAATATAGGGGATCTTTTTTATCAGCGTAGATTGCTCGATTGAGTCTGAGTCTACCTACGGGATCTTGGGTATGAGTCATAATGAGTGAGTATGTAAAATGTTAAAATTTTCTAGACTGGAGTTGGTATAGACTTTTGATTTTGAGAATCGTGGAGGCTTTTTAGTTGGTAGGAGTGGGCAGCATAGGCATCTACTAATCGAAATGCTAGGATATCTCTGCATTCTTCATGTAGATCTAAATTTTTGAATTGAGGAGAAGCTTCGATCAGGTCTTGCCAATCAGTCCCCCAGTAGGTTGAAATGGTAGAAAAGTGTTCCTGCAATCTATGATACAGGTATTTTCCTGCTCCCCCTGCAACGACCACTTCACTTAAGGATTTTGGAACTTGTTTTTGCAGCCATTGACTGATTAACGCCCAATAGTATTGCTGCGCTGTGCGAATGGCAACAATAATTTCATCTTTTTCTCTCTGCTGATTTTGGGGTATTTGTGACATACATAGCTGGTTTAGGATGGGATTATCGGGATTTACGGGATCTCCTAATTGGTAAACTATTTTATTTAATAGTTTTCGGTCAAGACCGGAAGTTAGTTCGATAATCCGGTCTATGAGGCGAAAAAAACCTAAATTGGTGGTATCAGCTTCAATCATCATTCCTCTCTGGTATGTGAGGATACTGGTATTACGGTGTCCGAATACTAGCGTGGTAATGAATCTGCTGCTTTGAATAAGTATTCCTGTATACCTATTCAGGGTAATACCTGCTCCTTCAGGTATGCACATACAATTTAAACCCCGCAAGTTTATAGGCTTACCTGTAAACAAAAATGATTTGGCTTCTTTCTTGATTTGCTCCTTCAGCTTAGATTGATCGTTCCACTCTGACCATGGCAATAAGATGGTCAGGTTAATTGCTAGCCTGAATTTGGTTTGTTCGGCAATAACCCCCAAGACGGCAAGAATTTTGTACAAAGCTGATTCGTATTTGAGAGCTTTTAGGTTGGCCTCGGCTAGCAGGGCAGAAGCCAAGAACCCAATAGCAAAACTACTTTGCTTATTGTCTTTAAGATTTACCCACGCATCATCCTTGCTGGCACTGTTTAGGTTGATACGTTTTGATCGGTATGTGTCTAAGTGCCCATGTTCGCACTCTATGATCTCGGGTTCCATGGTGAGAAAGTTAATGTCTGGTGAATTATCCAAACTCCAGACAACTTTGGTGAGACTACTACCAAGATCGATACAGATGGTGATTGTTTGTGTCTCCTTAGCCACTGTGTACCTCCGCCAATAACTTTGTTGATTTAGTCTCCTTGATACCTCAAAAAAAAATGAATTGGATAGTGTTTATGTTTTTTAATATTGCTAAGTTGAATAACGCAATTGTCAGAGTTTTTCCGATAGCATTTGCTATCGGAAAGAAAAACTAACTATTACATAAAGTTAAGAAGTATATGAAAATTAACAAAAAAATAGAGTGTATTAATTTGTATGAAAATATCGCGTGTGTTTATGAAAATATCGTGTGTGTGTATGAAAAAGTAAGCTAAAAAATAAGCTCGGAAGAAAAAAAAGAAATAATGTGCATAAGTTTGTATAAAAATATCGCGTGTGTGTATAAAAATATCGCTTGTGTGTAAAAGGTAAGACCATATCCTAGTTCGTCTAATACTTTTGCCATTGCTTGCAAGTTTTTTTGAGACCTGTTCTAGGGGTTGCAATTTCTAAAATCAGCGACTAAGTTAAAAACAAGCTCAAGGATTGTGTGAGGTATCTCCTGAATCATGGATGAAATTTAATCTAACTAATGAAAAGAGATTGTCATTTGAGAGTTCGGTTAACGTTCTCCGAGTACAATGTCCTAAAAGCATTGGCAGAAAGGAGTGAAAAGAGTCTTAGCTCGGTAGTTCGAGAAAAGTTGTTCACTCCTAATTGCCTCACAGATTTCATTGAGCAAAGGTTGAAATTTAGGAAACAGCAAGTAGAATTGCAAACTCTACTTCATCTGGTACGAGATTTAATCTCTACTGAAGAGTTTTCCCCCCAAACTCTTAAGGTTGTTCAAGATATTCAATGCTTGTTGGATGAGCATCATGATTGGTAAAGTCACACGAAACACTAAATTTCATAGTGTCGCCAGCTATATATTTGGCAAGCCGGGAGCCGAAGTACTTCTTGAGAATGTGTTTGAAGGCAAGACGGTAGCAGAAAAAGCTGCGGCGATGCAATGGGTGGCGAGTCGTAATAACAGAGTTAAGCGTCCAGCATATCACTTGTCTTTGTCTCCCTCAGCCGGAGATAATTTGAGCCGGGGTGAATGGGCAGCAATTTGTAGCCAAGTTATTGACGATCTAAATCTTGATAAGAACCAGGTGCTGGTAGGTTTGCATAACGATGTAAATTATCCAGGCTCGGAAAAAACGCGCACTCATGCTCATCTATTGATTAATTTGGTGGATGATAATGGCAAGTGTGCTAATACTAGCTGGGATTATTATAAGATTCCCAAAATCTTGCGGACTGTGGAGCGCAAGTATGGTTTGCAAGCTGTTCCAGATATTGGAGAACTTGAAGAGCAGTCAAATACTATCAAGCCAACTAAGCGCAGTATCCGGCAAAAGCTTCAGAATATTATTGATGAAAGCCTAGAACCGGGAAGTTCCTTTGAAGATTTGACTGCTGCGATGGAATCTTTAGGAGTAGAGGTACATCCTACATCACAGGGGTGGTGGATGCGATATGAAGGTATCCCTTTTGCCGGATATCAACTAGGTCGTAAATACACAAAACCCTCTATATTGAAGCGTTTGGAGGTTAAACAGGTGGATGAATCTGAAGATCGGGAGCCAAGGAGTGAGTCAGTAAGTACACCTATTTCGTCAATGAAGGATGTATTTACTGTCGATGAACCCTCTTTGGGCAAAGATTATTCACCTGAATTGAACTCCGAACAGGATGAAACGTCTCAAAATGAGGAACAGTTTAGTTTAGAAAATATAGATGTAGAGGTAGCTCCTGGAAATTTAATCCAGATGATGAAGCAACAGGCAAATCATCTTGAGCAAAGTGACTATATAGATGGCAGGTTCTATGCGGGAATGTTTCTTGATGTGACGGCGCACCTGGCAGAAGTTGTTGAAATTGGCAGAGAAGTTTGGGGCTCGGAGCAGGAGCAAGAGCAAGAGACAGAAACGCAATTGGAGGAGAATTCTCGGCCTTCAGTAGAAAGATCTCAATCTGAGAGTGATGATGATTGGCTCCATGACGAGGAAGCCTTACGTCATTTTGATGAACGGTTAGCTCAAGTAAAAGTTGACACTGAAACCCCAAGCTCCGATGTCCCAACCAACTTTCAGGAAAGTCCTCAAGCTGTAGCAGAGTCATTAAGACAGTTTGTTCGTGTACGGGCCACTGCACATGACTTGAATCAGGATGAGCCTATTGAAACTAACTTAGGTGTCCTCCACTTCAACTCTGACGAGAATACTATTAGTATTACTCAAAACGTTACTGTAGCAAGTTGGGATGAAAATTTACAGGACTGGCAGGCCGATAGCGAGTTATCTGAGGCACATAAAGCCAATGTGGCACGATTGCTTGATAATCAGGCAGTTGATGCTGAAGGATATCAATTTTCTTCAGACGAAAAAGAACGAACCATCACTTATAAACAGGTGCGGTTTCGGGCTGAACAAACCGATGAAGGTTGGCAGATTTCCGATAATTCTCTATCGTCGGAAGAACAAAATCGCATTCTTCAGTTACCTCAAACAGAGTCAGAGTATACCCGAAATGTTGATAGTAAGGATTTAATTGATTACTTCCAACGCCATGCCCCAGAACAGTTTAGGACGGATATTGGCTCTATCCATTGGACGGATACTAATGGAGAGTTTGAACGTGTCTTTGAAATTTCAAAGCAGTCAGACCTATCGTATCAATTAGAAGGATTTGATTTAAAGCAAACCGATGAATGGGGGAACCCCCGTAAGATTTTTAGTGCCTCCATTGAAGCTGACAATTTCGTGCGATGCGATACTTGTGAAATTCCTTCTTCAGATGTGGATGATTTGCTGACACAGGAGTCTCAACATCGGGAAAAAAGGCCAGAAATGGAGCGTTAATTGTATGTATGCGGAATAAGAGGTTTGTGAGACCTAAATAATTTGATAGCTATAGCCCGTGCGCATCTAGAATGCGGAGATTACTTGATATATCCCGCAGAAAAACTCAGCGTGTGTGTCTCAATTTGAAAAAGAAAAATGGAGTAAGTTTATGCAACTACGTTATGAAGGGCAAAACAGCGGTGACTATCCTATAAGCTACCGTCGTCGTCCAGAAACTTTGGAATCAAAACTAAGTAAAGCATTAGGAATGCCTATTGAGAAAGGAGACTTATGGTTGCTTGCGTTTGTTATTGCCGGACTTACCTTTATCGGTATTCAGAATCCAGCAATGATGACTGTGTATTTAATTGTGTGCTTAATTGCACATAGCGTAAAAATGATGATTGATTATTTCCCGCCACTAGGTAAGTTAATCGGTGTAAGATTTAAGGCCCATCATGTAGCAGCACTTGTCTTGATTTGTTGTATGATATTTTCCAGCATAGGGATGCCCGCTCATGCCCTATTATTCGATGCTATTGAGGCAAAGGTGAATGAGATTCTCACAGGCTCGGGTTCGACTGTCGATCCTGCAACAGTTACCCTGATTTTTACTGTGTTGCGGGTGATCGTGATTTTGGGGATATTGGTAGGGGGTATATTTTTGGTATCACAAGCTATGCAGGGTGGGGACTGGAAACCAATTGGCAACATGATGGCTATAGGTGTAGGCTTCGTGTTGGCGATTGAGGTAATGACACAGCTCATACTGGGTGCGTAGCCTTATAATTCAAAACTTTTCTTGTCTGACAGAGAAAGCAAGAAATTTCTTACTTTCTCTTGAAAAAATAGCTATGGAGTTTCTGAATATGGAGAATCAGTCAGATTTTGTCAAAGTCTCTAAAATTTACCAACAAGAGGCATCCATAGGTCCAGTCCCCGCAGATCAATTAGTTCCATGGGGGCTCTTGATTGGCTTGAGCTTCTTCGTCTGTGAAATATTGCTATCTCTGGGATTGGCTGTATGGGGAGCAAGTTCGGTCTGGCTGATTGCCTCCTGGTGGTTCCTGACTGGCAAGAAGAGCTATAGTGCGACTCGTTCCTATTAAGAGCCTCTAGAAACTAGAGGGGTATGAATAGGGTCTAACGAGGCCACGGAGGAAGAGCCTGCAATAAGTGAGGCCACCAAAGAAGAGCCTGTTAGATAACTGAGTTATGGATGCTGGTGAGAATCCAGCCCGCTAAGGGAAAGCGGACTCCCGACCTGGCCACACCGAGCTAGAACTTTTCCACTAACGGAGTGAAGCTGGCATCAGGCCCCAACCAGAGCTAAGGGTGATAGGCACACTGGGGGTAATGGGGAGACGGCATGGGTACATTACGGAATGTCCTGAAAAAGCGTCTTAATTCTCGGCAAGGAGTCACTCCAAAATCTCCTGACCGCACACGATTATCCCCGCGTCAAATTTTATAGCGTTAAACGCATCCCTGGGGATCGTGTAGGCGAATTGGACAGCCCTAAACCGTCATAATAATCTGTAACTCGGAACGAGGAAAAACGTTGAGAGAGTCTCTAGGAAAGGTCGAATAAGAGAGTAGGTGGGAAAGCACGGAAACCTCTCCAACGGGTAGGATGCAAGCGCAAATTGCTTGCAGGGTAATCAGCGTAGTGAAATTTAGTAAGAGAGTACGTTTAGACACATGAACAATCATAGTGAAACCTGGAGCAACCAAAACTGGAAGAAATTCCAGAAAAACCTGTTCCGCCTCCAAAAACGAATCTACAAAGCCATGCAGAATGGAGACACCCGCAAGGTAAAAAGTCTTCAACGTTTGGTGCTGAAATCTCATGCTGCAAGGACGCTGGCTGTAAGACAAGTCTCTCAGCTTAATTCTGGGAAGAAAACTTGTGGGGTCGATGGACAAAAATCCTTAAACTTCAAACAAAGGCTTAACCTAGCTCAAAAGCTAAAAGAAGCAAACCATTGGGAACATGAGGAATTAAGGGAAGTTAAAATCCCTAAGAAAAATGGGAAAATCCGAACATTAAAAATCCCAACCATCGCAGATAGGGCATGGCAATGTCTTGTTAAATATGCCTTAGAACCCGCCCACGAGGCAACATTCCACGCCCGAAGTTACGGCTTCAGACCCGGAAGAGGCGCACAAGACGCACAAAAATACGTCTTCGATAACCTCAAAAGTCAAGCCAAAGGCAAAAGTAAACGGGTAATCGAATTAGACATTGAAAAATGTTTCGACAGAATTAGCCACAAGGCGATTATGACTAAGGTCATTGCCCCCCAACAAATAAAAACGGGGTTATGGAGATGTTTAAAGGCAGGGGTATCGCCAGAATTTCCTGAACAAGGCACACCCCAAGGTGGTGTAGTATCACCACTACTAGCCAACATAGCACTAAACGGTATAGAGGATATCCACCCGTCCGTAAGATATGCGGATGACATGATATTTTTCTTGAAGCCAAAAGATAACGCTGAGAAGATTTTAGAAAAAGTACAGCAGTTCCTAGCAAAACGTGGGATGAATATATCAACAGAGAAGACAAAAATAACACGGGCAACGGCAGGCTTTGACTTCTTGGGATGGCACTTCAAAGTGCAAGGAAACGGGAAATTTCGATGCACCCCCTCAGAGGAAAACTACGAAAAACTCCGCAAGAAGGTTAAAGCCATAGTCAACAACTCTGCATTAGCCACTACCGCCAAAGCGAAAAAGCTAGACCCTATTATTAGAGGTTGGAGAAATTACCACCGTTATTGCAAGATGGACGGGTCAAGGTTTAGTCTATGGCTCTTAAGCTATACAACCTTTAAAAAGTTCTTAAAGGACAAAAACAAAGGTAAAAATGAAGCCAAAAAACTCATAAATCAAGCATTTCCAACGGTAAACTACTCCGAGAACAAGTTCGTCATGGTCAAAGGGACAAAATCTCCTTATGACGGTGACTTACTCTACTGGAGTAAAAGAAATTCCAGCCTATACGATGGTCACACGGCAAAAGCGTTAAAACGGCAAGGTTATAAATGTGGGCACTGCGGATACTACCTAGAAAACAATCAAAAAGTAGAACTGCACCATATCGACGGCAACCACGACAATTGGAAACCTAATAATCTTTTAGCAGTACATGAGTCATGTCACGATTATATCCACATGGGCATCCATGCCAAAAGCCTAAGATTATCTAGGAGCCGTGATGCGGTGAAAGTCGCACGTCCGGTTCTGAAGGAGAGGTGCGAGGGATAATACCCTCCATCGACTCTAACACTGAAGTGATGCAATTTTTATTGGAAAGTAAGTCTATTGAAAAGGTGATTTTTATTTGTTTCAAGACTCAGGTTTATGAAACATATTTAGGGTTGCTGAGTGGTAATGATTTTTAGATTAAGTATTAACGCAAAACATAAGTTTTTCAATTTTACCGAAATATTCTGGTTTAAAACCTTCCCTTGATCGGCGATAATAAATAAAAATTTTCCTGTTCGTAAATCCTTTTCTTTTCAAGGAGAGGTAATTCTAAATTCGCGCATTCTAAATTATAAATTATTGAATTTCAGCTACTTACTATGACTTTTGAGCAACGCCAAAATTTTTCTGGTGTTTTGATTGTCTGAGTATCTCTTCTATATATATTCAGTGGTGATATGCTGTTTTGGGGTTGAATAAAAAGTCATGCGTATGGGCGTGTTGCACCCAATAATAAAATACTATCATGATTTTTTCGAGATGCAAGAGGAAAATCCTTGCCGATTTTTGGTGCTTCATAAAATGCAAATGAATCATCTGTATATCTGTTACCTAATCCTTGTCTGGCTGATGGGGTGAAAAAGTTTGGCGATCGCTACTTCTCGATTTAAGTGCTTCACAGGATGATGGCTTTTCTGGTGTTTTGCTTGTCTGAGTGTCTCTTCTATATATATTCAGTGGTGATATGCTGTTTTGGGGTTGAATAAAAAGTCATGCGTATGGGCGTGTTGCACCCAATAATAAAATACTATCATGATTTTTTTCGAGATGCAAGAGGAAAATCCTTGCCGATTTTTTTGGTGCTTCATAAAATGCAAATGAATCATCTGTATATCTGTTACCTAATCCTTGTCTGGCTGATGGGGTGAAAAGTTTGGCGATCGCTACTTCTCGATTTAAGTGCTTCACAGGATGATGTTTTTTCTGGTGTTTTGCTTGTCTGAGTGTCTCTTCTATATATATTCAGTGGTGATATGCTGTTTTGGGGTTGAATAAAAAGTCATGCGTATGGGCGTGTTGCACCCAATAATAAAATACTATCATGATTTTTTTCGAGATGCAAGAGGAAAATCCTTGCCGATTTTTTTGGTGCTTCATAAAATGCAAATGAATCATCTGTATATCTGTTACCTAATCCTTGTCTGGCTGATGGGGTGAAAAGTTTGGCGATCGCTACTTCTTGATTTAAGTGCTTCACAGGATAATGTTTTCTGAGTATCTCTTCTATATATATTCAGTATATATTCAGTGGCGATATGCTGTTTTGGGGTTGAATAAAAAGTCATGCGTAGGGGCGTATTGCACCCAATAATAAAATAGTATCATAATTTTTTTGGCGATGCAAGGGAAAAATCCTTGCCGATTTTTTTTGAGCTTCACAAAATGCAGATAATTCGTCTGTGTATCCGTGACCTAATCCTTGTCTGGTTGATGGGGTGAAAATTTAGGCGATCGCTACTTCTTGATTTAAGTGTTTCACAGGATGATGTTTTTTCTGTTGCTTTGCTCGTGTGAGTATCTCTTCTATATATTCAGTGACGATATGCTGTTTTGGGGTTGAATAAAAAGTCATCCTTAGGGGCGTGTTACACCCAATAATAAAATAGTATCACGATTTTTTGGGGAACGCAAGGGGGAAATCCTTGCCGATTTTTTTGAGCTTCACAAAATGCAGATAATTCGTCTGTGTATCTGTTACCTAATCCTTGTCTGGCTGATGGGGTGAAAAATTTGGCGATCGCTACTTCTCGATAAGTGCTTTGCAGAATGATGATTTTTCTGGTGCTTTGGTTGTGTTAGTATCTGTTCTATATATATTCAGTGACGATATGCTGTTTTTTAGTTGAATAAAAAGTCATGCGTAGGGGCGTGTTGTACCCAATGATAAAATACTATCATAATTTTTTGGGGAAGGGAAGGGAGAAATCCTTGTCGATTTTTTTTGAGCTTCACAAGATGCAGATAATTCGTTTGTGTATCCGCGACTAAATCCTGTTCTGGCTGATGGGGTGAAAAATTTGGCGATCGCTACTTCTCGATTTAAGTGCTTCACAGGATAATAATTTTTCTGGTGCTTTGGTTGTGTGAGTATCTCTTCTATATATGTTCAGTGGCGATATGCTGTTTTGGGGTTGAATAAAAAGTCATGCGTATGGGCGTGTTCCACCCAATAATAGAATACTATCATGATTTTTTTGGCGATGCAAGGGAGAAATCCTTGCCGATTTTTTTGAGCTTCACAAGATGCAGAAGAATCATCCCTGTATCCGTGACTAAATCCTGTTCTGGCTGATGGGGTGAAAAGTTTTCAGTTCTTTATATTTAACGCTTCACAGAATGATAATTTTTCTGGTGCTTTGGTTTCAATGATATGTAGGCTACTCCTACTGACTCAGTCCTCCTGACTCCTTGAGACAGTCATGCGTATTTGTTGCAAAAATTTTAGTATTTCATATAATCATAGAATTATCAACATAAACTTTTTCTGGAGGTTTTGTAATAGAAAAATGAGTAGAATACTTGCTTTTATTTATGGGATATTTTGTTATCTAATATCAATGATAACTATTCTGTACAGCATTGGTTTTGTCGGCAACTTAATAGTACCAAAAACACTAGATTCCGATTTTGATGGTTCTCTGATTAACGGGATATTAATTGATATTTTATTACTCGGTTTGTTCGGTATTCAACATAGTCTGATGGCTCGTAAAAGTTTTAAGAAATGGTGGACTAAAATTATTCCACATCCGATTGAACGTAGCACTTATGTATTGATGGCAAGTCTGGCATTATTATTGTTATTTTGGCAATGGCATTCTCTTGGTGGAATAATTTGGAATATACAAAATCCGATAGTTTCTAATATTATTTATGGCATTTTTGCTTTGGGGTGGTTAGTTGTGTTAATCAGCACTTTTATGATTAACCATTTTGATTTATTTGGGTTGCGACAAGTATATTTATATTTGCGCGGTCAGGAATATGAATATTTAGGATTTAGAACACCAGGGTTTTACAAATATGTTCGTCATCCGATTATGTTGGGTTTTGTTATTGTTTTTTGGGCAACTCCAACTATGACATTTTCTCATTTGATTTTTGCCCTGGGTACAACAATTTATACGTTAGTGGGAATTAAATTAGAAGAAGTAGATATGATTTCTATTTATGGAGATTTATATCAGGAATATCGGCAGCAAGTTTCTATGTTAATTCCTATCCCCAGGATAAAATTAATTGAGGAGAAGGCTCAGGAATAATTTTTTAGAAGGAAGAAGGAAGAAGGAAGAAGGAAGAAGGGAAAGATGATATAGCGTATTTCATATTAGTAAGGTACATTAAGGGTATTTCATATTAGTAAGGTACATCAAGGGTATTTTATATTACTAAGGTATACCAAGGGTATTTTATATTACTAAGGTACACCAAGGGTATTTTATATTACTAAGGTACATCAGTCGCGGGCAAGATGCCCGCACTACAAAAAATTATGAACCAATCAGAAATAACTATCAACAATAATAACGAAAATTTGTGCAAAATTATCTATCAAAGCATTTCTGAATCTCTAAAAAAACGGATTACTTTTGCCGAATATATGGATTTAGTTTTGTACCATCCCCAATATGGTTATTATGCAAGTCATCCTGTGAATATTGGTAAACAGGGAGATTTTTTAACATCTTCTCATTGGAGTGCAGATTTTGGAGAATTATTGGCAGAACAATTTGTGCAAATGTGGGATATTTTCCAAAGACCTCATAATTTTACTCTGGTAGAAATGGGTGCTGGTCAGGGAATTTTAGCAGAGCAAGTTTTAGGATATTTAAAACAAAAGTATTTAGATTTTTTCCAAACAATAGAATATCTGATTATCGAAAAGTCTGAAGTTTTAAAAGAGGAACAAAAACAAAGGTTACACTCATATAAAGTTAGGTGGTGTGACTGGGATGAAATTTCTCATAGTTCAATTATGGGGTGTTTATTTTCTAATGAATTAGTGGATGCTTTTCCAGTACATAAAATTATTATAGAAAATCGGGAATTTCGAGAAGTTTATGTAAGCTCTGACTCAGATGGAAAGTTTGTAGAAATAAGTGGTGAAACTTCTACTCCTAGAATTGCTGAATATTTTAATTTAGTGGGTATAGATTTACTTGCATTTCCAGACGTAGAAGGTTATCAAACTGAGGTGAATTTACAGGCTTTAGATTGGATAAACACTGTTTCGTCTAAGCTACAAAAGGGATATTTATTAACTATTGATTATGGTTATCAAGCACCACGTTATTATAATCCCACTCGCAGACAAGGAACTCTACAATGTTATTATCAACATCATCGAAATAATGACTTATATTGGAATATTGGGCGACAAGATATTACGGCTCATGTGGATTTTACTGCTTTGGAAAAACAGGGAATTTTGTCAGGATTGGAAAATCTAGGTTTTACTCAACAGGCTTTATTTTTAATGGCGTTAGGTTTAGGAGATAGATTAAATGAATTATCAAATAATCAAGGATTTTCTATTCAGGAAGTTTTGCGACGTAGGGAAGTATTACATTCATTAATAGATCCAATGGGGTTGGGAAATTTTGGAGTTTTAGTGCAGGGTAAAGGTTTGAGTGAGGAAGAAAAAAAACAGACTTTGAAAGGTTTTAGTATGCCACCGATGGGATAGGTTTACAAGCGATAGCTTTTGGGAATGTTCAACATTTATACTCGATCAAAGCTACAAATACTAATATTATCGTAATTCTTTGAGTCGATCTAGAGATTTTTGATACGACTTTTGATTTGCTTGTTTTTTGTATAAGTCAGCAGCTTTTTCAAAGTCTGAGATGGCTTTTTCAATATCCTTGTTAAGCTTGTGAGTCAAACCGCGTTCATAGTAGGCATCAGCATATTTTGGATTAAATTGAATGACTTGGTTATAGTCAGCGATCGCCTTTTCATATTTTCCCTGCTTATAGTAAACAAGACCCCGGTTCCTGTAAGCAAGAGGATATATGCGATTGAGTCGAATGGCTTGGTTATAATCAGCGATCGCCTTTTCATATTCTTTCTGATTATAGTAAGTCCAACCCCGGTTGTTGTAAAGAAGAGCAGATTTGGGATTGAGTCGAATGGCTTTGCTATAGTTAGCAATCGCCTGTTCATATTCTCTCTGTAGATCATAAACAATACCCCTTAGATTGTAAGCTTTAGTCAATTTGGGATTGAGTCGAATGGCTTGGTTCAAGTCAGCGATCGCCTGCTCATACTCTCCTCTATCATGATGCTCATCACCCTGATTATAGTAACTTTTAGCCTCTTGTCTATTGTTGTAAAAAATGATTGTTGCTGTGCTGATAGTTCCGACAATAATGGCAACTATTCCAATTTTTAACCACTGACTATTTCCTGAGTTTGTTAAAGTTACAGGAGAAACTTTTTGATTTGGGTCAAGAGATGGTTGGGTTCTGGGAATTTGCTGTTTAGTGTTAGGAGAATAAGAAGTTTTGATGTTTTTTATAGCAGTTAACATTTCTGTGGCAGTCTGATAGCGATCGCTCAAATTTTCTTCTATAGATTTATCTAAAATATCGGCAAATTCAGGGCTAATATTCGGTACATCTTGGCGCCAGGAAAGTTTACCATTGGATATTTTTCCTGTCAAAAGATAAATTGCTGTTGCTCCTAAACTATATATATCGCTAGCATGGGTAGGTTGACCTTTTTTTTGTTCAGGAGAAGTAAACCCTGGAGTTCCAATACCCAGGACAGTATAAGCTATGTTTGGGTTAACTGTAGTGTAAATTTCTTTGACTATACCGAAGTCTATTAATATAGGTAAATTTTCTCCATTGACCATAATATTACTGGGCTTAATATCCCGGTGAACTATTTGATTTTCTTTGAGAAATTCCAGGACTGGCAATAATTTTATTAGTATATCTTTGAGTTCTGTTTCTGTCAGTTTCCCTTCTTGTTGAAACTTTTGTTGGAGGTTACATCCTGCTATCCATTCTTGAACTAAATAAAGTTGATTATTTTCAGGAAAATAGCTGTATAAATCTGGAATTTGTGGATGGTTTCCTAATCTTTCTAAAATTTTTGCTTCTTGTTGAAATCTTTGTTCTAGTTCTTGTTGTAATTGCGGGTTGTAGGAAGTCTTGAGTTGCTTGATAAGACATAGACGATTAAATCTTCTAGAGTCTTCTCCCTGGAATGTTATGCTTAAATTAGTCTCATTCAGTTTTTTAATAATTTGGTATCGGTTGTCTAAAAGTTGGTTTGTGGTCATTGGTCTTTTGGATTGGTCAAAGGATAATTTGGTTGGGGAGCGATCGCTTGTTTTACAGGCAATAATAAAATTGTCAGAAATATACTCAAGATGGTTAATTATTTTGAATGAAAAATTTACTAATAGATTTCTCCAGAAAAGAGGGAGTAGGGAGTAGGGAGTAGGGAGTAGGGAGTAGGGAACCCACCCCTAACCCCTCCGGTGGAGGGGAATAATTGAGAATTTCTGTGGGATAATTGATTTTATTTTTTATTATTGGAGATGTCTAATATAAAAAGGATTTACGCAAAATATTAAATTATACGCTACTTGTAGGGGCAAACTGCCGTTTATCCCTACTAGATATAGCGGTTCTGCGTAAGTCCTGATAAATTTAGTTAACTGCATAATCTGTAAATTGTCTTTTGAAAGGAGAATGGAAACCAATCACTATATTTTCTTTGGAAACTCCTAATTCAACTAAACGTTCGGCTACAGATTGCTCTGTGTTATTCTGTTGAATATATACTTTGTCTTCAATAATATCTAGATGCAGAATAGCACCGTATACCCAATGATTTTTAGCCCAACCGACTTGTACTAAGAGGTAATGGTGATGCTCAGTATCGAAAATTGTCTCTACCCGAACATCACCAGACTTATGCAAAGAAGCTTGTTCTTTAATCAGAGTTTGGATAATTTGACTATAGTCTATTGCCATTTGATAATTTCCTCAATGTCTGAATTATAAACAATTAGTTGTAAGTTATTTATGGCGATATCAAAATACTCTAAATAAGTCAGGACTTACGCAAAGATAATATAACGTTTATTGTTAAAAAATAATTTATCTTAGTAGACTGAGACATTTTAAATGGTGCATTAGATTCAATTCAAAAGTCAAAAGTCAAAAGTCATGCATTAAGAATTTTCAAGTTAAAAGCTAATGCACAGTTTTAGCTGTGTCAGTCTACTTACAAATTTTGCTACTTTGTTGGGTTTCCCTCCGGGAAGCTCCGCTAACACTTCATTCTACCCAACCTACATTAGCTAGACAAAACTCAAACCAAACAAATTATTTAGTAGGTGGAGAATATCTCAACATTGCATCAATATTAATAGTCTTTATATCTCCATATTTTTCAAAAATACTAGCCGAATGTTTCAAAGGATCAACAGAATCTTTTAGATTTAATTCGCCTATTTGATTAACCATTCCTTGAGCATTATCACCAGGTATAAGAGTCATTAAAACATTAGAAATAGGACATTTGCCAGTATAGTTACTTAGACTACCAATAGCGCATAATACAGGTTGGTTATTTGCACGACTAGGAACAATTTTACTCAAATCTCCTGTCTGTTGAAACTTCTCAAAGTTATCAGAAACTTCACGACAACGTTTCTGGGGGTCATATCCAGCTTTGATGAAATACTCGCTTTCCCAAATAATTAGAGTTATTTTCCCCCTGATAGGATGGTCTGGGATAGTAGCAGCTTTACCATTATCAGTACCACAGTAGAAACTAGCAAAACGCCTAGTTTGTTGGGCCTGACTGTACTGAGTTAGACCAGAAATTACAGCTAAACTCAAGCAACCAATAGTCGCCCATTGTTTGACAAATTGAAAATTCATATATAGCCCTTCTATTACCAAAAAATATATATAGCGTTTCTCAAATTGGTGAGATACAGTTTTATATCCCCCCTAACCCCCCTTAGTAAGGGGGGAACTTAAAAAGGGAGGAGGTTTCAAAGTCCCCCTTTTTAAGGGGGATGCGCGGGGGATCGTAAATGTATCTCATCTTTATGATAAATGCTATATCAATTATATTCAATTTTTGCGTCTAGCTGCTAGATTGAATTGGCATAAATTGAGCTTGAAAAATAATGAATTTACCTACAAACTTTTCTTCTACAAAACTTACTTTAATAATTCCGAAAAAATTCGGAAAAATTATCAAAATTATTTACTTAACTGTATTGCTTGCTCATCTAATTCTAATTCTGCTAATTTTAATCTTTCTTTGATTGACATACCCTGCAAATGTTTACTAAGACTATATGAATCTATTTTCTGATAATCATCTTTAAATAATGGAATCAAAGATTCAACAATAGAAACTATTCCATCTGGAGGTACTGCATTACCAATTTGTCGCCTAATTTCAGTAAAAGAACCTTCAAAAACAAAACTATCTGGAAATGTCTGCAACCTTGCTCTTTCTCTATTTGTTAAAGACCTTGGTTCAGGATAATGATAACCCCATGTTCCTCCACCTCCACCAGCAATAATTGTTGCAGAAGGTTTGTCTGGATGAATGCGTCGATAAACATGACTAATCATTCCTTTTACATAGTAGGGACTATCTTTTGGAATATCTCTAAAATTACCTCCTGCTTTTATCCTTTTCAATATTTCAATTGTTCGAGGTTGAATTTTTTGATGTTCATTATTATCCGGAACTTTTTCTACATTTTTAAGTGCTTCGCCAGCAGTTTTATAAGGATATTTACGACCAAGACCATATTCTGGTTGAGGATGAATAAAATTAAAACCTGTATCCATTCTAATCCCTACTAAAATTACTCTTTCCCTAAATTGAGGTACTCCATAATCGGCAAATTTGTATAGTTTAGGTTTAACTAGATAACCTGGAGATATACTTTCAAAATCTGAGATTATCCGTTGAATTGCTTGATGTTTATTGGCACTTAATAAACCTTTGACATTTTCTGCTATAAATGCCTTTGGTTGTTTCTGTTTAACAAATTCTAAGAAGTAAGTATATAAATTGCCTCTTGTACCCTCTAAACCAGGACGCTTCCAAATCATTGAAAAATCTTGACAAGGAAACCCTCCGGTAATTAAATCTGCCTCTGGAACTGCATCAATATCTATGTTTTCAATTTGATTATGTTCGATAACATCAGCAATATTTTTCTTAAAAGTTTGACAGGCATAAAAATTAGAATCAATTGCCCAAATCACCTTAAATCCTGCGTAATGAAATGGTAAATCCATTCCTCCACAACCTGAAAATAAAGAGATAAGTTTTGGTGGTGTTTTCCAATTTGTTTTATTGAGGCGTTCAATCAACATTTTATCAAACAAAATAAGCAGTTTTTTGGGAAAATAAAATGGTAAGCATTTCCTGCGGAATGCTTCCCTACGGAATGCTTCCCTACGGGATGCTACGCAAACGCAAACAGCTATTAACTGTCAGCTATCAGCAACAATACTTTCTCGTATAGGACAGTGTTTAAATTAACAATTGACTTTAAGGGTAAGGGAGGCAACTTTTGTAGTAAGACAATTAAATATTGCTTTTATCCTAAACTAAAAGCAATAGCTTATAGCTGATGGCTGACCGCTGAATGCTTACAATAAAATATAGCATAATTTTACGATCAAATCAAATATTTTGATTGCAAAAACAGACAAAAAAACGAGTTGTTTTCCTAATTATCAGGACTTACGCAAATTCACCTTAAAAACGTCATATGTAGGGGCGAATGGCATTCGCCCTTACCGAAGAATTAATAATTAATAATTAATAATTAAATAATTATGGTTTAAAGCCTCCCCTTTTAAGGGGAAAAAAGAAATAATATTTCCTTATATTCAATTCCATAACGGTTTTAACCAGAGGTAATGATCAATTATCCATTAATGAATTGATTTAGCGTCCGTGCGTAAGTCCTAATTATAAACATTTCTAGACAAAATTACGCATTTAAGATATATTAATAAAGTTAAGACATAAAACAATAAAATACTAAAATTATAACGAGACTCACCAAAGTTAACTTTGGCAAGGAGATTAATTAATGAAAACCACTCAAGAACCACGGCAAAAACAAAGTCGCTATAGAGGACTCACACAGGCTGAAGTAGAGGCAAATAGGCAAAAATACGGGTCTAACTTATTAACGCCACCCAAGCGATCGCCTTGGTGGAAATTATGGTTAGAAAAGTTCGATGACCCAGTAATTAGAATTCTAATAATTGCTGCGGTTATTGCCATTACTGTTGGAATTTTTGAAGGTAATTATGTAGAAGGTTTAGGCATTATTGCTGCCATAATTCTCGCTACCTCTGTTGCTTTTTTAAATGAATATAAAGCTGGTAAAGAATTCGATATTCTCAATCAAGTAAATGATGAAATTCCTATCGCAGTAATTAGAGATAATAAAGTTACAACAGTTCCGAAAAAAGACTTAGTAGTAGGCGATATTGTACTGATAGAAACAGGAGACGAAATAGCAGCAGATGGTCAAGTATTAGAAGCAGTTTCTCTGGAAGTTAATGAAGCTAGTTTAACGGGAGAAGCAATACCTGTTCCCAAAATAGCAGATGTCAAATTATCCTCTAATGGTAATACTGGTTGCGCTTATCCACCAAACAAAGTATTGCGAGATACTGTAGTCAATGATGGTCATGGAGTCATCGAAATCACAGCGGTTGGGGATGAGACAGAAATTGGCAAAACTGCTAGATGCGTTCTAGATATTACAGATGTAGAAACACCTCTAAATCTACAACTCGAACGTCTTAGTAATCTCATTGGGATTCTCGGTTTAGTTGTAGCAGTGTTAATTGATATCGCTTTAGTAGCACGGGGTATCCTTACAGGAGAACTCGACCTCACCTCCGGACAGTGGTACATTATCAGTATCCTGACCGTTAGCTTAACTGTTGCTCTGACTAGAGTATGGTTGCCAATAATCGTAGATGGATTGGAATCAATAGGCAAAGAAATCGAATTACCAGAGTGGCTGGAAAATGATAGCGGGATAGCATGGGTAAAAAATATTTTGTTCGCTCTGGCAATATCTGGCATCGGTATCGGGGTAGGTTACTATTTAGAATTGGTTCCCACTTCTCCCACCGACTGGATATCAGCAGATGTTGCTGTTAAATTCCTCACCTACTTTATGATTGCAGTTGCAGTTATAGTTGTGGCAGTACCCGAAGGACTAGCATTGAGCGTTACTCTCAGTCTAGCTTACAGTATGCAGAAAATGACTCAACAAAATAATCTGGTCCGCAGGATGCATGCTTGTGAAACCATT
Source organism: Okeania sp. KiyG1 (assembly GCF_014132355.1). Lineage (GTDB taxonomy): Bacteria > Cyanobacteriota > Cyanobacteriia > Cyanobacteriales > Microcoleaceae > Okeania. The sequence goes on from NZ_BLZO01000154.1 coordinate 28,220, forward strand.
GGTGCTACAACGGTCATTTGTTCTGATAAAACAGGTACTTTGACTGAAAACAAAATGCAGGTCAGTGATGTAAATTTTCCTAGCTTAGACGACAAGACTATCAATGCTGACAACGTTATAGTAGAAGCAATTTGTAGCAACAGTACAGCTAACCTGGAATACAAAAAAGGTGAAGAATCTATTCCTCTAGGAGACCATACAGAAGGAGCTTTGCTGTTGTGGTTGGAGGAAAATAATATTGACTACATTGATAAACGAGATGATTTTGATATTGTCAGTCAGTTAACTTTTTCAGCAGACAGAAAGTACATGGCAACTATGGGAAATTCCTCCATAACAGGGGAAAAAATACTCCATATTAAAGGTGCGCCAGAATTACTGCTCGCCAGTTGTCATCAAATTCTGACTGCGGAGGGTGTTAAACCTTTTGCAGATTCTACAAGAGTATCTATTGCAGCAGAGTTAAATCAGTATGAAACTATTGGTAGACGGACTTTGGGATTTGCCTACATTCGAGACCCTCAAGACTATCAACAAGGAAAAGAACTCGAACAATATCACGATTTGATTTGGTTGGGTTTTGTAGCGATCGCTGACCCAGTGCGAGAAGATGTACCAAATGCAGTTAAAATCTGTCAAAAAGCTGGTGTCAAAGTCAAGATGATTACTGGGGATAGTCGTCTGACTGCTGTTGAAATAGCTCGCGAAATCGGTATTATTAGTCAGGACGATCCTAATGATTATTGTATTACTGGTGGTAAACTACGTTCCTTGGATGATGAAGCAGTTTTGGAGGTGCTGAAAAAAGTTAAAGTGATTGCTAGAGCGCGTCCCCAGGATAAGCAACGTATTGTACAGTTATTACAAACTAGCGGGGAAGTTGTGGCAGTTACGGGTGATGGTACAAATGATGCACCTGCTTTGAATCAAGCGCAGGTAGGTTTATCGATGGGTAGCGGTACTTCTGTTGCGAAAGAAGCAAGCGATATCATTATTTTGAATGACTCTTTTGCCAGTATTGAAAATGCTGTGATGTGGGGGCGATCGCTTTACCAAAATATTCAGAAGTTTATCCTCTTCCAGTTAACAATAAATGTTGCTGCTTGTGGGATAGCTTTGTTGGGTCCGTTTATTGGGATTAATTTGCCGTTTACGGTAATTCAACTATTGTGGGTGAATTTAATTATGGATACTTTTGCTGCTTTAGCTTTAGCAACGGAACCACCCAATCAAAAAGTGATGGAAAATGCACCTAGAAATTCTCAAGATTTCATTATTTCCAAACCAATGATGGTGAGTATTTTTTCAGTAGCTACAGTATTCCTGGTATTTTTCGTTGCTTTCTTACTTTATATCCAGAAAGATAGAGTAGTAACTCCTTATGAATTATCTCTATTTTTCACCACATTTGTGATGTTGCAGTTTTGGAATATGTTTAACGCCAAATGTTTTGGTTTAAAAGAATCTGCATTTTCTAATATTAGTAAAAACGTCAGTTTTGTGGCAATAGCAGCATTTATTTTTGTAGGACAAATTTTGATGGTGCAATTTGGTGGAGCTGTATTTAGGACGGTTCCTTTATCTTTAAGAGATTGGTTAGTAATTGTTGGTGGTACTTCTATTGTATTGTGGATTGGAGAAATTTGGCGATTGATTCAGATGCGATTTAAGGTTTCTTAAAAAGTTGTAGTGGACTGACACGCCTAAAATGGTGCTAATGCATAAAATTAGATGTGTCGGTCCAGCAGGGTGGGTTATTTCAGTAGTAGGGGCGGGTTCCGCGTTAGGTTAATGGTGTCACCCACGACTAAGTAAACCCGCCCCCGCTTCAGTTATCAGTTATCAGTTAGCCTTCTAGGGAGGAGCTACAGTAACAGTAACTCTAGTAGAAACAAGAGGTTTGACATAAGGAATATTCTCTTTTCTCTTGGTTAATTGGATATGGTGAGGTTTCCTCGCCATCCCACCCTTGTTAATCTCTATACCTCACCTCATAACTTAGGAAAATGCTGTAATTATTATAACTAACAATAGGTAGAAATCATGTCAACAGTTTATCGTTTAAAAGCCAGTGAAATAGACCATCATTTTCTAGAATAAATTCAAGCTAAATTTGGAGAAAAAGAAATTGAAATAGTTGTTTCATAATTTGATGAGACAGATTATATTTTAAAGTCAGAAAGCAACAAAAATAGACTATTAAAAGCTATTAAAAATGTAAAAGAGCGTCAAAATTTAGTCGAAATTAATTTAGAAGATTTGCAATGAGCAGAAGAATTGTTTTTGAATCCTCTGCTTTTGCAGATTTTACTGAGTGGGCAAAATTAGACAACAAAATTTATAGTAAAATTGTCGAACTAATTAGGGTTTGCTGATTAAATATCAAATAATTACCAGATAAAGGTTTTAGCCTTTTGAGGTATTGAAAAAGTACATGGTTTTCAGCTCTTCATGCTCATGCATGGAGCGCATTTTTAGCGCATAGTTGGGCAAAAAAATTCTCCCCTACTCCCCTTTTCCCCTCCTGGGAGGGGTTAGGGGTGGGTCCCCTACTCCTTAAAAAAGACTTTTTCAGCAAACCCTAATTTAAAGATATAGAGCGATCGCCGTTTGAATAATTGGGTAAACCCAAACCTTTTAAATATGATATTAAGTGGTTTTTGGTCAAGATGTATTATACCAATTTGAAAAAAGAATGCTACAAAAAGGTAGACTTTGATCGGATCTGCTTAAAAATAGCTAGTCTAGTTCATTTTAGATAGTTATTTATATCGTTTTTCCATTTTTTAAAAAATTATCCCCTCTTCCTTTTTTCTTACTTCTACCATTTGTAACAAACATTTATTAAATTGGTATTAATCACAAACATCGTTTAGTTTATCAAGTTCGTGACAAAGAAATTATTATTGTAGATTGTAAGTATCATTATGTATAATTGTGATAATTAATGATTATTGAATGGAATAAAAAGCCAAAAAGATGAGCAGTATTAAAATTGAAAACTTTGATGATGACCTCATAGTTAGACTACAAAAGCGAGCAGAATCTAGTGGACGCTCTCTGGAAGCAGAAGCTAAAGAAATTCTCCGTGCAGTATTAACAGAAAACGAAACGTACCCTTTAAATATTGCTGCAAAAATTAAGCAACGTTTTTCTAATTTTGGAGATTTTGAAATCCCGACTATAGTCAGAGATACCCTACGAAAACCTCCCAATTTTGAGGATTAACATGATTATATCTTGATACAAATGTAATATCTTAACTGATGAAACCTAAAGGTTCGTCTGCAGTTCTTCAATGGGTTGCAGCACGACCAGTAATTAATCTTTTTACAACAACTATTACTCAAGCTGAAATTCTCTATGGGATTGCTTTATTACCTTCTGGAAAACGTCAAACCGAACTCACTCAAGCAGCTCAATTTATGTTTGCTGAAGATTTCGGTGGACGGATTTTACATTTTGATGAAATAGCAGCAGTTGCTTTTGCTAGAATTGCCACCGAAAGAAGACGAATGGGTAAGCTAATATCCCAAGCTGATGCTCAGATTGCCAGTATTTGTTACGCTCACCAAGCTACTCTTATCACTAGGAATATTTCTGATTTTGAAGACTGCGGTATTGCTATTATTAATCCTTGGGAGGTAGACTAAATTAATGGTACTTATATCTTTAAGCTTTAATTATAACTATTCAACCGGACATGATATTAATTTGCTCTGAGAGTTATTAATATTCTCGTAAGTTATCAAAAGTATTATCATCAAAAGTAATTCCTTCTTGTTCTATTTTTGCCCTAAATTTTTGATAGGCTGACCAAAAATCATTAACCTCTTTAATTTCTATTAAAATTTCTTGGTTATCTGGTAAATTTATTTCCTCTAATAACTCAATATTTTTTCCTTTTTTAATTCCTTTTACTAACATAAAGTTAACTTCTTAAATATACAGCAAATTCTAGTTGAATTATAGCACTTATTGCTGATAAATAAAAATAGATTTAGAGGCATGGTTTGGGGCAAAATTGTTTGTGTTGGGTTTATCCTGCAGATAATCTAGGCTAACCTGGCCTCAACCAAACCTACAAGAACTATTTCAACAATTTATTGAAGGATTCAATGCTTTTTCAATACTTCTTTTACACCTTCGATAAAGAATTGCGCAACGGGATGATCGATCGTCTTTTTTAAAGCTGCAAAACTTCCTGCTTTTACTCCTCGGATAATTCGCTCTTTTAACTGAGGGTTTTTATCAACTTCATCTACAGCTTTAGCACTCAAATCTGTATAACTATCGTTAGGATAATCTGCTGAAAGTTGATTTAGTAGGTCTTTAATATCTTTAGCTGCTTGTGCTAGGTCTTGAGAATTATTAATTTTGGTTATTTTTCTTTTATCAACTCCAGTCTGGAAATTTCCTGATTGGTTAATAATGTCTCCTTTAGCATGGTTATAATTAGTTTGTTTGTCTTGATTATTCATATTTTTTACTCTCCATATAATCTAAGTAAATAGTATGTTTTAACTACCCAACTTGAACCCCATTTTCAAAGGAACCGCTTTGATTTATTATGTCTCCATCAGAAACATTGAAGGTATAATTAGCAGGTTTATCCTGGTTATTCATAATTTCAGTGATTGTGTTAATAATTCTGTTGATGAGACTTTCATCCTTTGATGTTAGTAACTTTGTGCTTCCAGCGTTTGTTTCTATGGTGATGCCATATCTTTTAGCCTTAGTAAATCGCTCTATAATTCCCAATGCAGTAAGAATAATTATGCTCCATGTGAACAACGACACATCTGGATTATTCTTCATCCATTCAATTCCCAACAAACTGAGGACAACGCCAACAATGATGAATTTTAGCTTGAAAAAATACTTTGGTTTAATTCGATACTTTCCTACGCTAGTAATATTTCTGACTTGATAAACTTTATTGTCCAAAGTAATAGTATTATTAGTTATATTTAATTTACTCATTTTGATTCTCTAAGATTTGTAAGAAATGTCTTTTTGTCTAAATAAAATACATCCTAACTTTAGTTATCCTTTATTGTTCAGATTCACTAATTGCTCAAGATATTCTCATTTTAATCAAGCTATATTAATATCGACCACTCGAAAAAGGACGGATAAAGAAGGAGATTTTATTGAAAATTTTGGAAAAGACGGATAATGAAGGATAATAGCGGATAAATTATTCAAATAAATTAATTGTAAAAAAATGGACTGGCAAACAGTTTTAAATTCAATTGATAAGTTGGTCTTTCAGCAAACTGGCAAACATTTGGATAGTCTACAAATGGCAATTTTGAAGGGAGTTCTAAATGGTCAGAAATACACGGAAATTGCGCAAATGTACGGATGTACTAAGGGTCATGCAAAAGATGAAGGATACCAACTCTGGCAACTTTTATCAGAGGTTTTTGGGGAAAAGCTAAAGAAGTCAAATTTTTGCGCTACAGTCGAACGTTTAGGATTTGCAAATTCTCAACATCAGATTATTGGTAATCCCGTACAAATTGGTAATCTTAATCTTTGCAATAATCGCGAAACAACAGAATTAGAAAATAGGGATTTTGTTAATACTAAATCAGATGATGAAAAGACAACCTCTTGCCAACCCACCATTGAAAATGTCTTGTATACAAATAAATTAAATACTGTCTCTAAATTAATCAAACTCGGTTTAACAGCACAACAAATTGCCGAAGCAGTAGACTTACCATTAAAAGAAGTACAACAATTAATGGAATAAATTTATATCTTATTTAGAGATAACTGTAGATTTCGTTAGTATTATGATTGAGGAAAGTGTAGCGATCGCCTCCCATCACTACTTTCAGAAGTTGGTAATCAATACTGGGGAAGATTCAAGCTAGAATTAAACAAGTAACTCATTCCCACTTTTGGAGTTCCTCTTCAGGTAGCGGTTCAAAGAATGCGTCCCCCAGTTTTCCAGTGATATCAAATCCGGTAGCATCGGTGTAATTAGATTCATAGTGTGGGGAGGGTGGGGAGTGTGGGGAGTGTGGGGAGTGTGGGGAAATATTTGATAATGGTTGAAGATGGAAAATTTTTTTATACCGAATTAAACGGATTTGATATGAGGAGTCCAGGAGTCCGAGTTTGACGGTTTTCTGGGTTTAACCGTAAACGGAAGTCGTGAATCAACTCATAAATTTCTGATAGTTTCTCCTCTGGGATATTTTGCAGTTCTTGTATTATTTTCTCAATTAACATAATTCTCCAATTTTTATATAGACAGGACTTACGCAAAGGCACTATTTATAGAGTGTAAATTCTATTGAACAATAGTTTTAAGCGCTATATATAGCGTATCTGCGTAAGTCCTAATAGATTGACAACAACTCTAGTATAGTAAGTTAATTTAACAGGCGATCGCTCTTAGGTTAGCTTCATACCTACCCCACCCCCAATTTTGTAAACTTACGCATATAAGGCGACCTGTATCCTAGCACTATATCAGACTTAGAAACTCCAACTTCAATTAACTCATTAACTATCCCGACTTCTGTTCCATCTCGTTGAATCCAAATTTTCCCTGACCTAATCTCAACGAACACATCCAAAAACTCGTTTTTCTCCACACCATCCGACATGAAACATCAGATAGCGATCGCGCTTGAGGTCGAAAACTATTTGAGTTTCCACTTCCCGGTTATCAGGATCGGACTCAAAATGTTTTTCGACAATTGACTTAATTACTTTTCTATTCTATATTCCTCTATTTCCATATGACAATCTCCTCTCTAATTGGATTAAATACAAGCAAATTTAATTGTATCCGCATATTAGGATAGCGCTATAGATTTTGTCAGTATTATGGAAGCAAGTTTAGCGATCGCTCTGTTGCGACACACCTAATATCAAGTAACATTAATTAACCCCAATGTAGGGACGTTACATGCAACATCCTTACCAGGTTGGGTAAAGATTGTTTATTACAGTTATTTAATGAGACTTGATATAAAATTTTGCAATAGTAGGAAGGAAAGCTGAAAACTCAGACAACGCTAGATTCTTCCTTTTGCTATAAGAATAGCATTCTTTTCAAGAAAGGTTTAAAATTATTAAATGTCTTACCTTGTAAATAGACAAAATGAAAAATCTAAAACTTAATTTCAGTATTTTCCAAAGATTTTGGGCAATTGGTAAACTATATTGGTGGGAATCTCCAGAGAAATGGCGAGCAATTGGTTTATTTGTATTGCTGCTTTGTCTTCTCAGTTTAGATTCAACTATAGGAGTTAATCAACTCAAACAACAAGGAGAATTAATTTCTGCTTTAGTTGATACGGACTCTGAGAGATTCTGGAAATCTGCATTTTTCTATATTGGTGCTTCTGTTGTGTTAGCTGTTAATGTTGCTACTTGGCAGTATGTGGAAGATAAAATTCGTCTGTATTCCCGAGGGTGGTTAACTAAATTTTATTTAGATAAGTATTTCCAAAATGATTGTTTCTATAAAATCAATACCCTCTATCGAGAAATTGATAACCCCGATCAGCGAATTGCAGAAGATATTGCATCATTTTGTCATCGTTCTGTAACTCTATTTAGGCAGTTTACCTTAGCAATTTTTAATTTGTTTGCATTTGGAATTCTACTTTGGGAAAAATCAAAATTATTGGTTCTGATTTTAGTCATATATTCTGTAGGAGGTATGCTAATTACAACTATAGGTTTTGGTAAAATTTTGATTCCAATTAAAAAAGAACAACTGAAACGAGAGGCAAATTTTCGATTTGGTTTAGTGAGAATTCGAGAGAATGCTGAGTCAATTGCTTTTTATAATGGAGGTAATAGAGAATTTAGTTACATTAAGCAGATATTTGCTCCTGCTTTAAGTATTTATAATAAAGTAATTACTTGGGAGAGAAACTTAGATATTTTTCAAAACATATATAATTATATTACCTGGATGTTACCTGCTTTAGTTATTGGTCCGAGAATTTTGGCAGGGGAACCAGGGTTGGAAGTGGGAGCAATACAAGAAGCTAATGGAGCTTTTGGAAGGGTCTTTAGGTCCTTGAATATCATTGTTAGGATGTTTGAATTTCTCACCAGTTTTATTGCAGGGATTGAGCGTTTAGAGAGTTTTGTTAAAGTTCTAGAAGAACCAAATGCATCACCAGTGGAGGGTGGTCAAACAATTGAGACTGTTGAAGAGTCACGTTTAAGCTTACAGCATCTTACTTTGCAAACTCCTAACTATCAAAGAACTTTAGTTAAAAATGTATCTATAGAATTAAAACCGGGAGAAGGACTTTTAATTGTGGGGGTGAGTGGTAGTGGAAAGAGTTCTATTTTACGAGCGATCGCTGGTTTATGGAATTCTGGCACTGGGACAATTTACCGACCTAAACTAGAAGAGATTCTTTTTTTACCACAACATCCTTATATGATTTTAGGTTCCTTACGAGATCAAGTGTTATATCCACGCACTGACTTAAATATCTCTGATGAAATAATTTATCGAGTGCTTAACCAAGTTAATTTGCCAAAATTAGCAGAAATATTTGGTGGTTTAGATACTGTTGAAGATTGGGACCGGGTGTTGTCAATGGGAGAACAACAGCGGGTAGCTTTTGCTCGTTTGTTGCTGACTCAACCCCGTTATGCAATTTTAGACGAAGCAACGAGCGCTCTGGATGTGCAAAACGAACAAAGTCTTTACCAACATTTGCAAAGTTTATCGACTACTTATGTTAGTGTCGGACATCGACCAACTTTGTTACAATATCACCACCAAGTTTTGGAAGTTATGGGTGATGAAACTTGGCGAGTGATTTCTGCGCAAGATTATCAGTTTATGTCAATTAATTAGATTTCTCTAGGAGATGGGGTGATGGGGAGATGGGGTGATGGGGTGATGGGGAGGAACCCACCCCTAACCCCTCCCAGGAGGGGAATGTGGGGAGACCGAAAAAGATTTGGCAATGGCGCATCGGTTGGAACATTTTTTTATACTGAACCCGAGCAGATTTGATATAATTGATAATTTATTGATAATAATTGATTTTATGTAAGGATTTTTGGAGATGTCTATTAATATTTATAGCAGTCGAAGGAAAGGTTAGGACAGCTCAAAAGCTTAAAGTTCAGACAACGTAATATTTTTCCTTCTTCCTTCTTCCTTCTTCCCTCTAATATTTATAGTAGTCGAAGGAAAGGTTAGGACAGCTCAAAAGCTTAAAGTTCAGACAACGTAATATTTTTCCTTCTTCCCTCTTCCCTCTTCCCTCTTCCTTCTTCCCTCTTCCTTCTTCCTTCTTCCTTCTTCCTTCTTCCTTCTAATATTTATAGCAGTCGAAGGAAAGGTTAGGACAGCTCAAAAGCTTAAAGTTCAGACAACGTAATATTTTTCCTTCTTCCCTCTTCCTTCTTCCTTCTTCCTTCTTCCTTCTTCCTTCTAATATTTATAGTAGTCGAAGGAAAGGTTAGGACAGCTCAAAAGCTTAAAGTTCAGACAACGTAATATTTTTCCTTCTTCCCTCTTCCCTCTTCCCTCTTCCTTCTTCCCTCTTCCTTCTTCCTTCTTCCTTCTTCCTTCTTCCTTCTAATATTTATAGCAGTCGAAGGAAAGGTTAGGACAGCTCAAAAGCTTAAAGTTCAGACAACGTAATATTTTTCCTTCTTCCCTCTTCCCTCTTCCCTCTTCCTTCTTCCCTCTTCCTTCTTCCTTCTTCCTTCTTCCTTCTTCCTTCTTCCTTCTAATATTTATAGTAGTCGAAGGAAAGGTTAGGACAGCTCAAAAGCTTAAAGTTCAGACAACGTAATATTTTTCCTTCTTCCCTCTTCCCTCTTCCTTCTTCCTTCTTTCTTCTTCCTTCTTCCTTCTAATATTTATAGTAGTCGAAGGAAAGGTTAGGACAGCTCAAAAGCTTAAAGTTCAGACAACGTAATATTCTTCCCTCTTCCCTCTTCCCTCTTCCTTCTTCCTTCTTCCTTCTTCCTTCTAATATTTATAGTAGTCGAAGGAAAGGTTAGGACAGCTCAAAAGCTTAAAGTTCAGACAACGTAATATTTTTCCCTCTTCCCTCTTCCTTCTTCCTTCTAATATTTATAGTAGTCGAAGGAAAGGTTAGGACAGCTCAAAAGCTTAAAGTTTAGACAACGTAATATTTTTCCTTCTTCCTTCTTCCTTCTTCCTTCTTCCTTCTTCCTTCTTACTTCTTCCTTCTTTCTTCTGCTATACCGAAAAACATGAAAAATAATGCTAAAGGTAGTCTAATATAAAATACAGAAATTGATTTCATATACATAACTCAAGGAAAATGAAAAAAACAATAAAAAAAGCCTTTTTAGATACAGAAGACGGACAAATTTTTTACCGCATTGGAGGAGAAGGAGAACCTCTAATTTTGCTTCCCATGACTCCTCGAAGTAGCGACGAATTTAAAGAATTAATGGCAATTTTAGCCCCTAAATATTGTGTTATTGCTATGGACTTAATGGGGTTGGGAGATTCCGATAAACCTCCTAGAGAATATTCTATTTCAGACTATGCTAAAACTGTCATTTTATTGTTAGATGAATTAGGGATTAAAAAATGTAGTATTTTGGGCAATTTAACAGGGGGTTATATTGCTGGAGAAGTAGCCGTATCTTATAGCGATCGCTTGAATAAATTAATCCTTTGTAATACTCATGGTTTTGACGCAGAAGAAGCGGAAAAAATTACTCAAAGATATAGTCAAGGATTTACCATAAAAGAAGACGGTTCTCATCTGATGGAAAGATGGTTGGCGAGGATTAATTATGTGGGAAAAGGAGAATTAAATCATCGTTGTGTTATTGATGATTTAAAAGCTTTTGGAGGAAGTATCTATCCTGGGGTTGCCCTGGGTAAATATTGTCTTTCTGCTCCAGAAAGGTTTAAACTTATTAAATGTCCTACCTTAGTTTGTAATGGTACTAAAGCTTTAGAACCTTTAGACAAATATGGCTTTGTAAAGGCAGAAAATCAAGGTTGGTTATCTGAAGCAATTTCCCATAGTAAAATGGTTGAAATTGAAGGAGGAAACCTGTGGATGATTAATCAAATAGCTGAAGAAATATCGACAGTTGTTGTTGATTTTTTAGATAATAATTGAAGTAGCACTCAGCAGTCAGTTATCAGCTTTTCAAGGTGTATAATGAGAAGTTAAAACATCAATTAACACGCACTAAATGTTTATTCAAATATAGTGGATAAATGTTCCCTTGAATTTTTAGCTGACAGCTAGTGCCGCTACGCGGAAGTCAAAAGTCAAAAGTCAAAAGTCAAAAATATTGATTAGTAAGGCTTTTAGGATTTTGTAACTGGTTAGTTATTTCTGCCATCCTGCACTAATCAAAGGAAAAATCCATCTATTAGGAATTTAACTTATGAGTTATATTGACAAGACGACACAAAACCATGAGATAGCCAAAATGACGAATCTCTATGAAACCGACTTTGTGGAGTGGACTATTAAACAAGCTCAAGCATTAAACGATCGCGATCTAAAAGCTCTTGATTGGAATAATTTCAAAGAGGAAATAGAAGATTTGGGAAAAGAACAAATTCATGATGTCAGTAGTTTTATTAAAAGATTAATTGAATACAAGCTTAAACTAGAATATTCCTCTCATATTTATCCTCGAAAACACTGGCAAACTGAAATTAACAACTTTCAAGATGAAATTGAGAGAAGACTAACTAAAGCTCTGTTAAATAAGATAGATATAGATAAAGAGTACGAAAGAGCTAAAAGATTAGTATTAAGTGAATATAAGTTAGACCTTCCTGATAAGTGTCCTTATAGTTTTGAAGATTTAATGGAAAGATTACCAGGAAATTAACAATAATTATCATCTTACTTGTCGAAGTTTTTCTAGTTTTAAGACTCGCTAAAATTGCAGTTAAAGTGAGAATTATAACTTGACTACTTCCTCCTTTTGTTCGATAAGAAAACTAAGCAACAAAGAGATAATTTAGCTAAAAATTTTCTCGACAATTAGAGTATTAGAGAATGCCTTGTTTATCACATTATAAACGATCTACATAGGATAAAACAGTTCCAGATTTTGAGATATCCCTATCAATTCGGATAAAGAATAAACCTCCATCATCAGTAATATGACGTAAAGAAGTTGAAAAGCTAGGAACATAAGCAAACCAATGTTTAACCAATCGATCATTCCCTATATCACAATAGCCACTCAAACAATACCCTTCTTCGTTATAACATTGAATCATAGAATACTTTCCATCATAATGAGGTAAAATAGCAAGTAACCAAACACCTCCACCATTATTGCTTTTTCTCAAAAATTTCTTTTTAGCGACTTCAAACTGGATAGTTTGTGTTGTTCCCCAAGGTAAAAGTTTGCTATCTAATGCCGGAATAAATTCATTCATTCTAGCATCAGGTTTATCTGTTTCTGAGGCTTCATATTTAAAGGGAACTGTTCCATTTTCCATCCACAGAATTTCTACAGGTTCATCTCCTAAAACCTTCCAATTACCAACTCTAACCCCAGCAGGAATAAAAGAGTAACCATGTTTATCTAATTGCCATTCTCCTATTTGAATTACTCCACTCAGAATAAAAATCTCTAGATCGGCTGTAAATATTCCTGCGGGAGCTGTAAATTGAGGGGGTAAACTCACCCTTGATGTAGATGCACCACAATTATGCCAAGATAATAATCTTCTTGCTGCAAAAGGGACAGTATCTGGCATTCCCTCGATACGCCAATCTAAAAGTTCTGGTACAGTATTAGAGTCAAAATACTGGTATTGACGAGGGATAAAGTCTGAAGAAATTGCTGTACTTCTTCCAGATAAATTCATCCTTCCTCTGCCATCTCCCCCCCAGTCTTCTTTAATTGATGCTACTTCAAATTCACTATTGATATTTTCTTGGTTTTCGCCCATCATACTTTAGTCCCTTGTTGAAATTGGTATTTTTTAAGTAAACTATAATCTAATCTATAATTGTGTGAAATTGCAAGAAATATTGCTGAAGTCAACGGCGGTTGACCATACAAGTTTACATAATTTAATAAACTAATCTAACTATTAATCTCTGAACTTAAAAATTAACTATATTAAACCTATGAAAGTTGCTTTAATAACTGGTGGAACTCGTGGAATAGGGTTGGCTATTTCTCGTAAATTAGCTGAAGATGGTTTTAATCTCATCCTGGGATATCATTCTAACCATGATGCTGCTTTTGCAGTAAAAAAAGAGTTAGAAAAATCAAATATTAGGGTTATTACTGTAGCAGGAGACATCAAAAAATCTGAAACTGTTGATGCTTTATTTCAGGTAGTCGAAGAAAACTTCAATAGTCAACTCATAGCTTTTGTTCATGTCGCTGGTTATGCTATTACCGCAACACTCCCAGGAAATTTTACTTTTGAACAGTATGAAGCAGCTCAAGAAATTTATCCTAAAGCATTTATTCGCTGTATTGAAAAAGCTCTAACTTATATGGTTGATGGTCAAGGTAGAGTCGTTGTCATTTCTGCAACAGGTGTTCATAACCCAGGAAAAGTTTATGGAATGGCCGCACCAGCTAAAGCAGCAATGGAAACTTTAGCCAAACATTATGCGATCGCTGTTGCTCCACGGAGAATTACTGTTAATATTATTACTCCTGGTTATATCAAAACTCAAGCATGGGATGGCTATCTCGATAAAGTACCTTATATTGATAAAATCCCTCCCCAAGTAACTCCTATGGGAAGATGGGGAGAACCGGAAGATATTGCTCCTTTAGTGGCCTTTCTTTGTTCTCCAGAAAGTCAATTTATTACTGGTCAACATATTTATGTTGATGGGGGGTTAGAATTATCTTTATTTTGGAATATTCATCGGTTTAGTGAAACTTTAAAAGCAGAATAATTTATCGTTGTGATGTGAACCGCAATAATCAATTTTCTGGCAATCTTTTCATCAAATCTGCAAAAGTATAAGGAGAAAGTTCGGGTAAACTAATATCATATACTTTTAAAACTTTACGTTTTGCTCGCTCATATTCAGGTTGAATATTGATTTTATTTAATAGGGTATTAGTAAGTCTTCTCTCAATTTCATCTTGGAAATCATCAACTTCATCAATCCAATTTCTGCGCGATAGGATATCATTAGTGTAGTCTAGCTTTAACCTGTAAATTATGATTTGTTTTAAAAAGCTATGAACTGCATTAATTTGCTCTTTTCCTAAATTATCTATCTCCTCCTTTAAATTCTCCCAATCAAGTGCTTTTTGATTACGTTTGCTCAAAACTTTTGCTTGTTCTTCTGTCCATTGAACAAAATCTGTTTCATATAGATTAGTCATTCTAGTTTTTGTATTGGTTTGTCTAGTCACGTCAATAGAATTCATCGGTAAAACTCCTAGTTAGATTTTTAATTTTATGACTCTTAAGGAACTACAATAATTTTTCCCATAAAACGACGCTGCTCCATTTTCGTCAATGCTTGCGAACTGCTTGCATTTTTGGTGTATTATTTAAACTATTTGATTGTCCTGTTCGCTAACGTGTGAAGATATATATTTTTTAATTTCTGACAACACTCCCCACACTCCCCACACTCCCCATCTCCCCATCTCCTCATCTTCCCTCCTGACTCCTGACTCCTGACTCCTGACTCCTAATTTATGACTCTTTCTTCTTTAATTATTGTCCGCTTAACTATTTGATGATTATTAAACCAATGCCAAGTTCTAGCGCGATGATTATTATCGGGACTAATATTAATCATTTCATAGATATAGAAATCTGGCATTCCTTTATATGTAATCCACAAAATAATTGTTGAATCATCTACTTCCCAAGCATAACCATCCAACCTTTCTGTATCAAACCAAATCTTTTTATCTCGATATATTCCAGGAAATTTATACTCTTCTTTTTTACCATCTTCCCACTCATAACGATTAGTTTGAAAATAGGGATATTCTCCATTATCTGGAAATTGACAAGTTAAATGAGAACTATGGCGATCGATAATATTTCCCTCATTATCTAATATTGTATATGTTCCTTTCCAATCTCCTTCATGGCGCACTAATACGGGCATTTCTTCTCTAATTTTGGACATAATCTAACTCCTGATGGGACAAAGATAATTATGTTATAGCAGAAGGAAGAAGGAAGAAGGAAGAAAGAAGAAGGAAAAGTATTATGTTGTCTGAGTTTTAGAGCTTCTCGATCTGTCCTAACCTTTGCTTCGACTGCTATATATCATGTTTGGTTGAATACTTATACTTTGAAAGAAGAAAGGCAGAAGGAATTCCCCCCTACTCTCCGAGTGAAAGCTGTACTTTACCGAAATATTGTGGTTTAAAGCCTCCCCTTTTAAGGGGATAATAAATAAAAATTTTCCTGTTCGTCAATCCTCTTGTTTTCAAGGAGAGGTAATTCGCGCATTCTAAATTCGCGCATTCTTGAACCATAAGTCTTGAAACCCTTGTGGGGAATAGGGGAGTAGGGAACCCACCCCTAACCACTCCCAGGAGGGGAAGATTGTGGTTGGGTTGATCCAGGGGATAAGCTGCGAAGATCGTCCCTCAACCAAACCTACATCTATGTGCAACATTTAAGATAAGAGGTTGTCTGAGAAGTCTCATTTGCTACATCAAAGCCGCCTAAATCCCCCTTTCAACAAAAAGCACAGCATCCTCTGGCTTCCCCCGATCCTGCGGGGGACGGGAGGGGGATTAATAAAGGGGAACTTTTACCAGCTAATGGATTCTTGTTCCCCCCAGAATTGGGGGGTTAGGGGGCAAAATTCAGTATTAAACAACTTTTCAAACATCCTCTAAAGCAGTCTATTACTGGACTTTTATGTACTGATAACTGATAACTGAAATGATATCGGGAATTTACAGAAATTTAACTGTAGATATACAAATATATTGGGCAACAATTAAAGGAAGAAATATTAACTATGGCAAGTAAACTCTGGCGGAATATTTGGCGAGTTCTCAACACAGAAATAGAATTGAATTTATCTGAAACTGTTAAAGGTGGAGTTGAGTCTGGTAAGGCTGTTTTGGAAATAGCAAAAGCTCTACAAGAAAATAAGGATGCTAAAGAATTAAAACCTTTTATTGAAAATATTGATTCACTTTTGGATGTGTTAAATTCTCCCCTGGTAAAAGTTGCTGGGGCGGGTTTACCTTTTTTGCCTATTGCAACTGGAATTATTACTTTTATTATTGAAAAAACTCGTCAAGAGCCAAGTTTAGAAGATGAAGTACAATTGGTGGCTCAGGTGGCTTATTTAGAAAGTTTAAGAAGATTTTTAATAGACCATCCTGAAATATCAGAAAAGCTGACAGAAACTGAGGCATCGAAGGAGGTACAAAAACAAATAAAAAAAGTGGATAAAGAAATAGATTTTAATGAACAAGATGCTAGGAATACTTTAATTTGTTTCTATGATTCACCTTTGAGGAAAAATTTTAATGAAATTTTGGTCAAACGCTTGAAAGAATCTGGTTTAACTCAAAATCAAGCCAAAATAGTTACTGAAAGAATTTCTCGCAATACCCACCGTTATATGAAAGAAGCAGTGGTGGAGGTGAAAGACAATGCTAAGAAATTAGCGGGAATTTATGGGGGTGGTTGGCAGCAAGATTTGGAAGTTTATGGCAGTATCGATAAATATTTAGAGAAGAATATTGCTACTAAACCAGACGAAGAAGTATTTGATGAAAAATTCACTTTTCGGCAGATTTATGTGCCACTAAAAGTTAAACCTGTTAACTCTAATGGGGAAATTAAAGAAAGAGCAACACCCCAGAATATTGAGGAGTGGGCAAAAACAATTTTGCTGGATGAAAAAAAAGACAAACAGGTGTTATTTATTCAAGCAGGACCGGGAAGAGGAAAAAGTGTATTTTGCCGAATGTTTGCCGACTGGGTACGTCAGGAATTACATCCTATATATACGCCGATTTTAATTCGGTTACGGGATGTCAGAAATTTTGCAGCAAATATTGATGAAACTTTAGCTGATGCTGTGGGTTGGGATTTTGTTACTAGCGATATTGGTTGGTTGACAAACCACAATACTCGGTTTCTGTTTTTGCTGGATGGGTTTGATGAATTGTTGTTGGAACGAGGTGCTAGTAATGAGCTGAAAGTATTTTTAGACCAGGTGGCACAGTTTCAGAAACGGGCGGCAGAAAATAAGGAGCGCAGTCATCGGGTTTTGATTACGGGTAGACCTTTGGCACTTTATGGAATTGAAAGGTTGATGCCTCCTAATTTGGAGCGGGTGAGTATTTTGCCGATGGATAACGAGGTTCAGCAACGGTGGTTTGAGAAGTGGCAGACTATTGTTGCGGAAGAGGAAACAGAAAAGTTTCGGGAATTTTTACAGAGTCAAGAATGTCCGGAGCAGGTTAAGGAGTTGGCACGGGAACCACTTTTATTGTATTTGCTTGCTGCAATGCACCGGGATAAGCAGTTAAAAGTAGAGATGTTTGCTAATGCTGATGTTGGTGGGGCAAAAGTCTCGGTCTATGAGCAAGCATTGGAATGGGTGTTGGAGAAGCAGCGAGTAGAAGAGGGTAAAAATATTAATCCGGAAATTACGAAGTTAGACCCAGAAGATTTAGAAATTTTGTTGGCAGAAGCGGGGTTGTGTGTGGTGCAGTCTGGTGGAGAATATGCTGCAATAAAAATGATTGAAGACCGATTGGTGAAACAGGGATATAAGGAGTTACAGGCGTTAATTGAAAAAGCTAGGCAAGATAAACGAGAGGATGGATTGAAAAATGCTTTGGCTGCGTTTTATTTGAAGTCGGCAGCAAAGGCGGAAAATTCGGTGGAGTTTTTCCACAAGAGTTTTGGTGAGTTTCTCTGTGCAAAACGGATGGTGGAAAGTCTGGAAGATTTGGCGGAGAAAACGAAAACTGGGAAGCGACGTAAGACTTATGTGGTATCTGATGAAGATCTGGAATGGCGGGTTTACGATCTGTTTGGTTATGGCAGTCTGACTGTGGAAGTTGTGGAATATTTGATGGCGTTGTTGGTGAAGAGTGAGGTTGAGTTGGTGGTGTTGTTTGAGCGGTTACATGGGTTTTATCTAGACTGGAGTGATGGGAAGTTTATTGAAGCGACGGAGGAAACTTTACCTCAGAAGAAGGGGAGGCAGTTGCAGCAGTGGGGTATTGAGTCTGGGCAGCGTCGGGTGGATATTTATACGGGGTTGAATGTGATGATTTTGTTGTTTGAGCTGCATCGTTATGGGAAGTCTCAGGAGGAGTTGCGGGAGCAGTTGCATTTTTATCCTTGTGGTCAACCTGATAGTGAGGATTTTGATCTAAGAAGATTACTGCGAATTATTGATTATAGTCAATGTCTTGGGAATGGTGCTTTTGGGGAAATAGTAGGTAGTTTTCTTAGTGGTGCCGACCTCAGTGGTGCCAACCTCAGAAATGCAGACCTCAGTGGTACCAACATCAGTGATGCAGACCTCAGTGCTACTAACCTCATTCGTGCCGACCTCAGAAATGCAGACCTCAGTGGTACCAACATCAGTGATGCCGACCTGATTCATGTCAACCTCAGAAATGCCAACCTCAGTGGTGCCGAACTCAGAAATACCTACCTCAGTGGTGCTGACCTCAGAAGTGCCAACCTTAGTGGTGCCGACCTCAGTGGTGTCAACCTCAGAAGTGCCAACCTTAGTGGTGCCGACCTCTTTGTTGCTGACCTCAGTGGTGCCAATCTCAGTGGTGCTGATTTCAGTGATACTGACCTCAGAAGTGCTGATCTCAGCGGTGCCAACCTCAGTGAGATTAACCTCTTTGTTGCTGACCTCGGTGAAGCTGACCTATTTGATGCCGACCTCAGTGGTGTCAACCTCAGTGATGCCAACCTCAGTGGTGTCAACCTCAGTAATATCACATGGGACCAGTATACTAAATGGTCAAATGCTATCGGTTTACATGAAGCAATAGGAGTTCCAGAAGAGCTACAACAAAACCCAGAATTTGTCGCAGCGGTTGCTCAGTTGGAAGCAGCAAGTCAGGAAGAAGAGTAGCTTGTAGGTTGGGTTTACGAAAGGAAACCCAACACCAAGATGTATCTGTTGCATTGCCCGAAAGTCTCGTATTAGGGAGTTTCCACCATGAACAATTTTCCTAAGAAGACCTTAAGCATTAGATTATATCAAATCCGTTTAATTCGGTATAAAAAAATGTTCTATCTTCAACAATTACCAAATATTTCTTGATTTCCCCCTAACCCCATCTCTCCATCTCCCTACCTCCCCATCTCCCCACCCTCCCCACACTCCCCACCCTCTGATTACACGGATGCTACCGGATTTGATATTATTGGTGCGGGGGCGGGTTCACCAGGTCCTGGGTAAAACCATTAACTTAACGCGGAACCCGCCCCTACCCGGTGCACCATTTTAGATGTGTCAGTCTACTACTGAACTACTAAACTGATTTTCACGCTTATTGATGTTTGATTTAGCTATTGGACAATAGTTAGGAATTGCTAATTCAATCTAAAAATATTTATAGATAAAGGTTTGAGCATTGATTTTTGAAGTAGCCTTCTCACATCTGTTGTGCCAGAGCGATCGCTGATTTTCACGTTGATTAATGTTTGATTTATCTATTGGACAATAGTTAGCCTTGCTGATTCAATTTAAAAGTTTTGAAAGATAAAGGTTTGAGGATTGATTTTTGAAGTAGCCTTCTCACATCTGTTGCGCCAGAGCGATCGCTGATTTTCACGTTGATTAATGTTTGATTTATCTATTGGACAATAGTTAGCCTTGCTGATTCAATTTAAAAGTTTTGAAAGATAAAGGTTTGAGGATTGATTTTTGAAGTAGCCTTCTCACATCTGTTGCGCCAGAGCGATCGCTGATTTTCACGTTGATTAATGTTTGATTTATCTATTGGACAATAGTTAGCCTTGCTGATTCAATTTAAAAGTTTTGAAAGATAAAGGTTTGAGGATTGATTTTTGAAGTAGCCTTCTCACATCTGTTGCGCCAGAGCGATCGCTAATTTTCACGTTGATTAATGTTTGATTTATCTATTGGACAATAGTTAGCCTTGCTAATTCAATTTAAAAGTTTTGAAAGATAAAGGTTTGAGGATTGATTTTTGAAGTAGCCTTCTCACATCTGTTCCACGAAAGCAAACGCTGATTTTCACGTTGATTAATGTTTGATTTATTTATTGGACAATAGTTAGCCTTGCTGATTCAATTTAAAAGTGAGCATTGATTTTTGAAGTAGCCTTCTCACATCTGTTGCGCCAGAGCGATCGCTGATTTTCACGTTGATTAATGTTTGATTTATCTATTGGACAATAGTTAGCCTTGCTGATTCAATTTAAAAGTGAGCATTGATTTTTGAAGTAGCCTTCTCACATCTGTTCCACGAAAGCAAACGCTGATTTTCACGTTGATTAATGTTTGATTTATCTATTGGACAATAGTTAGCCTTGCTAATTCAATTTAAAAGTTTTGAAAGATAAATGATGCGGAAGTTGAAGCAATGCTTGAAGAACGTTTAGTGGAGAAATATTTAAAATCTTGAGTAAAATACATAATATAATATTTAGATAAAAGCAATTTGAAGGAATAAAAATTATGTCAGAACTAGAAGAATTAAGAAAAAAAGCTCTGAATTTATCAGTGAGCGATCAACTTTTATTACTCAAGGCCATTACAGATTCTTTGAATGAGGAACTTCGCCCTCGGCCAGATTTACCTCCTGATTTTGTAGACAGGATGATTGGGATAGCAAAAACAGACAGTCCACCTCCAAATGATGAGGAAGTTGAAGCTATGCTTGAAGAACGTTTAGTGGAGAAATACCTAAAATGAGAGTTTTAATAGACACAAATATTATTTTAGACTCTTTGCTAGAACGGGAAGCATTTGTTCAGGATGCGAGGACTTTATTAACAGCTATTCAATCTCATCAAATAGAAGGATATGTCACAGCAACAACTTTAACTAACATTTTCTACATTGTCAGAAAACAAACTAAAAGTCTTGAACGAGCAAGAGAAGCTGTTTCTATGACATTAGCATTAATGAAAATTTGCAACGTTGATCGTAATATTTTAGAAACTGCTTTTGCTTCTAATTTGAGAGACTTTGAAGATGCAGTGCAATTAGCTTGTGCTTATGCTAAGAATGTTGATGCTATTATTACTCGCAATGCTGATGATTTTGTTGGTGCAAGTCTGCCTATTTTGTCAGTTCAACAGTTATTTGAACAGATGAATAATGATGGATAATATTATGTTTGGTTGAATACTTATAAATAAATGTTGTGAGGAGTCAGGAGTCAACCCACTCCGGTGGAGGGGAGGGGAAGTCAGGAGTCAGGAGGAAATATGGGAGAAAAAGAGGAAATATTGGAGAAAAGTAAAAATAATTTCAGTATTTCTCAGGACTTACGCAGAGACTCTACATATAGAGAGGGCGAATACCATTCGCCCCTACAGATGATGGTTTAAAAGTCAATTTGCGTAAGTCCTGACTAACTCAGAGATTAATTTTGACTTTTGACTTGTGCGTAGCACTATATTATTACTGTAATCTCTCTTTTAAATGTTCCCCTACCCGCAGAGCATTAGCAATAATAGTCAATGCAGGAGTCACTGCCGAACTTGATGGGAAAAAACTACTATCCACAACATATAAATTATCCACATCGTGGGTACGACAGTTAATATCCAAAACCGATGTTTTTGGGTCTTCCCCAAACCGACAAGTACCACATTGGTTTGCTACAACTTCAATGGGAACTTCCCCACGGGGATAAATACTGCCACGCTTCAAGACAGAATTTCCAACCTCTTTGTCTACCAACTTCAATACATCCATCCAACGATGTACTAGGCGATCGTGTGCTTCCCAGTTATTGGGAGTGTAATGGAAAAACAACTTATCCCCTTTGACTTCAACTCGGTTCTTCGGGTCTGGTACTATTTCCGAATGCACCCACCAACCAATGGAACGCAATGCTAACTGCTTCAACCCAAACCCAGGCATCGCTTTTGCTAACACAGATAAAATTGGTGGAGACTCAGCAAAAGTAATATCTTGCAGCAAACCACCTGTATTTTCTATGTGACCCATGGGATAGGAAAAATTCTCATCTCCCCAATAAAAATCATTCACACTCACACTTCTGAGAAAATTCCCAGAGTTTGGTTTAGGACTAGGTTGCACTACGGCAGTCATCAGATGTTTCATCAGGTTGCGTCCCACTTGTCCGGAACTGTTTGCTAAACCATCGGGATGCTTTTCATTAGCAGAACGTAATAGTAATGCTGCTGAATTTACCGCTCCACAAGAAAGTACGACAATATCCCCAAAAAATAGAAATGATTGTTTGCCAATTTCTACTTCTACTGCTTTAACTGTGTTACCGGATGAGTTGGTGAGTAAACAGACTACTTTTGCATTAGCTTTAATAGTAATGTTAGGAGAGTCGAGCAGTGGTGCAATACCGAATACTTCCGAGTCTCCAGTGGGGTCTTCCTCTTCACGGGTGAGAGTTAATGGTAAAGTTTCTGGATGTAAACCTTGTCCGGCGATCGCTTCTACAACTTTTTTAATTTCTGGGTCGTGGTCAACTGCGGGATAAGGATATTCTGCACTGTGGGTAGGTTCCGTTGGGTCTTTGCTAACTTGACCGTGAACTTTATAAAGTTTTTCTGCTTCAGTATAATATGGTTCAAAGTCTTTGTATTTGAGACACCATTCTGGAGAAATTCCTTCTTGATGTTTTACTGTTTCAAAGTCTTTTTCTCGCATCCTAATTAGAGCAGCGCCATAGATTTTGGTATTGCCACCTACGGCATAATTTGTCTGAGGAGAAAAGGGTTCGCCTGCGTTGTCATACCAATTTTCGGGGGCACGATAAAGTTCTTTTTTGAAGATATCAACATGAGCCCTATTTTGAATTTCTAGGGGCATAAAATCACCCCTTTCTAAGATGAGTATTTTTTTTCCGGTACTAGCAAGTTTAGAGGCTAATGTTCCTCCTCCTGCACCTGTACCGACAATAATTACATCATAATGTTGGTCATCAATAATCATTTTATTCTTCCTTTAATAATTTTTTTGAGATGTATTGAAGAAATCAAAAGTCAAAAGTCAAAAGTAAGATTTTATAACGCTACTTAGTGGTGGATAAGATAGAGTTTCTTGTTGTCAAGATTCTGTTTTCTTGAAAGTTATTTGAATATTTGAAATAGACATCTCCAAAAATAAAAAATAAAATCAAGTCTTATCCATAAATTATCAATTATTCCCCTCCTGGGAGAGGTTAGGGGTGGGTTCCCTGTTCCCTATTACCTCTTTTGGAGGAGATATCTAATTCTTTGGATAGAGCGCTACACAAAAAATTTATTCTGACTCCTAACTCCTAATTAAAGTTATGTGAGTGAATGAGATGCTCACACTCTGAATATTTGAAATTCTTTGGATAGACCGCTACACAAAAAATTTATTCTGACTCCTGAGTTCCCCTCCCCTCCTCGGAGGGGTTAGGGGTGGGTTGGGAGGGGTTAGGGGTGGGTTGGGAGGGGTTAGGGGTGGGTTGACTCCTGACTGCTACAGCAAGGAACGAGTTGGTGTTTAACTTACATTGACGATGAACCTGAGACAGAAATTACCACTGTTCCCTGTTCCCTGTTCCCTGTTCCCTGCTATAATTATTTCACTGCCAAATATAAATCAGGATAAACAAAATAATCCAAATCACGTCAACGAAATGCCAAAATAAAGAAGTAGCATTGATGCCAAAGTGACCGTTATCATAGTTACCAGGAATGAAAGAGCGACCCAACATAATACCCTGTAACAAAATACCCGTCATAACGTGCAGACCGTGAAAACCTGTCAATAGATAGAAAGTTCCACCGAATACTCCCGTTGTGAAACCAAATTCTAGACTATTCCATTCAATACCTTGACCCACTACAAAGTAAGTTCCCATTGCCATTGTGGCAAACAGAAATATGCGAAACCAAGTCAAGTTATCCTTTTCTAAAGCTTTTTCGGCAAAATAGATAACGAAACTACTCGAAACCAAAACTACTGTATTAATAGCAGGTTCTCTAACTTCCAAACCAGAAATACCAGGTGGCAACCAGTCAGTGGCACTTGTTTTGTAGACAATATATCCGACAAAGAAACTCAAGAAAATTACGCTTTCCGAAAGTAGGAAAACGATAAACCCGAACATACTATTACCTTCTTCGTCGTGGGTATGTTCGGCAACTTCTGAATGCAAAGGTTCCTGTAGTTGTTCTGATGCGATCGAACTATCCATGTTTTAATTCTCCTTTTAATTTACTGGTTTTATCCTCATTATTCTCTGTCGTAGTTGCCGTAGGTTGGGTTGAGGAACGTTAGCGGAGCTTATCCGTAGGATAAACCCAACAGTTATATCATGTCCGGATAATTAGTGATGAAAAAACTTACCCTCTTGCTTAAACAGTAAATCTTTCTATTTTCCCCTCCTGGGAGGGGTTAGGGTGGGTTCCCTACTCCCCTACTCCCCTACTCCCCGCTCCCCTACTCCCCTACTCCCCTACTCCCCGCTCCCCTACTATCTTAATAATAAGTATTCAAACGGACATGATATTAGGTGTAGTGTCGGTTGGGTCGAGTTTTGTTGGGTTGCGCTGTCGCTTAACCCAACCTACTGGACTAAATTTGAGAGGAGCGAGAATCTCCTAACCGCCCTGACTACTGCTATATTACAGACAGATATTTTTGTTGGGTTGCGCTTTCGCTTAACCCAACCTACGACTACTGCAATAACTGATAACTGTTAACTGTTAACTGATAACTGCATGATGTCCGTTGGGGTCATTAGAAGTCAAAGGTTCCGACTTACCATAACCATAAGGTTCAGCAATAACTATCGGAATTTCTTCAAAGTTCTCAACATCTGGTGGAGAAGAAATCATCCATTCTAAACCGATCGCTCGCCAAGGGTTAGCAGGTGCTTCCTTACCTTGTATCCAGGAACTCACCATATTTAAAATAAACGGCAAAGTAGACATTCCTAATAAAAACGCCCCAAGACTGGCGACAATATTCCAGAATTCATACTCAGGAGCGTAGGATGAAACTCGACGCAACATTCCCTGTAAACCCAATGGGTGCATAGGTAAAAAGTTGAGGTTAGTGCCGATGAATGAAAGCCAAAAATGCAACTGACCCAAACCTTCATAATACATTTTCCCAGTCATTTTAGGGAACCAATGGTAAATGGCAGCATACATTCCCATTGTTACCGTACCGTAGAGAACATAGTGGAAGTGACCCACGACAAAATAAGTATTATTAACGTGAATATCTACCGGAACAGCAGAGAGCATAATGCCAGTAATACCAGCAAACACAAACATTACCAACCCACCCAAAGCAAACAACATCGGAGTATTCAGTCGAATTTTTCCTCCCCAAATAGTTGCTACCCAAGCAAATACTTTAATTCCAGTAGGTACAGAAACACACATAGTTGAAAGCATAAAAATCAGTCGCATCCAGGGAGGAGTACCACTCGCATACATATGGTGTACCCAAACCAGACCACTTACCGCAGCAATGAGCATTGATGAAATGACTACCACTTTGTAACCGAATAGTGGTTTGCGACTGTAAACTGGAAAGATTTCGGAAAAAATACCAAAAACAGGCAGAATAATCACATAAACTGCGGGGTGGGAGTAAAACCAGAAAAAGTGCTGGAAGAGAACCGGGTTACCTCCATTAGCAGGATTAAAAAATCCAGTTCCCATTGTGATATCAAATAGTAACATCACTGCACCTGCTGTCAGTGCTGGCAGTCCGAACAATTGAATAATCTGAGCAGCAAATACTGTCCAAACAAAAGCTGGCATCCGGAAAAATGTCATACCAGGCGCCCGCATTCTCACAATAGTTGTGACAAAATTAACCGCACCCATAATGGAGGAAACACCGGAAATAGCTACGGCAAGAATCCATAGTACCTGACCGTTGATTAAATTACCCGTGGGATTTTGTATACTCACGGGAGGATATGACCACCAACCTGACTGTGCAGGACCACCGGGAACAAAGAAACTGGCTATCATCAGGACACCAACTACTGGCACCATCCAAAATGCTGCTGCATTCAGACGGGGAAATGCCATGTCTCGCGCCCCGATCATTATGGGTACGAGATAGTTTGCCAGACCAACTAAAGATGGAAATGTCCACAGAAACAGCATGATCGTGCCATGCATGGTGAACATTCCGTTATAAATGGTGCGGTCTACGAGGTCTGATTCTGGTGTCATCAGTTCGCCGCGAATTACCATGGCGAATATTCCACCTACTAGAAAAAAGAGGAAAGAGGTGACTAGATATTGGATACCGATAACTTTGTGGTCGGTACTAAAGCTGAAATATCGTCGCCAGTTAGGCGGTTGTTCGTGTTCTGGTTTTCCGTGACATCACCGATGCCGTCGATTGTTATTTCTTTCATAGAATATTTTTTTCCTTGAGTATCTAGATTTAAATTTCTGTAGTGGCGCGTCAAGCTTGAAATAGTGTTTTAGGAAAATTCTCCAAACTTTAGTCATAGCAAGAATTATACTAAAAAATTTAATACATCATTTTCAGCTTGACGCGCTAGTAGTAGACTGACACAGCTAAAACTGTGCAATAGATTTTTATTTCTAGTTGTCTTTATCTCTTCTACTCCCTACTCCCCACTCCCCCACTCCCCTACTCCCTAATGCACAATTTAAGGTGTGTCGGTCCAGTAGGTTTGGTTAAGGGTCGCGCAACCCAACAAAACAAGTACATAATTTTAGGTTTGCTTGCTTAAGTATAAGTTGGGTTAAAGGTAGCTGTCAGACAACATAACATCTATATGATTTTGGGTTTCCGTAAACGTCAACCCAACCTACCTTACTACTGATGCTGTCGATGGTTATTTCTTTCATGGAATAATTTTTTTCCTCGATCTCTGCAAATAGTCTCGCTCCTGTAAATGTTAAATAATTGCCTGAAACTATTGTCTTATAAAAGTTTTTAGCCGCTCGAGTCTAATTTTTGACTTTTGACTTTTAACTTTTGACTTCTTAACTATGATAGTTAACAACAGGAGGTGCAGCGGGTTTAACAGTAGGCCAACCTGCTTCCACTGGTGCTGTTGATTTTTCAATATATTCAGTGGTTGCCTGATTTGCTGCGGTCGAAAGTTCAGTATTTGCTGCTGTGGCTAACCAACTTTGATAATCTTTAGCAGATTCCACTACTACATCTGCTTGCATTGTGGCAAAATAAGTACCGCTATATTGGGAGTCAGTTAGACTATATTTGCCGACGCGAATGGGAGTAAATTCAAAATTTATTGAATGGTTGGGAATAATGTCTTGCTTCAGTCGGAATGCTGGAATATAAAATCCATGAATTACATCCTCTGAATTTAATGCTACCCGTACTCGCCGATCTGCTGGTAGATGTAGTTCGGTGCTAGTAACACCATTTTCTGGGTATCTAAATACCCAAGACCATTGTTTGGCAATAACTTCAATTTCTTCTACAGGTTCAGTTACGGGTTTTAGTGGGTCTGCAATGGCTGATTCCATTTCTAATGGTGTATGCAGATGTACTAATTCCATCGGTCCCTGAATTCCCATTTCTTTATAAACATTGTAGCTATAAGCAGCAATCCAAAATACTAGAAAAATTGGTATTGCTGTCCAGACAACTTCTAGGGTGATGTTGCCTTCAATGTGGGGTCCGTCGCTGTAGTCATATTTGGCAGCGCGTTGGAAAAGAACTGAATACATTAGAGTTCCAGTTACCCCCAGAAAGATAAATGTACCGAGGGTGACAAGAAAACTAAATAAGTCATCAATTAATATTGATTCTGCTGCTGCTTGAGGTGGAAGCCATGAATATGATAGGCGTCCAACCCCAATACTAACAGCTGTTAAAACGAGAGCGATCGCTCCCAATGTCAAAATAGTCCGGATTTTCATCTAAAATAGTTGCTGGAGACCTACACTATAATCTATGATTTAGTGCTAGGGGAAAGCAACCAGCAAATAAATTACTTTCCTCCAATAAATTAGAACAATTAAATTTGTTCTCTATCAGTACCATTAAACTTTTTCTTTTTCCTTTTGACTTTTGCTTGTACTTTGCTTTGCAACGCTAACACCAACAGTAGTTAACTCAGAAGTATCAAACAAATTAAGTTGAATTGGAGTATCTAAAACTTTAACTACCTTCTTGACAAAGTTAGTACTTTCCTGTTTAACTAATTCACCAAAACTATAAATGTATCCATCTGATTTATGGATGATTTTACAATACTTATAACTAATTTCTTGCACGGTTTCAGTTTGAGTTTTGATATTAAAATTGCCAGTCTTTCTAACAGCAACTCGACCAACATAAGTGCCAATCTTTTTACCTTTAGTAACAACAGCTTTGACAATATCTCCAGTTTGAAAACCATAGAATGATTTCTGTCTTAGTTTAGGCTTTGTTTTAGGAAAACCATATTTATCTGGCTTAACCATTTGTCTATTACCTCTACCCATAGCTTTGATTATTAATGGCTGATAGTTACTAATATTTAAACTATCTGGGGTAGAAGTACCAACACAAGCAGCATCAGTCCAATGAGATTTACTAATACCATTACGTTTCCTGTTGTATTTAGTTAAACCACCAGAGCCAGTCTCTATTTCTAATCCAGTAGATTCTAAGACTAATTTCAGTTTCCACCTAGTAGCATTAACAGCAGCAGCATCAGCTAAAGGTAACTTTCTTTGCTTATTTATTAATGCTAGTAATTTAGGTCTGTCTGACAGGAATTCAGTCGGTAATCTAGCTCTTTTATTTTGATTGCATTGAACACAACTAAGAACTAAATTAGATACTTTGTCACTACCTCCACGAGACTTAGGGTGGAAATGGTCTAAATTAAATACAGCTTCTTTAGTCCCACAATAAACACAAGTGCGATTAAACTTTTCAAGTAGATATTCTCTAACCTCATAACTAAATAACTCACCTTTTTGATATTCAGTTCCTTGTATTTCTGGATTAACTATCTTCTGGGTATCAAACTTAACTAATTCCATTGATATTGCTGAAACTGGAACAAGTTTGATTAACTTATCAACCCAAGATTTAATGTTTTGAACTCTACTAATTAAGCTAGGTGCCAACCAACCATTCGGTCTAGTTCTATTGAGAAACCGAGGTTGACGATATCTGGTTTTACGGTTTCTACGAAAACGTCTAACTTGTCTACGTTTAATTAATGATTCAGATATTTGAAAGCCTCTATGTTCAAGTTCAGCACACCAAATTATATTAGAATTTGATAGCAAAGCTAAACCAGTGAATTTTGCACCGGGGTCAACCTTAATTCTGTAATTTTTTGTGGGTTTTGATTCCGACTTCAAAATAATAGTAAATGGATAGTTTCTAAATACTGCTGCTTTACCTTCCGATAATAATTTTCTGGCCTTAGCAGGATGAATTGGGTCACAAGATACTTTGTTATTATTTAGAACAAAAACTGAATTTTTGTTTAACATAAGAATCTCCTATTGCTAGGGTAATGTCCAACTTGTCAATGTTATTTAAGCTTTTTAAGGTGGCCACACTTCCAATAGCCAAATAAGATGTTTAATGACTACCGATAGAGCAACAAACTGTTGGAGCATTTGCAGGTATCGTGACTTAAATAACGTAGTGAATGAACACTTAGACGGGTCAACTAAGACTTAATTAGAGACTAGCCCTATCAAGCCTACACTATATTCTAGGAATTAGTGTTGGGTCGTTGACATCAAAATACCCTACTAAATTACTTAAGCACTTGGTTGGGGTTTTCACCTAATTTTAGCAATGCATCAGCAGTATTATGTACTCCAAACTCAGCAGCTAACTGTGCTCCCAGAGTCCCATGAACATACATCAAAAACATGATGAATAAACCCACTGCTAAATAACTCCACTGCACTTGTTGGAGTTTGTCCTTAGACCATATATAGCGTTGAAATCCTCTCCAGATTGTCATCCCCACAATAAAAGCCAACAGGAACACACCACCAACACCATGCCAGATCATAGTATCCATTGCTCCGAATCCCCAGGCACTTTTTAGCTCTGCGGATGGTCTCGCTAGCATGATTTCATAAAACCCTGCTGCTACCGTGAAAAATGTAATTATTGATGAGGCGAGCATATTGTACCAACCTACATCAAAAAAATTAGAACGGGTAGTCGATATTGCTAAAAGTTTAAAGACTGGTTTTTGTAGAGGAAAGAGTATTCCCACGATATCAAAGGCGATCCCCATAATAAACAAACCTAAAGTCAGATGAACTAAATTAGGATGAATTGGGATACTGTATGGGAGACCATTTGCCCCTAATTGAGAACTCAAACTATCTATTAATTCTGGGTTCATTGTAAAATTCCCTCCTCGATCGCTTCCACTACTGGTACTGTATGTAACCCATATACCCAAACCAGTTTATCTCCCAGATATACCTGGAAGAAAACTATACTTACTAGCACCAACCCCAATCCCAGATATGGCATCGGCAGTTTTTCTGTATTGTTTGAACGAATCACATACCGCCAACCAGTAAGTGCAGCAATGATTCCTGACAGAGACCAACCAATCAAGGTATGTAAATTTAAGACTGGTTGGACTGCTTCGTAGGGTTGTGCCAGACCTGCTTCAAACTGACCAAATATTATGGCGATAAAAATAGAAATTGTGGCGAAAAACATATTCCACCAGCTTACTTCATATAAACGGTAATTATGAGTAAAATAACCAATCAGATCGCATACAAAAGCAAATAATACCATCGCTATTACGAAGTGGACAACGATGGGATGTATTGTATCTGGATAAGGCAAGTAATGATCGTTTAATGGTGGTAGATACTCCCACATAGTCTTCTCCTTCGATAGATAATGTATATATGCCTGAAAAAAATGTCAACTTGACAAGTTACCACAGGCAAATATTTTCATCAATTTTTTCTCACAACATTCTAACTGAATTTATAAAATCTGTGTGTTTTTACCGTATCAATTCTCACAGTTTTTCTACAAACATACTCAGTTTTTTTCTTTAATCAAAGTGAAAAAGTAATGTAGTCAAGACAACATTATTTTTTTCAGATTTTACTGTTTGTCATAATTAACTAAACTATTCTTATTCTGAAAAGGTAAAAGATATCATAATCTGTATGTCTTGCCATCCTTAGAATTACAGATATTTTCTGTCATGGCTATGTATCTTAATTTCAAAAGATTATAGATATTTAATTAGAGGGATTATAACCGGATTTTGTATTACTAATACTTGACCTCAACTCTATAAAAGCTAGATATTTAATTAAAATTTAATATTATGATATTTTCAATCTGACTCAAATCCTGTAACTAAATTTACAGAAAAATTTAATGTTTTTTCAGCAAAATCAGTCTTGCTTTCCAGAGTTTTTATGCTAAGTAAGATTTAAAATTTAATATTAGTAATGTCTTTCAATTACCAAAAAAATTGTATCATTGGGGCGAGTTCACCTGATTTATACAGGACTTACACACGAGGCACGAAAAAGTAGCGTTTCAGATTGCTTTCCGTTCCGGACTGCTGCGCAAACCCTGTCGGTCGCAATGACGGAAATACGTTCTACTGCGTAAGTTCTATTATACTTAAGCCTTGATATTAAAGTGGAACCAGCGCCTACTATTGCAACATTTTAGGTGTTTCAATCCAGTAGGGTATGTTACAACGCAAGGCTTTAACCAACGATCGCAGCAGTCACAATAATAACTATATTTACCATCAAATAAGAAATCCAGGTGATATTGAAAATAGGACGATAGCGATGGTTACGCAATACCTCTTGATCTCCATGCTGTAAGTTAAAATAAATTATT
The DNA here is from genome assembly GCF_014132355.1 of Okeania sp. KiyG1. GTDB lineage: Bacteria > Cyanobacteriota > Cyanobacteriia > Cyanobacteriales > Microcoleaceae > Okeania. The sequence continues at coordinate 60,210 of NZ_BLZO01000154.1, forward strand.
ACTACAGCAGTTACTAAAATATAAATCATTGCCGTGATGTGAATCGTATCAACCAATGTCAGACTTTCAGCTGTACCTAAAAATGACTCTAACACTCGTCGATTAACCACTATAGTAAATAAAGTTCCCGCCAGTAAACTAGCAGCACTGGAAGGTTTTAGACCATATGCTAAAAGTGAAATGGCATAGGTAATATAAACAGGAGCAGTAATTTTGAAAAAGCTAATTAATGAGTTTCGTTTAAGCTTGATCAAAATAGACAAACGAGAATATCCAACTGTTCCCATTTCTAGTAAATTTGGGTCTCTAAAGTTTGTTTTATACTCTTTTTTTCTTCTGTAACGGTAAACTTAGTAATCTTCCAATCTTCAAAAGTATCTTTGTCGGTTTTTGACTCTTTTGTGTCTACTTCATATTTAAAATCTGAATCTGCTTTACTGGAATGTTCTATTATGATCTGCAATTCGTGACGATCAAATGGCAAGTTCTCTACGTTCCAATTGTGTCGGAAAGTGCCTTTAATTTTTACTAAAGACCAACCACCGTTTGTTTGCACTTGACTACGTTTGACTTCCTTAGCGTTGATAAAATCTATATTTTCTTCTTTTAGTGGCTCTAAATCTGCTGATGGTGATGGGCAAACGCTCCACAGCCATAAATCAGCACCGAAGGAGTTGTTTGGTAAATCAAAGTCATGCAGCGACATTATATATGTACCCATTTGACAAGTTTTTGGTGTTTGGGTTGTCTGTGCGATCGCTGGTGAAGTTTGGCTCAAGAGTAATAAACTGACAATAGATATTAGTATTATTCTGAATCTACAAGCGAAGAAATTCCAGACTGCAAAATTGATTTTTTTTGGGAAAAATTTGACTTTCACGATCGAATCATCCTATATTAATTGGCTAAATATTGACGACAAAATAAGTTTCAGGAATTAGGAATAAGCCCCAATTCCTGACCGTTAAATTAGACAGTAACTGAAGTAGTTAATGTTGACATTTCATTTTGTTTAATCCATTCAAAAACTCGATTCAATGCCCACCAAACATCAGGATCTTGAGCATGAGCTTGACAAGATTTACTACTAATATGAGCCACATGACCACCATAACGAGTTAACATTAAATCAATGGCAGAATTACTCTCACAAGCAGTTTTTAAATCTGCTCCAATTGTTGGGTCAAATATGGGGTCATCTTCAGCATAAATAATCAATGTTCGTTTTTAAATGAGGCAAAAAATATAGAGGACTTGTTGCTTGATAGTAAGCTTCTACTGATGAAAATCCTAACTTTTCAATAATAAATTCTTCATGAAATTTCCAGATACAATCTGCTCGTTCTATTGCCTCTGGAGCGATAAAATCTGGATGATTTTCATTAATTAACCGAACTAATTTTTTGAATTTTTTAGTAATTTCTTTATCTAAGTGCCTTCCTAAAGGAGAACTATCTAAATAAGACAGAGAACGTTGAGATTCTAAACTAGGACAAATAACTGCACACCCACTAATATCTGTTTCAGCTAACCCTAATTCTGGAGCCAAACTTTCTGCTAATTTTGCACCCCAAAGCGCTAGTTGTCCTCCCAAAGAATATGCAGTAAACCAAAAATTAGGTGGACAACCCATTGCTTTTGCTTGAGCAGCAATATGAACAAAATCCTGCCCTTCATAAATGCCATCTGAAGTTAGAGCTTGTGATAGTAATGCTGTCTTGCCATGGGCACGCCAATCAAATAAAATAACGGCATAACCTTGAGCATAAGCTTTGCGTCCTAATAGTTTTAAGAACCATTGATTATCTAACTCTCCTGTAATTCCATAAGTCCCAATAATTGTACCTTTTGGGTTTTTTGGAATAGCCATCCAGCCAAAAATTGGCACATCATTTGCTCCCATAAAAATTTTCTCTTGATAAGAAGGCTTCGGAAATGTAGTAGTTTCTTCCCAAAAACGGGGTATCCAAAAGGCTGCATAAAGGGTCATTGCTAAACCATTTTTCAGGAACCACGGAGGAGTATAAGAAGGATAACCCATAGATAAATTTTAATCTGATAAAACTTAAATTTGTTGATCAGATAGTATATCAGTTGGCGATGAAATTTTATAATCCAGAATTTTTCGGTGCTCAATGCTTACTTTTCCCATACTTTTAATTATTTGAAATCTCTCAATTGCTTTTTCCTCCTTTAAAAGTAATAAAGCTGATAGCTTATAGCTGACCGCTGTTTGCGCAGCATGACCTAGGAAATGCTTACCGAATTATTAATAATTAATAATTAAATAATTCGCGCCTTGAAGCCTCCCTTGATCGGGAAAAAGCGGTCGAGGGATGGCGCCATTCGGAGCGGCTCTGTCAAGAGCGGGTTTCCTCGCCATATCCAATCGACCAAGAGAAGAAATAATATTTCCTTATATTCAATTCCGTAGCGGTTTTAACCAGAGGTAATTATCAATTATCCATTATCAATTATCAATTAATGAAATAACTGGTCTTTATAAATAATTCAACCACAACTTACCGAAAAATTCAGGTATAAAGCCTCTCCATTCATGGAGAAAAAGCGGTCGGGGGATGGCGCAATTCGGAGCTGCTCTGTCAAGAGCGGGTCTCCTCGCCATATCCAATCGACCAAGAGAAGAAAAAAAATCCTTTGATCCAATCCTCTTAAGTTTATAAGAAGAGGTAATTCTAAATTCTTAATTCTTAATTCTTAATTCTTAAACTCAATGCTTTTTATTATACTTAGCAAACCAGTCATTTCAGTTATCAGTTATCAGTTATCAGTTATCAGTACCTTCTACTGAATTAGAAAGCTAGGAAAATCCCATATTTATAGGTAATTTAACCACCATTTACCTGGATGTTTTTTCTTGCAGCGGTTTTCATTTCTGTAGACCACAGTAGGGGCGAATGGCATTCGCCCTTATACCAAATTCAAAAAAGGTCGCTACAGTATTAATCTCAAAACTCCTACCAACAGAATAAAGCACTGTAACAGTATTTTTTGAAAATGGTATTACTTACAGGGTTTTGGTTATGACGATGTGGTTTATCAATCAGCAAAAGTTCTGTATACTTAGCAAACCAGTCATTTCAGTTATCAGTTATCAGTTATCAGTTATCAGTACCTTCTACTGAATTAGAAAGCTAGGAAAATCCGATATTTATAGGTAATTCAACCACAATTTACCTCGATGCTTTTTCTTATACTGAGCAAACCAGTCACAGATAATGTATAAAAGGAAGGTTATTAACAACCAAATTAGATAAACAATTGGTAAATCATACCCAAATGCTTGTGGTTTCCAACTGATGCCTACTTGGGATACGGACAGAAAACTATTAGCCGTTGGCTGGATGAGATTATTACTTAAGTACCATAAATACAATAACTAAATGTAATTTCATAATAAATAATCAAAATTACATACAAAAAACAGAGAATTGTAGCACCCATCATAGCCTGACACTTGGATATAATATTGCTTATCATTAAGACTAAAATTAAAATAACTTCAACTAAAGTGGCAATGAATAAAGGCTGGAAAAAAGATTCTATCAATTGCATGAAAGATATTATTTGAGGGAATTTACATCGCACATAAGCTATAGTAAACATAGAAGTAGGTCTTAGTCTTAGAATTCCATGGGCTGCTGAAATTTTTTCAGAACATATAAATTACCAATAATTATTACTATTGTAAATATAATGGTCAGTACAATAACAATTTTTCTGTAATTAAAACGCATCAGCTTTTCCTTGAGTGATTGGTAATGGTATTTTATTGCAACTAACCAGGGTGAATATAGAACCCATTTGGGATATATTTAGGGTTTGCTGAAAAAGTCTTATGGGTGAGGGTAGGAGACAGCTATACTGGAGACAGCTATACTGGAGACAGGAGAAATGGGAACGAGCGAGAAGGTAGGAGCGGGCGTTTTGTCCCAAGATTGTTCTGCCCAACTATGAGCCTAAAATACGCTCTTTCTTTGAGCATCAAGAGCTGAAACAGGTACACTTTTTTTGACCTGAAAAAGGCACTTATCTTTATATGTCAATGCTTTTAGATTTAATCAGCAAGCCCTATTTAAAAATAGAGGAGGAGTAGGGGAGTAGGGGAGTAGGGAGCAAATTTAAACCTGCAAGGGAAGCTACCAAGTGCGACTAACCGTCGCGGGGTCGCATCCGCTTGCCTCCCCTATTCTAGTTTCTGAATTTCCACAACTTGATCAGACTGAGGACTACAGCAAAAAGTACATACCGCGTGCAAAGATACGGTTAGGGGTTCTATGAGATAATTCCCTAATAAATTTAACTAATTCCTGCCAAGATCAACTCCGAAACTCCGACTCAACATTTCCCTTCCAAAGAAGAAATTGCTGCCTTAGCACTACTACATTTTTATTTTAGATTCTCTATAACTCTCAGTATTCTAGTAATGTAATCAGTTCGCCATTGCTCCCGTTCCTCATTTACTTGTGCATCTGGTTGATAATTTTCAATGTCTTCAGAGGAAATGATACCTTTAGCTACTAATAACTTTTCAATCGTGTCTAAGCGTTCCCGCAATACTGATACCTCTCCTGCTAATGCCATTATTATTGCCAGTAATTTATCGTTATCTATATTATCCAAATAAACTGGTCGTTTACCTTTTGCTTGTTTAGGAATCATCTTTTTTTATCTTTTTTATTAGACATCTCCAAAAATAAAAATAAAATCAATTATCGTACAAAAATTATCAGTTCTTCCCTCCTGGGAGGGGAGGGGCGAGGGGTGGGTTCCCTATTCCCTATTCCCTATTCCCTATTCCCTCTTTTCTGGAGAGGTCTATTTAGTACCAACAATAATGAATGACTGCATTCCATTACTTTGTTCCAGCAGTGTGTTAATGAGGTTATCTCTCGAAAAACCTGCTTCCCTTGCTACAGCTACTAAATCTAAATCCCGCATGGCACTCCAGAAAGGTTCATTATTATTAGTTGTTTCTTCATCAGAAATGAACGCAGTATATAAATCTAGATGACGAAACAAACGCGCATCTTGATGTATCATTATTCCACCTGGAGCTAATAAACGATAACTTTCACGGAAAACATTCCGAATTGCTGGCACAGGTATTTCATGTAGCAAAATATGACTTACCACCAAATCAAATGATTCATCTGGGAAGTTAGTCTTCTCAGCATTCTGTTGGCTAAAATGCACCCGTTTTCCTAAAGACTCTGCTCGTGCATGACTATAACGTAATATGGCAGGTGCTAGATCGATACCATAAACTTCAGCATTTGGATAAGCATCTACATAAGGCAAAGTATTAGCACCCACCGTACAACCCATATCTAGAATTTTCCCTGGTTGAAAATTTGGGTATTGCTGCTTCAAGAATTTATGAATAACCGTTTGACCTCTGACATCCCGAAGAGATTTAGGGTTTCTGATGGCAGTATAAACTCCCAAGTCATAAATAGCACCTGCCGCTACGTCATCTTGAGTGTATTCGCTATTGTATCCTCCAGGCATACAATGGATATCTACAGCAGTTTGGTAGGTGGGAATTTTTAATTCCGGGTTTAGGGTAAGTGTTCCCAAGGGTTTTTCCCTATCTTTGGCACATTCCACCAATTTTGGTAGTTGACGTTCGACAGTAGTAATTACTGATTCCCACATCATTTCTTGGGTAATACGTTTGCAGCTACTGTACCACTTATAAGATGGTTGTTGCTGCATTTCCCGCCGAATTTCATAACGATCTTTAGGGGTCGTTGATTTTCTTTTTCAAATTGTGGTTTGACAGTCTCTTGGTAAACCAACTTTAAGTCATTTCGCATTTTTCCAAACAGATAATTTCTGAAACTTTTAACAAAGTTTTGTCGTGCTAACTCATCGTGATTTGCTTGTGGTATCATAGTATGAGCTGATTTTTTGTTCATAATTTTGTCTTAGTCAGGACTTACGCATAATATCATGTCCGGTAGCATCGGTTTCATTAATTGATAATTGATAATTACCTCTGGTTAAAACCGTTACGGAATTGAAAATAAGGAAATATTATTTCTTCTCTTGGTCCATTGGATATGGCGCAGGTTTCGAGCCATCCCACCCTTCGGGAAGCTCCGCTTTTTCCTTCGGAATGCTACGCAAACATGTCGGCGATAGCCGTTAGCGGAGCTTTGCGCCAGCAAAACGACCGCTTTTTTCCCTTAAAAGGGAGGCTTTATACCAGAATTATTTAATTATTAATTATTAATTATTCGGTAACTGTTGGCTATAATCTGGTATTATCTATGATGATATCCAATTATCTATGTTACAAAAATAACTTCTGACTTCTGACTTCTAACTTCCTTAAAGGTTGGGTTGATCCTACGGATAAGTCCGCTAACGCTATCGCTCTACCCAAACTACAAACTAAC
>NZ_BLZO01000155.1 GCF_014132355.1 Okeania sp. KiyG1
AAAAAGTAAAAATCAAAAAACTATAGCCTGGGTATTAATCAACTGCATTCTCCAAAACTGTCATAAGTTGATCGGAAGTATTAGAATAGTGTAGTTAAGTATTAAATCGTAGGGGGTAATTATCATGGCTACAGATCGCCGCGTTTCCCGGGTTGCTTCATTAATCAAGCGGGAAGTCAGCCAGATGTTGCTCCATGGTATCAAAGATGACCGTGTAGGTATTGGTATGGTCAGCATCACAGATGTAGATGTTTCTGGAGATTTACAACACGCTAAAATATTTGTCAGTATCTATGGTTCTGAGGAAGTAAGATTCCAAACTATGGAAGGTTTAAAATCTGCTACTGGCTATGTTCGCAGCGAATTGGGTCATAGAATACGTCTGCGTCGGACTCCAGAAGTTATCTTTGTCGAAGACCGCTCTCTAGAACGTGGGACCCAAATTATATCACTTTTAAACCAGCTTTCTGAAGAACGTCAACAACAGGAAACTGAAAATTCTACAGAATCAGATTCTCAGAATATAGAAAAACTCACTTCAGACGGGGTGTTACACAGTGACGAATGATTTGAGATTTTTGATGAATAAGATTTTAGACTTGAGAATTGCTAGAATAATTAATATTAGGTTTTTAGTCAAAGTCTAGACTAATTTCTAGCAATATCATTCCATAATGTGCAACCCCTCAGATGGAATAGATTAATTACCAAATAATTAAGGTAAAATGCCTCTCCTTTAAAGGAGAAACAATGAATTAATTTTCCTTTTATTCAATCCTCTTCCTTTTAGGGCTATGCTTTATAAACATTTTTCTTAACATAAAATCTGACAAAATAGACAAGTTATGTATAAGTCTTTGAAAGGCTTTTTCTTGAGAAAAGTGTATGAAAAAATACATTTTTGAGAACTGTAGACAAGATTCTTACTTCCCACACCTCCCACACTCCCACACTCCCCACCCTTCCCACCCTTCCTACAGGGTTTTCAGGAGTTCCTTATCAGGGATAGCTTTTAGGGAGAGGTAATTATTAATTATCCATTATCAATTATTGAAACATTCCTAAAATCCTCATCACGCTTACTATGAATTTAGTAGAAAAAGTCGCTCAGATGGTTGTAGTTAGAGCTTCCGGCAACCTATTTGACAATCAAATTCGTTATCCAGACTGGGAACCCCCTACCCATAAACTCAAATATTGGCTGCAAGACTTGGGTGTCGGAGGAGTAATTTTTGTGGATGGGAGTGCTATAGACTTGGCAACTCGTATCCAACAGCTTCAGTCTTGGGCAAAAATTCCTCTACTTTTGGCTGCTGATATTGAGGAAGGAGTAGGTCAAAGATTCGCCGGAGCAACTTGGTTTCCTCCACCAATGGCGATCGCTGCTATTGCTCAAACAAATCTCAAAAAAGCTATAGAGTATGCTGAAACTATGGGGACTATTACAGCTCAAGAAGCTGTGGCAATTGGTTTAAATTGGGTTTTAGCTCCAGTGGTGGACGTGAATAATAATCCTGATAACCCAGTGATTAATATTCGTGCTTTTGGGGAAACAACTGAATTAGTGGGTCAACTGGCAACTGCTTTTATTCGAGGCGCTCAACAATATCCAGTTTTGACCACTGCTAAACATTTTCCTGGTCATGGAGATACTGCGGTTGATTCTCATTTTGAATTGCCTACTTTACCTCACTCAGAAAGTAGACTAGCAGAAATTGAATTGCCTCCCTTTGTAGAGGCGATCGCTGCTGGAGTAGATTCTGTAATGAGTGCCCATTTGTTGATTCCTGCTTGGGACTCGGAACTACCTGCGACTCTGTCCCATAAAATTATCACAGGTCAGTTACGCCAAAAGTTGGGTTTTAATGGATTAGTGGTGACTGATGCTTTGGTTATGGGGGCAATAGCTAATCGTTATGGTTTAGCAGAAGCTTCAATTTTGGCTGTAGAAGCTGGTGCAGATATTTTACTGATGCCTTTAGATGCAGAGGTTACTATTAATGCTGTTTGTAATGCAGTTAGTCAAGGCCGTATTTCTGAATCACGAATTGATGAATCTTTGCAAAGAATTGAGCAAGTTAAGACTAAAGTTTATCCTACCTGGCAACCGGGAAATGAGAAAGGGTTAGAAGATTCTTCAGTCTCTACATACCATTTAGTTGATAAGTTGGAGCAACCACAGGCACAAAAAACTGTAACTCAGATTTTACATGATTCTCTACAAGTAGGAGAAAGTTTTCTCCCACCAAAATCAGGTGTCAAGCATTTACGCAATTTAATTTTTGTACAAGATATACTCAACAGTGCTTTTTTAGGGAATCATACTCCAGCAGTAACTCTCCCCAGACAACTTGGTTACCAACTACAAATTATTGATAGTAACTCAGAACTTCCAGAAGTTGTTAACTCCGGTCGTTTGACTTTACTACAACTATTTATTCGTGGTAATCCTTTTGGTAAATTAGCTAGTTTATCACAAGCATCGCAGGATTTAATTAAAAAATTATTAATAAATGGTGAATTACAAGGTCTCATCATATACGGTAGTCAGTATACCTTGAAACAGTTTTCCGGTGAAATGTTATCAGATATACCTTATGTTTTTTGCTATGGACAAATGCCAAAAGCCCAAGCGATCGCTTTAAAGTTTTCTTTAAAAATTTAAAAATTTAAAAATTTAAGATATTTAAAGATTTACAAATTTATAAGTATTTCTCTAAAATCTAATAAAACTCCCATAATCCTTGACAAAAAAAATAAAAGTGATAAAGGGATATGATTTTTTCAGGTCAGGAAACGAGAGAAATAGTTAATTAGTGGCTTTGTAGATAGTATCTCAGAGTACAGAGTTGCAACTTAGACCAATACGATCGGAAAATGTTTTGGTTCTATGACTTTTAGAATTCTTATCAAAATCCGATAACGAATTGTAACTATGTATACTGAAAAAATTAACATTCATAATCCGGATTTTTGTTCTATATTATTAATAGCGCCGAAAATTACTCAAACTAGGCAAAAAGGGTGACTATGACTTACACCACAGTTCAATATTCTTTAGACATTATCAGAGATGAAGCAAAAGAACTTGTACAAAAAGGAGTTCTTGGACGTCAGCAACCTATTTATACTCTCTGCCAATATATTCCTGTCAGAGAATGGGCTTGTGTAGAGGGTGAGTTAGAAAAATGTAACTTTCTACTTAGAGACCGAATTGCTGACCTAATAGGCAACGAAAAATGGGAAAACGACTAAAAAAAAACTAACTCAGCTAAATTAGATTATTAGCTGGGTTAGGTGTTTTCATTAATTGATAATGGATAATTGATAATTACCTCGGGTTTTAACCGCTCTTGATTGAATATAAGGAAATATTATTTCTTTTTCCCCTTAAAGGGGAGGCTTCAAGGCGCGAATTATTTAATTATTAATAATTAATAATTCGGTAATTTATCCTAATTTATCCTATTTTATAAAGGCTTTTTAATAGCTGGATAAAGCTCTAAGATTTATCCAGAACTATATATTGTGATGTACGATCGGCTTTGAGGGCTTTACTCCTGAAGTTTCTGTAAATCAGTTCGTAGATTGGCAATTTCTTGAGTTAGCTCTAGCAAATCTTGTTGTACATCTAATGACACAAAACTAGAAGCAGAAGTAGAACCAGAAGAAGCTGTTGTACTATCAGTATCGGCCTGACTATTTTGTTGATTCAAAATTGTATCAACAAAGTTCCTGGCTTCTTGTTCAGTCATCTCTCCTCTACCAGCCCATTCCTCAGTTAGTTGGTTGAAATCACTACTTAATTTATTTAAATTTTCATCTCGTTTAGTAGAGTCTTGCACAGTTTCTATAAAAAAGGAAGTTGCACCTAGAGTGACACGAAATCCTTTTTGTATTATTTGGGTGAGATTATCGGGATTCATAAGTGTAAGTTAATTCAATATCAAATGGCAATTTCTCTCTTATTACAGATGAGAAATAGACTATACTGGTAATATAACGCGGATAGAAGCAAGTGACAAAGTTATTTGAGAATATTTTTAGCTAGGGTTTGCGCTCAAAAATCTTTTAGTAGGAGCAGGAGACAGGAGACAGGAGACAACCCACCCCTAGCCCCTCCCAGGAGGGGAGGGGAAGACAGGAGAAATGGGAATTAAGAGGAGGTAGAAGTAACAATTGTAAGAATGATTTTTCTGCCCAACTCTTACCATTAATACTAACTTTTTGAGCATGAAGAGCTGAAAACCAGGAATTTTTTTCAACCTAAAACAGCTAAAACCTTTATCTATCAATGCTTTTATATTTAATCAGCAAGCCCTAGCTAAATCAAGATTTTTTTAATCTGAATAACTAGCAACTTAAAAGCTAATTGATTTTTGAGACAGATCCAATTTGTGATTATTATCTACGGAATTACGATGTTTTAATAATAATCTCTTCTACACCCAAATTTATTAACTTCTTTTCAACTTGGGAAACAAAATTTTTAAATTCATATATATCAATAAATATTCATTTTCTGTCAATCTATATATTAATGAAGATTTACAAGTAAATGATAATAAATCTTTTGGCATATCATCAAATTCAAAAAACTTTTGCAGAATTAATTTCCCACCAAAACCAGGTAAATAATTTTGTAACTTAACCCACGAATTATGACCCATGTACTTGCCATCAAAAGTAGGTACAAAACTGTATATTCGTGGAAGTTAATTGACTGATTTTCTCACATCAGTATGCTTTAACATATAATTATTTTCTGGCTTAGTTAAATCTAAGACTAAGGCTTCAGCATTTCCCAAATAATTTTCTGGTATGCCAACATTTCTATATCTTAAGTTACAAGGAAAAATAAATCGTTTAATAGGAACAACCGATAAAAATTCAAATAAAGCGTCGTTTGTGCTATATGCACTTTCTTCATTAGGCAGATTTTGATTTTTCCTTTTAATTAGGCCTAACTTTTCTTTGGTTAAGATACATTCAAGATAACTCCAATTCTTCTTATTTTGCCAAAGACTGTTCAATATAAAAACAATAAAAGATGTTGAACTTAAAAGTTTATCTTTCCATGATAACTTTTTAAAACTTGCAGCAATGAAATTATCTATTTTATTAAAATCTATTGTAAATAATGGCTCATATTTAGGAACATACTCTGGGTATTCATAAGCTTGAGAAAGATATTCTAATAATTTAAAATATGTTCCACCATCTGCTATGAAATGATTTATAAGCAGAGTTATGCCACAATAACTTCGATTATGATTCAAAATTACATATACTAATGGAGTATCTTTATTAATAGCATCTGAAGAATTTTGGGAATATTGAATTCATTATTTACATAAGTTTTGGCATCTAATAAATTATCAATATTTATTTCCTGTTCGTCTAGATCAATCTAGATAAAACCCATACCAGATTTCTGTGGGTTACATACAACTTTTAATGGAGAAAACAATTGTTTTACCAATCTCCCTCCCAAAATTGGCACACTATCTACTATTTGTTGAATTGCTATTTTTAATCTCTGAGAATCTACTGGATGCTGATACCAATTTATTAAACCATAATATGGCCAAACTCCCATCTTGCTATCAAATTTTGAAAGTTGATACTCACAATGCACATTGTTATTTGTTATTAATTCCATTCTTTGCCTATGTGAATTAATGCGATCGTTAATCTTATTATTAAGATGAGAAGAAAACTGTAATTTGAAAAAATATGAAAAAACCTATCTTCTAACTTCAAGACCAAATCTCTACAATTGTACTCCCCCTTGTACTATCTCAATCATAAGTACTCAAGCGGACATAATATTATTTATTTGCTAGAGATTTAGTATCTTGTCTAAAGTTGAACATTTTCAGCCTACTTGCTCTAAATATTGATTAATATCCTCAATCACTCTTGTCAACTCTGCTTCAGTAGTAATCCGAATCCGCTCATCTCGTACAGTAATCAAAACTTTAGCTGCAAAAGGACTAGACCAAATATTAGGATTGCAAAATATTTCTAAAAAGACATCTCCTGTATACTGATATTCCATAGGTTTCTGTGGAGTTAGTTTTCCTGGACTACCAGCAGCAGTTTTTAATTGTTGCATTAACTGAGCGATCGCACTTTGTAAATTCTTAGCAGCTTCAGGACTAAAATCAAAAGATATAGACCCTTCCACCATATTCAAAGTTAGTTTAGGAGTAGGAGCAGGCATAGGGAGTTGAATAAATATATACTATGTAGTAATAGACCTTATCATAAAACCTCAGCCTGAAATCAGTCAATTAAAATTTTTCAATCATAGTTATACCAAATTGATAAATGTTTGCTACAAATAGCTAGGGTATTTCTTAGGAGGTCAACCCACCCCTATCCTGCACTTTAATTCTACAGATGTGGGTTAGGCATAGCTTTTCTGGAGATATCTAATAAAAAATATGTTTGAGCATTAAATATACAAATAATTTTCTCTCCTTACCGAATAATTAAGGTAAAAATCCTCTCACTCGCCGTGGAGGAACAATGAATTAATTTTCCTTTGATTCAATTCTCTTCCTTTTAGGAAGAAATAATTATCAATTATCAATTATCAATTATCAATTATCCATTATTGAACGATCTCTGTTCATCCTGGTCAAAGTAAAAGCTAAATCAGCAGCATTTGTTTGTTCATATACTTCAAAAGGTTGATGGACCCAAGGATTATCTGGTAAATAATCAACATAGTAGTCAGGTTCAAATATAGAGCAAGCCTTATACCACAAAACTGCTGTTTTGAGCTCCTGAATTTCTTGACCATAATTATCCTGAAGCCAAGCGATAGATTTATCTATACTAATTCCCGAATCTACTAGATCGTCAGCTAGCAACACATGACTACCTAAACTATTTGTAGTCATAGTTAAACTTTTTCCGATGACGATCTTACCCTGTTCCTGGCCCTTAATACCACCATAAGAGGAAATAGCTAGAATAGCTAAAGGTTTTTTGAAAATACGAGACAAAATATCTCCTACTCGTAATCCTCCTCTAGCCAAACAGACAATTTGATTGAACTCCCATTGAGATTGATAAATTTTTGCTGCCAGATACTCAATTTTTTGATGATAGTCTAACCAAGAGATGTAAAGATGGCTCATGTGTGAACTTTAAAATAATAGCGATCGCCTAAAAATAGGATAGTTTGAATTTTACCTAAACGCATCAGAAGGCAAGCACTATAATCGCGAGATGAGCGTGCCTGGATGAATGATGGGTGTATAATTATGATTCAATGTCATAATTATACACAAATTGAATAGTTATATCATGTCCGGTAGCATCGGTATTGTATAGCAAAGGTAAGGAAGAAGGAAGAGGGAAGAGGGAAGAGGTCCGAAGGCTACCCTCGCAAGAAAAAAACCTAAATTTCCTGTAGATATTCACCCTTAGGTTTACACAAATGATACCAACGGACATGATATTCTTTTGAAAGAAGGAAGGCAGCGGAAGTTGTTTGCTCCGCTTTGCGCAAAATGTTTCCCCAACATGAGCTAGGAAAAAGCAGAGCAGCTCTGCAAGAGCGGGAGACCTCCCCATTCCATCCTACCATTTGCTCCGAAGATCGACTGCTTGCGTCTGGGCACCCCACGGGGTCGCACAACTACTCCCGCACAACAAACGAATGCGCGTACCTCACTCCTGATCGGAGTTGCTATATGATTCTTTAATGTTGTTGAATGGGGATAATTATTCTGTAACTTTTATAGCACTACAAGAATTGGGCGCGGACACTTCTCAATCCTAAAACCCTTTTAAAGTTTGCTATTCCCTGTTCCCTATTCCCTATTCCCTAGCGCGTAGCGCTATAAAAGATAAATGCCTCAAAAGTTACTACCACAATTTTGGTAGAGAAACTTGTGTAATCATAGGATAACTGTTCGATTAATTAAGAAAATAAAATGAGAGCTGTAATTGAAGGAGTCAGTTCTACATTAATTCATCTTCCTAATTATTATCCTAGTCTTAACCCTATTAAAAACTGTTAGTCAAAGCTCAAAAAAATTAGTAATGTTGGTGCAATAACTTATGCTTATTTAGCTAAAGCTATTTAATTTATTTTTGCTCAAATCTTGCTCAATGATATTAGTAACTGGTTGATTTATTTTTGTTATTGTACCTCATGCTTACTAGGAAATCCTATAGTTTAGAGTTAACAAAAAAACAGGTCTCAAGCCTTCCGACCTTTTAAGAAAATCGAAAAGAAAATTATGCATTTTTATAAATGCTATGACAATTTTTGACAAACTGAAATTTTGGTGTTATTCAAATGATGTATTTAGAAAAGATGTAGATTTTATGATATTTATTGTTTAATTATTAATCAAGCACAATAGCAAAATATCAATCTGCTATCCTCAGCCATCCACGCCGAATAGCATGAAATAACCTATTAATTGCTGTTGTATCTTCTTCACTCAGATTATGATATAGGAATAAACTCCTAAGTTGTTTTCTGTGTTCTATAGTCAAAATACCAGAACGATAGACTTGGAATACTAACTCTGCAATTATTACCTCTGGTAAAAGGGTTTGATAGTTCATAGCATTTGATCGTCATATACTATAAATAGTATTCTCCATTTAACAATAAATCATTGTGATAAATTACTTTCTTCCCAGTGATATTTCTCTGGAAAATTAGTGATTTATATCACCATAGTCAAAACATAATTATTTAGTTAAGATATTAAAGATAATATTTTTGTAAGCATTCAGCAGTCAGCTATCAGCTATCAGCTTCTGAGACATATCTATGTTTCTTGCCACAGAATTGTATAGGGTTGTAACTAAAGTTTGCTGTTCTTGCATTTCAATTATCTAATAGTATAAGTTAAAAGAATACTGACTTCATTTATTAAAAAATACAAACTCGCTGAATGCTGACTGCTAATAGCTGAATGCTTAAATATTTTTTTCTTTTAGCAATCGAAATGTAACAGAATTATTTCAAGTTAATGATAACTATAGCAATCAGGAATCAGATGTGAGAATTGAGGTGTTTTTTTAAAGCATAGAATATAGCAGTTTTTTATTCTTATGTATTCATTTCTTCCCTCCATACCTATTCCCTATTCCCTATTCCCTAGAACAAAAGTCTCCAATATCTCACAACTCAAATCATATTGCTATATATTTTGATTTCAAATAAATCTTTTATCGTCATCAACAAATTATACAAACATGATATTAAATTGTATTTTTAGCGAGCGACAACTATCTATATCTGCTATAAATCTTGTAATTATTAATATCAATTATTGTGATATTATCAAAAAAGTAAAGTAGTATATGCTAGTAAAAATTATTGATAAATCTAGCATCTGGCATGAGTCATACCAAGGCCGATCAATTTTTGTGGCAAATGGTAAGGACTTTGCATACAACATCTGTAGCTCCTAGGGAGGACTGAAATTAGAATCAATATTGAAAAGAAAGACAAATATATAGATATAGCTGTCTAAAATAAATTGGAGAAGCTCTTTTTCAGGACCTCAGACCGAGACGCATCTTTTTGTAGCATTCTTTTTTACCCCTGGTATAAACTATATTTTAAAATCAGTAATAAATTTATGAAAAATCGACAAAAATCCTCTATTAGTATAGTAACAATAGCCACCATACTATTAAATTTCATGATTTTAGGGTGTCAAAAAAACAGCCAAAAAATACAGGAATTAGATGACAAAAACAAGACAACATTGCTACAACCAAATACTTTAGAATTGTTACAACCAAATACCTTAGAAGAAGAAAGTAAATTTCAAGCAAGAAGTTTGGCAATTCGTAAGAAACTAGCAGCAGTAGACTTAGAAGAACTAGATAATTGGTGGAGACCAAGAAAAATTGGAGATCCTCATAAATATCTACTGCCAGTAATTTTAGCCAGATTAAGTTTAGAAGATACACAAACAGGAGAACTTTATAATCAAGAAAAAACCTGGAAAATTTTATTCCAACTAGATAAAGATAAACCAAGCCTTTATCACTTCCGTAGTTATCTAGATGTGCGAATCTTCTTTTTATTTAGAGATAAAATGCCATCGGATGTATTAGCATCTTACAAAAGTCAAATACAACTACCGAAAGCCCTCAAATGGATAACAACTGGAACAGAAAATCATATGTTTATGCATCGTGCATCTGGTTTAGCATTGATGGATGGAAGTGGTTGGCCTGTGGGCGATCCAGCAACTAAAGCTACAAATGAAGCATGGTTGCGAGCAGAGCTGAATAAATATTTAACTATTGGACAAGGAGAATTTCATTCTTCAGTTTATTATGGATATAGTATTGGTGGATTACTTAATATCTATGATTTTGCTCGCGACCCAGAATTGAAAAAACTGGCAAAAGGTTTACTAGATTGGTATGCAACTAATATGGCACTAAGGCTAAGTTGGGGGACTGCTGGAGGTGCAGAAAGTCGGGGTTTAGATCGCCGTACCTGGAATAGTGGGTTAGGTGCAGTAGCATGGATGTGGTGGGGAGAAGACACAGAAGCTGCAGAAAAGATGGCAAATGGTAGTGCTAGGTTAGCATTGCCAGCAGCTCTAAGCACATATCGTCCTCCAGAACATCTGCGGGCACTAGCTCGTAAACAAGTGCCACTGCCATTTCAACTCAGAGCAAGTCATCCAATTTACTACAGTTACTCTCAAGGAAACCGCTTATGGGAAAAATTCTATATAACTGAGGACTATAGTTTAGGAACTTTATTAGAGCCTACTCGTAGTTATCAAGTTGAGGGAACAATTAACGCACAATATGTTACTTATAAGTTAGTAGTGCGCGACCCTGAAGGCATTAATAACGCAGTAGTAGGTTTAGGTGGCACTTATCATGGACCCCAAGCAACTGGACGTAGTCCTGGCGATCAATATGTTCAGCAGAAGGGAGCAGTAATGTTTCAGTTAATTCTCAGCGATCGAGATTTGCAAGCAGGAGTGCCAGCACAGTCACATTTAGTCTTGCCAAAGCGTTATGGCGAACCGACAAAATATAAAAATTGGTATATTTGGCGTATTGAAAATATTTGGCTATGTGCTCGACCTTGGGGAGATGAGGTAAGTTTACAACCATTATCTCGGCGGAGATATAAAGATTACCAAGCAATGGTTGCTAAAGGAAAAAGGACAGCTTGGGTTACTGATGTAGCAAGAGTAGCTGATATTGGAGATTTTGAAAGTTTAAAACAAGCCTTGGATAAAACTATGGTTGATGATAGTGAATGGGAGAGTCAAGGGCGTTTGAGTTATTTGAGTTTAGCTGGCGATCGCATAGTTATGACATATCAGCAAGATGGTGCTATTGGGGACGCTGTAGTTAATGGGGAAAAAAGAATTTTAAAAAATTGGCCTGTTTTAGAGAGTCCATACGCCAAACAGGAGTTGTACAGTGGGTTACTAGAAGTTGATGACCCCAAGTTAGGTAAATGGCAATTAAAAGGTAAGTTAATGGGTCCAGAATGGGAATAAAGTTTGGTGGAGATTGGGAAATGGGGAGTGTGGGAACTGTGGGGAGTGTGGGGAGATGGGGAGATAGTAATCAAACATAGCATTACTATTTAGAAACGGTCAGGACTTACGCAAATTGACTGTTAAACCACCATCTGTAGGGGCGTTTTGCTAGCGCACAACTACGGGCTGTGTGCAGAATTACTTCCGCACAGTAGACGCCCCGTAGGGGACCTCAGAATTACACACTCGCTTCTGACTTCTGACTTCGTTAAATCATGTCCGGATAATTTATAGCAATGAGCGCTCAGGTATTTACAATGTCCAGCTCAAAGTGAAGTCTAGAACAGGTATACAAAAAATAATGTGTAAATATGCCAGCGCACATTGCTATAGTGATAAAAAAAACTTTCTCTTTCTTCTTCTTTCTTTTCTCCTGACTCCTGACTCCTGACTCCTGACTCCTGACTCCTGACTCCTGACTCCTGACTTCCGTGAAACAGTATTACGATAGAATTTAACAAAAAGTAACAGAGAGAAAATTACTCATGCCATTAAAGTCAACAACTAGACATATTCATATTTTTGCGGGAGTTATAGAAGACAATGAACTTGTTCCTGATGACAAGGTATTAACCCTGGATATTGACCCTGATAACGAACTTAATTGGAATGATACTGCTGTGCAGCAGATTTACAGAAAGTTTGACGATCTGGTAGAATCTTATAGTGGGGAAGATTTAACTGAATACAACCTACGTCGTATAGGTTCCGATTTAGAGCATTTTGTGCGATCGCTATTACAGTCTGGTCAAATTAGCTATAATCTAGGTGGTCGTGTCAATAACTATAGTCTAGGACTACCAAGAGTAGATATTGACCCAGAAGCTAAATAGCAGGCTTAAAATTTAATCTCTAATATAATAATCTGATAACATTTTTGTTATCGGATTATCAAAATAATTTGGTCGCGCCACCCCGCCTTGATTGGCGAAACATTTTTCAAGCCTTGCTCAAATCCTCGTTACAAAAATAACTTCTGACTTCTGACTTCTGACTTCGCTAAGTCTGTGCCCTTCTACTCTGATAATGTTGCAAAAATTGCTTCATAGATACCTGACGATTGGCCATAAATTGACTCCAAGCACCAGGAAAAAATTGCTCTAGAGTTTCGACTAAAGCAAAAATTTCTAGATTAAGCATTTTATAATATAATTCATGAGAATGTTTAAGTTGAGTTAACAGCTCATCTATGTTTATCTTAGGAGGTGGCTGTTTGTCATTAGTTTCTTGATTGGTAAAATTACTAAAAGCACCAGAATCAGAAGATTTAGACATAAATTACCTCAAATGATTAAAAACAATATATGATAAAATTAACTTAGTACAACTGATAATTGAAATAATATTTATAGTTTTATTAGTAAAACACTTGAATAATTAGGGCTTGCTGATTAAATATCAAAGTATTGACTGATATTAGTTTTAGGCTTTTTATGTCTGGCAAAATTATGAGCTTTTCAGCAAGCGTAGGTTAAAAAAGTGAGCATTTTCACCGAAGCAAAAGCCGAAAAATCACTCTGATAATTATTTTGGCCACTGACTCTGTAATTCCCATTTATTCTACGTCCGCTCCTACTCCCTACTCCCTACTCCCTACCCCCTACCCCCTACCCCCTACCCCAGCAAAAAGACTTTCCATAAGCAAACCCTAATTAGATATTTTTAGCTAGACTGCAGAGAAGCCTCACACCATAATTTTTAAGAGGAGTGTGAGATGAATCGGCGGCCAATTGAGTAGATTCGATGCCCATTCAATTTGCATACTATCCCAGCAGAAGCTTTCGCCCTAGTTGAAAAACTTGTATGATTATCTTGCAATAACCCTGGAAATTTTCCACCATGCGCACTGCCTACCAATATAAATTAAGGCCCAACTCAGATAAAATAGCCACCATAGAATTGTGGTTGGAATTGTTGCGTCGGCAGTACAACTATAGGTTAGGCGAGCGGTTCTCGTGGTGGGACGAAAATCGCTGTCCGGTTAATGCTTGCCCCTTGGTGATGCCAATTCCTCAACTAAGAGATCATCCAGATTATTACTCTCAGAAAAAAGATTTGGTCAATACCAAAGACAAATTTCCTGACTACAAGCTAATTCACTCTCAGGTGTTACAAGATTGCATAAAACGGGTAAAACTTGCCTTTGATAGATGGTTTAAGGCAGATGAAAATGGACGGAAATTAGGGAAACCAAGATTTAAAGGAAAAGGTCGTTATCGCAGTTTTACTTATCCTCAAATCAAGCAAGACTGCATAGAAGAAAACAAGATAAACTTGCCAAAAATAGGCAATATAAAGTTGATTCAACATCGACCAATACCAGAAGGATTCCAAATTAAAACAGCGACAATTAGTCGTAAAGCAGATGGTTATTATGTGACTTTATCCCTAGAAGAAAAATCAATTCCAGCTTTAACAACTGAAGTAGAACCAACATTAAAAAATACTCTGGGAATCGATATGGGACTGAAGGAATTCTTAGTAACAAGTGAAGGAGAATTTGTCCCCATCCCTCATAAATATCGAAAATCTCAGCAGCGATTAAAGACTTTACAAAAACGTTTATCTCGAAAGAAAAAAGGAAGTAAAAGGTGGTTAAAGGCTGTCAAAGCTGTAGCCAAACAACATAAAAAATTAGCTGATCAACGTAAAGATTTCCATTTCAAAACAGCCAATGAATTGTTATCAAAAGCCGAAGTTATCGCCCATGAAAACTTAAATATTAAAGGGCTAGCAAAGACTCGTTTGAGTAAATCAATTAACGATGCTGGATGGGGACAATTACTGTCTATTTTAACTGTCAAAGCCGGAAATGCTGGACAGAAGACTATAGCAGTGAACCCCAAAAATACTAGCCAAGATTGCTCAAATTGTGGTGAAAAAGTCCCCAAAGAATTAAATATACGAACTCATTGTTGTCCGCACTGTGGCATGGTAATAGACCGCGACTTGTTTGCGTTTGCGCAGCATCCCGTAGGGAAGCATGACCTCGGAAATGCGGCGATAAATATAAAAAATAGGGCGGTAGGGCCCAGACGTCTTTAAAGCACGCGCTTGCCCGACGGAATACCGGGGCTGCGAAACGAGAAGCCTACACTATAGCTTCAGCTTAGTGTGGGAGATGTCACATAAATCTTGAAATTATGCTGAAAAATCCAGAACAAAGACCTAATTCAATTAGCATAAATAATTAAAGATAAATCTAATTTATAAAAGAAATGGCCGAAAGCTACGAGGACCCCTAATGCAAAACACTATGCCAAAACACTACCTGTGGGCTATAGGTGAAGGGTTCAAAGCCTATCGGCCAGGAGAAATAATAGTAGATCGTTATCAAGTTAAAGGCGATCGAATACTACTGGATACTCAACCAGAAGAAATGCCCCAGATGCCCGAAGAAATTCCGGGTGAAATAGAGCCATATTTGAGATTATTTCCATATAGACTTCATATTCCTCAAGTTTTTGGAATTTTATCAGTAACAGAAAAAAAAGGGACTAGAGAAATTTGGCTCTTACAAGGAGGGCCAATAGATGGCAATTCCGGAAGCATAATGCCAGATATAGCTACAGCATGGAAAAATGCTACACCAATGCGACAGTTAAATTGGTTATGGCAAATGGCTCAACTTTGGCAACCGTTGAACGTGCAAAAAGTAGCTTCTAGTTTGCTAAACTCAGAGAATTTGCGGGTAGAAGGACAATTAGTACGCTTATTAGAGCTACAAGCAGATCGAAAATCTTTGACATTACAGCACTTAGGTAGATTCTGGCAGAAATGGGCAAGCAATGCTCATCCAGCAGTAGAAAAATTCTTAAAACAACTGTTTCACCAAATGATTGCAGGTGAAATACACAATGCAGATCGACTTATAGGGCAACTAGATCGAGCTCTGGAAGTATTGGGGCGATCGCAAATTAGAAAAATTCACATTACCACTGCTACAGATACCGGACCTAATCGTTCTAACAATGAAGATGCTTGTTACCCACCAAGTAAAACAGCAATTAGCTATCCACCGAGTTATAAAACAATAGCTATTGTCTGTGATGGTATTGGTGGTCAAGAAAGAGGGGAAGAAGCATCAGAATTAGCAATCAAAGTTTTGTGCCAAAATTTACAGAATATACCCGAAGAAGGCGATCCTCTAACTATAACTACAAAATTAGAAGAATCTGCTTATGCTGCTAATGATGCTATCTATGAGCGTAACGATAACGAGCAACGTCAGGGTCGTCAACGGATGGGAACTACTCTAGTTATGGCACTTGCCCATCTCCATGAACTCTACATCACTCATATAGGAGATAGTCGTGCTTACTGGATTACTCCAACTCGATGTTATCAAGTAACTCTAGATGATGACGTTGCGACTCGTCAAGTCAGATTAGGCTACTCTTTATATCAGGATGCTGTCAATCAAATTGCATCAGGTGCTCTAGTACAAGCTTTGGGTGTTACTGCCTCAGCAAGTTTACATCCAACTGTACAACGTTTTCCCATAGATGAGGATAGTATTTTCTTGATTTGTTCTGATGGTTTAAGCGATCGAAATAGAGTAGAAGAATATTGGCAAACAGAAATATTACCATTACTAGAAGGGAAAACAAATCTAGCTAAAGTCAGAGATAGATTAATAGAAATTGCTAACGCCACAAATGGGCATGATAATGTAACAGTAGCTTTAGTGCATTATCAAGTAACTGATAAAGGTCAGATAACAGAATTGTCTCTTCCACCTGTAAAAGTTCAGCATTTAAAAGTACAAAAATCACAAAAAAATGCGGAACTTAATCCATCAGATAGTCAATTTTTCGACAATAAACCCAAAAATTTTCCTTATGACTCAGAATATAAAAGTGCGTGGTTTTACTTGTCAGGAATTCTGATACTTCTGGTATTAGGTGGGATATTGGCATATTTTTTAAGTCCCTTAGCAAAAGTATTACCAAAGCCACCAAAGAATAGTACTTTTCCAGAAAATACGGAAAAGCCTAGTAAACAACCAAATTCTATATTTTCTCCCGCTTTATCTTTGGATATAGGTTCATTCATCTGGATTAATCATAGCGCTAATTCTCCCAAAAGTTTATACGAACCAATTGAATTACTTGATAGTACAGCAAATAAGACAGTTAAGGGTACAGTTGGTAATGGTAGTATTCTTAAAGTAACTAGAAAATTGAATCAATCGCAAGAAACTTGGTTAGAATTAGAGGTTGTTTGTTCAACTGAAACTCCCTCAAGTATTGACCCAGAATTTTCTAATATTTTCCTACAACCAAAAGATAAAGGTTGGATTCAACAAGCAAAAATAGAGAGTAGTTTGGATGTCGTTATTTTGGAAAGAAATTCAGAAAAACTAGATGGATGTTTCAAGAATTATTAATTAATAATTAGGGCTTGCGGATTAAATCTAAAATCATTAACAGATAAAGCTTTTAGCATTTTTAGGGCTAGAAAAAGTGCTAGAAGTGAGGTCAAAAAGGTTTAAAAAGTTAGCACAAAAGGCTAACTAGGACAGAAAAATTAACAGACCATTTTTCCGACTACCTCCTCTATAGAACCCCTAAGTGTATCTTTAATTTTCTCTTTTTTGTCAGTCAGGCGATCGCCAATCATCCAAAAGTAGTTTCAAGCTCAAAATTAGACAAGAAGGGAAAACCATAGATTTAACTTATCACCTCAGTAATTAAAATTGTTTATTTTAATCAAACAAGTTCCGATTTTCCCCAAATTATTACAAAATATTTCACGCACTTGCGTTATTTCAGGCATTTGGTATCATAGTTTGTACATAAGGTATTGTGCCAATGTTGTGTTTAAAAGTAAAAAATTCTGTCTTGAATAAAGCTACAAGCAAGTATTTACGTTAATATCATCCAGAATATTTATATTTTTGGCAAAGGTGAATAATCTCAAAACGAGAAATTTTAGACAAGTAGAAATGCTTAAGTAATTATGGCTATTGACAGATAACAAGTTAATAGAGTAATAAGTTGCGGCAGGCTTTTATAGTCATTTTTGATAATTTTTCGGTTTCCAGCAACCCTGATAGTTGTTAGGCTGCGATGAATTCGGCTTTCTGTCAGCCAATGTATTTCAAGAAAAGATCCGGTTACGGGTTCTATAACTCCCATTTATTCTTACTCCTGTCTCCTGACTCCTACCCTCAACCATAAGACTTTTTGAGCAAACCCTAATTAATTATTAACAAATACATCTCCTTGAAAAGAACAGGATTGACTCATTAGTTTATACTTTGGGCATTGCTGAGGTGGGGGCAAGCATCCTGCCTGTCCCTGTCTGCGGTGAAAATATCAGGAACGGGGAACGGGAACGGGCAAGATGCCCATTCCACATCCACATCCACTTCCACAAAACTATTAAAATAATCCCGGATTTATGCAACGCCATACTTTGAGTAAAAAACCTAATATTAATCATTCTAGCAATTGATTAATCCAAAATCCTGTTCATTAAAAATCTAGAATAATTTGTCACTGTGCAACGCCAAAATTTGAATTAAAAATATCAACAACTACTAATTTCCATGTAACTTAAAAGCCAATTTGCCATAGTAGCACGACGTGCTTGTACAGGAGTAAATTCTCCTATTTTATAACCTTTAAAGCCTAACTTTTGCTTCAGTAACTGTTTATTTTCTTTAGGAATAGAACGAGTCAACTTAACAGTGGGCGGGCGAAATTCAATAAAATTAGGAGGTTCTAGATATTCATCTCGCCACTCCGGTGCAACACCAGAAGCATCCCATTTATCAGTAGTAGCATCATAGCGATAACCAAGATAATACCAAACTAATTGATTAACAGTATTATCATCAATCTTTTCATCAATAATTGCCTGAATAGTTTCTGTATTCAGTGGTGGTAGTTCAGACATAAAAGCTGACTTCATTTAACTTATTTTTATATGATTATATTATGATATGGCAGAAGGAAGAAGGAAGAAGGAAGAAGGAAGAAGGAAGAAGGAAAATCTGGCGTTGTCTGAGTTTTAAGCTTTTGATATCAAATCCGGTTAAACAGCCATAGAATGGTTAAGTTAGGAAGAGTCAGGAGTTGTAGGGGCGATTCGCGTAATTAGGAGCATTCCGGAACGGAAATCGCCCGTACAGGAGTCAGGAGGAGAAAGAATTACAAATATGAGCGTAGTTATGACGATTGAAGAATTTTTTTATGCCCAATTAAACGGATTTGATATGATATGTCAAATACAGTAATGATAACTGCTATACTTATGAATGAACCAGAGAAACAAAAGAAGAATAAAATGTAGAGGCACTTCACACCTCTACCATGATTGAATTATTGCTAGTTAACTATTTACTTAAGATACCTTCTTTTTGTGCCATTGATAACATTAAATCTACTACTCGACAAGAATAACCCCATTCATTATCATACCAAGAAACAACCTTAAAGAAATTGGAGTTAAGTTCAATTCCAGCACCTGCATCAAAAATACTAGAGTGAGAGTCGGTGGTGAAATCAGTCGAAACTACAGGGTCTTCAGTATAGCCAAGAACACCCTTCATCGGTCCTTCAGCAGCAGCTTTCATCGCTGCACAAATTTCTTTGTAGCTAGTTGACTTCTCGCTCTTGAAAGTTAAATCAACCACAGAAACATCTGGAGTCGGAACCCGGAATGCCATACCTGTCAGTTTGCCTTTTAATTGTGGTAAAACCAGAGTTACTGCTTTTGCTGCACCAGTAGAAGCGGGAATAATATTTTGAGCTGCACCACGTCCACCCCGAAAATCTTTTTTACTTGGACCATCTACAGTTGGTTGAGTAGCAGTCATAGCATGAACAGTTGTCATTAGACCTTCTGCCAAACCAAAATTATCATCAATAACTTTAGCAATAGGGGCTAAACAATTAGTAGTACAACTAGCATTAGAAACAATAGTATCTTCGGCAGGTTCAAAGCGATCGTGATTAACACCCATCAACAAGGTTTTTACCCTATCTGGATCTTTTGTTGGAGCTGAAATAATGACTCGCTTTGCGCCTGCTGTCAAATGATTTGAAGCACCGTCAAAAGTGGTAAATAATCCTGTAGACTCAACTACATAATCTGCACCTTTTTCTTTCCAGGGTAGTTCAGCAGGGTTTCTAACTGATACACATGGAATAAATTTTCCGTTAATTGTCATACCATCATCTGAAGCTGATACATCTCCTGGGAAACGTCCATGAGTTGAATCATACTTTAATAAATAGGCTAAGTTTGGTGGTGGTACTAAGTCGTTAATCCCAACAAACTCGATTAAGTCGGGATGGTTGAGTCCAGCACGGAAAACTAGACGTCCAATACGGCCAAATCCATTGATAGCTACTTTTAAGGCCATGGATACACTCCTTTTAATAAATATAAGTATGACAAATGCTTGATTTGATTAGAACCTATCACGAAGATAATTGCTTCAAATATATTCTTTTCCATATTTTAAGAATTTTTCTGTCAAATGACTTAGGTTTGACGGAATGCTTATGCCCTAGACTAGATTAATTATAGATCCACTTAGCTACCCAGCAGGTCGAGTCCAAAATTTCATACTTGAGAATATTTTTTACAGATAATACTGAGTTTTTACAGAGTTTAAATCAGTATTATCTACACTGTAAATTGATAATTATTAAGCTGAAATAATTTATCTTTTGAGAAATTATTTCATTTGAAGCGCTATATATTTGTTTTTTATGTTCTATAGTTAATCATTAGATTTATATCTGTAATACTGCTGAATAATTGAATAAGCTTAGATGAATTTACTGAGATAATAAATTTACAAAAACTTCATTTAATTATCTAAAAAATATTGAAGTTTACTATAAAATTAAGGTATAATATAAAAAAGTAAGCAATATAAATCAATGCAAGATTCGTCTATACAAATTACAATGATGGCTTTGGATTTAAGAAGAGTTAATACAAATTATGCTAAAGAAATTACAACTTTTGATGGTATGAATCAAACAGATGTTCAAACTAATAAATTAGGTGAGGGTTATATTCTCAGAGGAAGTACAGATATAACTATTTTTTGTGGAGATGAAGAAAGTAATTTTTCAAAAAATAGTGATAATAATTTAATAACCAATCTGATTTTTGTTTAATGAGTTACAAAGAAGGCGTTGCTGAAGAGCGTGTATTATATTAGTCTTAATTCTTTAGGAGTCAACCCATTCCTAACCCCTCCTAAGAGCTATCCCTTATAAGGAACTCCTGAAAACCTTGTGTGGAGTAGGGGAGTAGGGGAGTAGGGGAGTAGGGGAGTAGGGAGCAGGGGAGAAGGGAGAAAGAATCAATAAAGAAAAGGAAAAACTACTTAAGTTATCAAGAAAAATCTACTTTTTAATACACTTTTTCTCTGGCAAAAATCTTTGGAAGGCTAATACATAACTTGTCGATTGTGTCAAGTTATGTATAGGTCTTGGGGCGGCTTTTTTAGGAGAAAAGTATATTGAAAAATACATTTTTTTGAGAACTGTAGACAAGATTTTTGCCCCCCACAGTCCCCACAGTCCCCACAGTCCCCACAGTCCCCACAGTCCCCACCCTCCCCACAAGGTTTTCAGGAGTTCCTGATAATTGTGGTTTTGACTTTGTGGTCTATCTACCTACAAAATTCTCTGAATAAGCTTTCAATATTTCTCCAAGTAAGTTTGCCTGGTTTATAGATTTTCGTATCAGATCCGATTACTATAGACCACATATCTTCTTAGTTGAGAAAAGCTTGATATATATAGATTCTAGTTTACTTATTTGTGGTCTAGGTAAACTGGATTTGCGATCGCTAATATTTATGCTAATTTCTCTGAAATCTTTTTCCTCTAAATTTTGATAAGTTCAGGACTTACGCAAATTTTTAGACAATACGCTATCTGTAGGGAGCGTTAGCGGAGCTTTGCGTCAGCAAATGCCATTCGCCCCTACTAGATATGGCGCTTGGTGCGTAAGTCCTGTTTTGATAAGCTTTTTTTCTCGACTTGGGATAAAATGAATTTATCACAAACATTAATCAGTTAACACAAAACCCCACGTTGTGAGGTTTAGGAATCCCGCGCTGTCTTTTTATAACAGCGTAGGGAGAATTTCAACGGCTTAAATTATTGGCGTTGCTGAATTGAAGTATGAATGCGCGATTGTTTGGTTCTGCTAAATCCCCCGCGCATCCCCCATTCAACAAAAAGCGAAGCAACATCTGGCTTCCCATCGTTCAAAAGCGAAGCATCCTCTGGCTTCCCATCGTTCAAAAGTGAAACATCCTCTGGCTTCCCATCGTTCAAAAGCGAAGCAACATCTGGCTTCCCCCTTTCCAAGGGGGCGGGAGGGGGATAAAAAAGGGGGACGGGAGAGGGATAAAAAAGGGGGACTTTTAGAGTTTTATTCCCCCACGCATTGGGCAGGGCTAATTCATTGTCGCCAGAGAAAAATATTGAGGAGTACAAGTTTGGCCATATTGTCAAGTATTTCATAGTCTTTTCCCCTAAATTATCATACTTATACAGGAAAAATTTATGTCACAGACTCAGTCGCGATCGCTAATATCAGTCGCGATCGCCAATACCAGAACTATTGAAATCGAAAACTAGGGGGGAGTGAGGTTCTGTGTATGGGCCAATTTCAATTCTCAATGACTACAGTTCTAGATTTATAATCATCAGAAAAATCTGCTCCAAATCGTGAGCAATGGTACGAATCGCAGTAGTGAGGGAAGAATAACCATGAAGGCGACAGATAGCGATCGCCAACTGACGAATCACAGAAAAATTAGCAGCAGCTTGAGAGTGCCGAATTAGACTTGTGTCCTCTCGAAACACTACATCTTTAACCCAATGTAGTCGATTCTCAATTCCCCAATGTCCCTGAATTCCTACTGCAAATTCTGCTGCACTTAATTTCAGACTGCTAATGTAGTAAGCTGTTTGATAATAGTCAACACTTGCTCGTGTACCCTGACGCTCAACTCTAATCACAGACTTAATTCCTTCCCACTCAGAGCTAATTCCCAACAGATTATTAAACACAGACACTGTTCTACAAACCACACGATTTCTAGATCTATCTTCTGATATATCAACACTACTTGGTTGTGTTTGTTCAGTTGTTAGTTGTACTTGCTGGTACAGTTTTTTTTGATTACCCTTGACTGCTATTGTGTAATGGTTACCTCTGTCAATGATTAACTTGACGGTTTTTTTTGACAATGTAAAGCATCGCAACTAAAAACTACTCCTTCAAGGTTTAAACTAGCCAATATGGCTTGGACAACAGCAATTTCACTACTTTCTTCCCACGTGAAATTGTTCTATGGCTACAGGTACTCCTTGACAATTACTGAACACAGAAACAACATTGACAAAGTCTTGGTAAGAACCATAACAGTCACTGACAGTAGACCTAATACTCTTACCGTCCACTGCTAACCATTCGGCCTCTTGAATTGTTATTTGGTGTTGAGCCCATTGATTGAATACTTGAGCTAATTGAGCAAAATCAATTCTGGTCATAATTCGCCGAAATGTAGACTTCAGTTGGAAAACTCAAAGGCGATAGCTCTAGTTGTTGCTGTAATGCCAGATGATGACGACGAGCAAAATCTTCTAGGGCACAATAGGAGAAACAACCGCTCATTGTACCCATAATTACTAACAGTAATACTAACCATAATGGATAACGTCTCCCTCTAGCAGCTCGAAAATCTGGTAATTGGGCCAATATTTGTAATAAGTTCATTTCTATCTAAGCCCTAATATTGAGAATAGTTAGCTTAACTCAATACTTGACAACAATCATTGTACTCCTCAATATTTTTCTCTGGCGACAATGAATTAGCCCTGCCAATGCGTGGGGGGAATAAAACTCTAAAAGTCTCCCAATTTTGGGGATTTAGGGGGCATGAACCAGAACCAAACAGATGATTTTGCCCCCCTAGCCCCCCAATGCGTGGGGGGAATAAAACTCTAAAAGTCTCCCAATTTTGGGGATTTAGGGGCATGAACCAGAACCAAACAGATGATTTTGCCCCCTAGCCCCCAATGCGTGGGGGAATAAAACTCTAAAAGTCTCCCAATTTTGGGGATTTAGGGGGCATGAACCAGAACCAAACAATCGCGCATTCATACTTCAATTCAGCAACGCCCAAAAAAAAGATTTGCTATTATGCCAAAAATTACCAGAAGTCTAGCCATAATCATCGGCATCGATCGCTATAGTCATATTCCTAAACTGAAGAATGCTGTCTTAGATGCTAATTCTGTAGCTAATGTTCTTCAAGAAAAACACAATTATCAAGTTTTAAGATTATTTGATGAGTCGGCAACTAAGGAACAATTTACTAAACTTCTAGAAAATCTTCAAAACAAGAAAATTGAATTAGAAGGAAAGTTAACTCAAATTGAAAAAAGCGATCGCCTCTTATTCTATTTTGCAGGTCATGGATTCGATCAAGAAGCAGAAGATAGTGAAGGTGCGACTCGTTCCTATTAAGAGCCTCTAGAAACTAGAGGGGTATGAATAGGGTCTAACGAGGCCACGGAGGAAGAGCCTGCAATAAGTGAGGCCACCAAAGAAGAGCCTGTTAGATAACTGAGTTATGGATGCTGGTGAGAATCCAGCCCGCTAAGGGAAAGCGGACTCCCGACCTGGCCACACCGAGCTAGAACTTTTCCACTAACGGAGTGAAGCTGGCATCAGGCCCCAACCAGAGCTAAGGGTGATAGGCACACTGGGGGTAATGGGGAGACGGCATGGGTACATTACGGAATGTCCTGAAAAAGCATCTTAATTTCCGACAAGGAGGCACTCCAAAATCTCCTGACCGCACACGAGCATTCCCGCGTCGAATCTTCACATCAGACGCATCCCTGGGGATCGTGTAGGTGAATTGGGCAGCCCTAAACCGTCATAACAATCTACAACTCGGAACGAGGAAAAACGTTGAGAGAGTCTCTAGGAAAGGTCGAATAAGAGAGTAGGTGGAAAGCACGGAAACCTCTCCAACGGGTAGGATGCAAGCGCAAATTGCTTGCAGGGTAATCAGCGTAGTGAAATTTAGTAAGAGAGTACGTTTAGACACATGAACAATCATAGTGAAACCTGGAGCAACCAAAACTGGAAGAAATTCCAGAAAAACCTGTTCCGCCTCCAAAAACGAATCTACAAAGCCATGCAGAATGGAGACACCCGCAAGGTAAAAAGTCTTCAACGTTTGGTGCTGAAATCTCATGCTGCAAGGACGCTGGCTGTAAGACAAGTCTCTCAGCTTAATTCTGGGAAGAAAACTTGTGGGGTCGATGGACAAAAATCCTTAAACTTCAAACAAAGGCTTAACCTAGCTCAAAAGCTAAAAGAAGCAAACCATTGGGAACATGAGGAATTAAGGGAAGTTAAAATCCCTAAGAAAAATGGGAAAATCCGAACATTAAAAATCCCAACCATCGCAGATAGGGCATGGCAATGTCTTGTTAAATATGCCTTAGAACCCGCCCACGAGGCAACATTCCACGCCCGAAGTTACGGCTTCAGACCCGGAAGAGGCGCACAAGACGCACAAAAATACGTCTTCGATAACCTCAAAAGTCAAGCCAAAGGCAAAAGTAAACGGGTAATCGAATTAGACATTGAAAAATGTTTCGACAGAATTAGCCACAAGGCGATTATGACTAAGGTCATTGCCCCCCAACAAATAAAAACGGGGTTATGGAGATGTTTAAAGGCAGGGGTATCGCCAGAATTTCCTGAACAAGGCACACCCCAAGGTGGTGTAGTATCACCACTACTAGCCAACATAGCACTAAACGGTATAGAGGATATCCACCCGTCCGTAAGATATGCGGATGACATGATATTTTTCTTGAAGCCAAAAGATAACGCTGAGAAGATTTTAGAAAAAGTACAGCAGTTCCTAGCAAAACGTGGGATGAATATATCAACAGAGAAGACAAAAATAACACGGGCAACGGCAGGCTTTGACTTCTTGGGATGGCACTTCAAAGTGCAAGGAAACGGGAAATTTCGATGCACCCCCTCAGAGGAAAACTACGAAAAACTCCGCAAGAAGGTTAAAGCCATAGTCAACAACTCTGCATTAGCCACTACCGCCAAAGCGAAAAAGCTAGACCCTATTATTAGAGGTTGGAGAAATTACCACCGTTATTGCAAGATGGACGGGTCAAGGT
>NZ_BLZO01000156.1 GCF_014132355.1 Okeania sp. KiyG1
AATGGTAAATCAAGAGACTCTCTAATACCAAATTGATAAATGTTTGCTACAAATATCTAGGGTATTTCTTAGGAGTCAGGAGTCAGGAGTCGTATGGGAATAGCTTTAATACCATTTTTTAGGGCTTAAATTATCTTTTTCTCTCAAATATAAATCTACTATAAATTATTTTTATCGCTCTTACTATTCGTAACATTCTTTTTTAAAATTGGTATAATATAGCAAGAAACAGGGAACAGAGAACAGGCAATAGTGGGAAAAATATTTCCCTATTTCAAGCCTCCTTATTGCACAGGTACTGATAACTGAAATGACACACAGTATCAAATTAGGAGTCAGACATCTAATAACAAAAATTATGTAGCAATATTTTATCAAATTGATATATAGCAATCCTAAATCATTTGTGATAATTTTATCAAAATAATTGGGTCTAAAACCCCGCCTTTAAGGCGAAATATTTTTGGAGAGTTGCTCAAATACCCGTTACAAAAATAAGTTCTGACTTCTGACTTCGTTAATGCTTAGGTGTTTCTTCCATACCTGTTCCCTGTTCCCTTTTCCCTGTTACCGAATAATTAATAATTAATAATTAAATAATTCTGGTTTAAAGCCTCCCCTTTTAAGGGAAAAAAAAAGAAAATATTCCTGATATTCAATTCCGTAACGGTTTTAACCAGAGGTAATTATCAATTATCAATTATCCATTATCAATTAATGAACTATTCCCTGTTCCCTGTTCCCTGTTACCTGTTCCCACAACTCAAATAAGATTGATATAAATGGAAAATTTTTTAGATATTTACAATTTTAGTCTCAATAAAAAAGGCGAAGAATTATGTGGCGACCAAGTTAAATTCCGCAAGGCCGAAAATAAAACTATTATCGTTTTGTCTGACGGTTTAGGCAGTGGAGTAAAAGCTAATATTCTAGCCACTTTAACCACAGAAATTTTGATTAATATGTTGAATACTGATGACGTTTCTTTAGAAGATGTAATTGAAACAGTCATCGGTACTTTACCTATTTGTCAAGTTAGAAAAATTGCCTATGCTACCTTTACAGTAATTTCAATTAATCCCAAAAATAATAAATTTCTAGTAATTAACTTTGACAACCCTCCGTTTTATATTTTAAAAAGGTAAATTAGTTCAGTTACAAAACAGAACCGAAAAAATATTAGATAAAAAAATTACTTTCTCTGAAGGTAAGTTAGAAAAAGGCGATTTTTTAGGAGCTATTAGTGACGGAGTTTTATACGCAGGTTTAGGAGTTAGTTTAAATTTTGGTTGGGGTTGGGATAATATTGCTAAACATATCGAAACTTTATTTATCAATCATACTCATACGGCGAGAAATATTGTTCAAAATGTAATTAAAAAAACTCATAATCTCTATGGAGGCAAAATTGGTGATGATGCCTCTTTCGTGGGAATTTATGTGCGAAAGAAAAATCCAGTAATGATATTTACAGGTCCGCCCCTAGATGAAAATAAAGATTTTGAATATGTCGAGAAAT
Source organism: Okeania sp. KiyG1 (assembly GCF_014132355.1). Lineage (GTDB taxonomy): Bacteria > Cyanobacteriota > Cyanobacteriia > Cyanobacteriales > Microcoleaceae > Okeania. Next base: position 1,520 of record NZ_BLZO01000156.1, read on the forward strand.
TATTAAGTTTTCGTGGTCGGAGAGTTGTTTGTGGTGGAACAACTGGAAATATTGTGGCAAATTTTCTGGGAGAAGTTATTGAAATGGATATTACGACGATGACTAGAGAAATGCCACCAATAGGTAAGTTGAGTGGAATAGATTTAGTGACTGAAGGAATTTTGACTATTTCCAAATGTGCGGAGATTTTGAAAAAGTCTAATTGCGATATTGGCAGGTTACCTTCAGGAAAAAATGGCGCAGTAATGTTGGCAGAAGAAATATTAGAAGCAGATTCAATTTTATTTTTAGTAGGGCAAAAAATTAATGAATTTTATCAAAACCCTTTATTGCCGAAAAATATTTCTATTCGTCGTAATTTAATAGAAGATTTAGTTCAATATTTGCGAGAAAAACAGAAAGAAGTAACTATAGAATATTGTTGAAAGCAGAAGGAAGAAGAAAGAAGGAAGAAGGAAGAAGGAAAAGTCTTACGTTGTCTGAGTTTTAAAATTTTGAACTGTCCTAACCTTTTGGTATAGTCATTCTGAATAAAACTGGAACACTTTTTCAGATGAAACTCTTTTAAGGCAAGAAACCCTTGTCTAAATCTTAACTGGAATGACTATATTACAAATTACCTGATGAACCCGCCCCCACCCCAATTATTTTGATAATACATTTAATTCATTAAAAAGCTGTTTGCCTAGCATTCCGCAGGAAATGCTGACTTCAAAACTTCCCTCGACCGGAAAATACTACTATCAAAAATGTCACTAACTGTACTAAAACAATACTAGGACCAGAAGGTAAATTAAAACTACCAGATACTATCATTCCTAACACCCCACTCATGGCACCAATTATCGCAGAAACTCCTAAAAATGTTACAAATTGATGAGAAATCAACTTAGCTGTTGCTGCTGGAATTACCAAAAAAGCATCCACCAATAAAATACCAACTGCTCTCATAGTCAGAGCGATCGCCAGGGATAAAATAATTATAAATATGTATTTATATCTTTCTACTGGTATCCCCTGAATTTGTGCCAAATCCGAATTTAAAGTTAATAATATTTGTTGTTGTAAAGTCAACCCTAACCAACTCAATGTTACGATTAACAAAACCATCAAAAAAAGTAAATCTAGATTACTAATTGCTAAAATATCACCAAATAATATAGATAATAAATTTCCTCGATACCCAGGTATAAAATTAAACCCAATAGTACCCAATGCAACCGAACTAGCAATTACAATACTTAAAATTGTATCTCCACCTAAATTAGTCTTTTCAATTAAATAATTTATTCCTAATCCAAAGAATACCAAAAAAACAATCAAAGCGATCGTAAGTGGTAACTTTAATAAAACAGCTAATACTACAGCTAAAAAAGCTGTATGACCCAAGGACTCTCCAAATAAAGATAATTGGCGCAAAATAACAAACCCACCAATAATTCCTCCTAAAATTCCTAATAGAATACCCCCTATAATTGCCCGCTGCATAAATGGTAGACTAAATAAATTAATCCATTCTGAAAAATCCATATTTATTAAATACAAGTCAAGTAAATTTATTTATAGAGAAGCTAAAGTTAATAATTATAAATACACAATAAAATATATACAGCATATTCCAAATATATGAAGTACAGATATTAATAATTAAATGTGTGTAGTGCAGGCATCTTGCCCGCGATGAAAATTTTATTGCTTCGGTTCCCCATTCCCTATTCCCTATTACGGAATAATTAAGGCTTAAAGCCTCTCTTTAAAGGAGAAACAAACGGTCGTTAGCACAGCTTTCTCGTAGGGTGGGATGGATGGGTTTCCTAACCATATCCAATCAACCAAGAGAGAAAAAATTTTCATGATTAGTCAATCCTATCCATTTTCAAGGAGAGGTAATTAGGGCTTGCTGATTAAATATAAAAGTATTTATAGATAAAGGTTTTATACCATTTTTATATGAGGTTGCATAGAATGATGAAATTCATTAGACCAATCTATCTCTATCTACGCCTATATCTAGTAAATTATGCTTTAAATATTATTCTATCCAGGTTCATTTCAATTTGGTATTAGTCTTTTTGGAGTCGAAAAAAGTGCCTGGTTTTCAGCTTTTCATGCTCAAAAAGCTAGTATTTTAGTCTCATAGTTGGGCAGAAAAATCATTCTTACAAAACTTAGCTCCTACCTCCTAGCTCCCAATCCTTTTCTCCTATCTCCTGTCTCCTACCCTCACCCATAAGACTTTTTCAGCAAACCCTAATTATTAATTATTAATTATTAATTATTAATTGTTGAACTATTCCCTATTAATGCTGATGAACATATCTAGTCAAACTATCCCCATAAACTTCACTCAAGTTATTTTTATCCAAAGCAACACTAGGTTTACCTTTACAACATAAACGACGATTCATACAAATAACTTGGTCACAATAACGACTCACCATATCTAAATCATGAGAAACTTGCACAATAGAAAAACCTTCTTCTTGATGTAAATTTGCCAGTAATTCAGCAAACTGTATTTCTCCAGTTGGGTCTATACCAGCCATGACTTCATCTAAGATTAATAATTGTCTATTTTGCACCAAACAATATCCCAATAAAACCCGTTTTAACTCCCCACCACTTAAACTTCCTATTCGCTGTTTTGCATGATTTTCTAACTTAACTTGTACCAAAGCTTTTTCTATTGCTATCTGCTTTTCCCGCGACTTAATCAAACCTTGCTGCGGATAACCTAAACTTACTAATTCAGCCACAGTTAAAGGGAAACTCCGGTCAAAAGGTAATTTTTGGGGAATATAACCAATTTTTTGCCAATGTTTTCCTAAATCTTTTATTTGTTTGCCTAGAATTTCTATATAGCCTGATTCATAAGGAATTAAACCCAATATTGCCTGAATTAATGTACTTTTACCTGCACCATTCGGACCAATAATTGCTGTATTACTACCAGGAAATATTTGAAATGACACAGATTCTACTGCTTGATATTTTCCTCTAATTACTGTCAAATTTTGTACATCAACTACTGGTAGATTTTTGTTGATTGCTACTAATTTCACTGGCAAACTTCCTCTAAAGTTTTTATATTATTTCTCATGGCAGTAAAATAATATTCTGGGTCTAACGAACCGCTGATTACTGGGTCTAATTTTTTGATCGGTAATCTAATATCTTTAGCAATCTGTTGCATCCGATTATCATTAAATCCAGTTTCAGCAAGTAAACCTTTTACTTGATATTCTTCGGCTGCTTTTATTACTATTTGAACATCTCTAGGCGTAATATTATCTTCTGGCAATTCCACCACTGCCATTTGTTGTAAATTGTACCGTTGAGCTAAATAAGGATAAGCATCGTGAAAAGCAATAAATTTACATCCTTGAAAAGGTGATAAACGACTTTGAAATTCTTGGTGAAGCTCCTGTAATTTACGAAGATAAATATCAGCATTTGCTCTATAAGTAGCTTCATTAGCAGAGTCAGCTTGAATTAAACCATCGCGAATATTCTTGACTTGTTGTTGCGCTAAAACAGGGTCTAACCAAACATGAGGGTTTCCTTCTTCATGGTGATGACCGTGGTGGTGGTCGTGGTCGTGGTCGTCGTGGTCCTTATCTTCTTCTTCTAGGGGTTCTATATTTTGACTAGCATCAATTTCTTGAAGTTGAGAATTACCCGTAGCATCAACTAATTTCTCTAAAAATTCTTCTAACCCCAACCCATTTTTCACTAATACATCTGCCTCTGCAATACTCCGTGCATTCTCAGGCGTTGCCTGATAATCGTGGGGGTCTGCTCCCGCAGGAATTAAGAGTTCTACTTTTCCACTTTCTCCGGTAACTCCTTTAGTAAACATGTATATAGGCAAGAAAGTTGCTACTATTTTCGTTTCATTTTTATCTTGGGCCACACTAGCAGCACTTCCGAGAGAAACAGCAGTGACCAGTGCTGCTGTTCCTAATAATAAACAGTGAATTCGTCTAATTGTCTTGAGCATTAGTTTACAGGTTATTTTTGATAATGATTATCATTTTCAGAACACATCATACCACAATGGGTAAATATAACAAGTTTAATGGTGATAAATTATACCAATTTAAAAAAATACTTTTACCGTCGAATAGATAGGGTTTGCGCTCAAAAGTCTTATGGGTGAGGGTAGGAGACAGCTATACTGGAGACAGGAGACAGGACAAATGGGAATGAGCGAGGAGGTAGGAGCTAAGTTTTGTCCCTTAATTTTTCTGCCCAACTATGCGCCTAAAATACGCTCCATGCATGAGCATCAACAGCTGAAACAGGGGCACTTTTTTTGACCTCAAAAAGGCACTTATCTTTATATGTCAATGCTTTTAGATTAGATCGTTCAGCAATTAACAATTAACAATTAACAATTAATAATTACCTCTTCTTAAAACGGATAGGATTGACTAAAAGGATTTTTTTGATTCTCTTGGTCGATTGGATATGGCGCAGGTTTCGGAGCCATCCCTCGACCGCTTTATCCTCTTAAAAGGAGAGGGTTCAAGGCGTTAATTGTTGAATGAATAATTATTAACTATCAACTCTTAATTATTAATTATTAATTATTCATTATTCATTATTCAGTAAGCCCTAGTTATAACCCACATTCCGCACTTCAATTTGTAATATCATGTCCGGATAATTAGTTATAAAAAAACTTTCTCCTTCAACTCCAGTTCTTCTTCTTTCTTCCCCTCCTGGGAGGGGTTAGGGGTGGGTTGACTCCTGACTCCTGACTTCCCCTCCCCTCCACGGTCGGGGGAGGGGCGAGGGGTGGGTTGACTCCTGAGGACTCCGTAGTTATTTATTTATCACTGTTCAACCGGACATTATATAACATTAAAAGTAGTATAAAAATCCGTAGCTTGGCAGGTATTTATACTATGCAAATCATCTCAATTACTTTTTTCGTCGATCAAATTCCGAGTAAAAAATTTACGCATAAATACTTGCTATACATGATTACTCAATCACAGCAGCTATGATTTTCTCCAGAATTGCTGTCTCCTGACTCGGTCTTCCTGACTCCTTCCTCTATTGAAGTCAAATAATAAGCTGAAATTACTGTAGAGTAGACTTTTTCAGTACTTAAAATATCACTTCTCACTTTTGACTTTTGACTTTTGACTTTTGACTTTTGACTTCTAACTTACCTTAAGTCTGCAATAGCCATTTGTGCCCTAGCACTAACAGCTAAAGTTGTATCTGTATCAACAATCTCCTCAAACCTGGTCAAAATATCCTCAAGCCATTTTGGATTGCTAATTTCTACAGCTTTGGCAAAGCCATGCAAACCGACTACAGCAGCATAACGCACTACCCATTCTGGGTCTTGGGATACTTGCAGCAGGGTTTGAAAAACACGCTGTTGAGCATCGGAAACTTCTGCTTCTGATAACTTTTCCCAACCAATAAAACCTAAACCTCTAGCTGCACCTCGTCGTACACTAAAAGAAAAGTCATTTACAGCACTATCTAATAATAAATCTAACCCACGCGGATCGCCAATACCTGCTAATGCTCTGATGGCCCAAGCTCTAGCACCATAGTTATAACCATCAAGTTTTTCTAGTAGTGGAAGTACTGACATTTCGCCAAGTAAAACTAACCCATCAACTGCTGCCACTGCTGCACCAGGATTGTTGTACCCTAAAACTGTAATTAATATCGGGATAGCATCTTCTATCTGAGCTGCTGCTAAATCTTTAACTGCATCAATTAAGCCTTGAGAAGAATCTGCTTTTTCCACTGCCCGGATGAGTTGATTGTCAATTATTGAGGGGTGATTATTCATTGTTTAGGGAGTAGGGAAGTAGGAGAATTTCAAAAATTAATAATTAATAATTAATAATTAGGGTTTGCTTTAAAACGGATAAAATTGACTCAAAGGAAAATTTTTCTTTATTATATCATGTCTGGATAATTAGCGATAGAACTCCGTTCCGCTTACGCGACCAAAAAACTTTCTCCTTCTTTTCTTCTTTCTTCCCTCCTCAATTCTGTTTGCAGAGCATTCCGTAGGAAATTCTGAGTAGTTTATTTATAACTGTTTAATTGGACATGATATTATCCCCTTAAAAGGGGAGGCTTTCAAGCACAATTTTTCAGTAAAAATATGAACAATATAAACTAATTAATATTTTCAGGATTTACGCAAATTGACTTTTAAGCCACCATTTGTAGGGGCGAATGGTATTTGCCCTCCCCATAAGTAGAGTCTCTGAGTAAGTCCTGATTTTATAAAAGCGAATCCATTAGAGTCATTACTTCAATAGCCTCATCTGATAATAATAGTTGAGATTCTACTTTTGACTTTTGACTCTCTTGGTGCGCATTCCCTCTCTTGGTCGGCGTTCCCTTGCGACTGGCGTCGTCGCGGGTTCCGACCGCTTGCGTCTGACGCCGACGCGGGGTCGCACCGCTTTTAACTTTTGAATTTATTGTAATAGCCTCATCTGATAATAATAGTTGAGATTCTACCTTTGATTTTTGACTCTCTTGGTGCGCATTCCCTCTCTTGGTCGGCGTTCCCTTGCGACTGGCGTCGTCGCGGGTTCCGACCGCTTGCGTCTGACGCCGACGCGGGGTCGCACCGCTTTTAACTTTTGAATTTATTGTAAGGTGATGTTCCAAAAGTCCTTTAAGCGCAATTAATTTCATACTATTTTCGGCTAAAGTTTCTGATATTGCCTTAGCTGCAGGTAAATAGCCGATCGCTGCTAAATCTAATAGTGCAGAGCGTCGTAACTGTAAGTTATCACCCTCTAATGCTTGAGTCAAATATTCTCCATATACTGCCTCTCCTGTAAGTTGATATAGGGACCTAGCAGCAGCATATTGTACTTTTTCTGCCGGATGTTCGATAAAAGGTTTAATTAAAGGAATTGCTGATTGAGCTTGAAGTGTTCCTAAAGCTTCAATAACGTCTTCGTAGGGTTGAACAAGATGAGGCTTACCTGGAACTAATACAGCAGCTCCAACCCCTCCATCTAAGAGTTTGATTAATGCAGAAATGCAGCTAGGGTCTCCTAGCATTTCTAATGCTTCTGCTGCTGCTTCTCGCACATAGTAGTCTGAACATTCCAAACATTTAATCAAAGCTGGTACAGCTTTTTTGTCTTCTAACTTACCCAAAGCTCTAGCTGCGTTGCGTCTGAGAGGATACCCACCGTCTTCTGTTCGGTCAGAGTCATCTTCTAGAGCTGAAATTAAGCCTTCTACCGCAGCAGGTATATTTACTCGAAATCTTCCCAACCACCAAGCAGCATAATATCTTTTACCTAATTCTTCATGCTGGAGATTGGCGATCGCCTCTTCCACAGTAAGAGACTCACCATTTTCTGATACTTCTTCTGATGGTAATTCTAAATATTGCTGCTCCATCTTTAAATATACAAGCTTTCCTTCTTTTTTCTTCCCAAAAAATACTGATAACTGATAACGCAGTTCCGACCACAGGAGGCTAACTGTTAACTGATAACTGAAAAAACGATGCCTGGAAAGATAAACAGATACTAACGACAGGCCAGCACCTGTATACCCCTCCAGGCTACGTTGAATATTAGCTCAAAGCTATTGATTAAGTGAACATTAATTTCACTTTCATCATTTAGTTACTGTGACAACTACTAGCTGAGAGCGTTGATAGCGTAATCAATATAGTTGTTAGCTTCAGTTGCACCTTGACCACTGATTCCGTGGTTAGCTTTGATATACTTTAAAGCTTCAATGTACCAGCTAGGAGATAACTCGAAAGTGCTATTGATTTCATCGATACCTGCAATAAGTATCTCATCCATAGGACCTGTACCACCTGCAATCAGACAGTATGTTACCATCCGGAGATAGTAGCCAATGTCACGGGAACACTTAGCCTTTCCTACAGGAGTAGAAGCATAGTTAGGTCCCTGCATGGTAGTAGTGTAAGGGAACTTGTTGTATACTGCTTGAGCAGCTCCATCAATCAAGGTTTGAGATTTTTCAGTCAGAACTTTAGCAGCATCTAAGCAAGCAGCAGCACGTCCGAAACGACCAAAGGCAGAGTTAATTTCTGTGTTACTTAGAAAGCGGCCTTGAGAATCAGCAGCAGTTACTGCTTCAGTTAGAGGAGTTTTCATGTTTGAGGTACTTCCCTTATTATTGTGAGTACAATTTTTGGTACAATTTTAAAAGATGTAGAGATGCTCAAGTGCATCCTTACAAAAAAAGTTTTTTACAGTTTTTTTAGGCAACTGCTGCTGCAGCACGGTCGAAGTAGCCACCAATCTCAGAAATTAGAGAGGAGCAATCTCCTGGAGTAATACCATTAGGATCGTTAGCCATAGCAATAGCTGCTTCTTTCATTTTCTGCACGCCTACTGCTACAGAAGCACCAGGAGTTCCTAGAGCTAAGTAAGTTTCACGGAGACCATTGAGGCAACGGTCATCTAGTACACTTGCATCACCAGAGAAAATAGCATAGGTTACATAACGTAGGATAATTTCCATGTCACGCAAACAAGCAGCCATGCGACGACTTGTATAAGCATTTCCACCAGGAGCAATCAACTGAGGCTGATCTACAAATAGAGAACGAGCTGCATTAGCAACAATAGTAGAAGCGTTGCTAGTAATACGGTTAACTGCATCTAAACGCTTATTGCTATCTGCAACCATTGCTTTTAGAGCGTCAATTTGGCTAGGTTTCAGAAATTCACCCCTGGCATCTGCCTGGGAAACTACTTTTGTAAAAGCATCAAACATCAATTAATTCTCCTAATTTGATTTTTTTTAGTTGCTTTTCGATGCTATGGGTATTTTTTTAGTTTTTTCAGGCTAGCTGCCCATGGCTAGAAAAGTAAAATTGGACTGTTTGAGAATCCTGAGAAAATCTTACACTGTTTATGAGAGGCTTTTCAAGCTTATCAATCAATGTTTTTATTGATTTTCTCTTATCTTTATAACCCTTCAGATACTCTTTATACAATGCTGTTGTGTTTTTATTTATTACAAATTATTAACAAAATTCTCTACAGATGGAAAATTAAACAGGATTTAAGGCCAACTGTCTTTCTAGGTCAAATAGAAAGCCATGAATATATTCTTCTGTCCATTCAGGGCCATAAAATCTGGTAAACATTCCCCTCGCTGGATCTTTTTCGGCTCGATATCTCAGATAACGTAGTTGTGCCTCCTTGATTTCTGCTAATTTCTCTATATTGGTAATAGGTTGTGCTTGCTTTACAAAAATTAAATAAGCTTGCAAGTAATCTTTGAAGGCTTCAAACACTCTTGTCTCGACTAATTCAGTTTTTTGAGGACGAGTCCAAAGAAAAGCTGGAGAAAAGAAGGGGGTTGCTTCTTCAGGAAAATCTCCTCCCCAAGGCAAATGCTGCTGATGTGTTTGGAAGGTATCCCATATTGGTTGAGTATACTTTTCTTGATACTGAGGGTCATCCCGAAATAAGGGCTGCATATCTAGGGCAATTAGATGTCCCCCTGGTAGGGTGACAAGGTCAGCTCCAAAAAATGGCAAATCATAATTAAGGTGTGGAAATATTACAAAATTTAACACTTGCAGGGCACTGCCACCTTGAACATGAGCTGCTCTAATTTGTCTAAGCTTGGGACTACAATAGGCGTAACTTGTTGTATCTACTTCTTGTTCTTTTTTACCCTTGCCAGTTACAGCAACTTTATGTTCAAATCCAGAGGGTATGGGATAAGGTTTTAGTTCTAGTTCTTGCTTGAGCTGAGTTAGAGCATAATCTAGAAAAGGTTGATACAAATTCACTATATTTTCAGTTGGTGTCATTACCTTCATATTTCAGCAATTTATCTACAAAAACTTAGCTCACACCCCCCTGGATGTATTAGAAGGGTGCGAGTCAAATTTTAACTGAATAGTTAAAAAATTGGCGTTGGTGAAGCGCGTGTATGATATTAATCTCTTAATTATTTAGGAGTCAGGAGAGAAGAAAGAAGAAGAAAGAGTAGTAGAAGGAGAGAGTTTTTTGTTCGCGCTCTTATCCGGACAAGATATCATACCTCTTTTCACCAACGCCAAAAAATTATCGGAATTATCGGGTTGCATTGGGAACAGCTAATGGTACAGCATCTTCAAACAAGAATTCGTAGAGAAATTTTTCTGACCATTCATGGCCAAAATAACTGCTAAATAATCCTGACGCTGGGTCGCGGTCTGCACTATATTGATCGTAATCTTTTTGGGCTTTAATTATCTTTTGAATATCTTCTGTTCGATCAAGAATTTCTGCTTTATCTAACATTTCCCAATACAAGTTAATGTATTTTTTATAAGCTTCAAAAAATGTAGTTTTCACTGTCTCTGCATCTGTTTTAGCAAACAGTAAATACTTGGAAAATATTGGTTGGCATCATAAAATTTCATTTCTAATTTTTGAGCCAAGTCATTATATTTTTCTCGCAACGGTCCCATTGGTTCTATATATTTTTCTAAATAAGATTCTTCTTGAAATAAAGGTTGAAAATCTAATACTATTAAGATTTTACTTTTACCAAAAGATAATAGGTCAATTCCTAACAGTGGAATGTCATAGTAGTAACTGGGATAAATAACACTATTAAATACCTGAGCTGAAGCTCCTGCATCAATATAGGTATAACGTATTTTTCTTAGTTGAGGACACTCATAACACCAACTTTGGATAGTGGCTTGATTCTTCCCTCGATTACTAACGTTTGCTTCTAAACCAGCAGGAATTGGTCTACTGCTTAAGTCAAATCTACTGAATAGCTCTTTTTCTAAGTATTCTAAGAATGGCCTGTACATTGATAGTTATGGTAAAATATTAAATCACTCTACAGAATAATTGATGGCCATTACCTGAGTCTCATTTCTTATAAACAAAGCAATAATCCTTCATAAAGTCAGGAGTCAGGAGTCAGGAGTCAGGAGTCAGGAGTCAGGAGGAAATAAAGAAGAAGAAAGAGGAGCAGGAGGAGAAGGAGAAAGTTTTTTTATCACTAATTATCTGGACATGATATTACACACCAACAGTAACTCTGCAGTAAGGAAGCTTGACATCAGGAATATTATTTTTTTATATCCTTAAAAGGGAAAGCTTTAGACCAGAATATTTCGGTAATGTTTTCTCTGATAAATTTCTCCTTGTTCCCTGTTCCCTAATTTTTTTGTGGGTCTTTAAAGATAAATTAAATCAGAGATATTATACCATTTTGAAAAAGAATGTTATGAATAATAAGTGCAATATAAAGACTTTAGAGAAGATGTCTTTTTGACAAAAAAATAGAATTTCCGACCTAAAAACTGGTATTGAAGTCATTAATTATGACTCCTGACTCCTGACTCCTAATAAATAGCCTAACTATTTGTAGCAAACAGTTATCAAATTGGTATTAGCACTTTAATTATCAAAAATAAAACTGATTTAATAGTTATTTTTGACCAATTTCTGATGGTACTTGTTGCCAAAGTAAACGATATAGTTGTATTGGTTCGTCTTTTCCTTTAACCATGACTGGTGGAACTTTTTCTAAGGGAAATTGATGCTCTTTTAGTTTTTCTTGTGTAGTTTGACTAATCATGATTTCGTCAGCTTTTGCTTCACTACATATTCGGCTAGTAACATTAGTTGTATCGCCAATAGCCGCGTATTGAATTAATTTTTCTGAACCAATATTTCCGGCTGCTACTTTACCAGAATTAATTCCTATGTGGATAGCAATTGGTTCTTGATGACGTTTTTCTCTCTGCTTATTTAAACTAAGAACAGCCCACTGCATATCAATTGCTGCTTTGATCGCTTTTTCTACATCATTAGCAGTTTGATAAGGAGCGCCCCAAATAGCAAATAAAGCATCTCCAATATATTTTTCCAGAGTTCCTTCATACCTAAAAACAATGTCTTCTACCATAATTTTAAAATATTCATTCAACATAGATATTATTTGACGTGGCTCCATTGTTGAAGACATTTTTGTAAAGCCACTAATATCAGAAAATAAAGCGGTTACTTCTGTATCAATTATTTCTAATTTTTCTGTTTCTTTAAGTTTTCTAGCTACACTTGTAGGAAAGAAACGCTCTAATTTATTTCGGATAATTGCTTCTACTTGTATCTTATTATAAAGTTGAGTATTCTCTATAGCGATCGCTGCTTGATTAGCTAAACCTGTCATAAATTCGACATCTTCATCAGAATAAACATTTGATAATGATAAATTATCGGCATATAATACTCCGATTATTTTATCTCTAGGTTTAAGGGGTATACAAACTGCTCCATGAATTGATTGAGAAACAATTGATTCTGGATTATCAAAGCGCCGATCTAGACAAGCATTTGTGGTTAAAAAAATTGTCCCTTTTTCTATGGCAAAGTTAGTAATATTTTTGCTATAAAATGAACCTTTAGTATTAATTCCGGCTTTTCCTTTTACAGCTTTTTGTTCAAGTTCTCCCGTTATTTCATTCACTAAAAGAATCACAGCTCGATCTACTTTGATAATCTGAAATAGCAACTCAAGAATTTTTTCTAGTAATATTTCTGGTTCAGTGGGAGAAGAAAGCTGTTTGCTGACTTCCAGCAAAATTTTTAATTTGTCTACTGCTTGGAGATTACTATTTTTTTCCTTCAGTTTAAGCACTGAGAATGAATCATATTGTTGCTGGTCTAATAGTTCATTTAATTCAGTTGAAGTAAACTCTTGTGAGTATTGCTTAAAAATATTTGTCGGACCTATATCTTCTGCTTGAATAGAATTAGTAACAAACTTAAAAATTGCATTGCCACAATGAATTAAATCTCCTTCTTTGAGTATACAACTATCAATTTTGATTCCATTAACAAAGGTACCATTACTACTATTTTGATCGACAATATTCACGCTATCTTGAGAAATTATAACTTGTGCATGATGACGAGAAACACTTGTTTCGTGGGTAATAGCAATAATATTATCTCTTTCTCTACCAATAGTAATTTCACCCGTGAGTAATTCATATACTTTTTCATTGCCAGTATCTGGAGTATATATGAAATATGGCATTTACTGTATCTCCTAAGTAGTATGATTAATTAAATATATAGCAGTCCTCGACACAGTTATGCAGAAAATATCTGAGAATTAGAAAATACTTTAACTGAGGCAAGAGTTTCAAATTTTTTATTTATATTAAGTAATACCAATTCTCTATGAAGCTGCGCTTAATATCAATTAACAATATATAATAGTCGAAGAAAATCATAGAGCGATCGCTCTAATAAATACTCTATGAAGTTGCCCTTAATATGGCTTCTATTAGATCATCCCATTTAGTCAAAGATGCCAAAGCTAACTCGTCAGTTTTCAGGAGAATTTCTGAAACTTTTTGCTGTAATTGTTGAAGATTTTGGCAATTTTCCCACTGTAATATCATTTTGAAAAAAGAATGTGTTCGAATAATAAGCACCATAAAAAGACCTTGTATAAAACCCACATTCCGCACCACAAAATGTAGTATAGAATCAGGAGTCAGAACTCAGAACTCAGGAGACAGCAATTCTGGAGAAAATCATAGCTGCTGTGATTGAGTAATCAATCAAGCAAGTATTTATGCGTAAATTATTTACTCGGAATTTGATCGACGAAAAAAGTAATTGAGATGATTTGCATAGTATTAATACCTACCAAGCTACGGATTTTTATGCTACTTTTGATGTTGCAAATTGAAGTGCGAAATGTGGGTATAAGTTTTTCATTATTATTTTAAATTACTAAATTTACGGAAATCGCATTAATATTAAAACCCTATGGAAAAAACCAGTATTTGAGCTTCTCAAAAATACTGGTTTTTTATTTTAAAATTCGGTAAATATGGCAAAAATTATTTCATAAATGAATAGACTACACCATTCATATCACTATCTAGAGGATCGCCTAAAGCACTAAATTTCCAAAGTCCATTATCTCGATAAACTGCTCCCATTAACATTGATATTTTGCCCTGATAAGCACCATTACCAGATAATGTGTGTTTTGCTATTTCTATTCCTTTATTATCAACAGCTCGAACAAAAGCATTTTCTACCATTCCAAATTGTTGTTTTCTTTCTTTTGCTTGATAAATACTTACCGCTAGGATAATTTTTTGGTATTTTTCAGGAATAGAATTAAGTTTCAAAATTATTTGCTCATCATCTCCATCTCCTTCTCCAGTCAGATTATCTCCTGAATGAATAACTGTCTTATCTTTAGATTCTAAATGACCATAATAAATTACATCTTCTTTATAGTTTTTGAGCTTGTCATTTTCTGCTAATAAAATGGCATAACCATCAAGGTCAAAATCCGATCTATTACTGAATAAACCAGCTAAACCACTTGCAGATTTAGCAACATCCCATCCTAGACCCATTGTTAGTCGTGATAGATCATATTCACTTTTATCAAGTACAATTTTTTGTCCTTTTTCCAACTTAATAGTCATATATTTCCTACCCTTTATAAAGTCTGAAAATTTTCAATTTAGTTAATCTGATTTTTGCTTAAGCAATGAACCGTCATTTCAGTTATCAGTTATCAGTTAACAATTATCAGTACCTCTCTCTGCCTGTTTGCGCAGCATGACCTAGGAAAGTCAGAGGTTTGAAAGATTGAACTTTCTTTTCTCTTATTCAATCCTCTTCCTAAAAGGAAGAGGTAATTATCAATTATCAATTATCCATTATCAATTATCCATTATTGAACACTACCAATATTTAAACTTTAATTTTCCAAGTTTTGGATTTTAGCTATAGCTGAACCAAAATTGAAAATAATCTCTATAGTTATTAGTAAACATATTTCTCGACAAAAGTTTGTAAACCTGCGTTATATCCTGTTCCCACAGCTTGAAATCTCCATTCATCATTTTTTTTATAGAGACGACCAAATTCTATTGCAGTTTCTCTCGAAAATTCCTCTTCTAATTCATACTTAGTTATTTCCTCTTGAGTCTCCAAATTGTAAATTCTAATAAACGAGTTTTTAACTTGCCCAAAGTTCTGTCTTCTTTTTTCTGCATCGTGGATAGTCACAACAAAAAGTAGTTCTTGAATACTAGAATTAACATTAGTTAAATCTACTTCTATTGTTTCATCATCCCCTTCCCCTTCTCCAGTTCTGTTATCTCCCCAATGCTTTACAGAACCATCTGGAGATTTTAAATTATTATAGAAAACAAAGTATTCATCCTCTGGAATTTTTCCATTATCTCCTAAAATAAATACAGAAGCATCTAAGTCAAATTCTACACCTGTATCAGTAGGATTAACATCCCAACCTAAACCAATACCTACTTTTGCTAGACCTGGTGCATCTTTAGAAAGATTAATTCTGTGACCTTTGCTAAGTTTAACAGACATTTATTACCCTCTTTATATGACTAAACAATTTCAAAAATTCATTAAGGTGATAATTGATATTTTTCAGGGTCAGAATAATTTATAGATGTACAGTTGAGAAAACAACATGAAAATTAGAAAAGCAACATAAATTAATTTGTATCCTTGAGCAAGACACCTTTTTTATCGAAGTTTTTGTCTTGTAGTTGCAAGGATTATCAAATAGTCAAATAGTAAAAAATATTCTGACCTTGATTAATAAATTAATCTAGTCTCTCTAAATTATGTGGCATAAAGTCAAGATATATCATTTATTTATTCTGCCTCCTGACTCCTACTCTCTATCTTTAACTTTGATGATTTTTTGAATTAACTTAGAGAAGTGTTTATTGATTTGCCTCTCAATTGTTTGAGCAGATTTTACTGCCTAGAATTACAACTATAATCCAGGGCTGTTTCATTCTAAACTGTGCCATTTTATCTATTGACTAAACCACGTTATTTCAAGCTTTAGGAAATTTATCTTTCGCTGTCTGAAAATAAATAAATTCATTGCCAAAATCTAGAATGAAATGACCATCACTATAATCTTTCCCTACTTTTATAGGAGCGGAATATTTTTTAACCCATGAATAACTTCATCCAAGAATAAACTACAGATTGGAGATTTTGAATTACAGAAAAATTAATCTCTAACCCAAAATACTAATTCAAAATTTACTGTTATAGCAGAAGGAAGAAATAAGAAAGAAAAATCTTGCGTTGTCTGAGTTTTAAATTTTTGATATTTCCGCATCCTTTCCTTCCACTGCTATACCAAATAATTAAGGTTTAAAGCCTATCCCGATCAAGGAGAAAAAAAACAAAAAATCTTTTTAGTCAATCCTCTTCGTTTTAAGGAATTGTTAATTGTTAAGTAATACCAATTCCCAAAAGTATTGCTATACTTGATCCGTACTTCAGTTGTCAACAGATCGGTACAAGCAAAATCACTTTGCATGCTAATTTCAGCTAAGTTAATGTGAATTATTCTTATGTTTGCTTCTCCCCCACTCCACCACTTCCCTACTCTCCTACTTAACAAAATGTAGAAAAGTTTTTGAGAAATGGTATAAGCATTTCCTGCGGAATGCTGCGCAAACAGCTATTAGCATTTCCTAGGTCATGCTCCGCAAACAGATGCATGAACGTACAGGACTTACTAAGTTTTCCTAGTAATCTTTTTCTTTTCTGCGGAATGCCACATAAACATAATTTTGAATTCTCTTTCTCAGATAATAAGTTGATAACTGGTAGCTGAAGTCCGCAGTTACGACCATAGGAGGTTAGCTGATAGCTGACTGCTGAATGCTTACATTGTTAAACAGTTTATTACTTAACAATTAAGCATATTTCTGTACAAAGTTTTCTAAGCCAGAGTTATAACCTTCTCCAACAGCTTGAAATTTCCATTCACCACTTTTTTTATACAATTTACCGAACTCTATAGCTGTTTCTCTCGAAAAATCTTCTTCCAATTCATATTTAGTTATTTCTTGCTGAGTTTCTCCGTCATAAATTCTGATATAAGAATTTCTTACTTGTCCGAAATTTTGTCTTCTTTTGTCAGCTTCATATATAGTTACAACAAAAACAATTTCTTCAATGGCAGAATCAACTTTTGATAAATCTACAGTGACAGTCTCATCATCTCCTTCTCCTTTTCCTGTGCGGCTATCTCCCATAGATTCAACTGCACCATCAGCAGATTTGAGGCTATTATAAAAGACAAAATATTTCTCTTGAGGAATTTTGCCATTTGCTCCTAACATAAATACAGAAACATCAAGGTCAAAATCTGAACCTGTATCTGAAACATTTACATCCCATCCTAAACCTGCTATGGCTGTTTTCATTCCAGGCGCTTCTTTAGATAGACTAATTCTTTCGCCTTTACTAAGATTAATACTCATATTACTTCCTCAATTTATTTACTATTTTCAACTACAACTAACACAGTTACAATTACGAAAAACTTGAAAAATTAGATTTTTGAATATGACTAAACTTTTCCAGATTCTTTCATAAAAAATCCTGTTTATATAGTCTTCTCAAATGATTTATAAATCTATAATTTTCTTGTTTTTGACAAAAAAATTTGTACTCCCTGTTCCCTTTTGTCAACTATTTAGTGTTTACCGAAAAATTGTGGTTGAAAGCCTCCTCTTTTAAGAGAATAAAAAGCGGTAGTTATGCGAAGCATAACTACGTTAACGGCTGTCGCCGACATAAAAAGCGAAGCTTCCCGAAGGGTCGGATGGCGAGGAAACCTCGCCATATCCAATCGACCAAGAGAAGAAAAATTTTCATGATTAGTCAATCCTATCCGTTTTAAAGGAGAGGTAATTCTTAATTCTAAATTCTTAATTCTAAATTCTTGAATTCCCAGATAAAAATGCTATCTATTATTATCTATTATATAGATTAACTATGCCCCTTTTGACAATTGATTCAAAATTTGTTTTTGATACTCATCTTCTGTCATTAAATCCTGGGTACTCTCCACACGATCTAAAAATACTATACCTTCTAGATGGTCGTATTCATGTTGGAAAATTTTAGCAACAAAATCTGTTAATTCTTGTCTTTGTAGTTGTCCTTCTCGATTAGTATACTCGACTTCTATAACTCTATATCTTGGTACTAAACCTCTAATTCCTGGCACACTTAAACAACCTTCCCAACCCTTAACCATATCTTCTGAATGAGAAATTATTTTAGGGTTAATCATCGCTACTGGCTCCATTTTTGGGGCATTCGGATATCTGAGATTGGGTCTCGATGCAACTATAAATAAGCGATCGCTACTTGAAACTTGTGGAGCAGCAATTCCCACACCATTTGTTTCAATTACAGTAGCAATTAAATTATCGATTAGCTCCTGTAAATTCTTATCCCAAATATTATTAATAGGTTGAGCTTGACATCGTAATATCTCATTGCCTAACTGAGCTATTTCTAATATTGCCATAATTTTTTCCTCTGCAAAATTTACTTTTAGCAGTTTGTCAGTGAATTAATTATATAGCAATCCTATTTTATTCGTGTCAAAAATCTTGCCTTTTTTTGGGAACGGGGAATGGGTTTCGGAGTTTATTTATAGTTTTTGATTTGTTACAACCTCTGCGTGGATTGCTATATAAATATTATACAAATTTATTTGGTAATACTAAATCCAGTTTATAGAGTATCATAATTTTGCAGATATTTTATCTTATATCCTAATCTATAAAGTATTTTTGATAGCCAGATTTTGAATCAGATAATAAAACAACATATTTTTATCTTTATAGCAGAAGGAAGAAGAAAGAAGGAAGAAGGAAAAATATTATTTTGTCTGATTTTTCAGCTTTTGATCTCTCCTAATCTTTCCTTCCACTGCTATACCTTAATTGCACTACAAACTACTTCAATTTCATGAAAAAAAACAAAATAGGGAATCAATAATTTTTCTTAACTCTTATACCAATCCACTTAAAAATGTCACAAATAGTTAGTAACTAATTAAGTGAAAAATAAGCTCAAATCACTGTTAAATAGAGATTTAAAGTTACTAAAATCTCACTTCTGACTTCTGAATTATGACTTTAGTGAAACGGTATTAGTACTCCCTATTTTTTATTGTTCCAGCCTCTGAAAGGAAAATAAAAAAAGCAATAGTGGGGATTTCAATTATCCCAATCTATTCAATTAATTAATTCCAAAAATTGATTGTTTGAGAATACATCAAACCCAAATATTTATTCCTTATTTCTTCAACCTTAATAAAATTAAAAGCGTTTCCGTTCCGGAATGCTCCGCTTGCCAGATACCATCATCTATGCACAAATTTTTAGGCTGATAGCTGTTAACGTAGTTCCTCCGCAGGAGGCTAGCTAATAGCTGATAGCTAATTAAATAATTATCCTCTTAACCGAGATGGTAAATTACCAGTCCGTACCTGAAAACTCAAATTTTGACCATTACGATTAACTTCCAATTCCAACAAACTACCCACCGTTTTATTCTGAACAATTTGTTGTACATTTTCAGATTCAGTAATAGCTTGATTGTCAATTCTTTGAATTATATCTCCTGGTTGTAAACCACTTCTATCCGCAGGAGATCCAGGCACAACCTGCATAACTAATACCCCTTGGTCGCTGAATAACTGAATATTTGTACTTAAATTTCGGTTGAGTTCTTGTCTAAGTTCCGGCGTCAGAGTTTGCATCGCAATACCCAAATAAGCGTGTTCTGCTTTACCCCCCTTAATTAATTGTTGAGCAATTTGTTGAGCATTATTAATAGGAATTGCAAATCCTAAGCCTTGAGCGCCATCAATAATAGCTGTATTAATCCCAACCACCTCACCATTTTGATTAAGTAGAGGGCCACCAGAATTACCAGGATTAATCGCAGCATCCGTCTGAATAAATCCTACTCGCTTATCTGGGACACCCACATCACTACTAGAACGGCCTGTAGCACTAATAATACCAACTGTTACAGAATTATCTAGACCTAGGGGGTTGCCAATAGCGATCGCCCATTCTCCAGGTTGGAGATTATTTGAATCTCCCACAGTTACGGTAGGGAGGTTATTAGCATCAATTTGAATCACAGCTACATCAGTTACAGAATCTGTGCCCAAAACTCTACCTTGTAAGCGACGGCCATCTTTCAGGACAACTTCTACAGTAGTTGAACCTTCCACAACATGAGCATTAGTGAGAATTTTACCATCAGAACTAATGATAAAACCAGAGCCAGTACCTTGCTCAACAGGTCCAGAACGGGATCTAGGACGTTCATAACCATAAAAATCTTCTGGTATTCCTCGACCAAACATATTAGGTCGTTGACTGAATGTTCGAGAAGCATTAATCCTAACTACTGCCGGGCCCACTTTCTGGACTGCATCTACAATAAAGTTACCATTAGAAATAGGAGCCCTAACTGGTAACCAATTAGACTTTTCTGAGTTAGAAGTACCATAATTATTAGAAGATGATTGAACTATCTGTGTTGAATTTTGCGAAGAGCTAGTGGTCTGTGGGAATACCAGACGTTGGCCCAACAATGCTCCTCCAGCTCCTGCCAGTATTAATAAATAGGTTAAAGGTTGTTGCCAAAATACTTTGTCTGTTGTTCTTTTCATTGTCATTTGTTGATATTTGTAATTGGTTCGTCTCTTAAGAATCAATAATCAGGGTTTAGCTTCCTGATAATAAGTTTTCTTTAATTTTTCCTACAATACCTCTGGGGTTTATTACTTATTTTTTACTTGTGAATGTTTACATGAGATAGCGATATGTTAAATTTAACACTGATCGAAAATGATGTCCGGTTATTTAGAGTTAGTGATTTTACACCCGTAACAGGGAACAGGGAACAGTAGGAAAAACATTTCCCTGTAAATACCATTATCAGTTTGTGTCCGCGCCCTATCTATCTATTGGACGTTGCACAGTGACGAATGATTTTAGAACTTTGATTGAATTGGATTAAGGGTATTGCTGATTTTGAGTATGATTTTTCTTTAATGGGGATAATGCTCCGCATCGCTATCGAGAACCCCTAACTATTAACTGAAAAGGATTTTAGATTTTGCCAAATTTATATTTCATAGCTTTATTCAGCAACACATAAGGAAAAAGAGAAATAAAGGTTAAATACTTACAATATCTGCGAGGTATAAAATTTCATAATTAAGGCTTAAAACACAGATTAAGCTCTAACTACCTTGGCGTAAATAGGGTTATAAAAATTCAACGTTCAACTTTCAATGAGTTAATTTTTATCAAATAATCATCATATCTACTTGTGCCAAATTAATTTAATGTAGGAAGTTGGGAAGAAAAATATAACTGTATACTTGAGCAATATATCTAAGAAATATAAAAATGATTTTGTCTACTTATTTAGCCCGGTCATTTCAGTTATCAGTTATAAGTACCTACCGCTAAAACTAGAGGCTTGAAATGCTGAAATTTATCTTTTTTTATCTCCTTAAAAGGGGAGGCTTGAGACCTTATTCTTTGGTCATTAAATATGCAATTAATTTTCCATGACTACTTAACTAAGTTACATATAAATTAATATACTATTATCCCTCTATTGATCTTTAGTATATTTACTATCCCTAAAAAAATATCCGGTTGTTTTTCAACAAATCAGTTTCATATTATTTCTGCATACACCTATGATTTATTTAATGGTTGCTTATTAATAAAAAAATGATGACCAGATATAAATTTAACCCTAAAATTTTATTCAAAAAGTTTGATTCAAAATTAATTTTTTCCTGACTTCTGATGAGTTATGAACAATCTGAATGATTATCAAGTATTCCTGTAGAAACAGTAATATTAGTCCATCTAACCCTTTTAATCTCAAGAGATAAACTGTAAAAATAACTACTTGTTTACCACTATAAAATTGCTATAAATTTAATTTAAAATTACCAATAAAAAAGCCTTTAATCGATGTAAATATTTCGGGTTTCTACATATAAATGAAGTTTTTTTGCAAAATTTATGAGAAACCCGACAAGTGACATACTCTCACACTAAGGTGGCGCTATAGTGTAAGCTCTCTCGTTTCGCAGTCCCGTTACTCCGTCTGACTCCACGAGCTTTAAAGACGGAATGCCCTACCGCCCTATTTTTGATATTTATCGCTGCATTCCAGTCGCGGTCTATTACAATACCGCAATGCGGACAAGAATGAGTTCGTATGTTTAATTCTTTAGGGACTTTTTCACCACAATTTGAGCAATCTTGGCTAGTATTTTTGGGGTTCACTGCTATAGTTTCCACCTCCAACATTTCCGGCTTTGACAGTTAAAATAGACAGGAATTGTACCCCGATCCAGCATCGTTAATTGATTTACTCAAACGAGTCAATGCTTGCCCTTTAATGTTTAAGTTTGCCTCCGGCACGCCGCTCCGCGTCTGGGCGATAACTTCAGATGAGTGATAACAATTCATTGGCTGTTTTAAAGTGAAAATCTTTACGTTTATCAGCCATTTTTTTATGTTGTTTCGCTACAGCTTTAACAGTTTTTAGCCACCTTTTGCTGCCTTTTTTATTTCGAGATAAACGTTTCTGTAAGGTCTTTAATCGCTGCTGAGATTTTCGATATTTATGAGGGATAGGGACTGATTCTCCTTCACTTGTTACTAAAAATTCCTTTAGACCCCATATCAATTCCCAGAGTATTTTTTAATGTAGGTTCAACATTCAATTGTTAAAGCTGGAACTGATTTGTCTTCTAGGGATAAAGTCACATAATAACCATCAGCTTTACGACTAATAGTCACTGTTTTAATTCTGAAAACCATCTGGTAATGGACGATGTTGAATTAACTTTACCTTTCCTATTTTGGGCAAATTAATTTGATTTTCTTCAATGCAGTCTTGCTTGATTTGAGGATAAGTAAAACTGCGATAACGTCCAATTCCATTAAACCTTGGTTTTCCTAATTTATGTCCATTTTTGTCTGCTTTAAACCATCTATCAAAGGCAAGTTTTACCCGTTTTATGCAATCTTGCAAAACCTGAGAATGAATTAGTTTGTACTCAGGAAACTTGTCTTTGGTATTAACCAAATCTCGTTTTTGAGAGTAATAATCTGGAATTTCTCTGAGTTGAGGAATTGGCATGCACCTTGGGGCAAGCGTTAACTGGGCAACGGTTTTCTTCCCACCATGAGAACCTTTCACCTAACCGATAGTTGTACTGCCGACGCAACAATTCTAACCACATTTCTATTGTGGCTAACTGTTCTTTATTTGGCCTTAATTTATATTGGTAGGCAGTGCCCATGGTGGAAAATTTCCGGGATTATTGCCAGACAATAATACAAGTTTTTCAACTAGGGCGAAAGCTTCTGCTGGGATAGCATGCAAATTGAATGGGCATCGAACCCATTCAATCGGCCACCGATTCATCTGGTCGCCAAATCAAAGATTATGGCGTAAGGCTTCTCGGCGATTCAGCTAAAATTTGACAGTATAGCTTGAGGATAAACTAAGTCAATAATTTAATTAATTAATCTTCAGCAAAAATGTAGCGATAAAGTTCATCTGCTCCAGGTTCTGGACTACCTGTACCAAACTCAACTGCTTCAGCAATCAAATTTTCAATCTTTTGATCAATTGCTTTTAACTCTGCAACATCCGCCAAATTATTCTCTGTCAGATAAGCTATAAATTTCTCGATCGGGTCACGAGAAAACCAATATTCTTTTTCTTCCTTATCCCTTAATTCATCAGGGTCAGCCAAAGAATGTCCTCGGAATCGATAAGTTAAAGCTTCAATTAAAGTAGGTCCTTCACCAGCACGAGCTCTGGCAACAGCCTCTTGAGCAGCAGAATGTACTGCCAATACATCCATACCATCAACCTCCACACCTACCATACCAAAAGCATGAGCTTTCTTATAAATCTCAGGTTCAGAAGTAGCCCGTTCGTGAGCCATTCCAATTGCCCACTTATTATTCTCCACTACATAAATAATTGGTAATTTCCACAACGTGGCCATATTAAGACATTCAAAAAATTGGCCATTATTACAAGCTCCATCTCCAAAGAAACAGGCCGTCACTTGGTCAGCAGCTTCATCCCCCATAGTTTCCCGACGATATTTACTCTGAAAAGCTGCCCCAGTAGCGACAGGAATACCTTCAGCAACAAAAGCATAACCTCCTAATAAATTATGCTCGGCCGAGAACATATGCATTGACCCACCACGACCTTTAGAACAACCTGTAGCTTTACCAAACAATTCAGCCATAACTTCCCGTGCTGGTACACCAGCACTTAACGCATGAACATGGTCTCTATAAGTGCTGCAAACAAAATCTTCATCTTGGCGCATAGCTTTAATCACACCAGAAGAAACTGCTTCTTGTCCATTATAAAGATGAACAAAACCAAACATCTTACCTCGATAATACATTTCAGCACACTTATCTTCAAACAAGCGCCCTAAAACCATATCTTCATATAGTATTAATCCTTCTTCTTTAGTAATTTTTATACTATTGGTATCAAAAAGTAGGTAATGTACGTTCTTGGATCATTTTATTTATCCTCAGCTAGTATTTTTAGTAATAAATCTTACTGTTACAACGTAAGCATTTCCTGCGGAATGCTGCCCAAACAGCTATTAACTGTCAGCTATCAGCAAAAGAAGAGGGTTTTAATGAGTATAGACTGTTTCAGCCAGCTTTGATAGTAAAATTTAATTCTGACTCAATTAGTAAAGCTTTGATCTCAAACTAAAAGCAATAGCTGATTGCTGATTGCTGACTGCTGAATGCTTACGTTACAACTTAAAAGTTTAGTCAAAGGCTCCAATGAATTTATATTGAGCAGTTTATAGGAGAATTATGTACTATAACAAACAAATGTCACTAGCTTTTTACCGGTAAAGTGCTATGGAGCTTGAAAGACCTTTGCCTTAGAAGAAGATATAATATGTTTGTTTTAACAGAATGTCGGGAAGAATTCTCTCATCCTCTAAAGGTTAGGGATGAATGCCCTACAAATAGATAAACTGCGTAGCATCCAATAAACGATTTTATCTCAACGTTGGTTGAAGACCCGCGCTCTCCCGAAGGGGAGCGTCGTATGGGAAAACCAATCAATTTTGCGGCCCATGCCAATAGTGTGTTAGTCTTAAGTAAGGCTGCTGGGCTAGCAGTGTCAGTCTGTGGAGCGACCGTAAGACCAGAAGAGGTTGGGCCTCGGAGGCAGGTGCTACGTTAGCGCAGCTCCTCTGTCAAGAAGGAAGCAGAAAGTCCTGAACCGCGAGGTTTAAGAATCCCGCGCTGTC
>NZ_BLZO01000157.1 GCF_014132355.1 Okeania sp. KiyG1
TAAAGCGTCGGGAGCGGGTGGTGTAGGCAAATCTACTGTTAGGGAACTGCAACAAAACTGTCCTGGGTTTAGCTGTACCCCTGATTCAGTTTCGTAAGGTAGTCCTACTTGGGGAATAGTGATTGCTGTTACTGATTTTTCGGCTGCGTTTATTAATACTGGTACTGTTGCTAGGGTATCTACACCAAAACCAATTAAATCTAAACCTCTTTGTCCAAAAAATAGAGGATTAATTTTGCCTATTTTACGGCTTTGTTGCAGAGCTGAATTTTGCAGAGCTGACACTCTACTAGCTACAGCTATAGATGCTACTCCTGCCCCTACTAATACCGTACCTGCTACTGTCGATGCCAGGGCTAATTCTATGTGAGCTACTGAATATTCAAAGTTGGGAATTACAACGCTATATTCCCCAGACAGTTGTACTCCTTGCCATGGTGGGGACTGGGTGCGAATGATGCCGTCTTCTCCTACTATTCCTGATTCTTGTACTACCCAGGTTTCGTTAAGGTTGCCTTCCGCATCAGGAATTTCTCCTTTGACCATAAAGAAGACTTCGGTGCCTGCTTCTACGTCTTCTGGGGCGGGAATTGCTAGTTGTACTGGATGATTAATTGGTTGGTCGCCAATTTCTAGTTCAAATCCTGTGACGAAGGAGTAGTTTTCTGGGATATCTAGGGATAGTTCTTGAGAGTTTTTGGAGGTGATATTTACTGAGGTTTCTTGGAGGAATGATTCTGGTGGTATCATTACCAGTTCTCCATCGCTCCCGGAGACAATACCACCGTTTTCATCAACTATTGTTGCCCCTGGTTCTGGTTCATCTACTAATACTGGAATGGTTGCCGACGCATCTCCATACTCAACCGTAACAGTTGTCTCTCCTACTCCTGTAGCAGTTACTAAACCTTCATCGTTAACGGACAGCACATTCTCATCCGCAACAGTATAGCTAATATCTGCAATATCAATTGTCAGCTCAGGAGAGTCTAACCATCCATCCACTTTCACGGATAACTGTCGCGTACCAGTATTAGGCAGGGTAATGGCATCGGGATAAGTATCTAATCCATAAATTTCTGCTAAGGATAATATTTCTGGTCCTGGTCTGTCTATTTCTGCCTCTGAAAATGTAAATTCAAATTCAATAACATCTGAAGAAATATTATGTTCGTCAACTGCTTGGAGATACAGAGTATAGGTTCCATCTGTTAATACATCTCCCAACATTTCTTCTAAGAATTCGGGGGTTAGTTCTAAGCTTCCATCTATTTCTAAAAGCGGAGTTAAATCGATAAATTCTTCAGTGGAATTATTGTTGAAGTTTCCTGTTAAACTAACAATGTCACTCCCATCTAAAATATTAGCAATTATTGTGGGTTCGGCAGTAAGTTTATCGGTATCGGATTCTCCTGTATCGTTGGCTAATTCGATAAATATTTCTGGAGCAACGGTATCTAAAGTAAATTCAAATTCCACAATTTCAGAAGCAATACCATTGGAACCAGTACTTTGAAGATTTAAGAAGTAAGTATCATTAGTTAATGTTTCTCCTAAAATATCTTCTAATAATTCTTGGTCTAATTCAAAAGTTCCATCCTCTGACAAAGCATCAGTTATATCAACAAAATCTTCTTCGAGAGTATCGTTAAAACCCGCTGTTAAACTAACAATTTCACTATCGGTATTAATAGTTCCAATAATTGTCGGGTCGGAAGTAATTCCATCACTATCATCCGCTCCTGTATCGTTGGCTAATTCTACTGAAATCTCTGATGCTTCTGAGTCTAAGGTAAATTCAAATTCTACAATCTCTGATAAGTTACCATCAGAATCTGTAACTTGAAGTTTGAGAGTATAAGTACCATCAGTTAAGATATCTCCTAAAATATCTTCTAATAATTCTTGGTTTAATTCAAAAGTTCCATCCTCTAACAACGCATCAGTTATATCTACAAAGTCTTCAGGGGGAGTTTCATTAAAACCTGCTGTTAAACTAACAACTTCACTCTCTGTATTAACAGTACCAATTATCGTCGGGTCGGAAGTAATTCCATCACTATCATCTGCCCCAGTATCCGACGCTAATTCTGCTGAAATAATTGGTACTTCTACATCTAAATCCAAAGTAAATTCAAATTCTACAATCTCTGATAAATTACCACCCGAATCTGTAGCTTGCAGTTTCAGATTATAAGTTCCATTAGTTAAAGTATCTCCAAAAACATCTTCTAATAATTCCTGGTTTAATTCAAAAGTTCCATCCTCTAATAAAGCAGCAGTTACGTCTACAAAATCTTCAGGGGATGTCTCATTAAAACCAGCAGTTAAACTAACAACTTCATTTTCGATATTAATAGTACCAACAATTGTCGAATCAGAAGTAATATTATCAGTATTATCTTCTCCAGTATCGTTTAACAATTCTACTGAAATAATCGGGGAATCTATATTTAAAGTAAACTCAAATTCAATAACCTCTGATAAGTTACCATCAGTATCTGTAGCTTGAAGTTTCAGAGTATAAGTTCCATTAGTTAAAGTATCTCCAAAAACATCTTCTAATAATTCCTGGTCTAATTCAAAACTACCATCTTCTAATAAAGCAGCAGTTACATCAACAAAGTCTTCAGAAAGAGTATCGTTAAAACCAGCAGTTAAACTAACAATTTCACTCTCTGCATTAATAGTACCAATTATCGTCGGGTCAGAAGTAATATTATCACTATCATCCTCTCCAGTATCGTTTAATAATTCAGCCGAAACTATCGGTACTGAAACATCTAAATCAAACGTAAACTCAAATTCAATAACCTCTGATAAATTACCACCCGAATCTGTAGCTTGCAGTTTCAGACTATAAGTTCCATTAGTTAACGTATCTCCCAAAACATTTTCTAATAATTCCTGGTTTAATTCAAAACTACCATCTTCTAATAATGCAGCAGTTACATCCACAAAATCTTCCACAGAAGTCTCATTAAAACCCGCTGTTAAACTAACAACTTCACTCTCTGTATTAATAGTACCAATTATCGTCGGGTCAGAAGTAATTCCATCACTATCATCCCCTCCAGTATCGTTTAATAATTCAGCCGAAACTATCGGTACTGAAACATCTAAATCAAACGTAAACTCAAATTCAATAACCTCTGATAAATTACCACCCGAATCTGTAGCTTGCAGTTTCAGACTATAAGTTCCATTAGTTAACGTATCTCCCAAAACATTTTCTAATAATTCCTGGTTTAATTCAAAACTACCATCTTCTAATAATGCAGCAGTTACATCCACAAAATCTTCCACAGAAGTCTCATTAAAACCCGCTGTTAAACTAACAACTTCACTCTCTGTATTAATAGTACCAATTATCGTCGGGTCAGAAGTAATTCCATCACTATCATCCTCTCCAGTATCGTTTAATAATTCAGCCGAAACTATCGGTACTGAAACATCTAAATCAAACGTAAACTCAAATTCAATAACCTCTGATAAATTACCACCCGAATCTGTAGCTTGCAGTTTCAGACTATAAGTTCCATTAGTTAACGTATCTCCCAAAACATTTTCTAATAATTCCTGGTTTAATTCAAAACTACCATCTTCTAATAATGCAGCAGTTACATCCACAAAATCTTCCACAGAAGTCTCATTAAAACCCGCTGTTAAACTAACAACTTCACTCTCTGTATTAATAGTACCAATTATCGTCGGGTCAGAAGTAATTCCATCACTATCATCCTCTCCAGTATCATTTAATAATTCAGCCGAAACTATCGGTACTGAAACATCTAAATCAAACGTAAACTCAAATTCAATAACCTCTGATAAATTACCACCCGAATCTGTAGCTTGCAGTTTCAGACTATAAGTTCCATTAGTTAACGTATCTCCCAAAACATTTTCTAATAATTCCTGGTTTAATTCAAAACTACCATCTTCTAATAATGCAGCAGTTACATCCACAAAATCTTCCACAGAAGTCTCATTAAAACCCGCTGTTAAACTAACAACTTCACTCTCTGTATTAATAGTACCAATTATCGTCGGGTCAGAAGTAATTCCATCACTATCATCCTCTCCAGTATCATTTAATAATTCAGCCGAAACTATCGGTACTGAAACATCTAAATCAAACGTAAACTCAAATTCAATAACCTCTGATAAATTACCACCCGAATCTGTAGCTTGCAGTTTCAGACTATAAGTTCCATTAGTTAACGTATCTCCCAAAACATTTTCTAATAATTCCTGGTTTAATTCAAAACTACCATCTTCTAATAATGCAGCAGTTACATCCACAAAATCTTCCACAGAAGTCTCATTAAAACCCGCTGTTAAACTAACAACTTCACTCTCTGTATTAATAGTACCAATTATCGTCGGGTCAGAAGTAATTCCATCACTATCATCCTCTCCAGTATCATTTAATAATTCAGCCGAAACTATCGGTACTGAAACATCTAAATCAAACGTAAACTCAAATTCAATAACCTCTGATAAATTACCACCCGAATCTGTAGCTTGCAGTTTCAGACTATAAGTTCCATTAGTTAACGTATCTCCCAAAACATTTTCTAATAATTCCTGGTTTAATTCAAAACTACCATCTTCTAATAATGCAGCAGTTACATCCACAAAATCTTCCACAGAAGTCTCATTAAAACCCGCTGTTAAACTAACAACTTCACTCTCTGTATTAATAGTACCAATTATCGTCGGGTCAGAAGTAATTCCATCACTATCATCCTCTCCAGTATCATTTAATAATTCAGCCGAAACTATCGGTACTGAAACATCTAAATCAAACGTAAACTCAAATTCAATAACCTCTGATAAATTACCACCCGAATCTGTAGCTTGCAGTTTCAGACTATAAGTTCCATTAGTTAACGTATCTCCCAAAACATTTTCTAATAATTCCTGGTTTAATTCAAAACTACCATCTTCTAATAATGCAGCAGTTACATCCACAAAATCTTCCACAGAAGTCTCATTAAAACCCGCTGTTAAACTAACAACTTCACTCTCTGTATTAATAGTACCAATTATCGTCGGGTCAGAAGTAATTCCATCACTATCATCCTCTCCAGTATCATTTAATAATTCAGCCGAAACTATCGGTACTGAAACATCTAAATCAAACGTAAACTCAAATTCAATAACCTCTGATAAATTACCACCCGAATCTGTAGCTTGCAGTTTCAGACTATAAGTTCCATTAGTTAACGTATCTCCCAAAACATTTTCTAATAATTCCTGGTTTAATTCAAAACTACCATCTTCTAATAATGCAGCAGTTACATCCACAAAATCTTCCACAGAAGTCTCATTAAAACCCGCTGTTAAACTAACAACTTCACTCTCTGTATTAATAGTACCAATTATCGTCGGGTCAGAAGTAATTCCATCACTATCATCCTCTCCAGTATCATTTAATAATTCAGCCGAAATTACTGGAACTTCTATATCAGAATTTAAACCTAAAACATCAGCTAAAAAACTTTCGTTATCGACAGCATCATCGGCTAACCCTTGCAACCTTAAAAAAGATCTTCTGCGACCGGCGGCACCATTTGGATGGATAGTGACAATAACATCTGTCTCATAAGTTCTAAACCCCACATAACCAGACTCTATAGGGTCATCTCCTGTCAAACCCATACCATCTAGTACCTCGGTGAAATCTATTTTATCCTGACCTACTTCAAAGTCAGTAATAATATCCCCTGCGTCTATGATGCTGGTGTAGAGGAATGTATCGTTACCATCACCACCAGTAATAGTATCTCGACCCTGGAAACCAATAATTATATCGTCGCCTTCTGTACCAACTAAGTTATCCCGACCGGGAGTACCTTCGATAGTATTTACTTCAATATCATCAATTAATTGAGATGAAAATCTGAGTGTTTCCTCATCTAGTGGTAGTACAGTAAATGTGTCTTCAGAGCTTAATAATGGTTGAGGAAAATTGAACTCATTATCGTTGTTGTTAACTAAACCAGAAACAGTTAACGAGTCAGTCTTAAAAATATTTAATTCATCATTTGATAACATAATTGATTACACCCTCTCAATGAATTTAACGTGAAACTTTGAGCTGAAAGCAGACTAAATAAATACTTTAATTTCCGTACTTATATTAGCTAAAATTAGGAATATGTAGATATTTCAGCAATTAACAATTAACAATTAATAATTAATAATTACCTCTTCTTAAAACGGATAGGATTGACTAAAAGGATTTTTTGATTTTATCCCCTTAAAAGGCTCGGCTTCAAGGCGTGAATTGTTGAATGAATAATTATTAACTATCAAATCTTAATTATTCATTATTCATTATTCATTATTCGGTAAATTCCGTTTTCCTTCGGTCAATATTTGCTATGGTCGAGCTAACTATTTACTACCAAGCAAAGAAAATGAAAAATCATTTCAAAATTTGATAATTGAGCGCCAATAATTGACAATTAGTAATTAGCTTGGCAGCAGCATTAGTAAGAGATTATATCTGCTCAATTTAGCCAGACTAATATTAGTTATTTATTATTAATTTCAAAGACTTTAAATCTTGGACTTTAAATCTTGATTAATTATCAATTATCAGAAATTTTTACACGGAACCTCGTGCATAATATTCCTAAAATTAACAGTCCTAAAGTTGTATCAGATTCAGGAATAGGCTAACTGTCAGATGGAGTATTAAGAGTGAGATTACTAACTGATAATGCTGAAGAGTTGGTAGGGTCGTCTATATCGAGTACCCCAAAACCTATAGTGTAATTTCCTGCTTCTGTAAATTGATATGTGTAAGATTGAAGACCTGTTTCTGAATCAAATAGACTAGATGCAGATGTAGAATCAGCAACATCTGCTAGTTTGATTATTTGAGAATCTACTAAAAGAAAAGCAGTATCGTTTAAAAATTCTGGTAATAGCGTAGAGGTTTCATTGGTGAAAAAGTTCCAATCAAAACTTAATTCATCTCCAGCTTTTACAGTTAGTATTGTTTTCAATACAGAACCTTCATAAGCTTCTCCAGATTGACTCAAGGAATAGGGATTTAAACCTAAGAAAAATTCTAGGTCTCCGAAAAAATTATCTACTGCTGGTGTGTCGGAAAAGTTGAAAGTTCCCGATGCAGCTCCTAGTTGATAATCATCGTCCAGGTCGGCATCGTTTGATAGTAAAACTTGGTTGTTGGAGACCAAGTTTACATCTCCTAAAGTTTCCCAACTTGTTAAGTCTAAACTTGCTGCTTTGACTGGATTAGTTAATCCTAAAGTTAGGCAACTTATTGTTGTTAATGTGATTGCTCTCTGAAAGTTTTTCAACATCTTTTTATCTAAAATCTGGAGACATTAACAATTATTTTTGTTGTTTTTATCTAAGATTAGCTGTCTGTTTTAAGTTGATTTTACAGCTAAAAAATGATAGCTGTTTAGGAAACATTTAGACACAGAAATGCTTGCTAACTGACAGCTAAATACTTACCTTGTAATGTTTTTGATTGGTAAGCTCATCCTATCAGATTAAATTTGAGCTTGACAATTAGTAATTTCCACAAATTTAAGAATTAATTAATTGAAATATATCCGACTAAACACAATTAAATCTAATCAATATTAAATTTAAGCTCTCTGGCAAAATACTTAATATAAATAGCTGAGAAGATAGTGAATTATGTTGAAGCGTCTGTATTTGATGAATTACTTAATTTTTTTATACTGGTTTTAATTGGACGCGCTTTATAATTTCTGAGTTTTGGGAAGTGAAGATTTTTCTCAATGCGCAAGACGATCAGAAAATTTAATGATAAACACTGAATTTAGAATGTAGAATTTAGAAATATGTTTCTGAAGTTGACAGTTCGGAAATCTTTAAAATTACTTCCATTCTGGCTGCTACGCTGATAACTTTTCAAACTTATTGCTATAGTATATTACTTTGATTTTTGCTTGGGTTTTGCTGTGAAACAGCTTAACTAGATATCCTACTTTTGTCAAGTTGCGATCGCGATAATTACTCAGCTTTCTCAAATATCAAAAATCAATATCTTCTGTACATTCCAAATCATCAAAATTAGGCTCAAAAGCCGGAATATTATCATTTTTCCATAATTTTCGATATTCATGCGGTAGCCATTTCGGCCATTCAAAAAAATCATTTTTAGCTGCCAAAACCAACCATAAAATCCCACCTTTTGCACGAGCTAAACACCGAGTTAGTGCAACATATATCATGTGTTGTTCCTGCTCCTTTTCCTCTTTAGATTGGTTTTCATATTCAATCGGCATGCAGTACTTTTCCAGCATTTTGCTCCACTGGAGGAATGTTTCCACCACCAAATAAGTCTAAAGTGCTGGAACTTTCTTCTGGTTTGGCCAAGACTGAAGCAACATTGACCATCGCCCGTGGTATTGGTTGTGGTTGTGGTTGTGGTTGTGGCCTTTCCACTTGTGCGATCGCCTGAATTATGGGCAATCTCCCATAGGTATATTCCGAGTAAGCCTTCTTCCAAGTATCCCTAAGTCGGAGGTCGCCGTACTTGGCCTTTATCTCCAGGGGAGATATCCCCTCCTGGATGAAAAACTTCCGGTATTGCGGAACCGTCTGTGGTTGTGCCATAATTATTTTCATCGTAAAATTTCGGTAAGTGGGAAACCACCGTCTTTTAAGCGGTGGATGGAAACGACTCGACGGATTTTAATCCGTAGTCAAAAAATGTGTTATAATTAACCTTAAACTTAAAAAGTAGCCTCAATGGCTTTTTAGCCGGAGAGAGTAGTGGCAATTGACACCGTAAGCGTGGACTGCTGCTGTATACGTACTACGGTACGGTACTGGCAATGTGGTTGTTGCGAGCAATGTGAAAATCGAGGTTTTAACCCGATTTACAACTCCTAGTCACGAATCCACGCGGATTTATCCCGTGGAGTGTCAACAGTATATCTTTCCTGGACTAAAGCTTCGAGGTCTTCTTCCCAAGCTTTAATCTCTGGTGTTTTTGGCAAACAAACTTTTGAACTATCTACAGACTCTGGCTCGGCTGCTGTTTCGGTATCCGGGCCATAGTTGTCTTTTGGGTCTAAATAATCCCCTAAAATCTCTTCAAGTAATTTTTCCGGTTTAACTCCCTGTTCTCTTGCCCGGTCTTTTAATTTGTCCCAGACATCTCTGGGTATTTTTGCTGTGGCTAAAGGGGTTGTAGTTTCCCCTGTAATAGTATTTTCTATGTAACTTGCTGTAATAGGTTGGGATAGATTCTTTGCATTGTCCAATACTTCCTGCCAGCAGCTTGTAGTTTCATCAGCTTCCTCGCTGACTTGCCTGGCAGAACTAGCTAATCTCATAGCTTGAGACACGTTGTCTGGCAGTTCGGTAAATCCTTCCAACATCAGCCCCCAAGATATTTGAGCAGCTTTGATGACTTGTTTGACGTAATTGATAAATTGGGTAGCAATCACTCATTTTCACCAACCACAGAACAGTATTGACTATGTATTCAAAGGTCAACTAGAATATTTACAATGCGACTATTATATTACAAGCCTTAGTAAGATTAATTCAGAAAATTTACCCAAAGTAAACGAGTTACGCGAAACAAATTTACAGAAGCAAACCAAGTATTTCGATTTCAAGGGAAAATTCAACGTTAAATCAAAGCACGCCGTTGAACTGATGATTCATACCAAATGGGGAAGTGAAGATTGGGGAATGCCAAAAGCGGGAGAGTTTCTTTATAACTTGGGTCAATATGGGTATCTCAACAAACAAGATTTAAACCTATCCTTAGAAAAACAATAATTGCTAAAGTTCCTAGTGGCGAAATTAGAATTGAAGATGGAGCCGATGGAGCTTGGATTTTATTCGACTGCGAATGCTTAGATGCCTTGCCTTATTGTCGCGCTCAATGTTGTGGTTTAAAAGGAATTTGTGTAGCTCCAGAAGAGCAGGAGTATGCAAAGTACGAAAGTTATTTTGACCATCAGATAGGTGCGTTGGTGTTAAAACGTGATGCCGATGGAATGTGTTACGCCTTAGACCGACAAATGAAAACTTGTACTATCTATGAAAATAGACCCCAAGTATGCCGAGATTTTCATTGCACCCGTGGAGCGGATATGCGTGGGTTTAAGTTGTCAAATAAAGTTAATCGTCAATCAGTTGAATAATGACTAGAAAAAATGCCACCTGAAACAGTTATCACTATTGGCATGATATCTACTTTTGCAGTTGTAATTGTTGGCAGTTGGGGAGTTTTTAGGTACATAGGAAAAATAGAGTATCAAATCAAGGAAAATGCGAGTAATTTAAAAAATATAGAGAATTTATTAAAAGAAAGAGACAGAAGGTTATTGAGAGAAATTAAATGTGTTAGCTGTTGTCATACCTGCAACTTGTTTGGGAGGCGTACCTATTTCATATAGAACCCCTAAGTGTATCTTTTGAGGAAAAGGCATATAGTTTAAGTAGCTAGTTAAGTAGCGATATAGCTGCCGCTAGGCTCCGCCAACGCCAATTATCAGAAACAGATTTGGGTAAATGCCAGCCTTCAAGCAGTTTAACAGACAAAGAATGGGTTCTTATTGAACCATCCCATACCAAAAAAGAAGAAAACTTGTCCCACGCAAATGGACTAAAAAGCAAATACTAGATGGTGTTCTCTACCAACTTAAGAATGGTTGTAATTGGTCCGATTTACCTAATGACTTACCTCCTTATTCCACAGTGTTTTGGCATTATAAACAGTGGCGAGCAGAAGGGGTAACCCTTGAAGATTAGAGATGTTTTACATGGTCAAGTACGTCAACAAGTAAAAAAAAAGCGCTCCGGGACAACTTTAATAATCATTGATTCACTTATCTGTAAAAAATACTTGTAATGCTAGTGTCAAGTCCAAGGGATTCTGTTTCTACAAAGCTACTAATGGAATTAAGAGACACTTAGCAGTAGATAGTCTAGGTTTTCCTTCTTGCTCCGTCCTTACTCTGAGGAAACCTCAGAGCGGGCGGTGCGCTTTTTTTGCTCATTGCACATGCATCATCAGTTTCTGATGATGACGGATTAATTGAAATGTTGTCAGAGAATATTGACTACTTTAAGTCCAAACCTGTAAACGTTCCTAAAATCACTATTTTACTTGATAATGGATACCAAGAGCGAAAAAATCATACAGAAGTTAAAAAAAATCTATCCTGCGATTATGACCAAAATTCGGTTGAAACTATCACCAAAACTATCATTGGCGGAGAAAAAACAGGAAGGAAAAACAGGGTTTGTTCCCGTAAAAGCCAGGTGGGTCATTGAAAGAACCAATTCCTAGATGGAGAGGTGTAAAAGCTTGACCAAAAATTTTGTTTGCGTTTGCGTAGCATCCCGTAGGGAAGCATTCCGCAGGAAAAGAACCCTGGAAAATGCTACTGCTAAGATTAATATGCCGTTTTATTCGATTGATGCTTAAGAGGTTAGCGATCGCCTAATTTTTTAGAGATACGCTTAGGGGTTCTATAGACTGATTATGCATGAATATATAACTACCCGATCAGCCTTTGCTTTTGTCCTTATACTTTGGTATTTTGGGTTGAGCGTGAAACTTTTTTGGATGTGCGCGACCATTCTTTTATAGCTTGAAAATAGCCACGCCAAGTTGCAACCAAGCATTTTATGATTTGTTTTGATACTTTAGTTGGTAATGCTCTATAAGCATCGCTATTTTTGGTGGCGTGATATAGCTTGGTTAAATCTAGACTTTTTGAACACTTGAAAAAATGCTGACGACAATGATAGTTAGCCAGGTTGTACAAGTTTTTTGATTTAAAGGCTAACTGAGCACACACCCGCCAAGATCGATGTGTTCGTCTAATTATATGTCTGTCAACAACTTTCATTGAACTTGCCCTTTAGTGCGAGACTTGATGTGATTTTGACGTCGCTGACTGCTCCGTTTTCCATATAATTTAGCCGAAAATGATGCCATCAAAGACACTATATCTTCTACAAGTTCTGCTTCATAAGACTTGGGAAAAACTGACTCTATCATCTCTATTTCAACTCCATAACTACTAAAAAAACTATCTAGGTAGTTATAGTTAAATCTAGTCAGTCGGTCTTTGTGTTCTACAACAACTTTGTTAATTAACCTTGAGCGCACTAAGTCAAATAATCTTTTTAATTTATCACGACTGTCATTCATCCCTGAACCAACTTCGGATAAAATGTGTTCAACTTTATAGTTTTGTTTGACACAGTATTCTAATGTTCTAGCTTTCTGTCTATCTAAGTCTCCCTTACTCTTTTGATCGTGCGAGCTAACTCGACAATATACGGCAACTACCTTGTGGTTTTGAGCCTCACTCGGAGTTTTTACTCCCATCAATTCATTGACTTCACTCTCATGAAAGCGTCTATGGCCACCAGTTGTTCTGATTGGCTTTAATTTATTTGCTTTTTCCCATTTAGTTAAAGTCCATCGACTTACATTTAAGATTATGCAAACTTCAGATGTAGTTAGGAGTTTTTTTGTCATGGTTTGTGTGCCAAATATTTAACCAATGGTCATAGAACTCTTGAAAGGCTTCAGGTAATGGTACTTCTTCATACTCCAATGGTATTGGATGTTCGTATACCCGCCCGTCACTTAATTCAAATTCTGTTGTCGTCACTCGGACTACCTTGATTGAGTTTTCATCCATTGCCTTATTCCACTCTCTTGAGACCTACTTTATATCTTATACCACTTTTATACAAATAACAACAACTTTCTACATTTTTAGTTCAACAGTTAATCACCCTTGTTTATTTTGAGGGAAAGGGTGCGGACATCTCATCAGACAACACCAGATTTTTCTCTCCTAAATAACTAATCGCCCTTCTTCCTTCTTCCCTCTTCCTTCTAGTATAAATGGTGTACTAGCACACAAATCTTAACTAATAACTGATATGATAAGATAGTCTGGCCAAAAAAAAAGATTAAAAATAAAATTCCACACTATATGCCTTCTGATGATTCTATCTCAACAACTCCCGCCTCTACACCAGAAGTAAGTACCAACTTACAAGTCAGATTCAAAACAGAGGAAGGAAAATTGTTATTACTATTGCCACCAGAATTTAATAATGGTGAGATAGAAAATCCAACTGCTATGACCTGGACAGAAATTTGGCAACAGTTCAAGCAACGCCTCAAAGCAGGAGAAAGATTTTGGCAGCCAAAAACAGAGGTACAGCTCATTGCTTTTGACCGCTTATTAGATACTCGTCAACTACAACAAATAGCTGAAGCTCTTTTAGAAGTAGAGCTAGAATTAACAACAGTTCAAACTTCACGCCGCCAAACTGCTGTAGCAGCAGTCACAGTTGGCTATTCTGTAGAGCAAAAATCTGACATTACTACTCTCAACCAAGCTCCTACAGAAAAAGTTCAACCTATGCTTGAACCTTTATATTTACAGATGACCATTCGTTCGGGAGTAGAAATTCGGCATCCTGGTACGGTAGTAATTGTAGGAGATGTTAACCCTGGTGGTTCTATCATTGCCAATGGAGATATTTTAGTGTGGGGTCGTTTACGAGGAATAGTCCACGCTGGTGCTAAAGGAAATTCTCAAAGTGTAATTATGACTTTACAGATGGAACCAACTATTATCAGAATTGCAGATCAAGTAGCTAGAGGGCCAGAAAAACCACCAGCTCAATTTTATCCTGAAGTTGCTTATGTAATGGATCGAGGGATTCGTATTAGTAGAATGGTAGACTTTGCTAAGATACGCCGTTAAAGAAGAAGTCAGAAGTCAGGAGTCAGGAGTCAGTAGGTGGCTCCATCAAATATTGATGTTTAATTTATTCAGTGGGGTGCGTTAATGAAATGTAACGCACCCCACTGAATTTTAATTTTCGGTATGCTACTCTTATGATTTCACAGGAGTTAGTAGAAAGGAGTTTTTCGGTGACTTTAGAGTCAGAAATAGGTATAGTTCCCACTATTTTTTGGGTGAAAATTTACCACTGGTTGAATTTAATACATCACATCAGCAACGCCCAATAATTTGTCACCCCAAGCTTATCCTCTGGTATCTTGACAAAATAAAAGTTTTAATGTATTGAGAATAAGTTGATCTTTCTGAAGTTAACAAGTAGCAGATTTTTGTGAGTTTACATAAATTGTGACATACTCCCACACTAACCTGACGGTATAGTGTGGGCTTCTCGTTTCACAGTCCCGGTATCCCGTCGGACAAGCGCGTGCTTTAAGAACGAGATGCCCCACCGCTCTTTTTGCACATCAAAAACTGCTCACCTAGTTCCGCAATCAGATTTTACGTTTTCCCACAGTTGACTAGGAATTCGGGCCAACAACCCCATATCCTATTAAATTTTTATGGTTCATTACTGGCGGCGATTAGCTCAAACCAGCATAGTTCGATGATAACATAAAAATTTGTAAATTAATGAGGCATTGAACCCCATTAATTTACCGCCGATTCATCTGGTCGCAAAATCACAGATTATGGCGATCTGCTTCTCAGCGATTTAGCTAAAATGCCAAAATAATCTCTAAGTTTTGACTATAATACAATTCCTTATTTCTTAATTTCTAATAGCTTATGAGCAGAATTATTGTTATTACTTCTGGTAAAGGTGGAGTGGGAAAAACTACTTGCACAGCAAACTTGGGCATGGCTTTAGCTCAAAATGGCCGCCGAGTAGCCCTAGTTGATGCAGATTTCGGATTAAGAAATTTGGACTTACTACTAGGTTTAGAAAACAGAATTGTCTATACGGCAGTAGAGGTTTTAGCTGGAGAATGCCGCCTCGAACAAGCAGTAGTTAGGGATAAAAGACAACCTCGGTTGGCACTTTTACCTGCTGCTCAAAATCGAATGAAAGAAGTAGTTACTCCCCAACAAATGCAGGAGTTAGTCAATATGTTAATACCAAAATATGACTATATTCTGATTGACTCTCCTGCTGGAATTGAACAAGGTTTTCAGAACGCGATCGCCCCTGCCGAAGAAGCTATAATTGTTACAACCCCAGAAATATCTGCCGTCCGTGACGCGGATCGAGTAATTGGCCTTCTAGAAGCCAACAATGTTAAGAATATCCATCTGATAGTTAATCGAATTAGACCTCAGATGGTCCAAGCTGATGAAATGATGTCCGTACAAGATGTAGAAGAAATTCTTGCTATCCCACTGATGGGAATTATTCCAGATGATGAGAAGGTAATTGTATCTACTAACCGAGGCGAACCTTTGGTATTAGCAGAAAATGTTTCTTTAGCAGGTTCAGAATTTGTTAATATTGCTCGTCGTTTAGATGGAGAAAAAGTAGATTTTATTGACCTCAACCCCCCAAAAGAAAATTTCTTTACTTGGCTGCGTAAATTATTGTCATCTAAAGTTGTTTAATGAAGAAGGAAGAAGGAAGAAGGAAGAAGGAAGAAGGAAGAAGTAAGAAGGAAAAAGTGGATGGGGATAGTCAATAACCTGCCACTTAGTGTCTTATAACCCCAATCAATAGACATAGCACTACGCAAATAGGTGAGGACATTTATAAATGCTCAAACTCAGTCAGATATAACTTTTAACTTTTAACTTTTGACTTTTGACTTTTGACTTGCGCTATAACACCGTGTAGAAGGCGGGGTATTAAACCCCAAATAAAAAGACCGCAATTTACTGCATAAATCAACTATTAAATTAACAATAAGCTAATGTTAAATGAAATTATAGAAAAGCTTTTTTCTAAAAATACTAATAGTAGTCGTAATGAAGTTAAGCGTCGTTTGAAGCTAGTTATCGCCCATGACCGTGCTGATATAAATCCAGAAACAATTGAGGCGATGAGAAAAGAAATTATGGAAGTAGTATCTCGCTATGTTGAAATAGATGACAGTGATTCAGAATTTTTGTTAGAAAATAGTCAAAGAGCTACAGCATTAGTGGCAAATTTGCCTATTAGACGTATTAAAGCTAAGTCAGATATTCAGAATAGTTAAATTATTTAACTTAAGTATCTGTACAAAATTAATTCAACATTTGCTTGAAATAGAAAATAGCAGGACTTACGCAAAATATCAAATTATACACCATCTGTAGGGGCGCCATTCGTCAGCTATGCGTCAGCTTTCCGGCCGAAAGCTTGCGCATAACTATCGTTAACGCCCATACTAGATTATAGTGGCTGCGCCTAAGTCCTATAATTAATAATTAAATTCAAGCCTTCTGAAATAACTTGGCATTTCCTTCGACACTACTTTGAAGAATTTAAAAATTTTGAGAAAGAGGCTCAAAGAAAACGAAATTAGCTATATTTAATCTTTGGTAACTCTTATACTCCTGCCCATAGTGAGCGTCAATGTGAATTAATCCTTTAATCTGCAATTGATATTGATGAACAAACTGCTCAAAAAGAGATAAATTATCTGCTCCGAATCAACCATTCCTTCTAAAGATGCCGATAATATTTCCAAATATATTTAACATTTTTTTGATTGTAATTACTTTGAAAATATAAGATTTGCTCACGGGATAAAAAAATCGAGCGATCGCTAATTTCTTAAATCAATTTGACAAATATTTTTCGAGCAAAACACATATCAAAAGATTCGTTCTTCAAGCTTGACAATGATTAAAAAAAATAGTATGCACTCCAGTACTATACAAATAAAGTCCTCAGCAAAAAAATTAATATCACCTTTGATGAACCCTTCAGTGATACTCTAAAAAATGACAGTGCAACTTGTTCAGTCGAAAGGCCAAAGCAAAAAGCCCGGATGATTGATGTAGAGCTTATGGTTGAGGCCAACCTCATTTCTACATATATTCAAGAATCTTTGTGGGCTAAAATGCCTTCCCTAGATACAAATAGAGCATAGATCGAGACTTAAATGCCTCAATTAATTTGAGAAAGCAAGTGTGTAATTCTGAGACCTCCTTAGAATGAAAACCCACTCAAGATTTGGTCAGGTCTATACTCTGAAAATTGCAGATATAGAGGAATTAATTGAACAAGAAACCCACACTAAAAGCAACAGCAAGCTTTTTGCCATAGCAGTGTCAGTGTCGGGTATATTAATTTGGATAGCTAAATAAGCATATAGACATAGATAGAATGGTAAGCACCGCAGAAAAAACAAACGTAGGACAAATTACTCAAATTATCGGTCCAGTTGTAGATGCTAAATTCCCTAGTGGAAGTCTTCCAGAAATCTACAATGCCCTAACAATTTCAGGTCAAAACGAAGCTGGACAAGATGTTTCAGTAACCTGTGAAGTACAACAACTTCTAGGTGACAACCAAGTAAGAGCTGTGGCCATGAGTAGCACAGATGGCCTTGTGCGTGGTATGGATGTAGTGGACACTGGGGCTGCAATTAGTGTACCTGTAGGTACTGCTACTCTAGGTAGAATATTTAACGTGATTGGCGAACCAGTAGATGAACTAGGTCCAGTGGGAACTGAGGAGAAATCTGCCATTCACCGTGAATCTCCTAAATTAGTAGAGCTAGAAACTAAGCCTTCCGTTTTTGAAACAGGTATTAAAGTTGTAGACCTACTAGCTCCCTACCGTCGTGGTGGAAAAATTGGATTATTTGGTGGTGCGGGTGTAGGTAAAACCGTTATCATCATGGAATTAATTAATAACATCGCTAAAGCTCACGGTGGAGTATCCGTTTTTGGTGGTGTGGGAGAGCGGACTCGTGAAGGTAATGACCTTTACAATGAAATGATTGAGTCTGGAGTAATTAACCCAGAGAACCTCCCCGACTCTAAAGTGGCCTTGGTTTATGGTCAGATGAACGAACCACCAGGAGCAAGAATGCGTGTAGGTCTATCTGCTCTAACAATGGCGGAATATTTCCGGGATGTTAGTAAGCAAGACGTACTACTTTTCATTGACAATATCTTCCGGTTTGTACAAGCAGGTTCTGAAGTATCTGCACTTCTGGGAAGAATGCCATCTGCGGTGGGATATCAACCTACCTTGGGTACAGAGATGGGTGAATTGCAAGAAAGAATTACATCCACAAAAGAAGGTTCTATTACTTCTATTCAAGCAGTATATGTACCTGCGGATGACTTGACAGACCCTGCACCTGCTACTACCTTCGCTCACCTAGACGCAACTACAGTATTGTCAAGGGGACTTGCTTCTAAGGGTATTTACCCAGCAGTTGACCCCTTAAACTCTACATCTACTATGTTGCAACCAAGCGTAGTGGGCGATGAGCATTATGCTGTAGCTCGTTCAGTACAATCTACTTTACAAAGGTACAAAGAACTTCAGGATATTATCGCTATCTTAGGTTTGGACGAATTATCTGAAGATGACCGTCTAGTAGTAGCTCGCGCTCGTAAGATAGAGCGTTTCCTATCACAACCTTTCTTTGTAGCTGAAGTATTTACAGGTTCTCCTGGTCAATATGTGAAGCTCGAAGATACTATGAAAGGCTTCAAAATGATTTTATCTGGAGAACTTGATGAGTTACCAGAACAATCTTTCTACATGGTGGGAGGTATCGATCAAGTAATCGCCAAAGCTGAAAAAATGAAGGCAGAAGCATAGTCTTACTGGCTATGTTGGTGATTAGTTGACGAAAAAATGTTGACAGTTGGCTTGTGGGTTGTCGATGCTGAGACCGATCGGTCAACTGACAACTCAGTAACTAACACAATTGAAAAAGGCAGAAGGCAGAAGACAGAAGGGGCAAGTCAACAGGATGTTCATACCCCTCCTGACCAAAAAAGAAGGTCTCAAGCCTTCCATTTCAAGGGGATGAAAAAGCGGTCGTTTTGCTGGCGCATAACTACGTTAACGGCTGTCGCCGACACGTTTGCGTTTGCGCAGCATCCCGTAGTAGCGCGTCAAGCTGAAAATGATGTATTAAATTTTTAGTATAGTTCTTGCTATGACTAAGGTTTGGAGGATTTTTCTAAAACACTATTTCAAGCTTGACGCGCCAGTAGGGTGGGATGGCAAGGTTTCCTCGCCATATCCATGAGACCAAGAGAAGATCGACTTCAGTATTTCAAGCCACTGGCTTTAGCCGGAGGTATTGATAACTGATAACTGATAACTGATAACTGAAATGACTTGGAACTACTGAACTTTCGTTCAGTGGGGGTCTTAAAGCCTTGTTCCATTTAGTCGCAGCAGAGGACAAACAAAAGAAACCTTCAGCGTATCTGCCCTCTGCCTTCCCCCGAAAAAATAAACAAAAAATTATTGACA
This sequence comes from Okeania sp. KiyG1, assembly GCF_014132355.1. Classification (GTDB taxonomy): domain Bacteria; phylum Cyanobacteriota; class Cyanobacteriia; order Cyanobacteriales; family Microcoleaceae; genus Okeania. The sequence continues at coordinate 19,243 of NZ_BLZO01000157.1, forward strand.
GATGACATTAACTGTGCGTGTAATATCTCCCGACAAGACAGTTTGGGACTCAGAAGCTGAAGAAGTAATTATACCTAGTACAACAGGTCAATTAGGAATTTTAAGTGGACACGCTTCTATGCTGACCGCTCTCGATATAGGTGTAATGCGAGTTCGTGCTGAAAAAAGTAAAGATTGGGTAGCGATCGCCCTGATGGGTGGTTTTGCTGAAGTAGAAGCAAATGAAGTAACTATACTTATTAATGGCGCTGAAAAAGGGGAAACTATTGACAAAGAAGCAGCTCGTATAGCTTACAATGAGGCTGAATCTAGTCTGGAAAAAGCTGAAAACGGCGACCTTCAAGGAAAAATTAAGGCCCAAAAAGCTTTGAAGCGAGCTAGAGCGCGTCTGCAAGCTGCTGGTGGCGGCATTTAATATAATTAGGGTCTGCTGAAAAAATTGGTTGGTGGGGGTAAGACACGGGGACGCCGAGACGCGGGGACGCGGGGAAGAGGCAACGGTTTAGGCTATTTTATGTGAAGAAATTTTCTGCTGAAATTCAAGAAAATTTCAGTATTTTGAGGCAAATAAGAGCCATAAACTAGGAGATAAACTGAATATAAAAAGCTCCATTACCTTAGGCTATCCTGACTTTTAGCTTCCATAAGCAAGCCCTAATTAGAAAAGTAATTCCCGATGTTTTTGGGGAATAAAGGGTTTGCCGTTTAACCCTGTAGTGCTTAACCCACTTGCGTTTGACTAGACTTTCAGACTTTCTCGTTCAGTTTGAGTAAGTTTAGTTGAGTGGTTAACTTAAACTACTAAATTCCTATTTCTGCAAGCAGGGACTGCATTTGTTCTATAGTCAGTCCCTGTTTAATATAAGTAGGTGATTCTGGGTTGTAGGGACTAGCAACCAAATCGATACTAAGAATTTTAGCTGTTTCTGGTAATACGGGTATATCTGGGTCGAAAGCTGTAGCTCTCATTAGGGAACTAGAAAAACCTTTAAAAATAGCTACTTCATCTGGTTCTCCATCAGTTTCAACCTTAACTATTAATACTTCATTCGGTTTTTTAATTGTGTATTGTTCCAAACGATGAGAAATACTACTCATTATTAGGTGTTAGGTCGTAGGTGTTAGGTGTTAGGTGTTGGGTATTATACAAATTTTATGTGAGGTAGCACAGAATTATGAAATTAATTAACTTGTCTATCTCGATCTACACTCAATTTTGATTAGTATATTATTCTATGCAACTTCTTATGCATTTGGTATAAATAGAATCTTGGTGTTTAGGGAATAAAACTAGACTGAGATTTAATCTTAGATATAGCACTCAAAAGAAAGGCTAGGACATCTAAAAGCCTAAAATTCAAACAACGCAATAATATTTTCCCTTCTAAATTCTAAATTATAAATTATAAATTCTAAATTCTAATTGCCTGTTGCCGATCGCCCTTGTTTCTGTAACTTAACCAAAACAAAATAACAGAGAAAAATTGTATAGATTATTAGTCCGGTAAAACCCAAGAAGCCGATAAATTCTTGAGGCCAGTCTGGATGGAAAATTTGTTTAAATAACCATGGAGGGTCTAGCCAAACATTACAAAATGGATCTTCAAGTAAATCATTGCGGGATTTAAAAGCACAGGTTAAAAAAGGAATCTGGCATAGTGCTCCGATTAAATTATAAAATGTAGTAGCCCAACGCCAAGAAGTTAAACTAGCCTTCAGAGGAGAATTTCGTAATTCTCTAATTTCCTCGTTCAAATCTACCCAAAACCATAAAGATATAGGAATTAAAATTCTAGCTATTAATGATGTTAAAAAACTGATAGGTACTGCTGCAATCATTAAGTAAACTGTGATTGCCAATAAACTAGAAACTCGCCAATAAGTAATCAACAAACGTTGAATAGCTTCAGATTTTTTGACAAAAGCCCAAATCAAAATAAACAGGGGTAGTACCACAGTAAATAATACCGCTAGCCTATAGTCCATCCAGACCCAAATCTCTAATCCAGATGTTATGGCTATGGGTAAAAAATTTAACATAATTAGTAACTTATAAAAATAGTAATTTATAAAAATTTAACTATAATCGTAATTAACTTTAAAAAGTTATTTATGGTATATTTTTTTGATAAGCAACTGAATTAATAAGTTAAATATTTCAGTTGCTTACCAGCCAAACATTAATATCTTTAAATTTAATAAACTACGATCGAATAGCTTATTAAATCAATAAATTTGCCCTAGTTGTCGTATACTCGACACTCAACAGCCTCAGGATTATCATCGCAATAATTTTCCAAGGAACTTGGAGACTTCTTTTCCTTTTGATGAGCAGACTCAGCTTGAAGCTCTTCTACCGAATCCCAGGCTGCGGCACATTCCTTGGAATTAGCACCAGAAGCATCACAAATAGCACGAGCTTCTTCGCGCTCTTGCTCAATTTTTTCCTGAATGTTGTTATTAGTCATAGTTTTTTATTCTTAACTTAACTTAATTTACTACCTACGATTTTGGGACACAATTTCTAAATATAAAATCAAGGCTTAGAAATTGAAAAACAGGTCCGATAAAGAGACAAATTAAAATTTTACCTCTTTATCATTTATATATGCTACGAGAGGTTCCCAACCAAATGATCTTGATATTTTAAGATTCATTGACCAAAAAATCAATCTTTTAAGCCACCTGAATGTCCAGCTTGCTAAACAATACTTAATATATTAACATAACTGAAACGATAGCCTGTTTTATAAGTAACATTTATGTATGAAATTAAATTAAAAGTTATAGTAAATCTCAAAGTAGTTCTATAAGGTGGTAGTGGTAAATATGTAGTGATAATAAAAGTTCTTAAATTTTAAAATACCTATTTTTTATTTTTTTGTTTCAGATTTTTACAGTTTAACAGTTTAGCTATATGCTCGACTAAAGTAAATACTTATGTTAGCAATGGCTCTATTTGACAAATTACTTTGAGAAAAAATTAGTCTAGCCAGAATATCTAGTTGAATCGGTGTATCAGAAAAATGGCTTCAAGATTATGCAAACGCTAAGTATAATGACTTTATCTTTTTCAAAAAAATTGTAAAATTATTTAGGAGCTATATGGAATTTTATGGTCTGATATTCTACTTTATTTCTGCCTTTTGCCCTATTCCTGATTTCCTATTCGCAATTATTTAACTGAAATATTAATATTAAAAATATATTCACAAAGGAGCCTCAATATAGATGCAGTGGTCAAACTCTATATCAACCCGTCCCTCATTAGAAGCAGCAGTTAAAGAAGTAGTAGAAAAAAGTTTAGAATCATTAGGAACTACAGCAGATTTAGGACTGGTATTTATCTCCTCAGCTTTTACCAGTGAATATCCACGACTTATGCCTCTACTAAAAGAATATTTGCCCGAAACAGTTATCGTCGGTTGTGGAGGCGGTGGTATAGTTGGTATGAATGATGATGGAAAACCACAAGAACTAGAACATCAACCAGCCATTAGCCTCAGCTTGGCATATTTACCAGAAGTCACAGTAACAGCTTTTCACATCTCAGGAGAAGAACTACCAGACTTAGACAGTTCTCCCGATGACTGGTGTAATCTCATCGGAGTACCTACCACAGACCATCCTCAATTTATTATACTCGCTGACCCATTTTCTGCCAAAATTAATGACCTGCTTCAAGGTCTAGATTATGCTTATCCTAATTCAGCTAAAGTAGGAGGATTAGCTAGTAGTGGCCCGACTGGTAACAGTGCAGGACTTTTTTGTGAAGACCGCCTTTGTGAGGAAGGAGCTGTAGGAGTATCTCTATCTGGCAATATTATTTTAGAAACAATTGTAGCGCAAGGCTGTCGGCCTATTGGTAAGCCATATCGTGTTACAGAAGGAGAACGTAATATAGTTCTAGAACTTGAAGAAGTCGTTAGTTCTGACCAAATGGTGGGTGGTATTAAACAATCTCCCCTAGAAGCATTACAAGGCTTAGTACAAAATCTCAACGAAAAAGACAGGAAACTAGCAGAAAATTCTCTCTTTGTCGGTATAGTAAGAGACGAATTTCAGCAAAACTTAAAACAGGGAGATTTTCTGATCCGTAATTTAATTGGAGTTGACCCTAAAGCAGGAGCGATCGCTATTGGCGATCGGGTAAGAGCGGGCCAACGAATTCAATTTCATTTACGAGATGCTAATACCTCAGCAGAAGATTTAGAAATTTTACTAGAGCGCTATCAAAGGGAGGTTTCTTTGGAGACTAAATCTACAAATAATGCTACTGCTTTAATGTTTTCTTGTTTGGGACGAGGAGAGGGACTATATGGTAAACCTAATTTTGATTCTAGATTATTTAGTAGTTATTTGAATATTCCTATCAGTGGCTTTTTCTGTAATGGTGAAATTGGTCCTGTGGGTGGTAGTACATTTTTACATGGTTATACCTCTGTATTTGGTATTTGTCGTAAACCTTTTTGAAGAAGGAAGAAGGAAGAAGGAAGAAGGAAGAAGGAAGAAGGAAGAAGGAAGAAGGAAGAAGGAAGAAGGAAGAAGGCATCCCCCCTTGCCCCCCTTTGAAAGCTATGCTTTATAAACATCTTTCTTAACATAAAACTTGACAAAACAGACAAGTTATGGGTAAGTCTGGGGTCAGCTTTTTCGGGAGAAAATTGTATTGAAAAATACACTTTTTTGAGGACTGTAGACAAAATTCTTACTCCCCCTCTTCCCCTCTTCCCCTCCTCCCCACCCTCCTACAAGGGTTTCAGGAGTTCCTTATCAGGGATAGCTTTGAAAGGGGGGAGGAAGAAGGAGGGAGGAAGAAGTGGATGGGGAATCAAACCTCAACCAATTGTCAACACCCTGTAGACGGCGGGGTATCAAAGTCAAAAGTCAAAAGTCAAAAGTCAAAAGTTAAAAGTTAAAAGCAAAAAAAAATAGTAACTTTTGACTCGACTATATTCATAATTCAGGAGTTAGGAGAAAATCATAGTGTTCATAATTGAGTCAGTAATTGAGTGTTTATGCTGAGTATTTTCTGGAGAATTTGACCGTTGAGATAAAAGCAATAGCTGAAGTCCGCAGTTCCGAGCCAGGAGGCAGACTGAAGCCCTGACGGCTGTTTGCGTAGCATTCCGCAGGAAATTGCTTACCGAAAAATTCAGGTATAAAGCCTCTCCATTCATGGAGAAACAAAGAAAAAAAAATCCTTTGATCCAATCCTCTTATTTATCTTAATTTATAAGAAGAGGTAATTCTAAATTCTTAATTCTAAATTCTAAATTCTTGAAGATTATTGCAATAGTAACCTAGCATTATTATCAATACTTTTAGTGGCGCTAAAACTTTCAAAATATTGTCTAGCATGAGGTGGAAATTCAGGGAAGTTAAACACAGCATCACCACCCGCAATATCTGCCCAAAAATAACGCAGACTAGGAGCAAGTTTTTCTGCTATTTCTGGTGATAAATTTACAGGAGGATTAGTCAAAAGTTTAAACATAAAACGAAAGGAGCGATCGCCAAGCCAGTTTCTAGACGTATCGCTAAGATCGGGAAAGTTAGGCAAAGAATTAACTCGATGACTTTCAATTTTTAAAGATTGTTGACCACTAGAGTCAGTAGTAAAGTTAATGATGCGATACGGATGAGGATAAGTAACTAAAGAACCAGTTGTAATTTCATAAATTCCTTGATATTCAGCAACATCCTGAACGTGAAGATGACCAGTAAATATCAGCTTAACTCCAGCAGATTGAAGAATATCTAACAATGCTAACCTATTTTCTAAAATATAACGACGACCAAGGGAATTATTAGATTGATCTGGTAAATGTTCAATTACATTATGATGTACCATTACCATAACTAATTCCTCTTTCGTAGTAGTTAAAACCTCTCTCAACCAATCTAATTGTTCTGCTTCTAAACTACCCGTATATTCTTGTTTACCAGAACTATCAAACTGATTAGAATTAAGCCCAATTATTCGTACTCCGGGCAAAATTTGTTTAGTGTAATATAATCGTTCTTGGTAATCAAATCCACAATGGTGATAATAACTAGGAAAATCTGCCAAACCAATAGAATAGTCATTGGTAAATTTTGTCGGTACATCGTGATTACCAGGCACTACATAAACTGGATAAGGAAGTGTAGCTAATTTTTTACTTAACCAGGTATGATTTTCCATTTCACCATCTTGAGTTAAGTCTCCAGGTAATAGTAAAAAATCAATATCTAGCTTACT